>JBGCCY010000001.1:0-57770 GCA_045104975.1 Saprospiraceae bacterium
TCATCGCAAGATCCTCGAGCGAAGATGGCTCCTTTGGGATGGATTTTTGTTTTTTTGATGATTGGTTCGAATGGGGGAGAAGTCCACAATTCGATTGGGTCAGCTGGTTGCACATCGTAGTGGCCATATACCAAAACGGTGGGTAAATTTTTGTCTATGATTTTATCTGCGTAGACTATTGGGTGACCTTTGGTTTCGCAAATTTCTACGTTGTCTGCGCCTGCTTTTTTTAAGTTGTTGGCTACGAATTTTGCTGTTTTTGCTACATCTTTTTTGAAGGCTGGATCTGCACTTACTGATGGGATTCGCAAGAGGTCAAGTAACTCTTCTAGGAATCTTTTCTGATTGTCTTTTAGGTATTTTTGAACTTTTTGCATTGGTTGATTTTATTTTTTATAAATGTAATTGTATTAGCGTAAGCGTTATTTTTCTTTGGAAATTCTTTTTGGAAAAGGATTTTTGCTTTTTTGAGTCGCTGTGCTCATTTTTTTTAGGTCTGCTAAAGCAGACCACCACCTAGGATTTGTTCCACTAATTGTTTGGTTACCGTTTTGCCTGCTGTCTTTTTTCGAACGTCGTCAAATGTAAAACGCCAAGTACATCCATTTTGCCAGGTGCTGCAACCGTAGGCAGTTTTTCCTTTGACTACTTTTCCGATTTTGCATTTTGGGCACAGCATGGAATCTTTACTTGTTTTAACAGCAGCAGTTTTGATTTGTTGACTGCCGATTTTTCGAGCTTCTTTTTCTTTTAGAATTAACTCGAAATTATCATTGAATTTTAAATTGCCATTTACTTTTTTTCCTTCTTTTTTAAATCCTCGGATTTGGATCGTGGAACCTTGAGCAATGAGTCGAGATAATTGTTTCTCAGGAATTTTTTTATCCATAAATGAAAAAGGCAATAAGAATTTACAACCTTCTTTCCATCGACTGCAACCGAAAGCAGATTTCCCTTTGAGCAATTTTCCTTGCTGACATTTTGGACAAGTTGCTCCTTCGATTTTATTTTTTACGACAGGTTTTTTCTTCTTGGCAAATTTAGTATCAGGTTTTACATCTGAAAAAATCTTCACCGATTTTGCCATTCTTACTTCATCGACGAGTTGGGTGACCATCCCTTTCATATTGTCGATAAAAGTCTTAGGTGAGTATTCTCCATTTTCGATGTCTCGCAATTGTTTTTCCCATTGACCAGTTAGTTCCGCAGATTTCAACATGGGATTGTTGATCGTGTCGATGAGTTTAACACCTGTTTCAGTTGGTAAAATATTCTTTCGTTTTCGCTCAATATATTTTCTTCGAAATAAGGTTTCGATAATCGCAGCACGGGTGGAAGGGCGACCGATTCCATTTTCTTTCATCAGGTCTCGCAACTCATCATCGTCTACATTTTTACCTGCGGTTTCCATTGCACGTAATAATGTTCCTTCCGTATAATTTTTGGGAGGAGAAGTTACTTTTTCTAATAAAGACGGGACGTGTGGCCCTGATTCATCTTTTTGGAAAGCAGGTAGAATTCTTTCCTCTTCCTCTTTTTTCTTTTTATTATCATCAGAATCTGAGTCTGAAGATGTGGTGTTAGTTTTTTTAGGTTTGGGAAAAAGCACTCGCCATCCTTCTGTTAAAATTTCTTTTCCATGTGCTTTAAAAGTCACTTGGTTGGACTCGCCTCGAACCGTAGTTTTGGCCACTAAACAATCAGGATAAAATGCGCCAATAAATCTTCGAGCAATCGCATCATAAACATTTTGTTCTTGAGAAACTAATTTTTTTTCAAAACCAGTTGGAATGATTGCATGGTGATCCGTTACTTTTTTATCATTGAAAACTTTGGTTGATTTTCGAATCGGTTTTCCTAAAAGTGGTTGAATGAATTGACTATAAGAATTCATCTTTTGCAAAATTCCTCCAATTTTTGGATAAACATCATTGGGTAAAAAAGTAGTATCCACACGTGGGTAGGTCACCACTTTTTGTTCATATAATTTTTGTACAATTTTTAAAGTTTGATCGGCTGAATAAGAAAACCGTTTATTGCAATGTACTTGCAAACTCGTCAAATCAAATAAACGGGGAGGTGTTTCTTTTCCATTTTTTTTGATCACATCGATGATGGTAAATGGATGACCTTTTACATTTTCTAATAAAGATTCCCCATCTTCCTTTTTGAGAAATTTTCCTTTTTCACAATTAAAAATTACTTCCCGATAGAGGGTTTGTAATTCCCAAAATGGCTCAGGTTTGAAGTTGGTAATTTCGTGATGCCGCTGAACGAGCATTGCTAAAGTTGGTGTTTGAACTCGACCGATAGAAAGCACTTGTTTGTATCCACCATATTTTAAAGTGTATAATCGAGTGGCATTCATTCCCAAAATCCAGTCGCCAATTGCTCTCGAAAAACCAGCAAAGTATAAATTATCAAATTGGTTAGCATCCATCAAATTTTGAAAACCATCTTTGATCGCCTCCGAGGTCAAGGAGGAAATCCAGAGGCGCAAAACTTTGCCTTTGTACTTAGCTTCGTTGATCACCCATCGTTGAATTAATTCTCCCTCTTGTCCTGCATCACCACAATTGATGACGACTTCCGCTTTTTTAAATAATGATTTGATGATTCCAAATTGTTTTTTGACTCCTGCATCTTTCATCAGTCTAGTCTCAAATTTTTCGGGCAACATGGGTAAGCAATCAAAGTCCCATCTTTTCCAATGCGCTTGATATTCGTCTGGTTCGAGCAAGGTGCAGAAATGCCCAAAGGTCCAGGTGACTGCATAACCGTTGCCTTCGAAATATCCGTCTTTTCGAGTTTTTGCTCCTAAAATGGAAGCAATTTCACGAGCGACACTTGGCTTTTCGGCAATGCATACTTTCATGTAAGTGTATTGTTTTTTTTGGAAAAAATAAGAAATGCAATTTAAGGAAAAGAGGATGGAAAATGGAATGAGGATGCGTTTTTTTAATGTGGAAGGGCAGGAGCGAAATATGGGATTTTAAATAATCTAAGTGATTTAGAAATTTACGCTTATTTTGTAATTTCCCATTTCCCTACTTTTTTTTTTTTTCAAAAAAAGTAAGAGAAAAAATCAAGGCTGTATTCTTTTTCAAATTAAACTAAAACTAGGAATGATATTAAGGTTCGTAGGATTTGTTTTCAATTAGAAAAGTAAAAAGAAATCCCGAATTTTTGATTTATCAAAAATTCGGGATGCTTTATATTTGGTGAAGATCAACAAAAAATTAATTTCGTCGACTAGGTGGTTTTGGATCAGGATTTCCTCTTCGTCCACGTCCACGTCCACCTCCGCCTGGTCCACGTCCACTTCCTCCGCCACCTGTTCTACGATTTCCGCCTTGTCCTTGAGGTCTAGGTTTACGTTTGAAATTTCGTCCCCCTTGTTTTTTCTTTTCAATAATTTCAGTCAAGTCATCCACGTAAGGTTGGTCGTTGATTACCTCAATTTGTTGTCGAATTAACTTTTGAATATCTTTTAAATAAGCTCTTTCCTCTTCATTACAAAATGAAAGTGCAATCCCACTAGCTCTCGCTCGACCAGTTCGACCAATTCGGTGAACATAAGTTTCTGGAATGTTGGGTAGATCATAATTAATTACTAATGATAAGTCGCTCACATCAATTCCACGAGCTGCAATATCTGTTGCGACGAGTACCTCCAATCGACCTTCTTTAAAATCTTTTAATGCTCGTTGTCGCGCATTTTGAGATTTGTTTCCATGAATGGCAGCAGCTTTTATTTCTGCTCGATTGAGTAATTTTACAATTTTATCAGCGCCATGTTTAGTTCTTGAAAAAACTAGGGTGGCATCACTTTGCTTTTCTTTAAGGATATGAATGAGGAGTTTGGTTTTATTGGATTTGGCTACCATATAAACCGCTTGCTCCACTCTTTCGGCAGTTGCTTGCTCCGGTTTGATGGTTACTCTTTCAGGGCGACCTAAAATTTTTCCAGACAATTCAACGATGCTTGGAGGCATAGTTGCTGAGAAAAATAAAGAGTGTCTTCGTTCAGGTAATTTGGAAACAATTTTTCGAATTGGAACGATAAATCCCATGTCCAACATGTGATCTGCTTCATCCAAAACAAAGTATTCGATATTTTTTAAACTGATAAAACCTTGATCCATCAAATCTAATAATCGCCCTGGAGTGGCTACCAAAATATCTACTCCGTCTCGCAAAGCATTGGTTTGTCGGCCTTGCTTAACTCCTCCAAAAATAACCGTATTTTTTATGTTGGTAAATTTAGCATAAGTAGAAAAACTCTCCCCAATTTGAATCGCTAACTCTCTAGTTGGTGTGACAACAAGTGCTTTTACTTTTCGTCGATTGAGTTGACGACTCCGATCATTATATAAATGTTGAATAATTGGAATGGCAAATGCAGCGGTTTTTCCAGTTCCAGTTTGAGCACAACCAAGTAGGTCTTTGCCTTGTAAAAGTATAGGAATGGATTGTTGTTGAATTGGAGTAGGGTGTGTGTATCCTTCGATTTTAAGAGATTTTAAAATCGGTTCTACGATGTTTAGATCTTGAAATGTCATATATTTTATTGAGACTTAAATGCTAATAATTTATGATGGGACGTTTTACGATAGACGTTGAACGAACCCTATTTTGAACAAAATTTATTAGAATTAAGCCGTGATTTATTTTAAATAAGGGTGCAAAGGTAGGGGAAATGTTGGTAATATGTAAATATTCATAAAAAAGGCTAAATGATCAACAGATCATTTAGCCTTTTTTATATTATTTATGGAAAAACTAAGCCTCAGCGAGTCCTAATTGCATCTTTTTCTCCTTCACCTTTCTATCATATTCTCCTGTTCCTAATTGATGCATGAGTGTCAAATGACTTTTTACTGCATCAAAAAATGTTTTGTGAGCATGATAAGGAACATCATATTCCTCCGCAGTCGCTTTGACAATTTTTGAGATTTTTTTATAGTGAACATGACAAACATGTGGAAATAAATGATGCTCCACCTGATGATTTAATCCACCAATAAACCAAGCGAAAATTGTACTTCCATTAGCAAAATTAGCGGTAGTTCTCATTTCATGAATGGCCCAGTTGTTTTCTACACTTCCAGTTTCATCTTTTACATAAAAATCAACTTCCTCAATAATGTGAGCAGGTTGGAAAATGTAAGCGAAAATCAACCCTGAAATATAATGCATCACAAAGAACGCTAAAAATGTTTGCCAAGCAGCAATCGGTAAAATGTACATTGGAATTAATAAAGTAATGACTAGGTACAATGATTTTACCAAGATCAATTCAGCCAATCTTGAAGGGAAAGAAAGCCCTTGATCTTTCAATAATCCCATTTTATTATAACGCAAAAGTTGTTGAAGGTCTTTGACAGCAAATCTAAAAATAGATAGCAATCCATAAAATAGGGTGCAATAATATGCTTGATATTTGAAAATAGGTTTTCGTTCTTGGTTAGGAGAAAACCGCATCACATTTTGATTTAAATCTTCATCGTGTTCGTGAATATTCGTAAAAGAATGATGCAATACATTGTGTTGAATTTTCCATGTTACATGGTATCCTCCAATACAATTGATCAAATATCCGAGGACATGATTAACTGTTTTATTGGTAGAGTAGGAGCCATGATTAGCATCATGCATGATAGATAATCCAATTCCAGACATTCCTAAACTCATAATTATATAAGCTGTAAATATTGGCCAGAAAGTAGTCAATGCTCCCGAAAGCAACATGAAAAGCGGAATGAAATATAAACCAACCATAAAGGCTGTTTTGATTTTCATGTTTAGATTAGCATGTTTGGAAAGATTATTATCCTTAAAATATTTATTAACTCGTCGGTTTAATTCTTTATAAAATTCAGGTCTGTCTTTTTTGTTGAACCTAACAGTAGGTACACTCATTTGTCAAGGTTTTAAGCTGGTAAAATAATATGGTACTAAATAGAAAAAGTAGTTGCTTTAAAAACAGCGTAAGCTATTGATTTTAATTCTAATAATAAGCAAACTAGTTTAACTTTTATTAGGTGACTTTTATCAAGAAAATAATGGCTAGGGTAAAAAGGTATTTAGCTTTAAACGAAAAATTGTTCAAAAGCTTGCGTTTTAAGGATTTTCTGTAAATGTTTTGTTTTGTACGTTCTATGAGTATGTTTAAATTTTAACTTCCTGAAAGGCAATATTTTATGAACCTAACAATAAACTATTGATTCTCAGTTCGTTAATTTTTTAGACATACTCTAAATTTTTTCGATTTATAAAACCGAATTTTTCATATCAAATCCAAGTGTCAAGTAGGTATTATTGTTAAATTCAAACTCATCAATAATATCCCAATTTAGCTTTTGAGTATGAGCAAAAAGAGAACGTTTATTCTCTTTGTTTATAAAAGTAATACTTATTGGATATTTTTTTACCATCTCTAATCTCATTTTTTCAAAAATTGACTCTAAGATGCCATTTCCCCTATATTTTTTGTGAATACAAATTGGTCCATATTGGAAAGTATTTTGAGTATTTAATCTTTTTCCATCAAAGATTAATTTAGGTAAACTGGCGATCATAACTTTAAACATTTTCCATTGAGAAAAATATTTCCAGCTTCCTGCAAAGACATAGGCGGCAATTTCTCCTTTCATTTCAGTTACAAATAGCCCTTTTTGACCGATGATTTCTCTGATTTGAGCATAAGTGAATGGCGTAGTGACGTAACCATCTTCCCGTTCCGATTCTGAAAGATTGGCAAAAAGGTTTTCTTTTTGGAGCGCCATGACTTGATGAATGTCATGAGTAGTGGCTAATCTGGAATCCATTAATATTACTTTTCTTCTTTTTTAAATAAAACCTTGAATGCCTCATAAACAGCTAGATGAAGAATATCTCCATGAGTTAGATTTTCGAAAAATTGAAAATGGGTCTTAACATTTTCTTTTTTCTCTTTTTCTAAGATAGTAAATAATGCTCTTGCATCGGTTTCCATCACTTTATATTTATCTTCATTTCCAACACCTATAAAAATAGAAAGTTCTTTTTGGAAATCAGGCTTTAAAAATACTGGTTCTACTTTTAATAAAGTTTGATCATCCCACCAAAGGCTAGGACTTATAATTATATAATGTGAAAATAGGTCAGGTTGTTTAAATAAAATTTCTGTAGCAACCAGTCCTCCAAGCGATTGACCAAGCAACAGTTTAGTTGAATTGGTTTTATAATTTTTATCAATAAAAGGTTGAAGTTCTTTTGATAAAAAATTAATAAAATTAACAGACTTTCCAGAAGTTGGGAATGCTTCTTTTATTTCTGTGACCAAAGTGGGGTAGGTGAAATCTCGTTTTCTATCAACGTTCGCGATTCCAACCACAATTGATTTTGGAAGGAGTTCCACCCAAGGGAAATTGGCAAACTGTACCATTCCTGCAATATGAATAAAATCTTCATCAGCCGATCCATCGAGCAGATATATTACTGAGTAGGTAGCGGCAGAATCAGGATGATATCCTTCAGGCAGATAAATATTTAGGGTTCTTTTTTCATTCAAGATATCGGATTGTAGTTCAACTATTTCGCCGATTACGAATGGTTTTTTGGGTACCTCTTTTTGTGCAAATGTATTGTTACAAAAAAATAAGCATAAGAGAAAAGTGAAAAATTTAAAAGGCATGTTTTGATTTTAATTATTTTAAAAATGTAATTTCATTCCTTCGTGAGAATCAGTAAATCCAAGTTTTTTATAAAAATTAATTGCTTCTGGTCTTTTTTTATCTGTGGTTAATTGTAAAAGATGAGCACCTCTTTCTTTTGATCGAGTGATGGCCCATTTGAATAATTGTTCTCCAATCCCTTTTCCACGTTGGTCTTTTCGGATTCTGACTGCTTCGATTTGAGCTCTAATTCCTCCTTGATAAGTTAAGTATTGAATAAAACTTAATTGTAAAGTTCCAATAATTTCATCGTCATTATTTTCGATGACCATCAATTCTTGATTTTTATCTTGATTGATATTTTCGAAGGCTTGATAATATTTTGGAGGAAGTGGTTCTTGAAAATCTTCTCTGAGTTTTCCTAATTTATCATCAGAGAGCATTTCGATAATTTTTGGGAGATCGTTTTTTGTTGCTTTTCGGAAGGTCATATTCATGGAGGTCTTTGATTAAAAAATCTAACTATTTGATGTTCTATTGATTAACTTATCTTGATTTAAATAATTTTGTTTTACTGTTTGAAGTTTGTGGATGAACACAGCATTGTTCTTTTTTTCATTGAAAAAAAAAACCAAAAAATTCTAGGCGAAAAAATAGCTTTACTCATGCAGGCTCCCACACCCTCATTTTTATTTTCCAATCGCTCTTTGATTCACCGAATCAAGCAACGCAGGACCCTCGCCCGCTTCTTACTTCTCATGGTTTTCCTTCCAATTTTTGTTTTCCTAAAATAAAAATCAAAACTTAATTATTCCAAGTGAGATTAAATTGTTCTTCGTAGGTTCAATCAATAAATCTTTTAAATGCTATACATATTTAAGCACTAACAACATGCTTCATCTAACTGAATTGGAGGACAAGAAATCGTCCCATAACTACAATAAACGCAACAATCATTATTAATTGGTTTTAAAATAGTTTTACAATTTTCACATTCATAAAAATATTGACAAGCATCAGTCGGCATGATTTCTTCTTTTTGGTGATGGCATTTTGGACAAGTGATGGTTGATGCTAAGATGGCTGTTTTTTTCATGTTTTTATTTTTATTTTTGTAAAATTGGAAGAAACCGAGTCCTAAAAATCCAACTCCAGCCAGCATAAATATTCCACTAAATTTTTCGAGACCTGCATTCAATCCAGCTAATCCAGTCGCTCCACCAATCGCAATAATTAACCAAGGTAGCCAACAACAACTAGTCGCTAAAATAAATGCAATGGAACTTCCTAGGATGGATTGTTTGTAATTCATTTTAAATATGATCTAATTTCCTACTAAAATTTCACTCACCTTTCCCGCTACTTCCAATCCTGCATTCCTACCTGTATCTTGTAATAATACATTTTTATTTTTCTTATCAAATAATTTTACTTCAATTTTTGCGGTCATACTTTCCTCAATTCTTCCATCCATAAATCCCAAAATAGGGGAGGCTAACGAAGTCGCAGCTTCTCGATGAGCGAAAATTTCTAGACGATGCTTACGATTTTCCAAAACCAATTCTACCTTTTTCTCATCAGCAAAAGACTTCCGTAAACGAGTAAAATTATAGGTGGTAAACTCAATCAAGCGATCATGCAACCAGACTCCGCCAATAAATCCAACAAAGGAGGTTCCCATCCAAGGAATTTTTGCAACGGAAGCTTTTACTGAAATTCCTAGTTGAGAAAAATGATTCGTCTGCATCCAAATATATCCACTTGGAAAAGAACGTCCCCAATCTTTTTCCATATATCCTCTTCCATTGGAAAAATCAATATCTTCCCCTTTGATTTTTAAAGTTCCTTGAATAGTATGATCCATACTCAATATTCCATGATAGCATTGCATAAATGGGACAAAGGAAAATGGCCCCATAATACCTGGCGAATACCAAGAACTTGACCAAGGAATTTGATTTTCAAAAGTTAATTCACCTGTTGCGGTGGGTAAATTTAAATTAATTCTTTTAGTTGAAAAAAAGTTGTTGCCCAAGTTGACTTCAAATTTTCCTTCTTCTGGAATGAATTGTTGAGCATCAAATTTATGATATTCAGCTGTAAGGTTTTTTCCATCCAAAACTTGTACGAATGCTTGTTGCACCCCATTTTCATCCATAGCAATACCTGGAATAAATGCAAATGCCTTGGACTCATCAGCATTGATAATCTTGTAATACCATCCTTCAAAATATTTTTTCGTTTTTCCCCAACCGTGGTATTGTTCGGGATTAAAAAGGGCTTGGAGTTTATTTTTTATCATAAAAATAGATTTGTGGAATTTCTAATACCGTGTATTAAGAGCTTGGTGGAAAATTCAATTTCGACTAAAAACGTCCTTTTTTGATGACGCTTCTTTGAAAAAACAGTTAAATAGTGCCTACTACATTCCAATTTTTTCGCATCGTTTCATCAAAAATTGAACTGTTTCTAACTCAAAATCTAATTTCCCAACATGCTCTAAGATTAAAGATATTCTTTTCAACCAGAGAACTGAATCAAATGTTGATTAATTGGAATGTCCTTTTCATACTTAACAATTATTTCTTTTGAATGATTAATATTTTTGTAATTTCGCGCCCGATAAACATATTGATAACACATTATAAATTTAAAATGAAAAAATTATTATATTTTATTCCTGCCATTATTTTATTATCTGCCTGCGGAAATGGTTCAACAGGAGGAGGCGCAGCTTTACCAATGGGTACTTCGATAGATTCTGTTTCTTATGCGTATGGATTATCTGTATCTGAATCTTTGACCAAAATCGAAGAAGATATGGGTGAAGGAAAAGGCATGGATATCAACCTGTTCAAAAATGGAATTACTGAAGGTGTTGCAGGAAATGCAAGGTTAACCGAAGAGCAAATGCAAACTATTTTGAGTGCATTTGGACAAAAAATGCAATCTGCTGCTCAAGAGAAATCTATGGCAGGTGGAGTAAAATTTCTTGAAGAAAATAAAGCAAAAGAAGGAGTTCAAGTTACTCCAAGTGGATTGCAATATAAAGTTATTCAAGAAGGATCAGGAGCTAAGCCACAAGCTACAGATAAAGTAAAAGTAATTTACACAGGTAAATTAATTGACGGGACGGTATTCGATACCTCTGTTAAAACAGGTAAACCTGCTGAGTTTTTCTTGAACCAAGTGATTCCAGGATGGACTGAAGGAGTTCAATTAATGACTCCAGGTTCGAAATATGAATTTTATATTCCTTCTAATTTAGGATATGGTCCTAGAGGAAGTGGACAACGAATTCCTCCGAATGCTGCCTTGGTTTTTGATATAGAATATTTAGGACTTGCAGAGTAAGAAGTTGAAGTAAGTGAAAAGAACTAAATAATTTGAACCATTATGCTTGTTCTTTTTCCTTCTAAAAATCTTAAAAAATAGTTCCGTAGCGAAGGCTATGCAACGATTTTTTAAACTTTTTACAAGAAAAAATTACAGCGCATTCTGGCTCAACTTATTTAATTCTTTTCACTAAAAGAAATCATAAAAAAAAGCTGAGTAAAAGTAAATTATTTTACTCAGCTTTTTTTATGAAAATTAACTGTTTAACTGTTTAACTGTTTAACTGTTTTACCTTTTCACCGAAATCCCTTTCGCTACAATTCCATTTGGCGAGATTCCATGTAAAATATATTGTCCATTGGCGAAGTTGCTCATATCAAATTGATGTTGGAATTCTTCTCCAACTTGATTAAATGATTGTTGTAAAACAACTTGTCCATTCATCGAAACAATTCTCACATTCAACGTTTCAATGGCTTTTGTTGCATTGATCTGAAGTGTGGTAAATTGATCTGCTGGAATTGGATATAACAATACATTCGCATTTAAGAAATTATCTTCAGTTGAGGTGGCAGCATCAACTACATTTATAGTCATCACATATTCCACATCACTAAAATCATCTCCATCAGACACTCTGAATTTGAATGCATCATAATTTAATGCTTCGTCACCCGTGTTTGGAAAGAAAACTAAGTTGGACAAATCTTCCACCAAAATAATATCACCAACATATACATGTGCTCCGTCTAGGAACAAATTTCCAACCGTTTCCACTTCAGTAATCATGATTGAACTCAATGTATCACTTCCATCTGTATCAGCAAAAGAGAAATCATTTTGCTTAAAGAAATAAGGAATATCGATAAATGTAGTCACAGAATTATCTGCTGAAGTTGGGATGGAATTTGGACGTAATTTGTACAAGGTTCCTTGGTAATAATTAAGATCATTATATCTTAAATATAAATATCCTTGATCTTCCGTCATCATAAAGCTGTAGACTTTCCCCAAAGGATTAACTACTTCTGTAAACTCATTTCCATCAAAAATGAAAAGCGTTTGTTCAAAATTGCTATTATTATATCCAAGGAAAAGTTTATCATTGGCAGAAGCTGCAAAATTACTGTACGTAAAATTAGCTGGCCCAGCGACTTCAACTACGGTATTACTTCCAGCTTCTAATTTTGTCAACTGATTATTAAAGTTCGTATCATAATATGCATAATACGCTACACCACCTATCGTATCAGCGTATTGGGTAAATGTAAAACCAGCTGGTGCATCAACTTCGATAAAGTCAGTTCCGTCATATCCAAATAAAACCAGATTAAAGTTTATATCATACATTCCAAAGAAATCACGTCCATCAAATCTATTGACATAAAATGGAAATTGTAAACCTGTAGGAACTGGTAATTGCGTTAAGGTTGTTCCATTTAATTCGAAAATGAAATTATAGAAATTTTGATCGTAATAGTTCAAATAAGAAGTTCCTCCATCAGGATCTAAATATACAACCCAAGAAAATTCAAATCCAGTTGGATTGGCAACTTCCGTAAGGGTATTTCCATCAAATAAGTATAAGAAGTTAGTGAAATTCAAATTTTCATAAAATGACAAATACATCTGATCGCTCGTCTCACCTATGAAAAATGAATATTGAACTCCTGCTGGGTTTGCAATCGGAGTGAAAGTTGTTCCATCAAATGCTACCATCTGGTAATCAAAATTCGAATCATAAAAAGATAAATACATTACATCACTAAATATGGAAATGAAGTTACCAAACGTCAAACCTGCTGGCCCTCCCACTTCGGTGAGCGTAGTTCCATCATATTCATAGAATAATGTATTGAAATTGTTATCATACAAGAAGAGATACATTTTTGCATTATACTCACCAACATATCCTCCATATTGAAGTCCTGCTGGAATAGGCAACTCAACAGCACTTGTTCCACCATCGTACTCGACTAAGAGTTGATAAAAATTGGCATCGTATGCTGTAAAATAAAAATTACCATTATATTCATGAGAATAAAATGGGAAATTCAAATCACCTGCAAATGGAATTGAATTTAAATCCATTCCATCATAATGGAACAAACCGGTATAGAAATTAGGATCGTAATATTCAAAAAATAGATCGCCTTCTTCTCCTCCTGAAAACCAACTTAAAGTATAATCAGTTGGGTTAGGAATTTCTTCCAAAGTTTGCGCAGTAGTGTTTTTTGAGCTAAAACTAAATACGACTAAAAACAAGCAAAAGAGCAACGCTTTATCCATTCGGATAAATGGGATGTAAATTTTTTTCATAGGTCAAGGTTTTAAATATTTAAATTTTTCCAAAATTAAAACATTCACAAAATACGGAAAAAACTTAGAGTGTTTTATACTGGATATTAGCCGACATAAGAGCCGTAGAAATCAAAAAGAAAATGCTTTTTTTACATTCTTAAAGCAAATTAGAGTTTTCATAGGATAAATGTCTTGTCTTTCAAATGACAAGTTTGTTTTATTCTTTAAACTTTCAAGTCTAATTTACTGTTTTTCAATCATAAAATCACCAATTTTTAGATGTATAAATTAAAGAAATCAATGAAAAAAATAACTAGAGAAGTTATCAATAACGCTTGGACTTATGATGATTACCGAACTAAAGTCGATGAGTTATTTGCACAAGGAAAAACTACTGGAGATAACCATAGTGATGCAATGCTGAATTATACGAAGTTGAATATTTTCAGAATGAAACGATTGGATAAGACTACTCGATTGACAGAAGTTACTTTGGCTCAAATTCAAAAAGAAAATCGAAAAATTACTTGGCTCGTCATTACCGAAGCTTGGTGTGGAGATGCTGCACAGATTATTCCGGTACTCAATAAGTTGGCTGCAGAAAATGATAATATTAACTTGAAGATGATTCTTCGAGACGAAAATCTAGAGATAATGGATCAGTTTTTAACTAATGGTTCTCGTTCCATTCCAATTTTGATTGTTCTCGATTCCGAAAGTTTGGAAGTGTTGAACAGTTGGGGGCCACGTCCAACTGAAGTGCAGGAAATGGTGATGGAAGCTAAATTAAATGCTTCGAATAATCCAGAGGATAGTAAAGAGATTTGGGATGAAGCAAAAAAGAATGCTCAAATTTGGTACACCAAAGATAAATCAAAAACCATCCAAGCAGAGATTTTAGGTATTAAGTGAGAATAGATTTATTTCGTCGTGGCACGGTTTAAAATCGTGTCACGACAAATTAACCAATCTCCCAAATTATTTCTCCAAGATTACAAATTCCACTCTTCTATTTTTTTCTCTTCCTACTTCTGTATCATTGGTTTCCACCGCTTGAATTTCTCCCCAACCTTTTGATTGTAGTCGTTCCTGCTCGATTCCCTTTTTAATTAAAAAAGTCATAACAGTATGCGCACGGGCTGTAGAAAGGTTTAAGTTGTAAGTTTCATTCCCTCGATTATCAGTATGTCCATGAATCGCAATTTTGACTTTTTTATTTTTTTGTAAAAAATCAAAAAGTTGATTTAGTTCTTCAAAAGAAGTTGGTTGAAGTGTAGATTGATCAAAATCAAAAAAGATATTTTTTAAAATGACAGGTTGATTTTTGTCAATTTCAGTAATTTCAAAAACTGGTTTTTCCTCAGGGACATCACCTTCCTGCCATACTCTCACATCGTCAATTAAGTAATGAGCATAGGCGGGAGTCCAAGATGCTCCTCTATATCTTTTGAAAGGTTCCACTTTTGTATTCTCATTGTTATAAAAATTCCCAATGGTCAAATAAATGAGTGGTTCATCTGGAATAAAAGTGCCTTCAATTTTTACCCATTCAAGATTTTCTTGATTTATAATTTCTGAATGATTGATTTGTGGTTCTTTTTCAATAAAGTCTTCTGTCTCTTCGTAGAAACTTTTTTGAGAAAAATAAAATCCAATATTGTTGGAAACTAATTTGGCCTGACGGTCTTTTTGAATCCAAAGTTCGCAGTAAGTTTTGATGCCAGGTTTGATGGTTTTTTTGAGTTTGATTTGAATATATTCTCGAAAAAAATCGGTGTTGGTATTTTTTAAAAAAGTCATAATTCCAGCTACGTGACCTCCTGTTTTAGCAACATTACAATCCTTGTAAACCTTTTGACAATCTCTCCAATAACTTTTAGGAATAATTCTTAAATCTGGAGTTGCGTCAGACGCCGCTTTCCAATATTTCAAATTAGATTGAAAAGAGAGGTAACCACTTTTATGTTCAAATTCAAAGGAATTTCTTTTTGGTCCACGCAAAGGTAAATTTCCCACTTCTTCAAAAGAATGGTTTGGAACTAGATTTTGAGAAAAAAGTAATGGGTAGGAAACAAAAAATAACGTTGTCGTTAATATAATTTCAAGAATAGTTTTACGCATTTCCTCCAGTTTAATTTTCCTTAAAAATAATTTCCAAAACTACTCTTCGATTTTCTAATTTTCCCTTTTGAGTATTGTTAGAGGCGATCGGTTGACTTTCACCAAGTCCTTTTAATTCATATTTTATTTCGTCTGACAAAATCCTTTTTTTTAATTCATTGGCAAGTGATTCTGCACGTTGCAATGAGAGTTGGGCATTGTAATTTTCACTTCCTGAATTATCGGTGTGGCCAGAAATTTTTATTAATTTAATTTTTTCAGGATCTACTTTTGCAAGTGTCTTCTTACAAAAATCATCTAAAAATAATTTTGCTTTTCCATCAAGTCGATAACTATTATGATCAAAATTAAGGACTTGATTAGAAATTACCAACTTGATATTTTTCTCTTTCTTACTTTTCTTTTCAAGTGGAGTAAGCGATTCGGTTGGATTTAATTTCCGATAAAATGAAGCATTTAATTGAAATCCATATCTATCTGGAAACCCCTGGAAATACCAAATTTTGATTGGATAATTTCCTGGAGCAAGTGCGATAGAATCTTCTTTAAACTGCATTTGATGAGTTCCGTCATTGTTGACCACCAATTTTTTATCAATCCAAAGCAGAGAACCATCATCTGAATTTAGAGAAAATTTATACCAACCCTCGGTAATAATATGTACCGTCGAAGTCAAAATTAGAGCAAAACCATATCGTTTATTTACATCTGGAAAAAGGATAGAGTCATCTGTTTCTGGAATATTAATTTCATTCCATTCGAAAGTAGTGATGACAGGATACTTTTCAAACTTTGGATGATACTTCATACCGAACCCTTCCTTCTTAGGGATTTCATAGGCCGTCCCTTTAAATGTTTCAAAAGTGGGATCTATGTTTTTTTGGGAAAAAAGAAAAACGGGAGAGAAGGAAAACATTAAAAATAAAAGAGAAAAGGGCTTCATAATTTTTTTCTCCAATAACGCTAGGGTTTAAAAAAGTAACGAGATAAGTTAATTGAGTATCCAATACTCAACTTGGATATTGGACATTCTTTATTAGATTTTATTCTAAATGAAGTTGTATGGGAGAACATAAAACGTCTAACGTTCAACGTCCATCGAATAAAGTCTATTGAGTGTTGGATATTCAATTTTCAAAAATTAAACAACCTTCACTTTCCCTAATTCCTCTGCTCGATCAAAAGCCGCTTGAGCTCCAGCGATAATATCATCATTCAATTTTTTATCATGATAAGAAGCCATCGCTGCTTCCGTCGTTCCACCTTTAGAAGAAACTTTTGCAATCCATTCTTCGCAAGAGAAATTATTTTTATTGTACAAATCAACTGCCCCTTTAAAAGTTTGACTCACCAAAAGCTCTGCCTCTGATTCATTAAATCCCATTCCTTTGGCAGCTTTCATCATCGCATCCATAAAATAAAAAACATAAGCAGGACCACTTCCGGAAATCGCAGTTGAAGCATCAATTGCCTTTTCATTTTCTACATAAATAGTTTTACCAGTTGTATTGAGAAGATTTTGCACCATGACCAATTCGATTCGAGTCACTTCATTAGAAGAAGTAAAGGCGGTCATTCCCATGCCAATTTGAGCGGGTAAATTAGGCATCGCACGAATTACTTTTTTTACACCAAGTGCATCACAAATCGTTTCGATTTTTACACCAGCCATGATGGAAAGGAAAACCTGTTGGCTATCCGCAAGTGGTTTCAAAGTTTCAAACAATACATTTGCATCTTGTGGTTTAACTGCAAAAATAATTAAATCTGCTTTGGTAAAACAACCCTCTGGTGACCCGTAAACGGTTCCTATATCTTTTTGAGAAAGAATGGCTGCTTTCTCTGGTGACTTCTCTAGAATCATCATATCCTCTTTGTTGGTGATATGACTTCTCAAAAAACTTTGGGCATAGGTCAATCCCATATTACCTCCACCGATAACTAAAATTTTCATTTAAATGTGATTTTGATTTTTGAAAAAATAGTTGACTACTTGTTTCTATGATTTTTTTAACGTAAAAACCACAAATAACGTTTCTTTTTCGGAATCTTTTCGTCTATGTTTTAAACGGACTAAGTAAATCAACAGATTATATTCCCTAGACCTAATTTTCAGTTATTAAAAAAACTTCGATTCTCAGTTTAATTTTTTAAATTAGCTAAAACAAAAAGAATCAAAGGATTTATTTTAAAATGAAATTGTATGTGCGACCTTCAAACGACTAACGTTCCATGTCAAATTAATATAATTTTATTACCCTATTTTTTTTATTAAAACATAACTATGAGTTTAAGAACCATTTTTTTACTGATTTTCACCTTGCTCTATTTCATCGTGGGGCATTGGTTATACACCCAGAAAATTATAGGAACCTGCAGCGGTGATGCAGCAACAGTTCTTGCACCAGTTGACGACCCGCCTGATGATGATCTTTCCAATGCTAATTTAGATAGTGGCATACCTACATTTAATTGGTCTGATCCAAGCCCTATTCTTTCTCCTAATTTTGAAGCATATCAAAATGACATCTTGGATGGACTGGAAGATGATAAAGATCTCGAAATCACAGGTTATTATTTTTCAGATGAAGAGATTCCTGAAGGTTTTGAAAATATGGGAATGGCACGAGCTGATGAGTTGAGAAAATTGTTTAAAGATTTTATTGGAGAAGATCGAATTATCATCAACAGCAAATTGGTAGATGATCTTGAAGGTTCAAAAGATAATCCTTTTGAGTCTTCAGAATTCAATTGGGTGAAGAGGTCGAGAGTAAATGATACGACTATTCGATCATTTGACATCAATAATATTAGAATCAATTTCCCTTTCAATTCTTCAGACAAAGAAGAGAATAAAGAGATGGATGATTATCTCCCAGAGTTGGCAGAACACCTTCAACAAACGGGTAAATCTGCTCACATTGTTGGGCATACAGATAGTACTGGTGATTCAGAGTACAATTATGATTTAGGTTTACAACGAGCGATTAAGATTCGAAATTTGTTGGCGGAATATGGGGCTGATAAGAGCAAAATTTCAGTAGACTCAAAAGGGGAACGATTTCCTATTGCTTCCAATCGAACTCGAGAAGGGGAACATAAAAATAGGAGAGTGGAGATCACTTTGAAGTAATATGTTGAAAAATATAATGACTTCTTTTTTATCATTTTAAAAAATCGTTCTTAGACACATTTTCAAAGAACAAAAACAAAAACAACAATGACTTCATCAATATATTTAGGAATTTTTTCTTGGTGTGTAAATTGCTCTTGGTGGCTGATTCCACTTTTGTTAGGAGCATGGATTTTAGGTTGGTTATTATGGGACTGGACAAAAGGTAGTCGATTAGAATCAGAAAAAAAGGGACTGCATGGTGATATTAAAAATTGGAAAAAGAAATTTACCGAAACGGAATCTGACTTAGCACAAGCGAAATATGATCGTGAAAAAATAAGTGGTGAATTTGCTACAGCAAAATCAAGATTGGCAGACTCGGATGTTCGCTACAGAGCATTGGAATCAAAATATAAGGAACTAGAATCAACTGGCGGCGGTGGAGATGTGGATGTTTCGAAATGGGAAAACCATATCGTTGATTTGGAGTCTCAACTTGAAAAATCTAGAAATACTAATTTTAAATTACAAGATGATTATTCTGCCTTAAAAATCAACTTTACAGAAATGCAAACTCAGCTAGATGCTAACAATTCTGAATCTGGCGACTCTAATTCTAATGAACAAATCCAAGCTTTGGAAGAGCAGCAAACTCGCATTGCAGATTTAGAGAAAAAATTAGCTTTGTCCTACGAGGCAAATACTAAAATGGAAGCGGACTATGCTCATTTAAAAACGAACTTTGGAGACATGGAAATGAAACTTCATGGAGGGATAGATGATACTTCGGAAGATTTTTCAGTAGAAAGAGAAGGACTACAAGCTCGAATTACTGAATTAGAATTGCTACTTGCTTCTCGACCTACAGAAGAAGAATCTGAACCGGGTGAAGGCAAGAAGAGAAAAAATAAGAAGAAGAAAAAGAAAAAAAGCAAGAAGAAAAATAAAAACAAGAAGGACAAGAAAAAGGAAGATTCTGAAGGACAGAGTTCAGGTTATGCCTTAGCTTTTGCGAATAGTAATTTACAAATTGTTGAAGGTATTGGACCTAAGATTGAGGGGGTGCTACATAGCGAAGGAGTTGATACGTGGAAGGATTTATCAGAAATGAGTAAGCTACGATTGAGAGTGATTTTAGATAAAGCTGGTCCTCGATATAAAATGCACGATCCATCTTCTTGGGCGGAGCAAGCAAGTTTGGCCAATGAAAATGAATGGGATAAATTGGTTGTCTTACAAAAAGTGTTAGGAAGTCCTGATGGAAAAGAAAGTGATTCAAAGGCAGAAAAATTATACTTTAAATTTTTAGGTTTTGCGAACGTAAAACAAAATGACCATAAAGTAATCGAAGGCATCGGTCCGAAAATTGAAAGCTTGCTAAAAGATGGCGGTATCAAAACTTGGAAACAATTATCAGAGTCAAAGCCAGAAGAAATTCAAGTCATCCTTGATGCTGCTGGTTCACGATACAAATTAGCGAATCCAGGTACTTGGCCAAAGCAAGCAAAAATGGCAGTTGATGGGGATTGGACTGCGCTGAAAATATATCAAGATAAATTAAAAGGAGGGAAAGAGTAATTCTTTTCAGCGATAGGAAAAATTATTTTGCCTGCATTTTTGATTGTAAAAATGCAGGCAATTTTTTTTTAATCAGTATATTTAAGTTCTCAATTTTCGACAAAAAAAATTCTAAGACAAATCCTGTGAACTAAACCCGAAGGGTTTAGTTCACAGGATTTGTCTTAGAACCAAAAAATATAAACGTTCCCCAATGAAAAATACTAAAATTCAATTCCTACTTTTTGGTTTTACTTTTCTTTTTTTGATGGTTGGAAATGCGCAGGATGGAGTGATCCAATTGAGTAATCCTAGTTTTGAGGATTTTCCAAGACCAAGTCAACAACCTCGTGGGTGGTATGATTGCGGTGATATTAATTTTCCATTGGAGACACCACCTGATACACATCCTGTTAATTTGGAAAAAGGGTACAATAGTTTTGGAGTGACGAAAACAGCTATGCGTGATACTACTTATTTAGGAATGGTCGTTCGAGAAAATGAATCATGGGAATCTGTTGCTCAAAAATTAAAAGAACCTTTGAGCCCAGATATATGTTATTCTTTTAGTATTTATTTATGCACATCTCCTCAATATAAAAGTTCAGTTCGAGGAAGCGATGATGAAGTTAATTTTACCACTCCGATTAAATTAAGAATTTGGGGAGGAAAAGGGTTTTGTGATAAGACTCAATTGCTAGCGGAAAGTAGTTTAGTTAAAAATACAAATTGGGAAAAATATACTTTTACTTTTTCTCCAAAAGAAAAGTTGAACTTTATTGTTTTGGAAGCATTCTTTCAAACACCAACGCTTGAAGTTCCCAACGGGAATATATTGTTAGATAATGCTTCAGCGATTGTGCCAATAGCATGTATAGAGAAAAAATGATTTACATAACAATATAATTACAATTGTTTTATCCTAAATATTTTGCCAACAAAGAATGAAAATGATGTACTCCCTTTTCCATGGTTGGAGAGAATCTTCCAGCTTTATAAAAACGAGATTTTAATCCTTGATGCACTCCTTCGACGACAAATTCATCTTCCCTTTCCACTTTGTCTAACAATGCTCCTGCGCCGCTATCCAATTTTGTTTCATCATAAACATAAGAGATAAAAGAGACTTTAGTTTTGTTCAAACTGATAGGTTTTACAATATTAATCGACAATCCCCAAGGGTAGAAATTAAGCATCATATTTGGAAAAATCCAATAATAATATGCGGCTACTTTTTTCCCAAAATCAATATGTCCTTCTGGCAAATCGAATACTTCTTGAGCATCATCTGCATACCCAATTTGTAAATTAAGATGCTCGTAAATTTCCGTTTTATAATTTCCATAATCCAAAATATTATTCAAATCTGCATGCACAAATGGAATGTGAAAACCTTCTAAGTAATTGTCGCAATACAATGCCCAATGACAATTAATTAAATAATCTTTCCCACGACTTTTGTCTAGTTTGAATTCATGGAGAGGTAAGAAACCCAGGCGTTCATTGAGTTTTTCAACAATTTCGGAAAAGTCAAAAATAGGATCAAGGCTTGTGAAAAGAAATTTTTTCCAATTAAAAACCGGGAATTGATGAAGGTTGTCGCAAGGACGAGGGAAGTTTTCTGCTTCACTAAATTCAGGCATTCGTTTGAATGACCCATCCAATTCGAAGCGACGACCATGATATAAACAGAGTAAGTTTTTGGTTTTTCCTGGATGTTGAACTACAATATTTCCACGATGAGTACAGACGTTGGTCATGCACCGGATTGCGTCATTTTTATCTTTTGAAAGGAAGATGGGTTCATCTAAATAATTTTCCAAAAGAGTCATTGGAAAAACTGATTCAGAAAAAGGAATTAAATTTTCATCGCCAATCCAATGCCATGATTTTAGAAAAACCTTTTCTTTTATTTCTTCAAAAATATTGGTATCTCGATAGAAAGTAGCAGGTAATGTTTCTGCTTTTCTTATATCGGAGTGAATAAAAAATCTTGGCTTCATTGTACGTTTTTAAAATCTTAAAAATCAAAATTGAGGAATACCTTTTTAAAGAATCTGTGAAAATCTAGGGTGAAAAAAACTCAGCTCCTTTTTAGTAAAACATAAAAAGGGATTCCTGACATCAATAATAAGAATCCCCAAAAAACAACTTCTTGACCACTTCCAAAAATAATCAAAATTGAAAAACAAAATGCTAAAAATGCGATGATGAGTTTTCCTGTAGCTCCTTTTTCTTTTTTTGTAAAAAGTAAAATTGCATAACTTGCAGTCGAAAAAATATAAGGAGTAATGACGGAAAGGGTAGACAGCGTCATCATAAAAGTAAATGCGCTAACCAAACTTTCAGTATAATTTAACATCATCAAAATGGAGACCAAAATACTCGAAAGAAAAATACCAATAGCTGGTGATTCGTGTTGGTTCTTTTTCCCGAAAATTTTTGGAAACAATTTATCTTGAGCTGCCGAAAGCGGGATTTGTCCTTGAATTAAAATCCAACCATTCAATGCTCCTATGGTCGAAATGACTGCGCCTCCTGCGACCCAATATTTAGCCGACTCTCCCCAGAATATAGCTGCGGCATCTGCGAAAGGAGCAGAAGATTGTGCCAACGTTTCTGCTGGAATAATTCCCATGATGGCTGCCGAACTGAATACATAAATGAAGATAGTAAGAATGGTTCCCAGGATAGTTGCTTTGCGAATAGTCGTGGTGGCATTCTCAACACTTTTGCCAGGAATAGTCGCACTTTCCATTCCTAAAAATGCAAAAAAGGTTAAAGTTGTTGTCGTTGCAATGGCTGAAAAATTTGATTTGCCACTCAAGTTTAATGGAAAATAAAAATCTGAATTGATGTAGAAAATTCCAATTAGAGCAATGAATAAAATTGGAATTATTTTTAAAACTGTAGTGATTAATTGGACGAAACCAATTGTGCGAATTTGCTTAGAATTTAACCAACTAAAAAACCAAATAAATGAGAGTCCAGTTAACACAGCGGCCAAAGGATTAGTTGCTAAACTTGGAAAGAAGATGGTCAAATATCCAACTAAGGCAACTGCAATAGCCGCATTGGTACACCAAACGGAAACCCAATATCCCCACGCTACTAGGAAGGCTGGAAATTCACCCAAGGTGACTTTAGTGTAGGCATAAGGTCCTCCGTTGACATTAGGAACAAGACGACTAAGATTGCCAAAAACAAGGGCTAACAAAATTGCTCCAACTGAGGAAACCGCCCAACCAATTAAACTAATTCCGCCGAATGCAGCAAGGGAGGCTGGCAATAAAAATATGCCTGAGCCGATCATGTTGCCAACGACGAGGGCGGTGGTTGGCCAGAAAGTTAGTTTTTTGTTAGACATACTTTTATTTTGGGGAGTAGAGACCACTCATGTCTTGTCTCTACAGAAAATTTAATTAATAAAAACCTTTTTCATCTACCATGATGGTCGTTAATTCGACTGTGTGATTATCAGGATCTTGAAGGTAAAGAGAATGAAAATAAAAATGATCTTTAAAAATATATTTAATTCCTTTTTGATCAAATTCTATTTTTGCTTTTTGAAAATCTTCGTTGGTTACATTAAAAGCAAAATGATCGATGTCGCTTTTTTGAGTAGTCGCATCATTTTCTTTTTCGGGAAAAAGTGCGATTCCTGATTTGCCAGCTAAAAGAAAAATTGGGAAGTCGCCCCATTTTTCTAAACGAATTTTTTTTAGACCAAGCGTATCTTGGTACCAATTAGCAGAGCGATTGAGATCTGCCACTCGAATGGCAACATGATCTAGATTTTTTAATTCGAAGTTTGGCATGTTTTTTCTTACTTTATTTTTTCAAAAATACAAAAACAAATGTCATTTTTGACTTAGTTTATTCTTACCCATGCCTTAAGTATTTATTAAATTTGAATGATTGTTAACAACTAAAATTTCTTAGGCACCATCTTTGCATTTTTATGATATAACTCTTGATGAACGTGGATTATCTTCCCCCAGAGGAGACTTGTTTTTGAAAAAAAACACCTTTCTAAAATCCATTTTTACAATAAAAAATCCCCCAGTTTAGATTTCGCCTTTTTAATTTATTAGTTTCTAACTAATTGTAAATCAATCATTTACGATACTATTAATTGATATGTAAATCTAAACAGCGTAGTCACTTCAACATACCATACCACATAACTTTCAATTAAGATTTTTCAAAACCTTAAAATCAAAAGTGTACAACTTTTGGTCAAGGATTTCCTAAAATATAATTTATATGTATTTGAGAAAACTACTTATTTTGATGGCATGGATGGGCTTATTTTTATCAGAAAATATGGCTCAAGTGAATGCAGATTTTTCGGCTAATATCACAGAAGGTTGTGGTACGTTGGCAGTTTCATTTTCTGATTTATCTACTTCGACCAATGGAACGATTACCAATTGGAGTTGGGCTTTGGGAGGAGTTGCGGTGAGTACTCAACAAGCTGGACGAATTTTTCCAGAAGGATTTTATGAAATCTGTTTGACTGTAACTGATGATAATGGAAATTCAGATACAGAATGTAAAATAGATTATATCAAAGTCTTTAAAATTCCAACGGCAGATTTTACTGCTGATATTACTGCCGGATGTGCACCTCTTGAAGTTGTTTTTGAAGATTTGTCTAGTTCTTCAGATGGAGCAATTACCCAATGGATTTGGGGAGTTGGTGGTAGCGAAGGAGTAATTGTAAACGATGGTTCTATGACTTCGATTGAAAATCTTTATAATATTTCAGATAGTTACGATATTAGTTTGACTATTACTAATGAAAATGGTTGTGTTGAAACGGTGACCAAAGATAATTTTATAGAGGTTTCGCCAGCAGCAGATATTCAGGTTTCTTCAGATGAACAATTCCAATGTACACCACCATTTAATGTTAATTTTATTAATCAAAATGTGGAGCAAAATATTGAGTACACTTGGAATTTTGGCAATGGTGCTAATTTTGTTGGTGCTAATCCACCAACGGTTAGTTATCAAAATCCAGGTACCTATGATGTAACTATTGTAGGGGTAGATGCGATTACCGGTTGTTCAGAAACATTAGTTTTAGAAGATTATATTTCAGTTGGTTATCCTATAGATTTTACTTTTGACCAAACAGAAATATGTGCAGGCACGCCAGTTAATTTTCAAGATATTTCAGGTTCTAGTGCAGATAATGTGATTTGGGATTTTGGAGATGGAGGAATTTCTGACGATCCTAATCCAACTTATACATTCGAAACACCGGGTTGTTTTACCGTTACTTTGACTCGCTTTGAAAATGGATGTGAGACGACTATTCCATCTAATGTATGCATTCAAGTCAATGATGTCCCAAGTGCTTCTTTTACGGTAACTAATAGTATGGGATGTTCTCTTCCTCATGTTTCAAGTTTTACTAGTACAACTCAAAATGCCACTTCATGGCTGTGGGAATTTGGAGAAAATGGAGAAGCTGGAATTTCAAGTAATCCGAATCCAAGTGTCACTTTTACAGAATATGGATCTTATCCAATTTATTTGACGGTATCGGATGCATTAGGATGTTCGAATACGATATTGGTAGATACGATAGAAATAATTGAAGTAAATGCTGCTATTAGTGATGATCATATTGCTGGGTGTTCACCATTTACATTTAGTTTGCAAGATGCTACCACCTCTGCTTTTCCAATTACCGAATGGTATTGGGAAATCGAAACACCAAGCGGGGTGTTTACTTCGACAGATGCTAATCCATCTTTTACGATTTCAGATACGGGATGTTTTGATATTGTTTTAGCTGTAGTCAATGAATTAGGTTGTTTGGATACCTCTATAATTACTAATAAAGTTTGTGTAGGAATGAAACCAGTTGTGGCTTTTGAAGCCAATCCTACTGCCGCATGTCTTAATGAAAATATATATTTCACTAACTTATCAAGTTCATTTGCTGACGAATGGTTTTGGTCGTTTGGGGATAGTCTTCATTCCTTTTTGGAAAATCCAGAACATGAATATGTCGATAC
Source organism: Saprospiraceae bacterium (assembly GCA_045104975.1). Taxonomy (GTDB): domain Bacteria; phylum Bacteroidota; class Bacteroidia; order Chitinophagales; family Saprospiraceae; genus CAJQQY01. The sequence continues at coordinate 26,121 of JBGCCY010000001.1, forward strand.
GGGATTTTTTGATGTGACTTTGGAAGTCTTCCATAATGGTTGTGGTAGTGAGTTAGAAATAGAAAATTTTATTCAAATGCTTGCACCAAGAGCAATGTTTAATTTTGAAAGAGACTGTAGTGATCCATATGATATTCAGTTTGTTAATACTTCGATTGGAGCTGAAATAATCACTTGGGACTTTGGAGATTTGACAACGATGAATGACACTTCAACGATGGAAATGGTATCCTATACTTATCCAGATACAGGAGAATATTTAATTACATTAACTACTTATAATTCAGCAACTGGTTGTGGAGATACAACTGAGTTATCTTATTATATCACAGATCCAAAAGCTGAATTTTCACTTGATACAACGCAAGGATGTGCTCCTTTAACTCTATTGGTTGATAATAACTCTGAGTTTGGAAATACTTATTCATGGACTTCAGGAGATGCAACTTTTTCTAGTAGCTCAAGTTCAAATCCAGAAATTACTTTTGGAACACCAGGAACCTATGACGATTTGCAATTGATCATTACGGATATAAATGGTTGTCCAGACACGGTGAGTTTTGATGGGGAAATAATAGTGAATGGAGTGACTGTTGATTTTGAAGCAACACCACCAATTGGTTGTAATCCATTAGAGGTAGATTTTTTCGAAAATAGTTCAAGTCTATATGGAAATGTACTGTCATGGGATTGGAATATAGGAAATGGATATCTTACTTCTGATCTACAAAATCCTAGTTTTACCTTTGATTCTGTAGGAACTTATCCTGTTACATTGACGGTGACGGATGATTGGAATTGTCAAAATAGTTTAGAAATTCCAGATGGGGTGATCGTGACAAAGCCATTTGCCAAATTCAAAGGTGATACGATGGGATGTACTATTTCGACTATTAAATTTTTAAATCAATCGCATGGGACAGGTTTGACTTATGAGTGGACGTTTGGAGATGGAGAAATTTCAATAGATAAAAATCCAACTCATGAATATTTGTCAGAAGGAACATTTACAGTTTGTTTGACGGTGACTGATGTAAATGGTTGTACTGATTCCTACTGTTTAGATGATTATGTAGTAATCGCTAATCCTGTGGCAAACTTTACCTCAGATATTTCATCCGCTTCTTGTCCACCATTAATTGTGAATTTTGAAAATTTATCTCAAAATGCTAGTAGCTATGAATGGAATTTTGGAAATGGAAGTGGATCATCTAATTTAGAAAACCCACCCCATGTTTATACTGTGCCAGGTGAATTTGATGTTACCTTAATTGCTATTTCAAGTGGTGTCTGTCGAGATACTTTAACCTTAGAAAGTTTTATAGAGTTGGATGGACCCGAAGGTTCATTTACCTTTGAAATGGATAACCCATGTATACCTACAGAGGTATATTTCTATGCAGAGTCAAATGAATTTTATAATTATATTTGGGATTATGGAGATGGAACATTAGATACGAGTGGTTACAAAATGACAGATACCGTTTCTCATTATTATACTCAAAATTATGATTTTGTACCGACCTTAATTTTAATCGACGATGAAGGTTGTATTCGCCCAATAGCACCGCCAGACACGATTGCCTTGGTGGCATTGGATGCAGATTTTACTGCAAGTCAAACTAAGTTATGTAATAATAATCCACCAATTACTTTTATCAATTTATCAAATTCATCTAATCCAGTTATTGGAGTTGAGTGGTTTTTTGAAGGAGGAAGTCCAGCGATTTCAACTGATTTGGAACCACAAATTACCTATTCAACTCCTGGAGTTTTTGATGTGATGATGATTGTAGATAATGGTTCCTGTAAAGATACTTTAGTAAAAACAGATTATATTTCTGTAGGAGAAGTTCCTGTGGCAGATTTTGCAAGATCGTCTGAAGAAGGATGTGCTCCATTGGCTGTTACCTTTACAGATGGTTCAACAATTTCAACAGGATTTATTGAAAAATGGGATTGGGTTTTTTCTGCAGCTAGTCCAGCACCGACATCTAATTTACAAAATCCAAGTCATACTTATTTGTATGGTGAAAATGCACCCGTTCAATTGAGGGTGACGAGTAATGAAGGTTGTGTGGATTCAATTTTAAAAATGGTAAATGTTTTTCCAATTATTGAATTGGAAGCTTCGGGAGGTAGCACGATCTGTCAGGGAGAGGAAGTTAACTTACTTGCTGCAATTTTATCAGATACAACCGGTGTGAGTTATTATTGGGAAAATGACCCAACGTTGAGTTGTACAGATTGTTTAAATCCAATAGTAAATCCAGTAGATACGACTACATATACTTTCGTTGCTGTTAGTGCTGAAAATTGTATGTTCTCTGCAAGTGTTACCGTAAATGTTCGAGATGAAGCTATACCAATCGTTTCTATTTCTAATGACACTACTATCTGTGCAAATGACGTGACTCAAATTTTCGCAACTGGTGGAGATAATATTACAGGCTATGATTGGGATCAGTCAGCAGCAGGATTAACTTGCTATAATGCATGTAACAACCCAATTGCAAGCCCTGCTTTAAATACGACTTATACGGTTACCGTTACTAATACATCTGGTTGTTCTAGTACCGCTTCGACTACGGTTTCGGTTTTCTATGAATTCCAAAATCTGTTAGGAGATGATCGAACGATTTGTAAAGGAGATACTGCTCACCTTCAAGTGCTTCAAGGAAATAATCCATTTTGGATTTCGTCAGATGGATTGAGTTGTTCATCTTGTCCAAATCCAGTCGCTTCGCCAACTGAAACCTCAACTTATATTGTTAGAGTTGATTCAGATTTTGGATGCGAAATATTTGATACGATTACCGTAAATATTTTGTCTCCAGAAGATATTGATGCTGGAGATGATATGGCCATTTGCATTGGATCTTCTGCTCAGTTGACTGGTTTTGGAGAGGGAATTCCTTCTTGGACACCTGCTGCAACATTAAATCAAACTGATATTTTTAATCCAATTGCAACACCAACCGAGGCGACTACCTACTATTTTTCATTAGAAAATGGAGATTGTATTTTGACCGATTCAATGGTCGTAGAAATTATAGAAAAAACAGAAATCGATTTATTGGATCAAAGTATTTGTTTGGGAGAAGCCTTGATTATGCAACCAATCGGGTTTGCAGATACTTATCTATGGTCTCCTCCAGAAGGGTTATCAAGTATTGATATCGAAAATCCAACTGCATCGCCAACGGAGACAACTGAATATACAGTCATTGCGCAATCAGGAACTTGTCCACCAGATACTGCTTCGGCAATCGTTGAAGTTTTGGATAATCCAACGTTGAATGTAGCACAATTGTATCGTTACTTTCCAGGAGATCCAATTGAGTTAAATGTGGCTACTTTGGAGGCAGGAGATTTTGCTTATCAATGGACGCCAGGCATTGGTTTGAGTTGTACCGATTGTCCAAATCCAATTGCTACTCTTGATACTTCGATGAACTATACAGTTATTATTACCGATTTAGAAACAGGCTGTTCTAACTCTGAAGCTGTCAACGTGAGAAAAATAAATGAGTGTAGCGAAGATCTAATTTCGATGCCTAATGCATTTTCTCCAAATGGAGATGGTAATAATGATAGGTATGAAATGTATTCAGGAACGATTGAAGAAATTGAATATTTCAGAGTATTTGATCGATGGGGATCTTTAGTATTTGAATCGAATGATCGTAATTTTGCTTGGGATGGAAAATTTAAAGGCAAGACTGTGGGGGAAGGAGTTTACATTTATCTATTATCTGGAATATGTAAATTGGACGGAAGTACGATTATGAAAATGGGGGATATTACGATTCATAAGTAAAGTGATATTGCTTAATATATAAATGTAAAAGGGTTGTTATAATGTTTTATAACAACCCTTTTACATTTGAAAAAATAGACTTACCGAGTAAATAAATACTCAATTTCCACTCCTTCAATTTCTTCCAAATCTGCCACTTCTTCTACTCGCACTTTCGCAAATCCAGCTTTAATCAAAATCATTTTTTCTTCCAAATCACTTTTTGGAATAGCGATTTTAATTTTTCCAATATTGCCAAAATCCTGACTGACCATTTCGATGTCTAATTTTTTAAGGGTATTCATCACGTCACTCATCAAGGCGTAGTCGAAAGTGATTTGAAAAATATCATCCAATGATTTTTCGATAATGTCAGCATTGGTCAAAGCGATTTGAGCACTTGTTCGATATGCATTTATCAAACCAGAAGTACCTAGTTTTGTTCCTCCAAAATAGCGTACTACAACGATAAAAACATTGGTCAACCCAAAACTATCAATCTGCCCAAGGATCGGACGACCTGCCGTTCCAGATGGTTCTCCATCATCATTGGCTCTAAAATTATTCTTATCCAAGCCTAATCGAAAAGCATAACAATGATGTCGTGCCTTGAAATGTTCTTTCTTGACTTCTTCGAGTTGGAGTTGCCATTCTTCCTCAGAGTAGGCAGGGAAAGCGTAGGCAAAAAACTTGCTTCCGCGATCTTTGAATTCACCAATACTAGGGGAGGAGATGGTTTTGTAATTCATTGAAAATAAATGTTTTTTGAATATCCAACATCCAATAAGGAATGTCAAATATCCAATTTATTAAACCAAAGCATTTTTTGTGAAGTTGGAGGTTGAATATTTAAATTTTAAAATAGTTTGCTTCCTTTTGCCGCCCACCATGGATGTACCTCAATCAATAATCGCCCTGCTTGAACTGCTGGATCTAAAGCTGCCAACCGCTCCGCTTCTTCTTTATTTGGAACACTAAAAACGATGATTCCTTGAATGTCAGTTTCCGCATCTTGCCCAAATGGACCGATCATACAAGCTCTTTTTTCATTAGCCAATTTTCCTAAATGAGCCATGTGAGCTGCTTGAATTTTATCTGCCTCTTCTTTTGAGTGATCTCTTTTTGGTCCTTCTTTTAGAAATGCGATAAAGTATTTCTTCATCACGTAAGTGACATCACCTTCGGGCATTTCAAAAGTTTCAAATAATGAATCAGGATAAGGAAGTAATACATGATCAGAATCAAGGACAGTATTTTTTGAAGAATCTGATGAACCTTGATTGATCGATTGGTGTGGTTTATTTTCGCAGGCGAAAAATAGAAAAGGTAAAATGAGGAGGAATAAATTTTTCATTGGGGGAATATTTTAATCAAAACTTCAACAATCAAAATTAAAATGACAATCTAAAATGAAATTCACATTGCTGTGTTTTGATTCTAGATTGTCATTTTGATTAATTTATTACTTTTTGTAACCTGTTGGTTTTCCATAAGCATAAACGATTTCCAAATATGGAGATCGAGATATTCCACCTGGGTTCAAACCTGGTTCATCTTCAGGAATTGCGATTCCTAAATCTGTGAAGTAAGTTTCCCAAGCTGGAAAAGTAGCTTTCGTTGCAGGATCTTTAAAAGTCATTTTTTGTAATTCAAAAACAGGTTCGCCACCATTCGCTTCCAAAAAAGCAGTATAGATTAACTCAGAACAATAATAGCTATCATTCAACATATTGAATCCTGAATCATAATCCCTTCCCACTTTAGATTGAGCCACTTGCACAGCTTTCGGAATGAGCGATTGTTTTTCTTTTTTTAACCTTCCTACGAGCACTTTACTATGGTCTGTTCCATCCATTGAACGACTAAAAAACTCACCAGTCGGAGTGATTTTTACTCCTTTTTCTACAGCTTCAATGACAGCAAGAGCATTAGTACCGATTGGAACAACCATTCCAACATGTGAAAGTCTAGCTCCATCAATTCCGAAAGTCACTTTTTCGATTGCATCACAAAATGATCCACAGTCGCCATCTTGAAAAAGTAAATCTCCTGCTTGCAAATCAAAGGTTTTGTAATTAAAAACTTTAACGATGGGTTTTGCTTCATCCTTTGGAGTATCTTTTTTATCAGAGCTACAAGCTGCAAGTGAAAAGAATAAAAGTAAGGTCAAAATTGTCTTAACGTTCATTTAAATATTTATTTTAAAGTATGATAATTAGGATTTTTTATTTGTGGCAAAGTTAAGAAAACAGGAAAGAAAAGAGATTTTTTACTGATGAAAGAACCCTATATTTTATTAAGAAAAAATCAAACCATATTTGCTTTCTTTTCAAAGAGAATTCTTTTTAGACGTAAATATTTTCTTTTAAAAACTACTTATGGTAAATATTTAGTGGACATGTCTTCGGTGGTAGTGATGGTTGAGAAGGCTCGAAATATTTATTCCATAGAAAATTATTATAAGGATTTTGATCAATTAGATTGGAGGAAGAAGAAAGTTGTAAATATGGAAATGCCTTTGTTGCTTTTAAGTGAGATTGTTGATTGATTTTTTTTGGAGTAATTCAGGTTGTGTATTCTGGTTTAATTTCTAGTGTCTCTACATTTTTTTATCAAAAAAAAGTAGGGAAGTGGGGAATTAAACCAGAAGATAAAAATAAAAAAAACCTTCAGTCCACAAAGACTGAAGGTTTTTTTTCTCCAAAAAAGAATTTATCTCAACAAAGTAACCGACCCTATTGTCTTATACCCTCCATTCTTTTTCGGCTCGCCCTGCCAAATAGTTCCATCATCAAAGACCCCATATGCTTTCCAAACGTAAACATCTTGCGGCATCAATTTCCCTTTAATTCTTCCATCCCAAGATTCAACTGGTTGACCATCTGCTAATTCTTGAGTCTCCCAAAGTAACTGTCCATAAGGAGAGAAAATTTGTAGGTGATATTCTTTCAAACCAACTCCCGCAGGTTTGAAAACTCTTACATTTCCAATTCCTTGTTCAGGTGAAAAAGCATTTGGAACAAATAATCCTTTGATCGTTTTTGGAATAAAATTAATTAAAGTATCATCAGTACAACCAAATTCTGTACTCGCCTCTAAGTATATTTGTTTGTTTCCATTATTGAAAAAACGATGCCTTGGATTAACTGCTTGAGAAGTTCCACCATCTGAAAATTCCCAATAATAATTATCAGCATTTTCAGAAAGATTAATGATTTGAAATTCTCCATCGTTGACTCCTGAAGTAGATTCGTCGATTTCAAAATTTGCAAATGGAGTAATGTGAACATTGATTAGCTCATTCAAAACAATAGTATCAAAACATGCATCATCAATCGAAACGATTAACTGAACATCATACAATCCATTTTCTTGATATAAGTTAGTTGGATTTTCTTCTTCTGAAATATTTCCATTTCCAAAGTCCCAGTAGAAATTATTACTACCCGCCGAAGTGTTTCTAAAAGTAACTTCCATTGGTTCACATCCTTCTGCTCCTTCCACTTCAAAATTGGCTTCAGGTTCAGGGTGAATAGTCAGATTTTGTAACATCGTATCTGCACAAGAGAATTGATTCGTAGCAATTAATTCTACTGAATATTCTCCTGCCTCGGTATAGACATTAGATGGATTTGTATTCGGTGTAGTCAATCCATTTCCAAAATTCCAAGTGTAACCTGTTGCACCTGACGATTGATTTTCAAAATTAATTTGAGCAGGCAAACCACAAAGAGAAGTTCGTTCATATTCAAAAGCTGCTTCAGCTGTTGGGTGAACAATGATATTAGAAAGAGTAGTATCATTGAAACATCCATTGATGTCTGTCGCAATCAAGGTAACTTCGTAAATTCCAATTTCATTATAAACATGACTAGGACTTTCTTCGATAGAAGTGTTGCCATCTCCAAAACTCCATTCATAAAAAATAGTTCCTTGCGAACTATTGAATAACTCAAGTTCAAAAGGTACACAACCACTATATGCTGCTGGTTCAAAACTTGCATCAGGCAATTCCATCACCGTCACCACACTTGTGTAAGTCGCAGGACATTGATTGTAAATTGAAATCCCTTGCAACGTAACCGTATATTCTCCTGGCTCTGTAAATATATGTTCCGGTTCATTTAATTGAGAAGTTTGACCATCTCCGAAGTTCCAATAATTTCCAGAAGTGTTGATTGAATTATTAGAAAATTGAATTGGCTGATTTGAACAAACAAAAGTTGGATGCGTAAATTCTACTTCTGGCGCAGGGTAAACAATAATGTTAATTGAAGTGGTATCATAGCCACAATCACTTCCTGCAAATTGAATCACCGTATATTCTCCTGGTTCAGTAAAAGTGTGAGAAGGTTGTATTTGTGAAGAAGAATTACCATCTCCAAAAACCCAATCAATAGTTGCTCCAGGAGTTGCATAGTTATAGAAATCAACTGTAAGCGGTTGACAGCCAGCGAATTGTGATGCTCCTGCCAATGCTTGAACATCAGGCGGCGTAACTACAATTTCAGTTGTAGTGGTATCAGAGCCACATACATTGGAAGAAATTAAAGTCACGGTATAAATTTCGATAGTGGTATCTGCGGTATAAGTTTGAGTTTCTGGAAGTACACCAGTTGAGGTATTTCCATTTCCATAATCCCAATAAAAATCAGTAGCTGCTCCAACTGAGATATTGGCAAATTCCATAATTACTGGGGAGCAGTCAGTCTGTGGTGACAAACCGATACTAGCTACTGGTTGCGGAGTTACAGTTACTACATCTTGGAAAGTACTACTTCCACATTGATTGGTGGTAGTTAATGTAATTACATAAGCAGTATCATTAAGTCCATTTTCAAAATATATCACCCCTGGGTTTTCTAATGTACTACTATTTTGACTATCACCAAAAGTCCAATTATAAGATAAGTCAACTCCGAAACTTAAGTTGGTTAAATTTAACTCCAATCCGACACATGCTTCTGAAGTGTCAGGTTGAAAATAGGCAACAGGCACATCAGTCACGACAATCGTATCTGAAATTTCTCCAACACATCCATGTTCGTTTTCCACTTCTAAAGTTACTACATAAGTACCTACTACATCGTAAGCATAACTTGGAGAAAAGTCATTTGAAGTGTTCCCATCTCCAAAATTCCAACTAGCTGAATAATTTGCTGGAGATAAGTTTTCAAAATTGACTACTTCATTTCGACAAACTAAATGAGGCATATCAAAGGTTGGATCTTCCATTGGAAAAACTGTCATTAGTTTGGCATCAGAAACAACACAACCAGATAAACTATCTGTATAAGTATATGTCAAAACATGATCTCCAACCTGCGCTAAGGCTGGATCAAAGATTCCATTGTCGCTATCGATGATTCCATTTCCAGTCCAAACTCCACCAGCAGGTGAGTAGCCCGATAAAGCAAAATATTCATAAGTGATACAAGTTGATTCATCTGGTCCAGCAGTTACATAACTTAAGTCAATAACTAAAATCGTTTTAGTGTCTTCGACAAAACAACTTCCAGTTCCAAATGAATAAGTGATCGAATGCAATCCTTCTCCTGCGGTAATTGGATCAAAAGTTCCAGCATTTGCATCTGTGATTCCAGTTCCACTCCAAGTTCCATTGGCAGGTTGGAAATTATTTAATTGATGAATTCCTTGATCTATACAAAGTGTATCATTTGGTCCTGCATCAATAATTTCTGGATCAACAATGGTTACTATAATAGTATCTGAATTGGTACAATCGGTATTTGGATTAGTATAAGTATAGATGATATCATAACTGCCAACTCCACTAGAATTGAGTGGATTGAAAATTCCATTTGCTCCATCTACAATTCCATCACCTGACCAAGTTCCTCCAGCAGGAGTTGCAGGTCCTAAGTTAATATTAGAAGGTTGATTACAAAAAGTAAAGTCTTCTCCAGCATCAACAATTGGAAGAGGAAGGATGGTAACTATTACATCGTCAGAATTAATACAACCTTCACTATTAGTATATGAATAAGTTAAGGTGTAATCTCCTGGAGTATTTGAAGTATAGAAAATTCCATTTTGTGCATCAATAATTCCAGTTCCACTCCATGTTCCACCAGTAGGGAAACCAACTAAATTGATATTTGATTCGCCAAAACAAATTTCTTGATCTTGTCCTGCATCTACATAAGGTAATTCGTTTACAATAATCACGATGTCATCCCATACTTGACAATTTTCAGAACCAATAGTATAGGTCAAGGTATGTGTTCCATCTCCTGCCAAAGTTGGATCAAAAGTATTTCCAACTAAACCAGCACTACCATTAGAAATCCAAGTTCCTCCTGCTGGAGAAGCAATATTTCCTAAATCAATTATTCCATAGTCCATACAAATTTCCATATCAGGTCCAGCATTAATAGATTGAGATGAAGTAACTGAAACAGTAGAAGCAATATCATTGGTACAACCATTTCCATCTGTGTAGGTATATGTTAAGTTGTAAGTACCAACTCCACCAGCTATCTCAGGATCAAATTGATTATAACTAACTCCTTGTCCACTCCAAGTTCCACCAATAGGTGTAGAGTAGGGAAGAGGCACTAATCCTGATGTATTACAGTAGGTGGTATCATTTGTAGTTAGTGTAGGAAGTGGATTTACTGAAACGATTAGATTATCAGAATTCACACAACCATTATTATCTTGATAAGTATAAGTGAAAGAAAAATTACCAGCTCCAGATGCAGTTGCATCAAAAATATTGGCAACGAATACTCCACCATTATTACTCGTCCAAGTTCCACCACTTGGAGTGGCATAAAGTACAATTGACTTTTCACTTTGACATACTACAATATCATCCATTGTACTAACTATTGGCAAAGGATTGATAGTGATTTGAACATCATCACTTACTTGACAATTTCCACTTCCAATAGAGTAAGTCAAAGTATGTGTTCCGACCCCTGCTGTAAATGGATTAAAAGAGTTTCCATTTAATCCTGGACTTCCATTTGAAGTCCAATTTCCACCTTGTGGCGAAGCCATTTGGCTCAAATCAATTACTCCAGCATTCATACAGATTTCAAAATCACTACCTGCATTTACATTATTTGGAGAAATTACACTTGCCGTAATTGTATTGTTATTTTCACAACCATTTTCATCGGCATAAGTATATGTTAAGTTGTAACTTCCTATTCCACCCGCAATATCTGGATCAAATTGATTACCCGAAACGCCAACTCCTGACCAAGTTCCACCAGAAGGATTAGCTACTGGTAAATCTACTAATCCAGAAGTATTACAATAAGAAGTATCATTGACTACAATGGTTGGTAATGGTAAAACTTCGATATCAATACTGGCTGAATTTGAACACAAAGTATTCATATCAGTATAAAAATAAGTTAAGGTATGAACTCCAATTCCGGCCACATTCGGATCAAAATCATTTCCAGAAACACCAATTCCTGACCAAGCTCCTCCAGCAGGACTAGCTCCACTTAAATTAACTAGAGTTTCGTTTACACAAACTTCATTTAAGTTTGGAAGAATAATGTTAGGTAAATCTAAAACTTCAATTACTTTAGTATCAGAAGTTTCACAAACTCCTGCTCCAAAAGTATAAGTTACTACATGAATCCCAACACCAGCAAGGGCTGGGTCGAAAATATTACTTCCTGGTGTAATTCCATTTCCACTCCATGTTCCTCCAACAGGAGTTCCAGTTTGAATGGAAAATGAATTATCATTAATACAAAATTCTTCATCCATCCCAGCATCTGCTACATCATTAGGAACAATTGAAATTACTTTAGTATCGCTATTGGCACAACCTGTATAGGAATCAACATAAGTATAAGTCAAAGTATAATTTCCTAATCCTGGTGTATTTCCAGCATTAAAAACACCCATTGGAGTAACCCCTGTTCCAGTCCAAGTTCCACCTAAAGGAGAGAAACCTGTCAATTGAATATCGAATGGATTTTCACAAATAGATTGATCTAATCCTGCATCAACATCTGGTCGGTCATTGATAATTACAATTTTGGTACTGGTATTTGTACAATTATTTCCATCAGTAAAACTGTAAATTAAATTATAAACTCCAGGGCCAGATCCAGCTGGATCAACATAAGCATTCCCAATAATTACTGCACCATTATCGGTAGACCAAGTTCCTCCTGCTGGCGATGCTCCAGTCAATTCAAGCAAGGTCTCGTAAATACAAGCCTCTTGATCAGGACCAGCATCTGTTGGTGTTAAATCCAAAACAGTAACTACCATGGTTGCAGTCAAACTACAATTTCCATCCAAGTAATCATAGGTTAAAATATTATCTCCTACATTATTATTTCCTGGGTTAAAAAAACCGTTCGGCGAAACGCCATTTCCAGACCAGGATCCTCCCGCTGGAGTGGCAGTTACATAAAAGGAAGCATCGTTTCTACAAACAGTTTGATCAGGTATAATGGAAACATTGCCTGGCTCTTGAACATTAAAAGTTTGAGTAGAAGTACTTTGTCCACATTGATTGGTGGCAGTTACACTTACCGTATAAGTTCCTGTTGAACCATAATAAATTCCTGTAGGGTAAGCACCAGAATATGTAGAAGGAAATCCTCCTGGGAAACTCCATTCGATAGATGAAAATGTTCCATTGTTAGCATTGTAATTTACATCAGATGCATCGAAGTCCAAAGTAGCTGTTTCACAATAATCATTCATTGGATTTAAAATAACTTCAGGTGCCGCAACAATTACTAAAGTAGTATCCCAACTGGCAACATCACATAAATTACTTGTCAATAAACTCACATTATAATTTCCAGGTTCTGTGAAATTAACAATAATGTCTTGCGTCGTAAATGTTGATGTATCTACAAAATTCCAACCTCCTGCTGGACTAATATTCCAAACATAATTCAAACTATCTCCCTCTGATTCATTTTGAAAAGTAGCCATTGTCGAAACACATTCATCTGCTCCCGGTGAAGCCGCTGTAACTAAATTTACAATAGCTGATGAAATTGGATCTCCAAAAACTTCGAAGGTTTGACTAACTACTCCTGACCCACAAGATGGGCTGTTTAAATTCATCGTAATCGTATAATTTCCTGGCGTATAAAATACCACCACAATTTCATCTGATCCAAAAAAGTTACCAGAAGTTACTTCCCAATCCACTCCAGGTACACCAGGAGTAATAGACCATGTAGGTGGTAAACTTGTACAAGTTGATGGGTTTCCACTCGATACTTCTCCTAATCCTCCAGAGTCATTGGTGAAAGTATATTCTTCTCCTTCACAAGCTGCAGATGGTTCTGTAATTAAAATTTCTAAATCAGGTGGTGTACTTACTTCAATCGGTTCAATGGTTGCTTGTGATGATCCACATGGATTCGTAGCTTCGATTTGAACGTCGTAAGCATTTTCATAATTTCCTGTAGAAGTAGTTAAGCCACACGAAGATTCTAAGAAAGTATAAGTAAAAGCTGCAGGAACATTATTTTGAGTAAAAGTCTGAACTAGAACTCCACTTACATAAACATTATAAATAGTTCCCTCAGGATTATTCGAAGTATTTGTAATTGGAAAGTCAACGGTAGCAGGCGCACAAAGTCCTGTCGTATTTCCAGGTGTTGCCAATCCTACTGATGGATTTCCTCCATTATAAAAAGTATAATTTTGAGTAGCAGTACAACCATTAGAAGTTTCTACGGTAAGTACAATATTGTAATATCCGAAACCAGAGTAATCATGTGAGATAAAATTAGTTCCCGGAAATGTACTGTTATCAAAAACTTCAGTTGTTCCATCTCCCCAATTAAAAGTATAACTCACATTGTCGGTATAAGTCATAGAAGCATTATAAAGATCCAACGTTACATCAGGAAGACTACTACAAACTCTAATTTGATCTCCATCCAAAACACCACTTCCAGGAAGTACACCAATAGATGCATCTGGAGTAGTTAGGATATTCACATTTTGAGTAGAGCAAAAATTATTATTTCGAAATAAGGTAACAGAAAAAGTAGTATTAGAATTTACTTGAGGAAATGTGTAAGAAACATTTGGCCCTGTAGCATCTATATTTCCATCTCCGTCGAAGTCCCAAGTGTAATTTCCCGAAGGGCTAATTACATTGAAATTAACTGGCTGTAAACCACAGATATTAGTATTGGAAACTGTAAAATTACATTGGCTAGTTGCATCAAAACTATTGAAGGTAGATGCTGCAATAATTAGAAGTGAGTAAATATATTTCATATAGAATTAAATTAGCTTGGATTTCTTAAATATAGATGGGAGAACTCTGGATTTTATTTTTATCTTAAATTACTGGTAGTCAGTTGATTATGTTCTTTAGAAAAATTTATAACAATTAATAGGTCTCTTTTTACCCCGTTTTCTTTTCTTTCCATGTTTAGGTTGAAGTAAGGTCAGACCAGTCCAACGTAGAGCAACTTCGTAAACTCCTCCAGCTCTAGTTCCTAATCCAGAAGTATTTGCATCGTAACTGAAACCTATAAAATATTGGTTCATTTTATTTTTTTCGATATATGCTCCTGCAGCAAAAATTAAAGCATTGGTATTTTTAAAACCAAGAATCGGCACTTTGTTTTGATACATCGCACCAAAATACATCCCATCAAACATTAGGTAGGCTCCATAGGTAATCACTTGAAAATTTCGTTTAAAGTCTGCTAAATTTTCTCCTTGGATATCGTATTTGAAATTTGGTGAAACAGAAATGGTTTTCTTCCTTCCAGCATAGTAAATCAATGGAATTACTGAACCAGCATGAATCGTTACTCTAGGAGGAACACTCGTATCTAAATTTTGCAAAGATTCTCCTCCTCCGTTTTCATTAAAAAGAGAAACTAAATGATGTAAACTAAATCCGATATTCGTTCTAACATTTCTTAGTTTTCTTTTTCCAAATTTTATATCTGTAGTATTTACCCAAATTGCTCCAAGATCAAAATCTGTATGTCTAACATATTCTTGCCCAGGTTGAGCAGTTGTTGAAAAAATATTTCCATGAACTGGATCAAGTTGATCAGAGAAAACTAATTTGCTCCAATCTATTGACTTTTGCACCCATCGTCCTTGTAATCCAATTTTGATTTCATTATGCTTTCGCAATGGAATAGAATAAGCATAAGATAGCCCAACGGAAGTATTTTTTAACTCTCCAATTCCTTCTTCATCTTGAAAAAGTTGAATCCCAAATCCACTATTGATAAATGGTCTTTTGATTTCAAAACTCATCCCATAAGTTCTAAACCCTCGATCTGCAGATAACCATTGAAGCCTCGACACAGCTGCAACACTTACTCCATTATCAAGTCCAGTAAATGCAGGATTAAGATAAGTTCGATTAGCATAGAATTGAGAAAAGGATGGATCTTGAGAAAACGAAATTGTAGAGAGAAGAGTGCAAATTATTCCTATGTAAATTTTTTTCATGGGCTTACGATTGATTCTACTAAACTGAATTTAGTATTGGTTATGATTGTGACGAATTATGTTGTTTGAGGAGTTATAGATTAAAAGGAATACTTCAATGATAGGCCTGTTTTGGGTTAGGTTCAATTATGACAAGGTGAGATATTGTGACACTTATGTATTTAAAAGGGTATTTTTTTTAATATGATTTAATCTTAGTTTTTCTAT
The DNA here is from genome assembly GCA_045104975.1 of Saprospiraceae bacterium. Lineage (GTDB taxonomy): Bacteria > Bacteroidota > Bacteroidia > Chitinophagales > Saprospiraceae > CAJQQY01. Next base: position 41,584 of record JBGCCY010000001.1, read on the forward strand.
GTTGGAAAACAATTAAAGTATTGATAATCAGTATTTAATACATGGGTGAATTTAAAATTCATTTAAATGAATGGAAAGGGAAATTTAAAAAGGGAAACTTTCATAACGAAGAGAAAAGTTAAGAAAGTTAAAAAAAAAGAAGATAAAAGCAATAATTGTAGAAAGAATGAATAACAAGGATGATTGGAGGTAAGATATTAGACTGGACTTTTGACAATCCCTTTTTCCACAGCATATAAAACCAATTCTGAAGTGGATTTTAATTCCAATTTATTCATGATGTTTTTTCGATGAGTATAGATGGTGTGAGTACTTAAATTAAGTTGACTAGCAATTTCTTTGGCTATTTTTCCATCAACAACTAATCGTACGATTTCAATTTCACGAGGAGAAAGTGGAATAGGAGAGCAGTCTTCTTCTTTTGCAAATGACTTTTCGAGGATGAAATTTAGGATTTTATTGCAAAAGAATTTTTCGTGTTTTGCCGTGGCTTTGATGGCATTAATGATTTCTTCTTCATCACAACTTTTTGTCAAAAAACTACTTACGCCATTTTGGACAACATTGTAAATATTTTCTTTTTCATTGTCACCGCTGATGACTAAAATTTTTGATTCAGGAGAAGCAGATCGGATTTTATCAATTGAAGAGATGTCAAAATTTTTAGGTTGTTGATAATCTAAAATTACCACATCTGGAGAATGATTTTCTAGAATTTTGAGCAATCCTTTTTCAGAACCAGCTTCTCCTACAATTTCAAATTGCTCGAACTCATCGATAAGATGTCTCAATCCTACTCGAATTAAATATTGTGCATCCGCAATTGCAATTGTTGTTTTTGACATGAAGCTGTTTTTTCAATATGAATGCAAAGATAGGGCGAAATTTCGTTTCTCAAAATTATTTGGAATTTGTTTAAATAAGGATGACTTTAAGATTACATTTCTTTTCCAAATTCCTTCTCTGCCAAATTAATTATTGACTGAATCCATTGTTTTGCTCGTATTTCCTTAAGTTCAGCATACTTTTTTCGGTCTTGATTTGCTTCTTCTGCCAATTGAAATTTAAGAATTTCATATTTCTTTTTTGCCGAATCATTTTCTCTTAAAAAATCTCGAAAAAGGAGGTGTCTTTTTAACTCCTCACTTTCATTAATACAAACATATAAGTGGTGCTTATGTTTATCTAAGACTGGATGTTTTTCAATAATCTCCTTTCGTTTAAAAACTTCCCGATTTGGAATTCCTTGATTTCCATTATGGAAATATCCAATTTCGGAAAGTCCAGATTTTATTTTTGGAAAGTCTAAATCATTATAATAAATAAGATCAATGTCAATGATTGGTTTTGCAGCAAGTCCAATCACGGAGGTACTTCCTACATGCTCTATTTGAATTTTGATTTCAGAAAGTGATTTTTGAATTTCGATTTTTATTTTCTCAAAATTATCTTTCCAGATTGGATTGTATTTTTGGATTACCATATTAGATTGAATAATTAACCATTTCCTTTTTCCCAGATTCAATCGCCTTCTTGATTGCATCAATAATTTGCATATCAATCAAGCCTTCTTCCCCTGAGGCAAGAATTTTAGTATCGTCATAAATGTTTCGAGCAAATGCATCCATCTGAGTCATCTGTTGAAATTCAGGCAAAGGCAAAGTTTCCTTTTGCTCATTCCAAGTCATAATTCCAGTCACTCGATTTGCCGAAAAAGCAGGTTGAAGTTCTAAGTAACCATTTCCAGTTGAGACGTGAAATCGATCTGTATAAGCTGAAAAACTCACCGTTGAATTACAAACGGTATTATCTTTAAAATGCAATTGAAAAATATACGTTCCAAAAATATCTTTGTATAATTCAGGATCATCTTTATAAGCATGAGCAGTCACCGCAATTGGATTATGACCAGCTGCACGACGAGCAGTTTGAATGGTATAAACTCCCAAATCCATGATCGCACCACCGCCGCCCATTTTTTTATCAATTCGCCATAGCCCTGGTTTAGCCATTCCAAAACCCAAACTTGATTCGATCATTTTGATAATTCCTTTGTGCGGTTTGTTTGCCTCTTCCATCACTTTAATATGATGTGGCTCATAATATAATCGATAACCAACTTGTAATTTTCGCTTCGCCTTTTTTGCAGCAGCAATCATGGTGGCACACTCAGCGGCATTCATTGCCATTGGTTTTTCGCAGATCACATGCTTGCCAGCTTGCAATGCTCGAATGGTATATTCCGCATGCATAAAGTTGGGCAAAACGATATAGACTATATCAATCGTCGGATCATCTTTTATGGAATCAAAATTTTTATAATTATAAGTATACTTTGGAGAAATGCCATATTTGTCTTGCCAGATTTTTTCTTTTTCTGGAGTGCCGGTGACGATTGCTTGAAGTTTGCAGAATTCAGTTTTTTGCAAAGCTGGAGCAATTTGGCGAGTGGCATAATTGCCAAGACCAACTACAGCAATGCCTAATTTTTCTTTGTCTCTATTTTTAAAGGAAGACATCATTGGCATTAATGCTAAGCTGCTTCCTGCAACGCTAAGATCCTTAATTGCTTTGCGACGGGAGATCGATTTTTTGTTTTCTTTATTTTTCATAACAATAAAGAAAATAAAAAATAATTAGAGTTGCTTTTTACTACTTCATTTGTTTTTATATAAAATGTCTAGATTTTTGACAAAAAAATCCAGATTGTATTGATTAGTTCTTAACATATTTAGGGCATGTTTAAACTTTTAACTAACTGAAAGTCAATGATTTGTGGTTCTTGCTAACAATTTCATTTGAAGTTTAGCGAGCTAAATAAAAATTAAATTGGACGTAAGGTCTATAAAGCGTTGATTTTCAGGACGGTAAAAATTTAAACATGCTCTTAGGTGATTCTTTTATCCTCAAAAAACAAACCAATGAAAATAATTATGAAAATCCTATTGGGGGTGATTATCGTGATCACCTTATTGGCAACCTACATCCAATTTTCCCCTCCTAAAATTTACGACATAGAAGTTCCAGAGGTTACTATTTCTACTGATTCGACGATAATTGCAAGGGGAGAATATTTAATTTATGGTTCTGCTCATTGTTTCGGATGTCATAGTCGAAAAGAAGACTCCATCGCAATGGAAAATGGAGAAAAAGTAGTCTTAGCTGGAGGGAAATATTTTCCAACTCCATTAGGGAAAATTTATAATCCAAATATAACTCCTGATAATGAAACAGGGATTGGAAATTTAACTGACTATCAAATTTCCTGAGCCATGCGTTATTCTATTAATCATCAAGGAAATGTTATGGTTCCAGCGATGCCTTTTACAAATATGAGTGAGGAAGATGTTTCGGCAATTATTTCTTTTTTAAGGGTGCAATCTCCAATAAAGAATAAGGTTCCTAAGACTAAATATACATTTTTGGGAAAAGCATTAACTCATTTTTTGCTTAGACCTTATAACCAATCTAATGAAATACCTAAGTCTGTTAAAAGAGGAAATACTGTTGCGTATGGAGAATACTTGATGAACAGTGTCGCAAACTGTAAAGGATGTCACACTACTTTTAATATAATGAAAATGGACTACGAAGGAGTACCCTTATCTGGAGGTACTGAAACGGTAGAAAAAATAAATAAATATAAAACGCCAAATTTGACTCCTGACCCCGAGACTGGGCATATGGTGAATTGGACTGAAGAACAATTTATTGCAAGATTTAAACTAGGGAAAACTCTCCCAGATTCTCCTATGCCTTGGGATGCTTTTCTAAAATGAGTGAGGATGATTTGGGAGCAATTTACAAATACCTTCAAACGGTTGAACCGTGCAAAAATGAGGTAGGAGAAATTATTACAAAATTGTAAACCTAAATTAGAGAGAAGGAAAAGGATAATTTTGATTGGATATTCAACGAGTCGAAATTATCCTTGTTTATAAATCATCTAAAATATTGGAAGCTTCTTTTGCACGAAATTGCCCTTGTTGAATTTTTTCTAACAATACTTTTGCATTTTCCTTTTGATCCAGTTGCAAATAGGCTAAAGATAAATACCAACGTGCTTGCTCTTCAAAAAGTGGATTGTTGTCATCTATTATTTTTTGAAAAATAGGAATAGCATTGGCGGCATTTTGTGAAGATAAAAATATATTTGCTTGGTAGAATTGGAAAGAAACATTGTCAGGTTGATCTTGCAATAGTTTTGCAAAAGCAGCTTCCGCTTGGGTAAAATCTTTTTTGTTGTAAAATGTAATTGCATTGTTATAAGTAACCGAACTGGCATTATTTTCTTCAGCTGAACGTTGGTTGAGCAACATCGGATATGTTTCAAAGTTAGCAGCATATAATTCCTCTGAAGATAAATCACTATTTGTAAACCATTGATAACCAATTACTAGTAAAGCAAACGCAGCAGCAATTGTTAAGATTCTTCGAAAATTAAAATTAACGACCTTGGCAGGTTCCTTCTTTGATGGAGTTTCCCAATTTTTATCTACATCATTTAAAACACTTCGTAGTTGATGAACTTTTTCCCCTTTCAAGGTTTCAGTAACTTGACGATGAAGATTTAATTCTTCTTTTAATTCAGCATCAGTTTGAAGTTGTGCCTCAAATTTTTCCAATTCCATCCCTTGCATTTCTTCTGCAAGATATTTTTCGATTAGGGTATATTTTTCTTCTAAGTTCATTTTGAAAAATTGAAAGAGTTTAGTTTTTTAGTTCATTGAATTTTGCGTCTGCTTGAATTGCTTTGACTAATTTTTCTTTGCAAATAAATTTTCTCTTTTTGATATAACTTTCACTAGTGTCTAATTTCTCTGCAATTTTTTTCAGGGGAGTTTTTTCAAAAAACCATTGCATTATTTTTTTACAATTATCTCCAAGCGCATCAAAATGCTTAAAAAATAATTGTTGCTTTTCAGATTGTTCAAGTCGTTCGATCATGTTTTTTTCCAAACTTACTTGCTCCACATCGTCTATTTCAGTTCCTGCAAATTTTTTGTTATTTCGAATTCGAGTTAACCATAAATTCCTGCACATGATTCGAATAAAACTTTTCAACGTACAAGTCAACGTAAAATTTCCTTCTTCCACTTTTCGAAAAAGCGCAATAATGGCTTCTTGAAAAATATCTCTAGCATCTGATTCTGTTCCATTATTTTCTTTTACCCATTGGATTACTGCAGGCAAAGTCAAATCATAAATGGCCTTAATCGCTTGATTGTCAGCACTTAAAATGCCTTCGAGTAATTTTTGATCTATTTGGTTTTGTGCTTTTATCATTTACTTATAACGTGAGGTTTATAAAGGTTACCCCTAAAATTAATATATTTTGAGATAAAGATTAAGTAGACTCTTTTACGTTGCCGTAATAATATTGTATTTAATTTTGTTAAAAAAGTTTCAACCTATGCAATTAGTTTGAAAATTATCCAGAGCCAATGATTGAGTCCTTTGTTTCTAATGCCTAATAGCAAAGTCTACTATAGACAATTGAGGTAACATTTTGCATTGAAAATTTCGTTTACAAATAAACAATTAATAGATTTAGTTCGGTGAAATTATCACTCAGTCGCTTCAATTGTTTAAATGTACAGTTCGATTTCCATTTTGTCCAGTTCATAATATAAAAGATTTTTGGATTTTAAGTTTAGTCTTTCTTTGCACTTTAAATAAGAAAGAAATGAACCATTCGAAGCAAATAATAAGAATTGCCTTTCTGTTACTATCCATATTTTTTTGTAATAAACTTTTGGCACAAGAAGACCAAAGTACCAAATTTTACATTGGCATTTCTTACGGTATAAGTTATTCCATTGGAGACTTTAAAGATACTAACCTTAGCAACCCTGACGCAGGTTTTGCAAATATCAACCTCGGATTCAATCCTTTAATTTGGGATTTTCTCTAGCCTACATATTTTATTAATTCACCAATAACAAAATTAAAACATGAAAAATTTTGCATTAACAATTTGCCTCCTTTTGGCAACAATAATAATGAACGCACAACAATCATTATTAGGAATTTGGAATACAGGAGAATACAATGCGAAAATTGAAATCAGCAAAGAAAATGGCGTTTGCAATGGGAAAATATTGTCCTCTGATAATGCTAATGCTAAAATAGGAAACCAAATTATTAAAGATGTTAAACTTGAAAGAGGCCTAAGGAAAGGAAAATGGTATGATGTTGTTTTGAAACCAAAAGGCAAAGAATTAGAGATTAAAATCGCTGTTGGTTTTATTAAGAAAACACTCAATTGGACGAAAGAATAAGTTGCATTAATATCAAGTAACAGCTAAAAAGGGAAATGTATTCATCTTTCTGCGAAATGGTTAAAGACTTGATATTTCCTGAAAGTACTTTTGTCTTATCTAAAAAATAGAATAAAAGATATTTTAAAAATATTGTAGGGAAACCTGAATTGCTTCTTCAGAAAGTAAAATTCTTTAAAGAATATTTATTCTTTAAAGAATTTTTTTTACATTTGTCTTATGAAGCTAAAAGACCCAACAAAAGAGCGAAAAATAATGGATGTTACGATTGACATCGTTCACGCAAAAGGATTAGCAGGAATCAAGATGTCGGAGGTTGCTAAAAAAGTGAAAATCTCACCGTCTAATTTGTACATCTATTTTAAAAATAAAGAAGACTTATTACTGTCTACTTTCTTTGATACGGTTAAAAATATTATCAAACAATTTGAGCAGGAAATTCCAAATCATACTATTTATAAAAAAAGAATTTTTGGTATTTTTAAGCATGTAATTCAAATAAAAGTCAATAAAATAAAAGAGTTTTCATTTATTCAACAATTTATTCATTCTCCATATTTTCAAGAAAAACATTCTCTGGAAATGGATTTAATTGCTAAAAATATATTTGATGTTTTTCGGGATGGACAAAAACAAATGATTCTTAAAGATGATGTGGATATAGATTTGATCTTAGCTTTAGTGGAAGGAACTACTTCGAAACTAGCTGATTTTCACAATAAGGGAAAAATCAAATTGGATAAAAAAAATATAGAAAAAAGTTTTAGAATGATTTGGGATGCCATTCGGCAATAATTGGGTTATATTTTTTTATCTTTAAAAAGAATAAATATTCTTTTTTGGTATTTAATTATTAATATATTTATAAAAAACAAATGCGAAATCTACTCTTCCTGTTTTTTATGTTTATGCTTCATTCTGTGATGGCACAAACATCGATCAGCATTGGTCTTATCAATGACACCAAACCTGACAACGCTTTGGAACTTCAATTTGAAAAGAGGCTTCAAGATGAAATCATGGTATTGCTTCAACATCGTTATGAAGTGAATCTCAACACTTACTATTCGACTCCTAATGAAACTGACATAGCAAAGTCATTTTCAGATGCTTATTTGGAAAATGATATAATAGTCGGTCTGGGGCCAAATACTTCAGACTATGCGATTAGTTTGAAAAATTATCCAAAACCAACGATTGCCTCCATCGTTTTGGATGCTCAACTGCAAGGGCTACAAAAAACTCCCGAGGGAACATCTGGTATCGAAAATTTCACTTACATGGAATCGCCATTTGACATGGAACGAGACCTTAATTTATTGTATAGCATTTATCCTTTCGATCATTTGGAAGTGGTTACGGAAAAAGGAACGGTTGGTGAAGAGCCTTTTATCAAACAACTTTTTGCGAAGTATCTCCAAGGTAAAAATGTATCTGTTGACCATATGTTTTATTCTGATAATATTGGTGAGCATTTTACAACCATGGGAGATGAAAAAGTTGCTGTTTATGTTTTGCCATATTTTGGAAGAGATTCTAACCGTGTAAAAAATATTTTTCAAACGATTAATGAAAATAAGGTGCCTTCGGCAGCACTTTTTGGAGAACAGTATTTAGCAGCAGGTGCATTGGCAGGTTATAAGACTGGAGAGAATTTGCAAAAAATCCCTCGGAGAACTGCTCTTACTATAATGAAAATTCTAGAAGGTAAATCAGCTGCCGACCTTTCTGTAGGGGTACAAACTTTTGGAGAGAACCTTATTATAAATATGGAAACGGCTCGTCAAATCGGAATCTATCCCAGTTTTGATTTAATGGCAGAAGCAACTTTGACCAACCTTGACAATATCAAAACGGATAACAAACTGACGTTACAAAAAGCAATTGCACAGGCACTTCAAAGTAATTTGAATATAAAAATTGAGCAAGCGGATATTAGCATTGCGGATACTGAAATTGGTATTGCAAAAGCTGATTTGCTGCCTCAGTTGGATGCTTCAACAAGTTTCTCTTTAACTGATGAATTGACTGCTTTTTCTCGACAAGGCGCGCAAGGTCGAGCCAATTGGATCTTGAGCGGAGGTGCTTCCCAAGTTATTTTTGCAGAACCTGTCTTGGCCAATGTTGCCATTCAAAAAATGCTTAAAGAAAGTGAAGAGAAACAATTGCTTCAAACTCAACTTGATGTAGTTATTGATGTGACCAATGCTTATATGAATATTTTATTTGCAAAAAGTAACCTTAATATTCAACAACAAAATGTAGAACGAAACAAGGATAATTACAATATTTCCAAAGCCAAAGAAGCGATTGGTTACACAGGTGCATCCGATATCAATCGTTGGGAAGCGGAATTGGCGAATGCAAATATTGAACTTAACAATGCATTTGCAGGTTTGCGTCAAGCTAAGTTTCAACTTAATCAATTACTCAATCGTCCTATCAATGAACCTGTCGATATTATGGAAGCGACCATTGCAGAATCAAAGTTGATTTTTGCAGATGAACGAATGGTATTTATTAGTGACTATGGTAGCTTGGATAAGTTCTCCAACTTCATGGTGGAATATGCAAAGGACAATTTACCTGAGTTAGCACAGATTGATTTGGGTTTAAAAATTCAAGAACGATTGCAGTTGTCTCGCGAACGAGCGATGTATTTACCTTCGGTAGCCATGAGTGGTTCAGCCAACCGAATACTTGGAAGAATTGATATTCCTGATGGACTTCCAGAAGTGGATAAAGCCACTACTTGGGATATTGGTTTGGGGATTTCTTATCCTATCTTCCAAGGTCATAGTCGAAAAAAACTAATCGAACAATCAAAGCTCAATGTGATCCAATTACAAAATACTCGACAGAATACAGAGAACCAATTGGAACTTCTTATTCGAGCAAGTCTAGAAAATGTAGGGGCATCTTTTTCAAGAATGGAATTGGCTCAAACTGCGGCTAATGCTTCTCGGAAAAATTATGAAATTGTACAAGATGCCTATTCAGCTGGCCAGACGAATATTACTACTTTGATTGATGCTCAAAATAATTCACTAGCAACTGAACTTCAATCGACCAATGCGGTCTATTCTTTTATTCAAGATTTTTTGAATCTAGAGCGGTCCGTTGGGTATTTTAATTTCTTAGCTACACCAGCTGAGAAAAATAATTTTTTCCAAAAAATTCAAGAATACTTTAATCAAAAATAAATACGATTGTAAGATTGCAAAAAGGGTTTAATCGTAGTTGAAACATTTTATAACAATACTTTTACAATCCTACAACTAATTATAAAAAAATCACTAATGAGAAATTTTAATTTTAAAAACATCAGCCTTCCTATATTTTTTATTTTCCTTTTGACAGCTTGTGGTGAGGAAAAAAAATCAGTAGTGGAGGAAACTATTCGCCCTGTGAAATTTGGTAAAGTCATGATGAGTGGTGATGCATTGAGTGAAACATTTTCAGGTTCTGCTCAATCGAGTAAAGAATCCAAAGTAAGTTTTAAAGTAAGTGGAACACTTACTCGATTGAATGTAAAAGTTGGGGATATGGTTCGTAAAGGACAACTCCTTGCCAAGATTGATCAAACAGATTATTCTGTTCAATATCAACAATCTGTCGCTAACAATAAAACTTCTGAAACTCAAATTCAAAGTGCCAAATCGCAACTTATCAATAGCAAGGCAACTTATCAACGAATTGAAAAATTATACGAAAATAATAGTGTTTCAATCAGCGAATTTGAGCAAGCAAAATCTGCATTAGAATTAGCAGAAGCATCTTATAATGCTTCTATTGCTCAAGCTAATGCTTCAGAAAAACAAGTAGAATCTGCTCAGAACCAAGTTCGGTATTCTAATTTAATTGCCCCATTTTCAGGAGTAATTACAGCGGTGATGGTAGAGGAAAATGAGTTAGTTGGTTCAGGAACTCCAATTGCAACAATTAGTGCAATGAACAACCCTGAAATTTCAGTAGGAATTCCTGAAATTTTTATTTCAAAAATTAAAAAGAACCAACGTGTGGATATTGTTTTTTCATCTATGTCTAATCAAACTTTCTCTGGTAAAGTTTATGAAGTTGCCTTTAGTTCTCTTGGTGGCTCGACTTATCCTGTAACGGTAAGAATTGATAAACCAACTCAAGATATTCGCCCAGGAATGGTAGCTGATGTTCATTTTAGTTTTAGTAATGGAAAAGCAGAAGTACAAAAAATGGTTGCTCCAATAGCAGCAGTTGGAGAAGATAGTAATGGTCATTTTGTTTTTGGTTTAACAAAAGAAGGGGCAAATTATTTGGTTAAAAAGAAACAGATTCAAATAGGGAAATTGACTACAGCAGGTTTTGAAATCAAATCTGGTTTGGCAAATGGAGAGTTGGTTGCAACAGCGGGGTTAAATACATTACTAGATGGAATGAAGGTAAGGTTGCTTAAATAGTAAGTATTTTTTTTCATGTCTTTTGGTTTCAAAACCACCATCTAATTTTAAAACAAGACCAAATCAATCATAATGAATTTTACAAAATTTGCTTTAGAAAATACACGAGTAACCATGATGGTGCTCATTGTTATTTTTATCATGGGACTTACCTCTTACAGTAATTTGTCGAGAAATAGTATGCCGCCATTTACGATTCGAGTAGCAACTGTTGTTACTCAATTCCCTGGAGCATCTCCCGAAAGAGTAGAACAATTAATTACTAAACAAATTGAGGAAGTGACTCAAGAACTTCCTGAATTAGATGATGTAACTAGCGAAAGTAGAACTGGACTTTCTATCGTTACGGTAAGTTTAAAACCAGATATTAAAGAAAAAGATTTGCAACCTGTCTGGGATAAGTTGCGAAGAAAAGTAAATGCCATCCAAGACAAATTACCCGATGGTTCTCGTCCTCCCAATATCAATGACGATGGCTTTGGAACAGTCTATGGAGTGATGCTTGGATTAACAGGTGATGGTTTCTCTAATGCTGAACTCAAAGAAGAGGCGGAACACATCAGAGATGATATTGTAAAAATGGATGACGCAGCGGAAGTTGAATTAAAAGGTATTTTGGAGGAACAAATTTATATTGAATTCGACAATGCCCGATTGGCAGAATTAGGACTCTCATCTGGAATGCTCCAAAATTTTATTGCAACAACGAACATTGTCTTCTCTGGCGGTCAAATTGGGTTAGGAGAGGAGCGAATTGCTTTGGAACCTACAGGGAATTTTGAATCTATTGATGATCTGAAACGAACCATCTTAACACTTCCAAATGGAAGTAAAATAGAGTTAGGCAATATTGCTGAGATTACTCGTGCCTATAAATCTCCTGCGGAAAAACTAGTTCGTGTCAATGGCCAAGAAGGCGTTGCGATAGCGGTATCTCTAAAAGATGGAGCAAACATAATTCGACTTGGAGAATTATTGGACGAGAAAGTCATTCAATATAACAATAGTATTCCGGTGGGAATGCAGATAGGTAGAATGGCTGCTCAAGATTTTTATGTTGACAAAAAAGTATCGGATTTTTTAAGTAATGTGTATCAATCAGTAGGAATTGTATTGGTGGTAATGTTATTGTTTTTAGGTTTCCGAACAGGACTAGTGGTAGCTAGTTTAATTCCGATGGCGATGGTCATGACCATTTGGTTGATGTATTTAGCTGGGATAGGTTTGAACCAAGTTTCATTAGCGGCATTGATTATGGCATTGGGATTATTGGTGGATAATGCTATCGTAGTTTCAGAAGCAATGATGGTGAAAATGGAAGAAGGAATAAAACCTTTTCCCGCAGCGATAGCTGCTTGTGGAGAATTAATGATCCCTTTATTAGTTTCTTCTTTAACTACCTCGGCCGCATTTTTAGCTTTTTATTTAGCGGAGAATGCAATGGGTGAAATCATGGGACCTCTTTTCGTAGTGATTAGTTTGGCGCTGTTGTCTTCTTGGATCTTGGCGATGACGATGATTCCTTTTTTAGGAGAACGGTTTATGAAAGTAGATCAAAAAGATGCAGAAGTGGAAGAGACTGGGATGTTCGCACGACTCAATGCTTGGTATAAAAAGTTGATCGAAGGAGCATTGGGTTTTCCATTGATTACCATTGGGGTAATCGTTGCCATGTTCTTTGGTAGTCTTTCTCTTTTTGGAAAATTACCATTTATCTTTTTTCCTGATAGCGATAGAAATTTAATTACGTTGGATATGAATTTACCTTTGGGGACAAAAATAGAACGTACACAAGAGGTCGTAAAAACTATCGAAAAGTATATTCAAAAGGAATTATTGACTAATGAAAATCGAACGAAAGGAATTGCAGATTGGTCTTCCTTTATTGGCGAAGGGCCATCTTCTTACGATCAAGGTTATCAACCCGGTCAAGCCAATTCAGGTTATGCACACATCTTGTTGAACACCTCTTCTTTCGAAGATAATAATTATGTAACTCAAAAGTTAGATAAATTTTGTTTGGAAAATTTCCCTAACGTCAAGGCTACCATTGGTGCATTGGCAGGTGGTGGTGGTGGTGGATCAGATGTTGAAATCAAAGTGATCGGTAATTCTCCACAAGAATTATATCGGATCAGCGAAGCAATCAAGCAAAAAATAAATAGTGTACCAGGCACAAAAAATATCAATGATAATTGGGGAGCTAAAATCAAAAAACTAATTGTAGATATTGATCCTAATAAAGGAAATCGTGCTGGTTTGAGTAATCAAGATATTGCCATCTCTTTGCAAACTGCATTGAATGGATCCAACGCTGGCTCGTTTCGAGATGGTGATAATAATATTCCAATCATCATGCGAAACAAGGGAAGTCAAGAATTGAATGTCCATGATTTGGATGGAGTAAATATTATAGCTCAGTCTTCTGGGCAAAATGTTCCGCTAGTTCAAGTCGCTGAAATTGAACCTGATTGGCAATATCCAAAAATCCTTCGGAGGAATTTATTTAGAAGTATGACCATAAGTTGTGATGCTGTGGATGGGTTTACTGCATCTGATTTGACTAGTGAAATATTGCCTTGGTTAGAAGAGAATTCTAAAAATTGGTCTCCCGGATATTCCTATACTTTGGGTGGAGAATCTGAACAAAGTGGTGAAGCAATGGGCGCCGTCATCGAGAAATTACCGTTGGCAGGTTTTATTATTTTATTGCTTTTGATTATGCAATTTAATTCATTTCGAAAAACCTTTATTGTCTTGGCTACTATTCCATTAGGATTGATTGGAGTTATTTTAGGACTTTTGGTTTTCAAATCTTCTTTTGGATTTATGGCATTTCTAGGTGTAATTTCTTTGGCGGGGATTGTTATCAATAATGCAATTGTATTGTTAGATAGAATCAAAATTGAAATTGATGAATTGGGGAAATCAGAATATGATGGAATCGTTGCAGCAGCGCAACAACGATTTAGACCCATTTTATTAACAACATTTACAACGACTTTGGGATTGATACCTTTATACTTAGGTGGTGGTGCAATGTGGGAACCTATGGCAATTTCGATAATGATAGGACTACTTTTTGCAACCGTAATTACCTTGTTATTTGTACCGGTGATGTATAAAGTATTATTTCGAGTAAAACGGGAGAATTGATATAACGAAGAGGTGCAAAGGCGAAAGACATGTTTTTTTGCAAAGAAAATAATATGAAAGATATATTCATATTATTTTCTTTTTCATCTAATGAATTTCAAGATGCTGTTTTGTATTTTAAATCTCAAGTAAAAATATATAACTTGATCTGAATAATTAAATTATTTATATTTTGAAAATTGCTTGGATTAACTCAAGCATTAGCCTTGTTCTAAAATTCGAACTCAATGGATTATTACCAACTTCCACCCGATGATTTTTTAAAAGACTTTATAAGATGTTATTGGTGGTTGGATAATTCAACAGACCAAGATTTAAAATTTTCCATTTTGCCAGATGGTTGTTTTGATCTTATCATTTTATTCAAAAATTATAAACAAGATCATATTTCTTTGTCTGGACTTTGGTCTAAAAAAACGGAAGTTACTGTTCCTCCGAACACTCAACTTTTTGGAATTCAATTTAGATTATTGGCGGTGGATTATATTTTTCAAGAAAAAATTGCATCCATGCTTAATCAGCAAAAAAATCTAAAAGATGATTATTGGGCGTTGGATTCGTTTTCGTTGTTTGATAATGATCGAGCAGAATTAGTGAAACAGTTGGATGGGAAAATTTACTCATGTATAAATTCCAAGAAAGAAATAGACGCAAGGAAGCAAAAACTATTTAAACTATTATATCAGACTAAAGGAAACGAACCGACTGATTTTTATGCTCAGCAAGTGTTTTGGTCAAGACGTCAAATCACAAGATATTTTCAAAATAGATTTGGTCTTTCGCTAAAAGCTTATTGTAATATTTTAAAATGTTCTGCCTCTTTTAAGCATTTAAAAAAAGGACAACTCTATCCTGAACAAAATTATTTTGACCAGTCTCATTTTATAAAATCACTCAAAAAACACACCGGCAATACGCCTAAAGATTTATTCGAGAATAAAAACGACCGTTTTTTACAATTAACTATTATTCCTAAAAAGTAGCTTGCAGTATTAAAAAAAATAAGGAATGCGAAAATTCTGAATCTATTTAGCTTGCATTCCTAAATACGCACAAAATGGATAATGAAATTCTTTTATGGAAAAACAAAGGCCAATTTTTAGAAATTAATGGGCATCAAATTTTTTATATTCAAGAGGGTAGTGGACCGCAATTACTCATCCTTCATGGCTATCCTTATAATACATTTGAATGGAAATTTGTCTGGAAGGAATTAGTCAAAAAATATTCGATAGTCACGTTTGATTATTTGGGAATGGGGTTTTCGGATAAACCTCAAGATCATGTTTATAGTTTTCGAGAGCATTGCGAAATGATCAATCAATTGCTTGATATTTTGAATATTAATACGACTCATATTTTATCACATGATCTAGGAGTAAGTATTGCACAAGAGTTGATCGCTAGAGATCGAGAAGGAAAAAATAATTTTAAAATCGAGTCTTTAGTTTATATGAATGGTGGATTGTTTATGGACACCTATCAACCTAGATTAATCCAAAGATTACTTTCGCAATCACCGAAGCCAATCGGCAAACTTTTAAGCAATTTACTCTCCAAACCAAAGTTAGATAAAACTATCAAAAATGTTTTTGGACCTGAAACTCAACCTTCTGAATTGTTGCTCCAACAATTTTGGGACATCCTAAATTATAAAGATGGAAAAGCCATTGCTTACCTCATCGGAAGATTAGTTTTTGATAAAGTCAATCATCAAGAACGATGGATTAGCGCCATGCAATCTACCTCGGTTCCAATGTGTTTTATCAATGGACCGTCCGATCCTAATTCAGGAATTCATATGGCTAATCGCTACGAAGAATTAATTCCGAATCCGAATGTGAAATTGTTGGATGATAATATTGGGCATTGGCCTCAGATAGAAGATCCAAAAGGAGTTTTGGATGCTTATTTTAAATTTAGAGAAGAGACCTAAAAATAGATTAGAGTTAATACAAGCGCTATTAGTTTTACTACCATGAGGAAATCGAAATTTAAGAAAAACTTAAAATATTTGATTCATGTCTTTTCCACGATAAAATCTATTTTATTAAGTGGATGGATTTTAAAATTATATTCTAATTTTAGAATATAATTTTACTACTTCAATATTTTAGTTTATGAAAAATGAAATCCTTTTATTCTTACTTTTTGGTTGTATTATTTTTTCTCAATCTTCTTGCAAATCTGATGATAGAGGTCATGGACAAGGAGGTCAAATGTTTGCAAATTTTTGGCAAGGGCCAGAACCTTTTACAAATGAGGAACTAGCTATTTTAAATGAAACTTTAAATATTTCAAATACACTTCCCGA
>JBGCCY010000002.1:0-38600 GCA_045104975.1 Saprospiraceae bacterium
TTATATCAATCAGACTTTAAAAATATATCTTTCGATTTTAGTAGTTTTACTTAAATTAGAAATATTTATTTCTATTATTAATTTAGGTTTCCATAAATAAATAAATAATCAACTCTACTTATGAAAAACTTAAAGGCTCTAAAACTATTCTTTTCCATTGTTTTATTAGTTATTTTTTCTTTTTCAATCTATGGACAAACAGACATGGTTTTATTAAATGATGCCGTTAATCAATACAGACAAAAAAATTATGAATCATCATTTAATTTATATCAAAAATATATAGAAAAAGATACAACCTATGAATTGGCCTATTATAATGGAGCTTGTTCCGCTTCTTTAATTGGGAAGAAAGAAGTTGCATTAGAATACCTTGAAAAATCAATTAAAAAAGGATATACAAATATATGGCACATAGAGAAAGATTCTGATTTTAAAAATATTAATGAGACTGAAGAATGGGAAAGAATATTAGAAGAATTGAGAGTGAATAATGATAAAGTAGTTAAATCAAAAATTGAGTTTCAATTAGGTAAAAAGAAAGATAAGTTTTATGAAATTGATCGAATAAAAGAAATAATTAAAGAAAAAGGAATTCACCTAGTTGGATCAGGGAATCCTATCGAACCACCAAACCAATCATATTCCGAATTAATATCAGAGGTTTTTGAGGACATCTCAAAAGACGAGAAGAATAAAGAATTCGTAAAAAAAATCTTAGTTGACCATGAAATGAATAAAATGAAGGAGATTGATAAAATCACAACGGATCTTGAAACTCCTTCAATATATTTTTTTACAGCTATGGTAAGACCTTTTACCAAAGGTGGAAATTATATGGAATATTTTTGGGTTTCAGTTCAAGTTGAAGGAAAAGAAATCTACTCCATAAAAGCAAATTGTCAAAATCCAATAAAGTTGATTTATTCTTTAAAAGCTAGAGAAGATTTAAAGCAAGAATTGTTAAAGGAGATTAGTAAAATTATGCCTTAAAAATAATTCATTTGGTTTACAAACTCTGTTTCGGTCAAGGTCTATAGGTTAAGGAATTACTGACACAGTTTATTGATTATTGAAAAGTCTCTTGATAAAAAAAGGCTTCCAACTAATCAAAGTTGGAAGCCTTTTTTTGTAAAAACTATTTCTTTTAATTCTTATCTCACATACAACCTTTGGAAAGGAACAATTACCTCATTTCTATCCATGTCATTTAATGATCTAAGTAGACCAACAGTAGTTTTATATTTTTGAGCAATGCTATGTAAAGAATCTTCATCTTGAACGATGTGAATTAATCGTTGAGTTCCATCCACATTCATTTCAATTAACTCATTGCCTTTTCCAGTTACCAAAGGTTGACCTTGAGCCGTTCTATTTCCAGCTAAAGCAGGATTGATATAAACATAATCTTGAGGAACTGCTTGCTGTTGAGTCGGAACTTTAATTACTTGAGTTCCAGCAACTGCTTCGTTAATCAATAATACTTGTCCAGGCTTAATCATATCAGAAGTCAAATCATTAATTCTTTTTAATTCCGCTACTTTCATACCATGCATAGCTGCGATTCTAAATAAAGTTTCGCTTTTTGCAACGGTATGGTATTTTGCTCCTTTAGCACCAATGTATGCATATGATTGAGGCTGAGTAGCAGGTGTAACTGTAGCAGGTGCAGTTTGAGGCTGATAATAGTAAGTTGTTCCATTAGATGGAGCAGGTACTTGACGAATAATTTGATAATCAGAAGGTGGTTGAATCATCAATCGAGTACAAGGATAAATTGCATCTCGACGTAATCCATTCCATGCTTTGATTTGATTTACCGTTACTCCATAAGTAGCAGCAATGCTATAAAGTGTTTCTCTTTTTTGCACTACGTGAGTGTTATAAGTAGGTTGCTCTAAGCAGTCAGCAGTACCTGCTCCTTTAGAAGGTTTTTCTACTGGTGGAACAATTGCTAATCTCATACATGGATAAATTCGATTGTTAACACCGATCTTATTCCATTTCTTCACGTCCTTAATATCTAATCCATAAGTTCTAGCAATTGTATAAAGTGTTTCTTTTTTCTGAACAATATGAGTATCGTTAGTTGAAACTTCCAAACATCCAGAATCATCATTTCCAGTATTAGTTGGAGTATTAGGATTAACTGTACCTGTTCCAGTTGTTGGTGGGGTAGAGGTAGTTCCTGAATTTTTGTTAATCATATATCCGTTGCGATAAGAATTACCACCGAAGTTTCCTTCTGCTCTTTTACCAGTTTGAGAATCTACATAATATCCTTTATCTAAATCAAGGTAAATTCTTCCTGCTCCAGGGTAAACTGTAGAAGTGTAACCTGTAGAAGTAGAACCTCCAGAAAGAAGACCTCCACCATTATTATTTCCACCAGTTACTTTAACTCCTCCATTTGGAGTATTAATAATAGGGTTGGTATTGATATTTGGATTCATTGGTTTATCCGTATTATTTGCGGATAAATCACCTGGATTATTAGGATTTGTAGTCGTCTCTGGATTTGTTTTAGGTTCACCTCCGTAAAATTTACAAATCAAACCTAAGTAATCAACGATATTATAATTATTGATTTTTCTTAATTCCAATTTCTCACCTACAGCCAAAGGAGGCATAGGATCAGATTTTTTGTATAAAATTCCAATCTCAGGAAGGATGGTCAAATCAGCCATGTTATTTCTTGAAGGATCAGTTTTGATACGGAATTTGTAGCGAGACAAACAATCATTGTCATCTTTTGCACTAAAATACACATCTGCTTTAGACCCTTTCGTTGCAAGGTTTCCTGTAGAAGCTTGGTTATAGTAATACGAAAAAGAATAATTATCAGAACGAGTACCAAAAGCGATATTCGTGTTATAATAATATTCTGCTTTTTTGACTTTGTAAATCCTGAAACCATAAGTATGCTCCTGTACCAAGAATACTTCAAGTGTTCCTTTATTTACTTCATCAACAAATTTTTCGTCTCTTTCCAATTCAGCACAAGTTTCTGTACCGGCTGGTTTGTATTGACGAGGAGTGTAATCTTCACCTGCTTCCAAAATGATTTTTTCATTATCACTTACTTTAAGGTGAAAAAATAAGTAGGGCGTTTCTTCATTACCATCTTTGGCATATTCGTAACTATCCATACAATCCTTACTAGCATTGTAGTCAATATAAATACTGTTACCAAACGAATTGAAAGCGGCAAATAAGAAAAGTAATAAAACATTTACTTGTTTCATAGTGCTGTTTTTTAGCAAAAAAATTAATAAGTGAAACACGAGGTACGTGTAAACAATAACTTCTTTAAAAGTAATGTAAAAAAATAATCAAATCTGAGATTCCAGATAAGATGCCATTTAGCCAGATTGATGCTTTTAAGGGAAGACTAGTTTGAATCCCTAAAATTAGAATAATTGTAGGGATTTTGCAAGAAAAAAGGTAGGAAAATGGGGATTTTTAGAAAAAAGTGCTTTAGCAAAAAAAGAGCCAAATTCAATTGATTTTGAATTTGACTCTTTTTTTTAGCTAAAAAGCTTGAATTCTTTAGAATCGGGCAGTTATTCCACCTAAAACGTTTATTCCGTAGGTTGGGAAATTAGCCCATCTCTGACGTTTATTTCCGGCAACATTGTTGAGGTTTAGAAAAATTCCAAAGTTTTTTGCTAATTGATAATCTGCTCCAAAACTTAGATCAAATAAGCCATTTAGGTTATCTGCTTCACCATTTTCATTCAAATATGGGACTCCATTTTCAACATACAACTCTGCTTTTAATCTCAATTTATCTTCCAATGTTAAATAGGTAGCCGTAACATTTACATCTAGATTAGGTAAGTGCCAAGCTTTATCTTGATTTTTTGGACTATAAATATTTTGTGTAACTGCCGCAGTCAATTCAAAGTTTTTGAATGGTCGTGCAGTAATTACTCCTTCGATGTTAAAAATATCTACGGTATCATATACTGTGATAAATCGTCTTCTTAAGTCAGTTGTATCCGTCTGGAATAATGCTAAATTTTCTGCTTTTTTATAACCGACTTGGCCATTATATTCGATGATTCCAAGGCTTCCTCGAACTCCTCCGTAGAAATGATTATAAACAGTATTACGTAAATCCAATTTTCCATAAGTAGAAATATATGGATTATAGTCAGAAAGTGTTTGCATATCATTTTTCACATAATCACCTTTCCAGCCTCCAAAAAGAGCTAACCTTGCACCTAATAATGCATAAGATGCTTCCAAGTCTGGCAACAAATCAAAATTATCATTGAAGGAAACTAAATTGGCTCCTAATTTTACTCTGAATTTATCTCCATGAAAAGTGAAATTAGGTTGAAGGTAAAAGTTGTTTAACTTTTGTTTGACTGTATCATCATAGGTGGTAAAATCTGTACGAACGGTCAAGGTCAAAGGGTTTTTTTCATTGAACCATTTTGTTCCACTTAAATTCAAATTAAATCCTAACTCATCCGAAGCAAAATTATCTTTCATGGTATAAAAATCAACTCCAGCATTATAACTGATGTCGAGATCATTTCTTTCCCCATTAAATAAATTAATTCCGACTCCTAAAGTATTAAATTGTTGTTTGATTTGCTCTCGATCCAAAAGGGTATCTCCGAGTACCCCGCCCGCTGGGTTATAGCCAAAGTAATGGACTTGATCAACAGTATAACCAATTTTTCCACCAACGGCCATTCCACCTTCTTCTAAATAATAAGCACCTTTCAACAAAGCATCAGTCAAAGAATATCTTTGATCTTGAAAATCATTATTGAAGCTAGCTGAGTTATGTAATAGGTGAAGTCCAAGGTTGTAGTTCTTTTTTTCTCCTCCAAAATTATATCCAAATTCTCCGTAAGGAGAGCTTGGAAAACCATATCCAGCTTTTAAAAATCCTCGGAAACCCTTATCCACTTTGCTCTTTTTGATAGCAATTGGTCGTAAGGTTGGATCTGGATAATCGATTGGAACGGTCTTCAATGGAATATTATAATTCAATCTTCGAGAGGTTGTATCTAAAGGAGGAAGTCCTGGTAAGACTTTCAGTTTTTCAGTATCTAATAATCGAGCATCAAACTCTTTGATTACTTCTACTTCTCCTGCTTCTAAACCACCGCCTCCGGGTTGTGCAAGTGCGAATTGGCAACTCAAGGCAACAATAATTAGGACAAATATATTTTTAATAAAATTCATTTCTTTTAGGTTTTAGATTTGTTAAAAACGTTTTACGTTTTACGTTCGCTTGATGGGCCGTTCAACGTAAAACGTCAAGCGTAGCGAACGTCCAACGTTTTAAAATCCTCCAGTTTCATCTAATTCTAAGATGTCACTATCAGGGTTTGTCAAACTATTGTTTCTATTTTCTTTTGCATTTAAGGCAGCCAATTTTTGTTTAGCTTCAGCTACTTGATCTTTCACTTCAGCTTCACCTTCGTAGCTAGAAATCATTCCTTCTAACAATGCTCTTGCATCGAAATAATTGCTTTGCTCCACATAAATGTCAGCTAACAATAATCCACTTTTTGCTACCCAAATTTGATAACTTGAATTTTCTCGAATAGCATTCATCGCAGCATTCTCAGCTACATCTAAATCACGTCTAACATAATAAACATAAGCAATCGAGTACCGTGCCTCTGCTGTATTTTCATTATTAGAATTAGTCACCACTTTGTTGAATGAAGCAACTGCTCGGTCGTAATCTTTTTTGTCAAATGCCATTTTTCCCAAATAAAAATTAGCAGCTGCAATCTGATCTTGTGATGCTCTCGGATTACTCGAAACCTTATTCGCCATAGTGTAAACGGCATCCGTTCGACCAGTTCGATAAGCACTTCTAAGTGTACCTAACTGTGCTTCAAATTTTGCTTCCTCAGTACTTGCTACGTCTGCCCATTTGCTATAATAACCATAAGCTTTTTCAAAATCTTCTTCATGATTATAACTGATGATTGAAGCTTTTCGCAATCCTTTTTCGTAGTATCTACTTTGCCCTTTATTGATCACATAGTCATAATCTCGAAGTGCAGCAGAGTATTTTTTCAAAGCAGTATTCGATTCTCCTCGGTGGAAATAAGCAGGAATAATATGTCTTCCGTTAGGGAATTTTGCGATGTAATCATTGTACTTCGTAATTGCTTTGTCATAGTTCCCTAGATCAAATTGAGACTCAGCCGCTTTGAAGTTAATCGAATCACGAGCTGCAGTTGATACATCATAACCGCCTAGACTTTCACGGAAACGAAGATAGTTGTCAGGTTGTCCCAAATCATCTACATAGATTTCTTCCAATGCTGCTAGAGCACCTTCTGCTTCTTTTGGATCAGGGTTGTTTTTAAAGACATCTTTATAGTTTTTGATGGCTCCTTGTAAGTCTCCAGAGTTGTAGGCAATCAAACCTAATTTCAATAAACCTTGATTTACTAAACTTGATTTTCCTTTAAAATTTCTAACTAATTTATTGAAAGCTGCAGTCGCTTGATTGGTTCGTCCAATATCTTGGTAAGCATTTCCTAATGACAACAAAGCATCATCAGTAAATTCAGATTTTGGATATTGTTCTGTCAATCTTTCTAAAGCTAAAATCTGATCGGTTGGATTTCCTCGCAGCCCTTCAATGATTGCTTTTTGATATAAAGCATACACATACCCAGAGTATTTTTTATTAATAGCTTCATCATAATATTTGATGGCACTATTGTAATTATTTGTCTTAAATAAAGCATCACCAGCCCGCAAAGTAGCGTCTGCCAAAACTTGTTTTTTTACATATTCATCTTGAATATAAGGAGCGTCTCGCTTTATTCCAGCAACGGCATCTTGGAAATATCCTAAAGCAGATTTGTAATTTTTCTCTTTCAAATAATTATATCCAACGGTGTAGTTCGCAGTATTTACTGATGCTCCATCTGGTAAATTATTGAGTGATTTTGCAGCTTGTAAAAACTTAGTTAGATGCTGATTACTCTCTCGATATTTCTTTTGTTGATGTGCGATTTCACCCAAACCATAATTCGCCATAGCCGAAGTTCGAGCATCAAAATCACTATCTAAACTTTTATAAAACAATTGTTTTGCTCCATCCAAATCACCATCACCTGCCAATTGAACACCTCGATAGTAAGCTACTTTTTGATAAGTTTGTTTAATCTTAGTAGTCTTGTTAGGCATTCTCTCAATGATTTGCATTGCCTTCACATAGTCACGAGTATTTAGAAAAATATCTCCCAACAACCCTTGCGCCTCTGCGTAATTAGGACTTCGAGGATTTACTTTTTGCAAAGCATCACTTGCATCTCTGTCGAATCTCATTTCGTAAGAAAGCTTAGCATAATTCCACAAAGATTCTTCTTGGATTTTAGTATCATAGTTTAGTCGACTAGCATTCGCAAATGCATTCCGAGCAGATCGTTTGTCACCTGATTTCAAATTACAATCCGCTAAATAATACATAGCGAGTTGCCCCATTTTATTTTTTTCTCGATTGAGTTTTTTGAAATTTGCTTCTGCTTTTTTATACTCTTTAGATTGGTATTGTACAAATCCTAATTGATAATAATCTGAAGCATCCATTTTTTTTACTCGTCTCGCAGCGTACTCCAAATATTTTTTAGCCATCGAAAATTCTCCTTCTTCAAAGTATGCTCGCCCCACCAAACGATTAATATCTGCTTGGTTTTTTACGTTCTTTTCTTCTGCTTTCGAAACACCATAATTGATCACTTTCGAAAAATCACGTTCTGCAAAATAAATGGAAGTAATATAATAAGGTACATAAGGTTTGTATCTTTTAGAACCACTTGCTTTTTGGAAACTCGTAATGGCGTCTGCATATTTTTTTGTGAAAAAATTACACATACCATAATAATAATTAGCAGGGTAGTAATAGTCATTCTGAACATCTTTGATTGATCTGAATTGAGACTTCGCCAAGGAGAATTTCTTTTTGATGAAATTCAGGTAGGCAATCTTAAAAACTACTTCTGATCTTTGGTTAGAAGGCAATGCATAAGTATCAATTGAAGCATACAATGCCATTGCTTTGTCGAATTTTTTATCATTAAAATAAAAATTAGCAATGTCCAAGAGTGCTTCATTGGCAATCGGATCAGGTTGATTTTTTCTTGCAAATTCGATGATGAGGTTTTCTCCTTCTGGCTGGCCAAGGTTGACCGCACATTTAGCAAAATTCAATTCCGCTTTTTGTTTAAGTAATTTTGCTTCTGGCTCATTGACAGGAAGCAAAAGTTCTATGGTTTTACGAAATTCATTTTGAGCTAATCCATACACTTTTCCATCGAAGAACTCCATTCCTTTTTTGAAAGCCAACTGGGCTTCGGAGAGGGTAGTAGTTTTTTGTGCGGAAAGGGAAAGAGAAGCGAAAAGAAAACTTAGCACAAGAGCTAAAGTTGGAATTTTAAAATTCATAAGGTTACTTTTTTTAAACCTGCAAATGGCTGATCGTCAGGTATTTAAAAGATGTTTTTATAATAAAAACTAAGTTAGGAAATACGGTTTACAACAATATTAAGTATGTAAAATGATTTAACATTTTCAAACATTGCAATATTGCGGTGAAATTATAAAAATTTTAACATATGGTGGGGAAAAAACTAGAGAATTGGAGTTTATTGAAACTAGATTTTTTATAGCAGAGAGAAAAGTTTTACGTCAGACGTATTATGTTGAACGTTTTTGACAATTACTTTTGAGTTTTTTTGGAAAAAAAATACTGTAAAAAAACGTAAAACGTCCATCGTAAAACGTCTAACATTATAAAATTTCCTTCACTTTTTTATACAAAATTCTAGCATTACACTCATGTCCATATCGATTTGGATGCCAATCGACATCAGAAATTTTATAAGGTTTATTATTAAATTCCACTTTACAATCCCACCAACTTTCTCGCACATCCAAATAGGGAATATTTGATTTTTTTGCAAAATCAGTCACCGATTTCGGTCTAGGTTTGTAGAGACTATTGGACAAAAGAATTATTTGAAAATCATGTTCTTCACTCAAGCTTTTTAGTTTTTGCATGGCAGCTAGATAGCCTTTTTCTCCAACCATATCTTTATAAATATCAGGAACATTTTCAGGATCTTTTTCATAGTATCCTGTGGTGTCAAAAGGAGATTCATGTAACCTAGAATCAATTCCTCTCCAGCCATTTAAACTTTCAGGGAAAAGTTGTCTCCGAATGAAAGATTGTTTGAAGTTATCATAAGGTGGTTTTTTTCGAATAAAATTGGGCAAGTCAAAATCGTTTTCAATAAAATTAATGATAACTAAATCTACCTGGGTTAAGTCTATTTTATTTTCGAGAACAGCTACTTCCATCGCCGTATTATAACCGGGAACACCAGTATTGATGACTTCGTAATTAGTCGAGTCATTTTCATTTTGGTTAAGCATATTTTCCAATTGACTCAGGTAACATTCTTCTTCTTCCACGCCCCAACCAAACATAATCGAATCGCCCAAACCAATGATACGTTTGGTCTTCTTTGATTTTTTTGCTGGATATTCTTTATCTCTAAATCCACGAGAATTGGTTTTGACTATGATGTTTTGGAAACCGTAAGTTGAGTTTGGAATCAGCTCATAGATGATTTTATTATTGGTGGAAAGTTGAATAATTTCACCTAAGGTTTTTTCAGTTTGTGGATCGTTGACGGCATCTCTTTTATCGACTCCAATTTCATCAAGACTATGGTAGTTGGCAAAGGAAATATATCGTAATCCTAATTCGATGACGAGTAAGGTGATGGAGATTCCAAGGCTGATGGAAATGATCTTAAATATGGTTTCTTTCTTCATAAAATACAGATAAAAATTTGCCAAAAATAAAGAATAATACTGACAACTAATTTACTCTTCTATTTTACTCTTAGTGAATTATAACAGTATGCTTACATTCAAATTTTTTCCTAATCCCTAACTCCACAACTCCTTCCTTTTTCCGAAAATCCCAATTCGCATTCAGCTCATCTGCCACTCCAAACCAAGGCTCAATACAAACAAAAGGAGCCTCCTGATTTTGCGACCAAATACCCAAATAGGAAAAATCTTTAAAGGTGAAAGTCCAAATTTTTTCCCCAGCTGAATTTTTTAGATGCAAAAAATCAGACTCTAAATTTTTAAAGACCAAAGCATCTTTGTCGAATAAATCATCCGTAATCTGAATCGTATTTTTTCCATCAAAAATATCCCGAGAATTTCCATCTAAATAGCCATCTGTAATCTCCAAAGTTTTTACTTTTTCCAATTGTTCAAATTCTAAAGAATAGTCCGATCGTTTTTCATTTTTTTTCAAAGGAACATTAAATGCAGGATGCGCACCGAGTGAAAAATAAATCGGTTGATCATCCAAGTTTTCTACTTTGTAAATGATGTGCAGTTGGTTTTTTTCCAAAACGTATTTCATCAAAAGTGAAAATTGATAAGGATACTCATCCAAAGTTTTCTCGTTACTTTTTAATTGGAAAATTGCTTTTTCTTTCTCCAATAGAACATTCTCAAAAGGCAAATTTCTGGCAAAACCATGTTGTTTTCCATGGTAAGTTTTTTCTCCAATTTGGAATTTGTCTTCCCAAACTTTGCCGATGTATGGAAACAAGATACAGGAATGTCGACCCCAGAATTTTGGATCTGCTTGCCATAAATATTCAGTTCCATCTTTTACCGATTGAAGGCTAGCGAATTCGGCACCGATTTGATTGATTCCTACTTTGAGGAAATTATTTTCAATAAAGAATTGAGGCATAAAATATTTAGAATTATGGATTTGAAAATGATGTTATGTTTCTATTTTTTGATTTTGCAAAATAGGATAACCTAGTTATATTTTGGTAATTTTAGTTAATGAAGTTGTTTTAAAATGTTTTACTGGTCTCAAATGTGCACTTTTTCTTTAAAAATCTTTCCATATCTCAAAACTCTGGAAGAACAGAATAGTGCACAAATGCAAAATTCCAAAAAAGGTAATCTAAAAAGGTGATGAAATTCGTATCATTTCCCCATGAAAATTTAATGT
Source organism: Saprospiraceae bacterium (assembly GCA_045104975.1). Taxonomy (GTDB): domain Bacteria; phylum Bacteroidota; class Bacteroidia; order Chitinophagales; family Saprospiraceae; genus CAJQQY01. The sequence continues at coordinate 11,051 of JBGCCY010000002.1, forward strand.
TTTTAAGTTTTTTTATTGGAAAATAATAACATAAAATGCCTGTTTTATTGATGATTTTAAAATAAGAGGATTGTAAAATATTGGAAAAAAGGAATTAATGTTTTTGCCCAGATTAATCTAGAAACTTATCTTTATAGTAAGAAAAGCGTTTTTTAAAAACGATTAAACACAACATACTCCTATACATTGCACATGAGACAACCTCGGCACTCAAAAAAAAGATCAACTTCTAAGCATTGGTTTGCCTACCAAATGCTAACCCTACTGCTATTTTGTTCTAGTTCATCATTTGCTCAAGGCTGGGAACGAACTTATCCCATTACGGATTATGAAAATGTTCGTACGGAATATATGACTTTGACTGCTGATGGTGGATATTGTTTGACTGCGACTGTAGATGTTCCTGCTGCTCAGGACATTGCCGTATTGAAATTAGATGCAGAAGGCAATCAACAATGGTTAAAGTATTTTGGTGGAGTGGAAGAAGATCGATCAACTCGAATTTTTCAATTGGATGATGGAGGATATATTATTGGAGGAATGACTTTTAATAACTCTATTGGTTCAGGTGATTATTACTTGTTGCGATTAGATGAATTGGGAAATGAAATTTGGTCTCAAAATTATGGGTCAAGTTCCTATGATGAATTGAATGCAATTCTTCCAACTACTGATGGAGGTTTTTTGATGATGGGAGAATTTGCTCCTAATTATGATAAAATTTTATTGATAAAAGTAGATGCTCAAGGACAGCAAGAATGGATGAAATCTGCTGGGCCAAATGTTGGCAAAACCGAAGGGCGTGATATTAAAAATACAGCAGATGGTGGTTACATTATAACAGGATACACACGTCCATTGGGAAGTAATGATGATGAGGATTTTTACCTAGTAAAATTAGATGAAAATGGAGAGGAAGTTTGGGATTTTAAAACAGGAGGGCAATTTGATGAATTTGGAGAAGATGTCATTCAGACTTCTGATGGAGGGTATGTAAGTGCTGGTTACAAAAGATTAAATAGTGGATCTGAAGGAGATTTATATTTAATAAAAATAAGTGAAACGGGAGATTCTCTTTGGTCTAATTTGATCGGAGTGACAGGGTCACAAGAAAGAGCTTTTTCTATCACCGAAGCTCCAAATGGAGATTTGGTGACGGTAGGAAATTCTGTTTTGAATGTTAGTAATGAAGGGTTTGGTTTGATTGTCAGAACTGATTCTGAAGGAAATGAAATCCTGACTCGATATTTGACCGAGAGCAATGCCGTTGGTTATCCTGCTAAAATTTTGAACACACCTGACAATGGATTTGTGATAGCAGGGACAGGTGATTCCATTATGGCGGTGATCAAAACGGATACAGAGATCAATAGTTTTACTACCAATATTCAAGGAAATATATTCCATGATATAGATGATGATTGTTTGTTTGATAATATGGAATCCGGTTTAGATGGCTGGCTGGTAATAGCTGATGGAACGGAAGATTATTTTTCGATAGCTGATGCGCAAGGAAATTATTCCATTTTATGCGATACTGGAAATTATATTTTACGAGTTATTGCACCTAATGAACTTTGGGAGACCTGTCCAACCTATGATGAATTTCCATTGATCTTAAATGATCTTTTTGATACGACAATATTAGATCTCCCAATTCAGTCAATAGTTGATTGTCCCAATATGACGGTCGACATTTCAGCACCTCAATTACGGAGATGTTTTGAAAATACTTATTATATAAAATACTGTAACAAAGGAACGATCGACGAGTCTAATGCACTCGTCGAAGTTCAATTTGATGAGTATTTATTAGTGAATTCCTCGAGTATTCCATCAGTTGATTTGGGAAATAATTTATTCTCTTTTGATGTTGGAAATGTTGAAGTAGGCGCGTGTGGAACTTTTACGGTTAATGTTTTGGTGGATTGTGATAGTACAGTTTTGGGACAAACCCATTGTGTGGAAGCACATATTTTTCCAGATACATTCTGTCTTATTCCAAATATCGTTTGGGATAGTTCAAGTATTCAAGTCTCAGGAAATTGTGTGGGTGATTCGGTGATTTTTAGTTTTGAAAATGTTGGTACAAATCCAATTAGTGAACCAAGAATAGTAAGAATTATTCAAGATGATGTTATCCTTTTTGCAGAGCCAATTTCTGAGCTTTTTCAAAATCAAGTGATCACTAGATCAGTTTTTGCTGAAGGTCAAACCTTCAGAGCAGAAGTCCAACAATCAGCTGGTCATCCTGGAAATAGCATGCCGACTTCAGTTGTAGAAGGCTGTGGATCTAGCAATATAAATCTTGGTTTCGTGACACAATTTCCAATGGATGATGGCAATTATTTTATAGATGTAGATTGTCAAGAAAATATTGGCTCATATGATCCAAACACTAAAGCTGCCTATCCTACAGGATATTTTAGTGAACATTATATTGCTAACTCCGACGAAATTGAATATCATATTCGATTTCAAAATACAGGAACAGATACAGCATTTACGGTAGTTTTAAGAGATACATTGTCCCCATTTTTAGATGCAACAACTATTCAATTTGGAACGAGTAGTCATCATTATGAACCTGAAATTTTGGAAAATGGTATTTTAAAATTCACTTTTGAAAACATCATGTTGCCAGACAGTAATGTTAATTTAGTTGGTTCCAATGGATTTGTGAAATTCAAAATTGGGTTAAAAGAAAATTTATCTCCAGGAACAATTATCAATAATTCAGCAGGTATTTATTTTGATTTTAATGCACCGATAATTACAGAAACTGTTTTTCATACAATCGAAATTCCAACTGAATATTTGGTGCAAAATGAAGAAATATGTAGAGGGGATAGTCTCCAAGGAATCGAAATTCAAAATGATACTTTATTGATTGAAACCATCGAATTAAGTCATCTCAATAGTGTGGAAATGACAATCGTTCACGTCTTGGAACATAGTTATTCTGATAGTATAATTTATATCAATAGTGGAACAGAAATCAATGGAGAAATAATTGAAAATGATACAACGATCCTCTTATTACTCATGGCTGCCAATGGTTGTGATAGTCTTCAGACGGTAGAAGTTAAGGTTGATAATGAAAATATAGAAAATGGAAAATCATTTTTTGAAGTTTATCCAAATCCCGTAAATGAATTGTTTTTCGTGGAGTATTATTTAGAGGATAAGGAAAATGTAAATATTGATTTTTATAATTCTTTAGGACAAAAAATTGGCGGACTTGTGGAAAATGAAATGCAGAATGTTGGAAAACATTTTTATAAAATTGAAACCAAAGGTATGAATGAAAGTATGATTTTTATTCATTGGAAAGCAGGGGAGAGATCGAAGGTGCAGAAAGTTATTTTTATGAAAAGGTAGAAATAAGAGGTGTTAGAGCTTGAAGCGCTAACACCTCTCTTATTTGTAAAACACCTTACTTTACGAAATATTTAATTTATCAATTAACCATTTTTTATCTGCTAAATCTTTAGTTGTTTCAATTTCAATTTTTAGGTTTTCTCTAGCAGTCTTATCATATGCAGGCGTTTGTAACAATCGTCTTACAAATTTTATAAAGTTTAAATAAACTGGTTGGTGGTAACCTAAGTTTTTAGAATGTCTCGTTAAAAAACGTTGGAAACTATCTAATAAAGATTCTAAAGAATTTGATTCCTCCAAGTCAAAATAAATTTTAAGTAACATTTTTCGAGTAGCAATTTTTAAGAAAATGTCATCAAATTCAGCTTGTTGCAATAAAGTCATTGCTTTATCATAATCTGGTAAATTGCAATATAAAACAGCCAAATTATAATTAAACATATCTTCTCGCCATTTGATATCAAGTTGGTTTTTATATTCATGAATGAATTTTTCTACCCATTCAAATTCTTTTAAATGAATCGCTGTGGCAACTGTGTTTTTATATGTAAATCTATCTAAAATTCCATTGACCAAAAAGACTTCATTTTTCAATCCTTCCTTGTATAATTGAAGCATCTCTTTAGTAAAATTTTTCTTGCCTGCATTATGTTGTTTGATACAATAATTGATGGTAGCTAAGTACAAATAATTCAACTCTGATTTTGGAAACTTTCCTTGATAAGCAACAAGGCTCTCTTTTAATTTTTGATAAAAGTCTTTGTTCTCTTGCTCAATAAGTGTTTTGTAATAATGATAATAAACTTCAATGGAGGGTAGATTTAGTTCTTTCTTTTCTTCTAAAAAAATGATCACATCAGAAAGGAAATCTTGCTCGTATTCCACCTGAATTAGATTTTGTGCATTCAGTTGGTCACAGCTTAATTTTAATTTTTGAGCAATAAAATAATTCGTCAATTCATTGCTCGCTTCTTGCAATCCTTTTGGCTCTTTTCGACTTAGGCTATTGGAGTATTCATGTTGCTCATTTTGCAATTGATAATTAAAAAAGTGATAGTCTGAATTTCGAATGGGTTGGTTTTCTAACAATATATTTGCATTTTTCCATTCACTCTCAAAATGTCTATTCAAACCTCTTTTTCTCAAGTTTTGCACTAGGTGAATTTGTGGACGAATCTCCTCTTTTGAAAACTCCTCGTAAGCAATAAATTTTTTGATTTCTGCTAATAAAAAAGACTGTGCGTATCCTATTTTTTTCTCATTATATTTTTCATTGGGGAAAATATTGGAAAAGATATACTCTCGATGAAGTCGGTCTAGTTTTTCAAATGGACGATTTTTTTCCAAATAATCAAAAAGCAAAATCACATCTTCCCGCTGATTAAAAAATGGAGAACGTACCCATTTTCTTAATTTCTTTACTTCTACTTTATTTAAACTTTTGAAGAGTTCAAGTAATCTACTTTTTTGCATTTTTCTGTGTTTTTATTTTAATAAATATAAGTCTTTTTTTTGGAAAAAAAATAAGATTTATTCTATGTTTTATAGATTTTATGTACTTATATAAGTATTTTTTTTTGGAAAAATGGATAAAGTGTTTTTTAGTTCTTTTAAGTTTACGCCTACATTTGATTAACATTTTTAGGAAAAGGAAAATACAATCCCACGAACAAAAATATCCTTACGGGAAATAAGGAGTTATAGCATCGAACGAGCTACTTGTAATAAAGTAGCTCGTTTTTTTGTACTACTTTGTAATACTGAAATTGAGTAATGGTCAATGAGAAATGGTGCGGGTTGGGGCTGGCGAAAAATGAGGGAGTGGGAGCTTGGGTTGAGTTAAGCTATTTTTTCGCCTAGAATTTTTTGGTTCTTTTTTTTTCAATGAAAAAAAGAACAAATCTCTCGTTTTTCACTCGGTTAAGGATTGTGGCAAAATTAATTTTAAACTTGCTGAATAGTTACGTTTACTTCAGTTTTTAATTTTCGTTACATCCATTTTACGATCCAAAATATAAGTTCTGCTAATAAAAATAACCGTGGCACGGCTCAAAGTCGTGCCACGGTGCGGATGCTTCCTTTGTTAAAAACATTTTCCTATTTTTGCTTCAAAATATCATAATATGACAAAGCAGTTCTTACTCTTTTTTTCCCTTTTCCTATTTTTTGCTTCCTCCATTTTTGCTCAAATCAATCCTGACGATATTACCATCATTCGTGATCAATGGGGCGTTCCTCATATCTATGCGAAGACGGATGCGCAAGTCGCGTATGGACTTGCTTGGGCATCTGCGGAAGATGATTTTGAAACAATTCAAGAAACTTTATTACCTATACGAGGAGGTCTTGGAGCAGTCAAAGGAGTCGATGGTGTCGTACTAGATTTTGCTGCACATTTAATTGAAGTAAATGAAGTGGTGGATAAAAAATATGAGACTGACATTTCTCCAAAATTTAAAAAAATCCTAGATGCCTATTCTCAAGGTATGAATGATTTTGCCAAAAAATATCCCAAAAAAGTATTGTCAAAAAAGATGTTTCCTATTGATGGAAAAGATGTGATTAAAGGGTACACTTTGGCGTTGACCTTACTCTCAGGTTTGCCAGGAGATTTACAAAAAGTGGTTTCTGGAAAAATGGAAGCCATCGAAAATAGAACTCCAATGGGATCGAATGCCTTCGCCGTAAATAGCAACAAAACAAAAGATGGACAAACCTATTTGGCGATTAATCCACATCAACCATTGGAAGGACCTTACTCTTGGTACGAAGCGCATTTGGTGAGCGAAGAAGGAATGAATGTGTTGGGAGCAACGCTACTCGGAGGAATGCATATCACCGTTGGAGCGAATGAAAATTTGGCTTGGACACACACCGTTAATCATGCGGATTTTTCTGACATCTATAGATTAGAAATGCATAAGAATGAAAAGAACAAATATTTTTATGATGGAAAATGGGAAACCCTCGAAGTGCGAAAGGTGAAATTAAAAGTAAAAATTTTAGGATTGAAAATAGGCATCAAACGTAAAATGTATCGAAGTAAACATGGACCAGTTTTAAAAAGTAAAAATGGAAATTACTATGCTTTGAAATTTACAGCCAACCAAACTATCGGAGGTGCCGAACAATGGTACATGATGAATAAAGCGAAGAATTTTAATGAGTTTAAAACTGCCGTCAGTCGTCTCGGAGTTTGTACGACCAATATAATGTATGCAGATAATCAAGATAATATCTTCTACTCTAGCCTTGGACTTTTTCCCAAAAGAAATCCAAAGTATGATTGGAAAAAAGTATTGCCAGGTTATACTTCTGAGGTAGTTTGGGGAAATGACTTTTATTCTTTTGAAGATATTTTTCAGATTAAAAATCCTAGTTGTGGTTATCTTGGAAATTCAAATAATACGCCTTTTCATTCTACCGCTGTGGAAGAAAATATTGATCCTTCGACGATCAATGCTACATTTGGCTACATGACTGGTGACAATAATCGGTCGCTTCGATATTTCGATTTGATGAAAAAAGAGGGGAAGATTTCTTACGAAGATTTTAAGCGAATCAAAATGGATACAAAATGGCATACTCCTGCAGAGGTACATTCGTTTCCTAATTTGGAATTGCTACTTAATTTAGATCCTCAGAAATATCCTGATTTAGCCAAAATAATTACGCACCTTAATAATTGGAATCGAGAAACGGATATTGAAAATATGGGTGCAACAATTTTTAATTTGAGTTATCATTTTATTCATAAGGACAGAAGTAAAAATGGACTATTTCCAAATGGCCCGCCATTGACGGAAGCTTATTTAATTGAAAGACTAAAGGAGGTGAAAAAGCATCTGAAAAAGCATTTCAAATCAGAAGATGTTCCCTTGGGAAAAATGCAACGTCACATTCGAGGAGATAAATCTATTCCGATGTGGGGTGGGCCAAATGTGATTGCGGCAATGTATGGTAAGCCTTACAAAAAAGGAAAGTTCAAAATTTTTGCAGGAGAATCTTATGTGAGTTTGGTGCGGTTTACCAAGGAAGGAGTGCAGATTGAATCAATCGTTCCCTATGGTGCTTCCAATGATCCGAAGAGTCCACATTATGATGATCAAATGGAAAAGTATAGCAAACAGGAATTGAAAAAAATGTCTTTGAAAAAAGAAGAAGTTTTGAAAAATGCGACACGGACTTATCATCCAAAGTAGTATTTCACCTGAACTACCACTAAATTTGATCACTCGCTTAAGTTCATGGACAAGGTTAATCTTGTCCATGAACTTACATTCTTACCCAAGTAAATAATTTTAGAAGAATATGGATTATTTAGAAAATGAAACTAAAGATTTGAGTCAATCGATTAGAAATATTTTTGGGATTCTTTTTTTTAGTTATCTCCTTTTTCAATTTGAAATTACTGTCCATTTCTTTTTAGAAAATGATCCTAATCTTTCTTCCTTATTCACCTTGCTATCTTATCAAAAGCAAAATGTAATTTTTTCAGCCTTGATATCTTTGCTGTTTTTATTTTTTTACCAAGGAAAATCACTACGGTATTTTTATTTTTTTTTGGTAAGTTTTTTTGTTGGTTATATTTTACTAGACCATATTTTTTATTCCTTTTTTTTAGATCATTATCAATTTAATATTTATCAAGAGACCGGTGATTTGTCGTTTTTTAGAATGATCGATTCTATTTGGGCAAATCTAAATTCGTGGAATTTAATTAATTTAATTTGGTTTGTTTTTTGTCTTTTCTTTTTACGTAGAAATATTATTTTCACTACCAATTTTAAAATTCACCACCCATTTCAAATTCAAAATATTCTGACTGTTGGAATAATTCTTTTGTTCTTAATCATAGGCAAGAGTGAAATTGAAAATAATAATTTACCTCAGCATCCAATCTTTTCTTTAACAAAAAGTGCCTTTCGCGAATCGAGTACGAGTTCTGAAAAATTTGATTTAGATAAAAATATAGATATCTATTCACTTCAATTTGGGGAGTCGTATAATAATACAGAAGAGGAAAATGGAATCATTGATTACCAAACCAACTACGTTAAAACTAATAAGAGGCAACCAAATATAATTTATGTTTTATTAGAATCGGTAGGAGCAATTAATATGTTTCCCGAAGGTAAACTGGATGAATCTGTTTCTCCTAATCTAGCTCGATTACAAAAACATGGAATTATTTTTCCTAAAATTTATAATACTTTCCCTGGGTCTGAGCGATCACATATTCCAATTTCTACGGGAGGCGTAACTTTTACTTGGGGAAAATCTAAGTCGGAAGGTAATTATGAATACACGGGGACAACCTTGGTTGATGAATTTAAATTATCTAATTATCGAACTGGTCTGTTCTCTGCGATGTTTATGGATACGGAGAATTTTTTGGACATTTATCTCAATTTACCATTTGATGAGAAATTTATTCCTGACTTTGCGAATGCTGAATTTACTAAAAAGAACCGCTTAAATTCTTGGGGTTTAAAAGATGAGACAGTATTCGAAAAGGCAAAAGAATGGATTGCCAAGCAAGAAAAAGACCAATCTTATTTTGCACAGATTTTAAATATTTCTACTCATCATCCATATTATGTGCCAGAAGATTTTCCTAACAAATTTAACAACACCGAACTTGGTCGGTATAAAAATACCATTCGATATGTAGATCAAGAAATTGGAGAACTAGTTGAGTTCCTAGCTACACAAGATTTATTGGAAAATACCATTGTCGTAGTTAGTGGAGATCATGGAGAAGCATTTGGAAAAAGGCATCAAAATAATATCCTGCATAAGCATCATATTTATGAAGAGAATGTTCGAAATTTTTTCTTAACCCTTGATTTTAGAATGGAGGATGGGCCAAGGTATTTTCATCGGAATGGATTCATTGGAGATATTATGCCATCCATTTTAGGGGTAGCTAATATTTCACCAAAGGAGGTGCCTGGTCAAAATTTGTTTGAGGAGAATTACGAGCAAAGGATTCACTTTTTTTACAAAAATTCTCATCCAGAAAAACTAGGTTTAGTAGATGGGAAATGGAAATTTATCACTCGTAAAATAGGAAACAAATCTCCAGAAATTTATGATTTAGAAAATGATCCAACTGAACAAAATAATCTTGCCAATCTTCATCCAAATAAAGTAGAGAAATATTATCAACTATGCGTTAATTGGTTTGTTCAAAAGAATGAAAATTTTGAACGAAATTTAAAAGGTTTTAAAGAAGAGGAAAGAGTAGTTTTGACTCCTTTAGAAATAACTTCTCCTGGTCCCAAAAAATTAAGTTTTGGAAAAGTTGATGCATCAGGTGTTTTTACAAATTATGATAAGATTACTCAAAACACTAGATTTGAAGCTTACACAGTTGTGATCCCTTATTCTGAAACTACTCCTATTTCATATGTTTGGAAATTACCAGATGGAACCCTTTTATCACAAACAATAAGGTATTCCGAAGAATGGACTAAGAGTTGGGTCAAAGCACCATTTTCGTTTCCGAGAGAAGTAGGAGAATACGAATTATCTTTATATTTAAATGATTCATTGTTAATCAAAAATAATTTTACTATTTCAGAATAGTAAAAAAATCATGTTTGCTGTTTGACGATTCCTCGATAAAATGTATACTATATTATTGAATTCGTTTAACTTTATGCTTTGGAATGATGAAAGAAGAAGTCAAAGAGTTATAAGTTATTCTTTCACCATTCCGGAATACTTTTTTCTATTTTAAAAAGACAAACTCAATGTTTAAAAAAATTACATTTCTACTTTTATTATTTCCCATGATGCTTCAAGCTCAAATCGAGGCAGGGAAAATGGGCGAAGAATTAATCACAGCTTTGCAATCAACTTATACTCCTTCGAGCACTTTGGGATATGGTCCAGCAAGAGACATTTTATATTCTGAAATTGATAATGTAGGGAATGATCTTTTTGGTATTTATACCAATTTTAAAGTAACACTTGACCCAACCGAAGATCCAAGTGTTTCTGCTTTTCAAAATGGTGCTGGGATTAATGCGGAGCATGTTTATCCGCAATCTAAAGGTGCCGCTAGTGAACCACAGAAAAGTGATTTGCATAATATTTTTCCATCAAAGGTAAGTGTAAACGAATCGAGAGGAAGTTGTGAATTTAGAGATATTGAAGATAGCGACACCGAAAAATGGTTTTTTGAAGCGACCCAAGTTAGTTCAACTCCAACCTCTAATATTGATGCTTATAGTGAAAAAGATGAAGAAGATTGTGGTTTTGAACCTCGTGAATCTATCAAAGGAGATATTGCTAGAGCGGTATTTTATTTTTATACGATTTACCGATCTGCTGCAAATGGCGCGGATCCTAATTTTTTCCATAATCAAAAAGAAATCTTGTATCAATGGCATTTAGATGATCCTGTAGATGCAATAGAAGAAGCTCGTAACAATGGAATTACGGATAAACAAGGAAATTCAAATCCATTTATTTTAGATGCAACTTTGGTGCAACGAGCTTACTTCCCAACTAGTTCGACGGAAAATTTGGAGACTGAAAATTGGGTGAGTATTTCTACTAATTTGATTGAAAATGACTTGACTATTTTTTCTAAAAAAGAAAATGGAAAGGTCCTGTTATATAGTGGTGTCGGGTACTTGGTGAAGGAGTCTAATTTAGAAAATGAAACTAATTTGGACTTAGGTGGATTGACAAGTGGAATTTATATTTTGCAAATCCAATCTGGAAATTTAAATAAAGTTTTTAGAATTTTTAAAAAGTAACTTTCACTTATTATTTTTAATAAATAGCGGTGTTAGGGCTCGAAGCCCTAACACCGCTTCTCATAGAAAAAAGATGCCAACTAACAAACCATATTGCCTCATGCCTTGGATTCATTTCCACATAGGCAACAATGGAATAGCTAAAGCTTGCTGTGTCGCCAATATCCCTTTTGGCAATATCAATGAGCAAAGTATGGAAGAAATTTGGAACGGGGAACCTATCCAAAAACTTCGTAAAAAATTTGCCGCAGGCGAAAAAGACAAACGTTGTGCTCAATGCTACAAACTCGAAGCAGCAGGTGGGAAAAGTATTCGGCAAGAAACTTTTGAAAAATTTCCTCACATAAGAATAGAAGAGCATTCTGCTCCACTTCCTATTTATTTTGATATTCGATTTTCCAATATTTGTAATTTTCGCTGTAGAACTTGTTGGCATGGAGCCAGTTCGAAATGGTTTGCTGATGCTAATAAGTTAGGAACTAATCTTGGCGAAAAAGCTATTATTCAAAATATTCATGACTTTAATTTGTTTTTGAAACAATGCGGAAAAGCATTGTTACAATCGGAAGAAATATACTTTGCTGGAGGCGAACCTTTGGCAATGGAAGAACATTTTATGTTGCTAGAATGGTTAGTGGAAAATAATGCAACTCAAATGCGTTTGCGATATAATACGAATTTTTCCATGCTAAAATTTAAAAAATATGATGCGTTAGAATTATGGAAACATTTTTCAGAAGTAGAAATTTTAGCTAGTTTGGATGGGGCAGGAGAGTTGGGAGAATACATCAGAAAAGAAATGTCGTGGGAAACTGTTTTGGAAAATCGAGAAAAAATACGAACGCTTCCTCATGTGAAATTTAAGATTGCACCTACGATTTCAGTTTTCAATATTCAACATTTACCTGATTTCTATAAAGAATGTTTGGAGCTGCAAATGATAACTCCAACCGATATTTATTTTAATATTTTGGAAAGACCGTCACATTATAATATTAAAATTTTGCCACTTCCGATAAAGCAAAAAATTAAAGCGGAGTTTGAAGAGTTTTTTAATTGGATGGAAAAAGAAGGAATTCCAGCCTCAGTAAAAACGATGTTCCAAGAATGTTTGGATTATATGATGGCAGAAGATTTATCGAAATATTGGGAGAAGTTTCAAACGGAGACTTCGTTATTGGATGAGTTGAGAGGGGAGAAATTGAATATCGAATATTGATACAAGGAATTGAGATTTAAGAAGTTTGACGACACTCCATATTGAAACCATTCAAATATTATGGTCAAACTTCTCAAATCCTTGTTCGATATTCAAAGCATTTTATAATTTCTCAAAAACGCCAGCGTCCACCTTCTCCAAAACCTTAATATCAGTCAATTGATAAGTTCCACGTCCGCCACTCAATTTAATTTTTCCAAAAGTTTTATAACCATCCCAAGGCGTTAAAAAGCGAGGTTCTGTATCTGTATATTTTGGATAGAATGTCCATTGAGCAACTAATTTAGTTTCTTGATCCACGAAGACATGATATTTATTTTCAGGCGTTTTTCCTACGCTTTTAAAATTTAATTCAAGGACATCAGCCATTTTTCCTGCTTCCGTTTTGTCCTCGCCTAAGTGCTTCAAAGTCACCCCTGAATCTTTTAATTTAAACGGCATCACCAACCAATAAGAATCGTTGATCCAAATATTTTTTCCTTTTTGCAAATACTTGGAGAGAGAATCAGGTTGAGATAATTCTTTCCCATTCATTTTCACTTTTCCCTTCATGGTATGAATGTTCATCACGACAGTAAAATCATCTGTTTGAGATTCGATTCTGACATCACCTTTATGTTTATCCCAAAGTAAAGTTCGACTGCCAAAGAAATTCCAAAACAAATACCTCGTCTCATCGTAAGCTTTTCTACCACCCATTGCTTCCATGACTTGGTCGGCAACTTTGATCGCAGCAGCATCAGAATTAGCTAAGTCAAAACCAGCAGCTGGAGGATTTTTTAAAGTAGAAGAAATGGCACTATTCGTTTTTTCAGAACAAGAGAAAACGAAGGTTAGCATGCAAAGACTAAAAAGTAGAATATTGATATTTTTCATAATTATTGTTTTTTGCAAAGGTGATGAAAAATATTAATATTGACTCAAAGAAAATAATTCCTATAATAAGGTGAATGTCTAATGTAAAACGTCCAACGATTTAACCGACTTGTTTTGCCAAATTCTACGAAAATGCCTAGCTTGCATTTCATTTTAGAAACAATTAATCTGACTTTTAAATAAAATCAATATGCAAGAAACAATGATGTCGTCTCAAGACTTAATGAAATTAGAAGATAAATATGGCGCACATAATTATCATCCACTTCCAGTTGTGTTAGCGAAGGGAGAAGGAGTGTATGTTTGGGATGTAGAAGGAAAGAAATATTATGATTTTTTATCTGCATATTCTGCTGTAAATCAAGGACATTGTCATCCTCGAATCATCAATGCACTTAATGAACAAGCTGTAAAATTAACCTTGACTTCCCGTGCATTTTATAATGATATGCTAGGGCCGTATGAAAAATATGTTACAGAGTATTTTAATTATGATAAGGTGCTTCCGATGAATACAGGTGTGGAAGCGGTGGAAACAGCTTTGAAGATTTGTAGAAAATGGTCTTATGAAGTAAAAGGCATTCCAACGAATCAAGCAAAAATTATTTTTGTTACAGGAAATTTCCATGGTCGAACGATGGCGATTATTTCAGGTTCAGTTGATCCTTCTAGTACAACTGGTTTCGGACCATTTTTACCTGGAATCGAAGTTATACCTTATAATGATTTAGATGCCTTGAAAGAAGCTTTGGAGGATCCTAATGTTGCTGGATTTTTGGTAGAACCAATTCAAGGAGAAGCAGGTGTTTTTGTTCCAGATGAAGGATATTTAAAATATGCTGCCGAAATGTGCAAAGCAAAGAATGTTCTTTTTATTGCAGATGAAGTGCAAACTGGAATCGCTCGGACAGGAAGACTTTTGGCTACTTGTGGGAATTGTGATTGCAATACAGGATGTGAAAATCGCCCTGAAATAAAACCTGATATTTTGATCTTAGGAAAGGCAATGTCTGGTGGTGTTTTTCCAGTAAGTGCAGTTTTTGCAAATGACGAAGTAATGATGGCAATTAAGCCAGGTGAGCATGGTTCTACTTTTGGAGGAAATCCATTGGCATGTGCTGTTGCGATGGAAGCGTTGGAAGTAATTAAGGATGAAGAGTTGGCAAAAAATGCAGATGCAATGGGGAAAATTTTCCGATCTCGCATGAATGCAATGATGGAAAAAACGGAAATGGTTACTTTAGTTCGTGGCAAAGGATTATTAAATGCTATCGTAATTAATGACACAGAGGAAAGTTCTACGGCTTGGGATATTTGCATGAAATTAAGAGATAATGGATTACTTGCGAAACCAACTCATGGTAATATTATTCGTTTTGCACCACCATTAGTGATGACTGCAGAGCAAATTAACGAGTGCTGTGATATTATTGAAAGAACAATTTTAGAATTTGAGAAGAATATGTAATCGTTTGACTTTCAAATGATTATGTCTTTTTTAGATATAAATTAAGCCTTCTAAATCTAATAGATTTGGAGGGCTTTTATTTTTGTTAGGAAAACAAATGGATTGGTATTCTTTTTGTATTTTGGTAGTTAGACTAAAGTCTATTGAAAATTCATTTAAACTAAAATTGCCATGAAAAATATTCTAATTACTACCTTTATCGGAATACTTTTATTAATGACTTCTTGCCAAAAAGAAATTATTGAACCAGCATCAGATATAAATAATCAGACCAATACTGAAAATCCTAATATTCCACCTTCGAATAACCTTCCTTCTGATTCTCCAGGAACTATTAAAAGTTTAACGACGACTAATAATCCACCAAGCAATTTAAATTTATTGCAATATCTAAAAGGAGAAAACGATTGTACTATATTTTACCAAGCCTTATTTCGAACAGGGATTAATCTTGATCTTTCGGGAGATGGACCATTCACTATTTTTGTTCCAAATGATGTTGCTTTTCAAGCTTTTTTGGCTAATAATAACTGGACATCGTTAGATGATGTTTCTCAAAATATTTTGACGATGATTGTCAAATTTCATGTCGCAAATGTTGATGTGAAAATTTCAGAATTAGAGGTAGGTACAACTGTTCCACTTTTTCTTTCAGGAAAAGAACTGTTCATTAATGTTGATGATTTAGCTAACCCATTTTTAGTTTTAGGCTTGACCAAAGCAGATTTTGTTGCAAGAGATTTAGTCCATTCGAATGGCGTAGTTCATAAAATAAATGGCGTTTTAGCATTATAAAATATTACTAAATTTTAGAAAAAAGGAGCTACTTCAATCATTGAAGTCGCTCTTTTTTTATTGGGAAAAATTGATTTGGAACTATTGATACACAGCTATTTAAAATCTAATTAGTAGGCAATTTAGTCACCACACCTTGTGGATTTACCATGTAAAATTCCTTTTTTATTTCCGTTTTGATTTGAACTTGAACTTGTGGTTCGGGCGGAGGAATAGGGTCATTCAATTGAATAATTACTTGCATTTCATAAACCACCTGAAGGGAAGGTTTCATGATTTCAGGATTAATGATAAATTTTTCTTGCAGATATTGCATTGGTTCATAGTACATGGTTGGCGATTTTTTAACCTGGGTAACAACTGATTTTCGTTTTACATTTAGTTGAGGACTCGAATAAGCGGTGTAGGAATTATATCGATATTTAGGATAAGCAACATTAAATCCTTCATTGAATTGTTTTCTTTTGTGGGAAAAATCCATACCTAAAATAGACTCATGATTTTTGACCATTTTTGCATAAACTTGGTTGGCTTGTTTTCGCAAAGCATCATGAACCCCTTCCACATCTTTAGAAATATAATCGACTTTGATCAAATCGTATATTTCATTCTCTCCGCAAATCGCCATGATTTGGTTCATTAAATTTCCATCCGAAAAAGCTATGTGGATATTTTTTTTCAATTCAAAACCTTTGGGTACTTCATTATAAGTTCGCTTATTAAAAAGTTTTTTCTCCGTCTCAAATTCATAGATGGGAATGAACGAAATCATGTCTGCAAAAAACTCCACCGAAGTGCCTAGTTTTTTAATTTCTTGCTCCACGTTTTTTATTCGAGCATCCATTAATTCGTTGACTTCATCAATATCTTTGCCCAATTGAGTCAATCCAAAGTAGGCGACTCGACGCACATTATTATCATTATAAATTCCTCTGACTTTAATTGTAACCACATTGTTATTATTGAATTGCATTTGTGGTTCAAAACTTTTGGCGTAGATATTTTTCGGAGTTGATTTTCCAGAATATACCGAATTAGCATTTCCTAATTCTTGGGAATGTATTGTTATCAAATAACTACAAAGAAGAATTATTACTAATAATATTTTTTTCATGTTGATTATATTTTTTAGTGATTTATAAAAAGAATTTATTTTGGGATGTTTTTTTATTATAAATAATTGATTATCAGTAGTTTGTGTTGGTTTTTGTTTCACCCTTTTTAGGGCGAAACAAAAACAAAAACAAGAATTATTTTTTCGCTAGCAACCCATTCAACCTTCCCATATAGTTTTCCAAAATATTTAGCATCCTCAAAAAATCTACATCGGTCGGATTAGGATATTCTTTTTTGATAGCATCAATTGCTAAACTCAAATGTCCTTTAGCTGCAAACGGTTGATTCTTTTGATAAAATTCTGACATGATTTTTAAATCCTGCGCCATTTGCGCTATGCGATAATTTTTCTCCACTTCTCGATCTTGAAGCATATTGTGAGCAGTCCATGAATTATCAATTTCTAAATTGGTAGACATATTTTGACTCACCATTTTATTTTTTTGCACGTCGAAATAATTCAATTTCACTTTGACTCTAGTTCCTTTTTCAGTCCCACCTTTCACTTTGAACTTGGTTAAAATCACTTGTGTCAAACCAGCATTAATATTATTTAGATTCAATCTGATCGTTCGATCATCCGTCGTTGGTTCATATCCATAGAATTGAGCGACTTCAAAATTATCTCCGAATTCAATCTCAAGAGTGGGCATTTTTGCTGCGGGATAAAGCAAGGCTTCCACCTCATTGACAAATATTTTTGTAATATCATTTGGATCATTAATAAAATGAATTTGGTTTTTTCCATGCTGAGTTAATTGTCTTGACAATTCATAATTAAAATCAACACCAACTCCAATCATGGCAAAATCAATCGAATTTTCAGCAGAATATCCTTGACTATTTTGGATCATTTTTTCTGGATCAATCACTCCGGTATTCGCAATTGCATCAGTCAAAACAATCACTCGACTTGAAACATTATTTCGGTCATTTTTCAAAGCCTCTTGAAAACCTAACATAATTCCATCATGCAAATTGGTCGATCCACCCAATTGAATACTTGAAATCGCTTGTTGAATTTTTGTCAAATCATTCACATTCTGAGTAGGCAAAACAACACTAGCCACATGGTCAAATTGAATAATTGAAATAAAATCTTTTGGGCGCAAATGTTTTACTAATTCAGCCATGGCTTGCTTCGTTTTGACCAATCGACCTTCCGCTGACATCGAACCACTTTTGTCAATGACTAAGCTAATATTGACTGGCGGAGAATTCAAATAAGCTTCTTTTCTACCCGTAGTCAAACCTATTTGAAGTACAGTTTCATTGCTTGTGGGTGATACTGTTCTGTTCCCCCATCTGACATCTAATCCTACGGCCAAATTACCTTCAGGTAAAGGCAAATTATGGGTGTGATAATTGAAGTATTCTTCGACCACGATTTCACCTGGTTGAGGAATAATCATTTGTGTTGATTTTTGCTTACTCATTCCCATTGAAGCGGAAGAGTATCCTTGTTGAGCAAGTAATAAAAAAGGAGTATTGAGTAAAAAGAATAAGGCTAGAAGTTTATAATTTTTCATCTTTTAATTTTTTAAATTCTTGAACATCAGAATGTCTAAGAACCAATTTATTAGGTAAAAATAATTTCGATGTAAATCTAAAGGCAAGGGCAGGGGAGAAGCAAAAAAATTATTTGTAAAGGATTGGTAAAATGGCTTACAAACTTTTACAGAAGTTTACAAAGAAACAGGTTGATAAAGTTTTTTAATTGTAAAATATTGATTATCAGTAATTTATGTGCTTTTCATTGGTTTTTTAAGAAATCAATGAGAAAAGAAAGAAAAAAAGTTTTGTAGAAAATATTTAACTTAGTAGTATGAATGAATTGGAGTGTTTTTATCATTTAAAAAAAGAATTGCTACAAAAGTATCAGGATACCTATCCTCAATGGAAAAGGCCAATTCATGATTTTAGAGGAAAAGAAATCGCTAATTTTCAAGAACTTCTAGAAGATAAAGTCAATAGTCGAATTAGCGAGAAATGGTTTTATACCCATTTAAAACCAACTGAAAATAAGAAACTTCCGAGAATGGATATGCTTGATTTGTTGAGTCAATTTTTGGGTTTTTCTGATTGGGAAAACTTTAAAAATAAACAGCAAATTCAACTTGAGAAAGAACAACAATTAGTTCTGGAAAATGAGGAGAAAACATCTTCTTTTTCACTAAAGAAAATGACCATTCTGGGTGCCATATTTTTAGGTTTTACCATGCTAGTTTTCTCTTTTTTTAATCAAGAAAATGAAAGGTGTCAATTCTGTTTTGAAGATGCAGATACTCATGAATTAATCAAAAATCAACTGATTGAAATTGAAATTTTTCAAACTGGAGAATCTCCAATTATTAAGAAAACTAATGCTCAAGGTTGTTTCAAATGGTCAACAAAAAATGATAAAATCACATTCGCGATCAACGTACCTTATTATCATTCAGATACCATTTCGAGAATAATCAAAAATAAAAACCACGAAGAAGTAATTGCTTTAAAAAAAGATGATTACGCTTTGATGATTCATTTTTTTTCTAATTCAGATTTTGAAGGTTGGGAAAAAAGAAGACAACAACTTGAAGGAATGATAGCAAATGATGCGATTATTTTTCAAGTAGAAAAAGGAAATACAATGTCTGGTTTAGCGATGTTGAATAAAGTAGAATTTATTGATCGACTAACCTTGCCGATTAATAGTTTAAAAAATATTAGAATCATTCATTCCATTTATCAAGACGAAAAGATTTTTCGGTTGAGATTTATTTTAGAGGAATAAAATCTAAAGATTATGAAAAAAATAATTCACGTAAATATATTGTTAAGTATATTGATTTCTATTCCTCAATTATTGTGGAGTCAAGCTGCTACGATTACAAATGAAGCAGCCTATCAAAAAATGCAAGAACAATTTGAAGCACCAAAAGTATCTTCAGAACAATTATTTTTATTTGAAAAAAAGGGAATCCAACATTTGGATGACTTTATGAATGTACTGGAAATGCTTTCGGCAGATGAAGTTGATCCCAAATTTAGAAGCAAATTGAAAATGGCTGCAGAAAAATATTTTTCAGCACCAACTGATTCTTTATTTTTGTTGGAAGGGGAAAAAATAAATCCAATATCGATCAGCAATTTTTTAGAAAGTTTAGAGAAAGGAAATTCGAAGTTCAAAGAAATTAAACTGTCCAATTTTGAATCAACCACCCCTGTTCTTTTAGAAAAAAAATATACTTGGCAAGTATCATTTTTATTTTCTCAAAAAGAAAATTCAAATAGAAAAATGATCGCAACACTTATTTTAGGAAAAGGAAAAAAGAAATTCGGAAGTATCGAAAAAGAAGTATGGGAAGTATTGGTAGAAAAAATTGAGGAGCGAAAATAACTATTTAATATCAATTGCCCGAGCCATCGAAAAACAACCCTGAAGCAAAAATCCACCGGTAGGTGCATCCCAATCTAGCATTTCCCCAATCACAAAAATCGATGGATATTTTTTTAAAGAAAAATTTGAATTCACTTCATCTAAATCAATCCCGCCAACTGTAGAAATAGCCTCTTCCATTGGTCGCAAGGACTGAATTGGAATTTGTAGATGTTTTACACTATTAATAAATACAGAATGTTCAAGGAAATATTTTTTTTCTGAAAAAGATTTGAGTAATGCGATTTGAGTAGCGTTTAAATTTAAAGTTTGCGCAAAGGCTTTGGTTTTTTGAGCCTTGTTTTTTATTTTTTCTAATAATTGTTCCCGAGAATTAAGTGGTTTGAAATCGATATTAATGGTAGGAGTTTTTCCTTGTAAAAATGCTTCTCGCACTTTCCAGATGAGCGGATAAATAGCATTTCCTTCCAATCCATGATCAGTAATGGTCGCCTCTCCCTTTATCTCAAAATTATCAATACTGACTTTGATGTTTTTCAACGGTTTACCTGAATGATGAGTTTTAAAGTGCTCTGGCCATTCGATATTTAGGCCACAATTAGAAGCTTGGAAAGGAATTGTTTTAATTCCAATTTTTTCAAAAGTAGTTGTCCATATTCCATCCGAACCAGTCTTTGACCAAGATGCTCCACCAAGGGAGAAAATACAATAATCTGCTGCGACAATAATTTCGTCTTCAAGGTTTTTAACAATACAATTACATTTTTCATCAAAACCAATAAATTGATGATGAAAGAAAAACTTTACTCCTTTTTCAACGAGTCGATCTTTTATTTTTTTTAAAACTTGAACTGGTTTAATTCCTTTTTCTGGAAAAACTCGTCCACTTGTTCCCACGAAAGTTGGAATGCCTAGATCAGCTAACCAACTTCTCATTTTCGAAGAATCATTTTCCAATAATGCTTTTTTCAAAAAATCATTAGGCAAATAATGTTGAACTAGATTTTCTCCTTCCTCTTTGTTGGTTAAATTAAATCCACCATTTCCAGCTACTAAAAATTTTCGACCAATCGTTTTTCCTTTGTCATATATGGCAACTTCAAAATCATGACATAAGCGATCAGCAGCCATTAAGCCAGCAGCACCTCCTCCGATAATGATTATTTTCTTAGTCATAATGAATTCAATTTTAAAAAAAAGCAAACCTAATCATTTTTCATTCATCCTAAAAACACAAAAGCGGTTTCATCCTGATTGATGAAACCGCTTTTGCGAAAAAAAATAAATATAGATTAAACTAGCTCTTCAATATTGTTTTTCTTCCAATATTTAGCAACTAAGTCATGTAAAATTTCTTCTGAAAGTGGTTTACCACGATATTCTTTAATTAATGGATTATCTTCTGCTCTTTGCAAATCATCAGGATGAGAAGAAGTAGAGAGCATCACAATTATATTTTCAGCTTGTTGACTGCAATCTAAATTTTTGTATTCTTCCATAAATTCCCAACCAGTCATTTTTGGCATATTAATATCTAAAAACACCAAGTTTGGCCGTGGATTTTCCTCATCAAATGGACTTTTGAAATATTCCAAAGCTTCAATTGCACTTGTTTTTACAATAATTTTATGGGTGCAATCTGCGTCTTCAATGACCATTTTGTGGTACAAATTAGTCGCATAATCATCATCAATCAACAAGATACAGTTCAATTTCTTTTCCATATTTAAGAATTTTTTATTAGGGCAAAATAAATTAGCATTTCGCCAATTGTTAGAAATATGTTATTTATTTGAAAATAATAATGGAGGGAATCGAAATCGAAGAGAAGTGTAAAACTTAAAGTATAGATCTTTAAATAGTTAGACGTTGTTGTTTCTCTTATTTTTTTAAATAAATTTAAAAATTTGAATTCTATTGAGGTTAAATCCAAATTCTATTCCAGTTTATATAAGTTGCTTAATGTTTTTAATTTTTTTTATAAAAATAACAATTCTGGAGGCTTACCCAAGCGACCAATAACAATCGCATTTTGATCAAATTTTTTTCCCAAATCAATCGCTTCAGCTTTTGAAATATCTAATATAAACAAACTCTTTTCAGCTTTCCAGTTCAGATTTTGGGGAATTCCAAAACCTTCTGCAGATACCCATTGATTTAATTTTACAAGATTTTTCAATTTTGCATGACGAATATCGTTTTCGGAAGGAGAGAGGGGGTGAGAGAATGGATTCCACGCAGAAATAAAACACCATGAAAAAACATTATTATCGATCAGAAATTCTTCTAAATCCCAATTTTCCTCCCCAATTCGAAGTTGTAATCCCAAATGTTTTACTTCATAACTCGTAGCTAAATAAGCATCTCGAAGTTGTTGGTCTATATTCCTTGAATTATCATCCATATCTTTATTATAAAATCAACAAAATTGTACCTTTGCGGAGATTTTTGAGAAAAACACAGTTATTGCCTGTTTTCAAACACTTTCTTCAAATTAACAATTAAAAATCGGCAACTAACTACCAAAATTAAAAAATGGATAAAAATAATTTAATTGGAATGGTCTTGATTTTTGTTTGCCTAATGGCTTACATGCAATTAAATCAACCTACTCCAGAGCAATTAGCTGAGGAAGAAAGACTTCGTGATTCTATCGCTCTTGCCCAACAAACAATCGTAAATGCCGATCAAGAGGGTGGCATTTCAACTGAAAATACTTCAAACAATCCCATAACAGATTTACCAGATTCTTTGAAACAACAAGAATTAGGCAAAAAATATGGATATTTTGCCACCGCAGGAAGTGGAACAGAAGAGAACCCTGTTTTGGAAAATGATTTGATGAAAGTTACTTTCTCTAGCAAAGGAGGAAAAATCAAAGAGGTTTTATTGAAAGAATATTTTACGTTGTTACCTGATTCTAGTGGAACTAATATTCAGGCTGCGCTAAAATTGATGGAAGATCAAAAAGATCAGTTCGATTATATTTTTCCAATTCAAGGAACAGGAAAGGTTCGATCGGGTGATCTATATTTCAATACTCAAAAAAATGGTAATACTATCATATTTCGAGCAGATGCTGGAGATGGAAGATATTTTGAACAAAAATATTCATTGAGTCCTGATAATTATGAGTTGGCTTATGATATTAAGTTCGAAGGATTAAATAATATTATGCAATCTGGAGAATCGAATGTTGAATTACATTGGAAACATTACCTAGGCAAATTAGAAAAAAGTACCTATTACGAAAGAATTTATTCTAGTACTTATTTTAAAGCTGCAGAGGATGATATGAGTTATTGCTCTTGTACGAGTGATGGTGAAGAAGATGCTGATGGCGAGCCTGTTGCTTGGTTATCTCACTCCAATCAGTTTTTTAATAGTTCTTTGATGACAGACGGAAAACCTTTTCAATCTGCTTTCATGACTACTAAAATGTTGACGGATGCAGATGATGATTTGAAAATTTTAGATTCAAAAATCAAGATTCCTTTTGGTCAAACTGCTTCTGAATCATTTGCCATGAAAATGTATATCGGACCAAATGAGTTTGAAAGATTGGCAGCTTTTGATAATGAATTGCAAGACATTGTTCCTTTTGGGAAAAGTGTTTTTGGTACCGTAAATCGATGGATTGTTCGTCCTTTGTTTAATGTTCTGTCAGGATTTATTGGAAGCATGGGGATTGTGATTTTAGTATTGACCTTTTTAATCAAATTGGTATTGTATCCATTGACTTATAAAATGTTGTACTCTCAATCAAAAATGGCAGCCTTGAAACCTCGGTTGGCAAAAATGAAAGAGAAACTCAAAGACGATACGCAAGCGCAACAAGTCGAGAGTATGAAAATGTATCGAGAGTATGGCGTGAACCCGATGGGAGGTTGTTTACCGATATTTTTGCAGATGCCGATATGGATTGCATTGTATCGTTTCTTTCCAGCAAGTATCGAATTTAGACAACAAAGTTTCTTGTGGGCTAGTGATCTTTCATCATACGATGCATTTTTCCAATTGCCATTTGAAATCCCGATGGTAGGTTCTCATTTGAGTTTGTTTACATTGCTTTGGGCGGTGACGACAGTTTTGTATACCTATTATAACACCAAGCACATGGACTTCTCAGGACAACCTGCTGCGATGAAATATATGCAGTATTTGATGCCGATTATGTTTATGGGATTCTTTAATAGTTATGCATCAGGATTGACAGCTTATTTATTTTTCAGTAATCTTTTTAATATTGGACAAACGCTGATTACCAAAAACTTCATCATTGACCATGAAAAGATCAAATTAGAATTAGAGGAAAATAAAAAGAAACCCAAGAAGAAAGGTGGTTTCCAGGAACGAATGGCAGCTATGATGGAAGAGCAAAAGAAAAAGCAAGAGGCAATTCAAAATGAGCAAAAGAAGAGAAAGAAGAATAAATAGAGTTGATTTAATTTATTTGAAATTTTACGACAGACGTTTTACGTTTGCTCCTTGAATTTCCTTTAAAATAAAAATTAATTTTAACTAGAATTTTATATTTTTGTAAAAAAAAAGCAGCGGGAATGATTACATCAATAGGGTGTGGTCATTCCCGTTTTTATTTAAAAAAAGAGTATTTCTAAAGAGAAAACTCCTTTTTAACCCTGCGATAAAAAAGACTTACTTTTGATTTTAAAACCAATAATAAAAATACTATGGCAAAATTTAGGAAAAATCATGACAAGGCAAGTGGAGGTGGACTACTTTCAAAATCTGTAGCCTTTGCAGGAATCATTGGTTTAATAGCCTACTTGTTTTCGATGTTCAATGGAGGAGAAACAACGACACCAATTGTGGATGAAAAAGATAAAGAGCAAAAAATAGAAATTGAGTTTGGAGATGATGGATATATTTTACCTACTGATTTTTTTCCAACATCTACTACAGGTCAAATTATCAAACATTCTTATTATGCGATGTCCTATAACGAAGAACATGAACAACCAGAATGGGTAGCTTATGAATTAACCAAAGAAAGTATCCGGGTGAAAAATGTCCCAAGAAGTGGAGATTTTCGACCTGATCCAAAAGTGAGAAAAGCGTCTGCCGTCAAGTCGGATTATCGCGGAAGTGGTTACGATCGCGGACATTTGGTGCCTGCTGGCGATATGGCTTTTAATGAAAAAGCAATGTCCGAAACTTTTTATTTGAGTAATATGAGTCCACAGATTCGGAACTTTAATTCTGGAGTTTGGAGGCAATTAGAAGAAAGTGTAAGAGATTGGGCTTGGGATAACAAACATATCTATGTGATTTCTGGCCCTGTTTTGACCAGAGGAATCTTGGATAAAATTGGTCCCAATAAAGTATCTGTACCAGAAGAATATTATAAAGTGATTTTGGATTACACTCAACCAAGTTTAAAAGGCATTGCGTTTTTGATGCCTAATGAAATAGGGACACTACCAATGATGGATTATGCATTGAGTATTGATGAGGTAGAAGAAATTACTGGGATTGATTTTTTCCCTCAAATAGATGTCGAAGAACAAGCTAGACTAGAGAGTAAATATGATGTGAGATCATGGAGAGTCGATGGAAACAAAGAACGAGCAAGAATTGAAAAAGCAAAACAATTGAAAAATAATTAACGAAGTGACTATCTTTGAATTCCCAGTCGAAGTATATAGATCGCTTTGCTGACAGATGACAGACCGTGCGCTGGGCTTACTAACAGAAGACAGGTTGACAAGAGCAATTTAGTCTGTATACAATAATGGTCAGTCTGTCCTCTGTTAGCAAAGCAATCTCAATTTAAAAAAATAAAAATCAATAAAATGGTAGATAAAGCAAAATTCATCGAAGACATTAATAATGGTTACACCTTCAAAGGAAGCTCAATCATTCTTGGTGGCGCAATGTTTAACAAAGAAGCACAAACTAATTCTTTGGTGAAAATACCCATGAAGATGATGAATCGTCATGGTCTCATCGCAGGGGCAACTGGTGCAGGAAAAACGAAAACTTTGCAAATACTTGCTGAGCAACTCTCTGCGAATAGCGTCCCCGTTTTAATGATGGATATAAAAGGTGACTTGAGTGGAATAGCGGCAGCAAGTGCAGGTCATCCAAAGATTGATGAACGACATGAGAAGATTGGAATTCCATTTGAAGCAGGAACAAGTCCTGTGGAATTTTTGACATTATCAGATGAAAAAGGAGCGAGGTTAAGAGCAACGGTAACTGAATTTGGACCAGTTCTTTTTTCAAAAATTTTAGATTTGACGGACACGCAGTCTGGAATTGTAGCAGTTGCTTTTAAATATTGTGATGATAAAAGTTATCCATTGTTAGATTTAAAAGATTTTAGAAAAGTATTACAATGGATGACTGGGGAGGGGAAAGAAGAAGTGCAAGGCGAGTACGGAAGAATGTCAACGGCTTCGACTGGAGCAATTATTCGAAAAATTGTAGAGTTGGAACAACAAGGTGCAGATATTTTCTTTGGAGAGCGATCTTTTGATGTGGATGATTTAACTCGATTGGATGAAAATGGAAAAGGGATGGTTTCAATTTTGCGACTTACAGATATTCAAGATAAGCCAAAATTGTTTTCGACTTTTATGTTACAAATGTTAGCGGAGGTGTATGCTTCGTTTCCAGAGGAAGGAGATTTGGAACAACCGAAGTTGGTGATTTTTATTGATGAAGCGCATTTAGTTTTTCAAAATGCTTCTAAGGCATTGTTGGAACAAATTGAAGCTATCGTAAAATTAATTAGATCAAAAGGAGTAGGACTTTTCTTCGTTACTCAAAATCCAACAGATATTCCAGATGATGTATTAGGTCAGTTGGGTATGAAAATACAGCATGCACTCCGAGCATTTACAGCTAAGGATCGAAAGGCCATTAAACTTTCTGCCCAGAACTATCCTGATTCAGATTATTATGATGTGGAAGAATTATTGACGGAACTTGGAATAGGTGAGGCGTTGGTAACTGTCTTAAATGAGAAAGGTATTCCGACACCTTTAGCACATACTTTATTACGAGCACCGCAATCAAGAATGGATGTTTTAACAGATAAAGAAATTGATGCGGTTATTAAAGAATCTGTCATTATGAATAAATATAATGAGGAGGTTGATCGAGAAAGTGCTTACGAGATTTTAAATGAAAAAATAGAATTGTCGCAGCAAAAAGAACATCAAGCAGAGTTGAAAAAACAGCAAGCGAAAGCTAAGAAAGCGACGACCCGATCTAGAAGAAGTGAGAAAAGTATTATTGAAAAAGTAACAAGTAGTTCTGCTGGTAAAACTATTATTCGTGAAGTGACTCGTGGATTATTAGGTGCACTTGGGATTCGAACTTCAGGAAGAAGAAGCAAGAATAGTTGGTTTTAAATCAATCAGTTCTTATTTAATTAGAAAGGGCTGTCAGCGCTTCAAGCTAGTCGTGTATAAAATCATTTTTTGTTAATATGTTTTTAGTAGAAAAAACATAAAAGTTCATTGAAAAAACGGTAAAAAAGTATCATTTTCGATAAAAAGTGAAAATGAAAAATCTAG
>JBGCCY010000003.1:0-46445 GCA_045104975.1 Saprospiraceae bacterium
ACTGTTCGATAATTTTGTGTGTAGGTGCTTTCATCTACACATGATAATCTTTTAAACTAAAATTTTAATTATTTTTTGATAGTTTTTTTTTATCACCATTCCCTTAAGTTGACAACATTAGTCCTCTGGACCGTGTTTACTTTATAGCAATACACCTGTTGGCAATACTCTCCGAGGTAGCGCCAAGAATTAAGAAGGCTCAGTTCAATTAAAACCAGAGTTTTAGTTAATGCTAGGCACTACCTCGGAAAGCATCGGTAGCAAGCTTTTAAAAATACGACACACAAGCCAACCCCCCGCTCAAACAATTGATTACTTTTAGAAAAAAGAAACCATTTAATCTTTTTCATCATGAATAAATATTTCTTCTATCCTATTGGAATATTAATCCTGATTGCTGTTTTTAGTTTTAAAAATTCTACTATTTTAGAAAAGGATACAATTAAAAATCCTCCAATTTTTAAGAAAGGAACTTTTTGGAAAATAAAAAACAGGCAACTCACAGACGCTGTTGCGGAAAAAACTAATCATGCTGTAATGGTCAGTTGCTATATTGATGGCGAAACTATATATAAGGGAGTCGAAGTTTATGCAGCTACTTACATCGTTCATCGTGAAAATAAAGTAAGCAAACGCTTCATCCAAAAATCCAATCTTAAACTTATTGATGCAGTCGGAGTATGGAGCAATTATTATAATGATACGATGACGATGGAACATGAGTTATTAAATTTCCCCATGTACGAAGGTAAAACTTGGAAGAGCATAATCAAACAACAAAAAAGACCGAGGCAAGAAATCTTTTCATCTGATGCTGCATTTGAAGTGGAAGCGGTGCAGGATACTACTTTTTATATTCAAAATAAAAAAATAAAAACTCAAGCCTATTTCATCAAAGGGACATTAACCACTTCTAAAAAAGAAACTTTTATCAGTCAGTATATTTATCTCGCTCCTACTAAAAACTTCCCCGGATCTTGTCCTGTTAATATGCAAGGTGAATTTTCTAAAAAATTAAAAAGAGTAGATCGAAGAGGCAATGGTGCTTATCAATGGGTTTTTTCTATTGAAGATTTTAATTGGTAATTAACTTCTAAAGTCCTGCTTATATTCCCGCTGGCGATACGCTCCGAGATAGTGCCAAGGATTTAAGTACAGGCGAATTCATTCGCCTATTAAATCTTATCGCTTAAACTGTTCGTGATGGGCGAATGAATTCGCCTGTACTTTATCCCGCTGGCGATACCTCTCCGAGGTAGTGCCAAGCATTTAAGAAACCTCTGGCTTTCATTGAAAACAAAATTAATATCAATAGTTGGCAGAGCCAAGGTGAATGCTATTGCCAAAACTAGAAATAAGTTTGGAGACGATGTAGGGCAAGGTGATATTGCTAATGCAGAAGTCATCTTAGGAGAAAAACTTATTGTTGCAGGAGTTAGTAACTTGCAGATTACGAATGCAGATTTTGGAATAGCACAGTATGACCTTGGGGATATTATGGTTGCGGATAATAATATATCCTCCGTTGATTTTGGATTATCCATTTTTCCCAACCCCATTTCCGATAATTTTTTTATAAAAAACGAAAAAAACGAAACGCTAGAATATCAAATCACCGATGTCAACGGGCGACTTTTGATGAGCGGAGAATTGATCGACGAAATTCATAACATTACATTTACAAAAATAAATTCGGGTGTTTATTTAATGAAAATAATAAATCCAGTAACCCGTGAATATATTGTTGAGAAAATTGTGAAGTAAGTAATTACATCTTATTCTAAAAAAAGAACAGTTTTATTAATTTAAAATTGTTCTTTTTTTTGGGGAAAATCAGCAAAGAAGTAATGAAATAAATTGTTTTTAATGCATTGTCATAGTTTTTTTATTGGAAAAAATTAAAAAATGTTTTTCTATAAAGATAGTTTTATGAGTAGCTTTAGATGCAATGTTTTATTAAATCAATTTTGATGAAAATACAAACAACCTCCAATGAAAAATGTCAGCTTCCTTCTTCTTTTCTTTTTTGGGATTTATAACAATGCTTTTACACAAACTTGTTTACCTGATGGAATAACGATTACTACTCAAGCTCAGATTGATAATTTTCCAAATGATTATCCTGGATGCACAGAAATACAAGGGGATCTCCTCATCGAATCAAATACGAATATTACTAATCTAAATGGGCTAAGCCAAATTGTAACCATTGGTGGAATATTGAAAATTGATGATGCAGATAGTTTGACGACTTTGTCAGGATTGGAGAATTTGGCTACGGTTGGAGGCGACTTAAGAATCAGTTCTAATTTTATTTTAGAAAATTTAGATGGATTAGAAAATCTAAATTCTGTTGGAGGATTTTTGACTGTTGCTTTTATGGGCTCGGTGACTAGAGTGACCGGGTTGAGTAATTTGACTACGGTAGGTGGTTATGTAAATATAACTAACCTGGCAAGTTTAACTTCGTTGGGAGGTTTGGAAAACATTTCTTCGGTAGGAGGTGATATGACATTTTCATCTTTCGGGGAATTGAATAACTTAATTGGATTTCCACAAATGGATACTATCCACAATATTTTGACGATTAAAGGATGTAATAATATAACAAGTCTTCAAGGTTTAGAAAATTTAGTTCATGTAGGAAAATCGTTTAGGATTTGGGATAATACCGACTTGTTAAATGTTTCTGGTTTGGAAAATTTAGTAAGTGTTGGCGAATATCTGAGTCTTGATGAAAATGAACATTTACTCAGTTTGGCAGCTTTCCAAAGTCTTTCTAGTGTGCACAGATTGTCTATTAATTCTTGTATTGATTTGATAAACTTAATTGGATTAGAAGGAATTACAACTGCTGAAGGAATTTCGATTGCCAACAATTGGGACCTAATCAATTTGGCAGGTTTAGAAAACTTGACTTGGGTGAATGACGGTTTTTCTGTACATAACAATAACAAAATGACGAGCTTAACTGGGGTAGAAAATTTAACTTCGATAGGAAGTTCTTTGGGAATCACTAGTAACAGTAAATTGGTTTCTATTTCAAGTCTCAGTAATCTATCTTTCGTTGGAGCAAATGTTACGTTTCATCATAATCATAAATTAGAGAATTTAACGGGGTTAAATAATTTGACTTCAATTAATGGAGATTTAGAATTCCTTGGAAATAATATTTTAAGAAATATGGAAGGGCTAAATAATATTACATCCATAGCTGGTGAGTTATATTATTGGAGTGTAGATAGCCTTAGAAGTTTTCAAGGATTCGAAAATTTAACTTCGATAGGAGGGCGCTTTGATATTTGGGGATCGGATTCTTTATCTAGTTTTAGTGCGTTTGCTAACTTAACTGAGATTGGAGGTTATTTACGAATTAGTGATTGTAATAAATTAGTTGATTTAGATGGTTTGCAAAATCTGACAAGTATTGGTGGCAAACTAAGTATAACTGGCAATGATGTTTTGACAAATATTTCCGCCTTGCAAAATTTGACTTCTATGAACGGGAGTCTTACGTTTCAAGGAAATGATTCATTGGCAAGTTTAGCGGGGTTAGGAATAACTGATCCCTCTCAAATTTCCACTTTGACCATTTCATACAATCCTTCTTTAGCGATTTGCAATGAACCTTTGATTTGTAATTTTATTGCAAACAACGGTTTGGCAACGGGTATTTCTAACAACGCGCAAGGTTGTGAAAATCTTCCTCAAGTTCAAGATTTGTGTAACGATATTCATTCTAAAGTTCAGTTCAATATTTTTTATGACATCAATCAAAACAAAATTCAAGATGCTGGCGAACTGATTGTACCTGATGCAGGAATTCAAGTTAGTCCATATACGTTGACCGTTTTTTCTCATCCAACTGCTTCCGGGCAAATCTTTTTAAACGATGGAAATTATGTTTTAAACTATTTATCAAATACCCCTCCCGATTGGAATTTGACAACCGACTCCTCTCAATTTCATGTGACTATTGATCCTAATAATACTTGTGATTCTATTTCATTTGGTTTATATCCTTCTTCGATAAATTCAGAAATGATTGCTACAGTCAACAGTCCATTTACTCGATGTGGATTTATTACGCCATTTGATATTTATACTAAAAATTTAGGGACGACGATTACGAGTGGAACGTTTTGGGTGGGGATCGATGATAATATTGATTCCATCATTATCATTGATGCGCCTGATACGATTGTAGGAACAAATTTATTAGGTTGGCATTTTGATAATTTATTTCCAGGACATTCTATTACTAAAAAAATAAAACTAAAAATTCCTGGCCCGCAATCTTTTAATATTGGAGGAGCATTAATTTTTAATTCCTATGTAGAATTTTCTGATGTGAATGGATCGATGACAAGTTCTACTTTTGATTATCATCCTATAGTTATGTGTGCTTATGATCCGAATGACAAATTAATTTTTCCAAATCGAGCTGACAATCTTACGGAGTTTGAGGAGGATTTAATTTATACCGTTCGTTTTCAAAATACAGGAAATGCAGAAGCGCTTAATATTATTATTCGAGATACTTTGGATATTAATCTTGACCCAACAACTTTTATCGTATTATCAAGTAGTCACCCTGAACATTTGACTACAACATTGAAAGATGAGCAGTATCTAGTTTTTAATTTTGAGAATATTTATTTGCCAGATAGCACTTCAGACTTTGAAGGAAGTCAAGGTTATATTAGTTATAAAATTCGAACTAAAGATGGTCTTCCTGAAGAGACATCGATTACAAATTCAGCAAGTATTTATTTTGATTACAATCCTCCGATAGTTACGAACACTACTGAAAATATCATGGTAACCGAGATTTTATATGACAATGATAATGATGGATTCTTTTCAGATGTAGATTGTGATGATAATAATTTTGACATCAATCCTGATGTTGTAGAGATTGCTTACAATGGAATTGATGATGATTGTAATCCCTTGACCTTAGATGATGATTTGGATGAAGATGGATTTAATTTTACGGAGGACTGTGATGATAATAATTTTGACATCAATCCTGATGTTGTAGAGATTGCTTACAATGGAATTGACGATGATTGTAATCCCTTGACCTTGGATGATGATTTGGATGAAGATGGATTTTTGCTAGCAGATGATTGCGATGATTTGAATTTTGATATTAATCCTAATGCAACAGAAATACCGAATAATGGAATTGATGAGGATTGCAATGGGGTAGACTTAACTGTAGGTGTTTTGGAAATTGATGGAGTGGCTATTGAGATTTTTCCAAACCCAGTTTCCGATTTACTTTTTGTAAAAACTGAAGATATAAATCAATTGACCTATGAAGTAATTGATGTGACAGGTAGAATTTTAAAAACAGGGAATGTAGAGGTTAGTAGCTATAACGCTACCGCTATTACATTTGCAAAAATGAATTCTGGCGTTTATTTTATAAAAATAATAAATTCAGCAAGAGGAGAATATATTGTCGAGAAGATTATTAAATTATAATAACAATGTATTTACAATAATAATTTTTAAAAGGAAAAAGTGAAATGGTGAAATCGAAAACACCGCTTCACTTTTTCTTTTTTTAGTCTTGTGGTGAATCTACGAAGCCTTTCCAGTTTTTCATATAATTGACAAATTTTTTGCTTAGTCCTTGGCTATGTAAATATTCCTCGCTAACCGGAAGTGAGATCGTTTCAAAATTAGCATCATTCATCACTTTGATGGGGAAATCATGATGCAAAATTCCTGACCTTCCGAGGGTAACGAAATCTACTTTTGTATCTAGAATTTTACTTACCTCTTGTGCTGAGTGGATTTTTCCAGCTACAGTCAATTTTACATTTTTGAAATCTAACTCAGTAAAATGTTGCAACAATGTTTTTCCTTGATGTTCTTCCTCTTCTGGAAATTTAAAACAATCCCAAAGAGAGATGTCTAAGAAATCAATTTTTGCTGAATCAATCAACTGCTGGCAAAGTGTTTTCATTTCATTTAATTGCATTCCAAATCTTTCAGGAGAAAGTCGAACGCCTAACAAAAATTTTTCGCCACAAGACTCCCTAACGCCATTGATTATTTCAAATAATAATCGTGCTCGATTTTCTAAGGAACCACCATATTCATCATCTCTTTCGTTGATACTTTGACTTAAAAATTGGGCAACGATGTAACCGTGTGCTCCATGAATCTCTACGCCATCATATCCGCTTTGTTTGGCTCTGACTGCTGCTGCAATAAAATCATCTCTTAGTTCTTTCACCTCTTCCAAAGTTAAACCCCTAGCTCCTTTTCTTTCTACCGTTGATGGAGCAACTGGTGCCCCATTCAACAAATCTGGCTCAGATCGCATGCCTGCATGGTGTAATTGGATGACGGCTAAACTTCCATGAGATTGGATAGTTTTGGCTAGTCGGGTATGTCCTTCAATATGTTGGTTATCGAATATTCCTAGCTGTCCAGGGAAACCTTGTCCGATGGCCTGCACATGACTTGCACAAGTCATCACTAAACCAAATTGTCCTTTGGCTCGCATCGTCAACCATTGAAATTCTTCTTCGGAAAGTGTACCATCTTGATGACTTTGAGTATTGGTCAATGGAGCGAGCATAAATCTATTTTTCATGGTTGCTCCACAAGAAAAGGAAATAGTATCATCTAATTTTTTCATAAATACGTTTTCGGTAAAGGTAAATTTTTATCTCATTTTTAAAAGATGTAACAGTTTAATAAATTTTGTCTCTTCCGTTTTCTATTGTCTCACTACTTGAAATTTAAGGCTACGCATCTTTTATATTAGTTAAATTAGCTATTGGAAAAATAAACATTTATTTCAGACCTTGTGCTACTTTCCGAAAACAAAAAATATTTCAATTAAAAGAAACATATACTACCTCCTATGAAAAACTTAAATGCTCTTTTCATTCTTTTTCTATTCTTTTTTTTTGGTTTTTCAATGAATTCTTATTCTCAAGTAAGTATTCCTTATTCCAATAATTTTGATGGAGTGAATGATACTATTGGTTGGACTCATTATTCCATTGATGGAACAGATGATTGGGAATGGGGAATTCCAAATGATAGTCCCTTTGGTGGAGCACATTCTTATTTCAATGCTTGGGTAACTAATTTAGATGGCGATTTGGCGGATAGTTCATCAAGGGCTTTGGAAACACCATATTTTGATCTTTCAGATACTTCGGTTGAATATGAATTATCTTTTTTCCAAAAAAGATTAGCCTATTGGAGTGTGGAATATTATATGGAATATTTTATTGAAAATATTGGAGCGTGGACCTTATTAGATATTTCCACGTCTGACAAAAAAAATTGGCAAACAGTAAATGGATTTACAGGATTTGCGTATTCAATTTTTGAAGAGTCTTCGATTAGTTTGAGCGAATTACAAGGGAGTGGTAATGTAAAATTTCGGTTTAAAATAGTTACTGAAAATTCAAGTTCGAATGGCTGGATGATTGATGATTTTTCGATAAAAGAGGCTTATAATAATATTTATGCTTTTCCTGCTGATACGATTAATATATCCAATGAGTGTTCTGAGATTACAGTAAATTCATCCTTAGGTATTATTACCCCCAATTATAATTCGAGTGTGTTGAATTTAACGCATTATTTTTTTTCGACAGATACCATCATAGATAATCAAGATGTTTTCCTTGGAGAAAAGTCAAGTTATATTTCTTTTTTTGGAGGGGGAACGGTTTTAGATTATTGGAATCATACGATGGATTTTACGCCCAATTTGGCAGTTGGAACTTATTATATTTTATATCATCATGATGCTGTAGATAGTATTCAAGAAATTGATGAATTAGATAATATAGGTTATGCTGTTCTTAATATTGATTCTATTTACACGCCAAATTATGTGGAAGATTTTGAATCCGGAAACCCTCCTTATCGAACTTATAACAAAAATAAAGAGGCACCTTCACTATGGTCTCAAGGACAGGGATATCGTCATCATTTGGAAGGAACTCACTCTGGTGAAAATGCATGGCATACGAGTAAGACTTTTGAAATAGAGAATTTGGGATGCGGTAATTCTTGTGAAAGTTTTGTTGAAATGCCCTATTTCAATTTATCCGGAAATTCGGAAAATTTAGTGTTAAACTTATGGTATAAGAATGATGCTAATGGGTTATATAATGTATTTCAATATAATGATAACTGTGCTGCTGGTTGGACGAATTATGATCAGATTCCTTCATGTAGAGAGGATGATTGGGATTTTTACAATATTTCTTTAAATGATCTATCAGACTTAGAAAATGTAAAATTTCGATTTAAAATGAGTGGAAATTATTTGGATAGAGAAGGGATGAATTTTGATGATATTTATTTGGGGCCAGTTAAGCCTGACTTGAGTATTGAAAGTGATAAAAAAAATCATTTCGGAAACTCATCAAATACTGAGGAGACTTTGCATTATTATCTAAATAATAGTGGCTTGATGGAAACCTCGGTAACTAGTACCAATTTTTATTGGTCGGTTGATTCTATTTTTGATGCTTCGGATATCTTACTTGGGGTAAAAAGTGAAGTACCACTTTTTGATACATCTAAAGTTTGGACCTCATTTGATTTTTCTAAACCAACTACTGCGGCAGGTAAATATTATATTTTTTACGAATTAGATGCTTCCGATGCAATAGACGAAATGAGAGAATATAATAATGTTGGGCATTTTATTTTTTATCAAAATACACTTGCGAGCTATCCTTATTACAATGATTTTGAAACTGAGATTGATGGTTGGAGACATGCTGCATATTTAGGTGAAGATGATTGGTATTGGAAAATTCCTGATGGGAGTTCTTTAGGAAGTGCTTTCTCAGGAGAAAAAGCATGGGTGGTGAGAAAGGATGAGAATAACCCACCTTCCAGTAGAATGATTTTAAACACTCCTATTTATGATTTATCAAATGCGGTAAAACCTGTGATTGAATTTGATATGATGTTGAATGGGTATTCCAACTGTTATTGTTTTCGCCATGAAATGAATATGAGTTATTCTACTGATGGAGGAGCTACTTGGGAAGTTTTAGATACAACAAGTCAATCTTATAATAGGTGGTATAATCGAGTAGAATATTCTACATGGGGAGGAGTGGATGGTATTGATTCTTATAGCGGCATTACCAAATTATTATTTGATTCAGCAGAACCTTTGTTTATTAATAGTAGTCAATCGTATGGATATAATGGAAGAGATGCAGATAGAAATACCAGATATATTCTAGATGTAAACTCTTTGGCAGGGCAGGAGCAAGTTCAATTCAGATTCAATATGGGAGTTACTTATGAATCAGAAATAGATACTTTTAATATCAATGAAACAGTATTACTGGATAACTTTTCTATCAAAGAAGGGCAAACAGATCTCATCGTAAATTATAAAAA
Organism: Saprospiraceae bacterium; assembly: GCA_045104975.1. Classification (GTDB taxonomy): domain Bacteria; phylum Bacteroidota; class Bacteroidia; order Chitinophagales; family Saprospiraceae; genus CAJQQY01. The sequence continues at coordinate 9,415 of JBGCCY010000003.1, forward strand.
AGACTTAATGATAAGCCCTAATTCGGATGAGGTTAATTTTTTTATGAAAATAAAAAATGAAGGAAATTATTTTTCTCAACCAGGTGTAACCAAGTTTTATCTTTCTGCTGATACCTTGCTTGATGCAAGTGATTATCTGTTAGGTACAGATACGATTCCATTGATTCGACCTGATTTGAGTTTTTATGTAAATGTAATGTTAGAAGCACCAAGTGATTTGGAAAATTATACTTATCTAATTTATGAATTAGATGCAGATAATACTACCACCGAAACAAATGAAGATAACAATATAAGTTATTGGAATTTGGCAATGGAAGGTGTTTCTCAATTTCCTTATTATGAAGATTTTGAAGAAAAACATATAAATGGATGGAATCATTATGTATACCTAGGAAGTTGGCATCAAAAGAATTCGTTTCGTTTTAGAAATCAAACTGCACCAGCGGAACTATTATATCAAACTGAAATCAAGTCTGGTGAAATGTTTACGGATAGAGTAAATGGGACTAGCCCCAAACCACTTTGGTATTTAGAAACGCCTCGATTTGATTTTAGTGGATTGGATAGCATTTTTCTTTCTTTTGATTTATTTTGTTACGGTAGAACTTATCCAAATGTTGATGGTGGAAATATGGAATTTTCGATAGATGGAGGAAATACATGGACATTATTGGATAATAGTTATGGAGATAACCACAATTGGTATCCTTATGTTTTCTCTCTTGATTTTGGTGGAGAAAGAGTTTGGAGGAGAGGTGTAGGAGCCTATTATGCACCCATCACTTTAGATTCAACTTCCTTTGATTTATCTTTTTTAAAAGGAGAATCAGATGTAGTGTTTAGGTATAAATATAAGAGCAATGGAGGAACAGCCTATGTTAATGCTCAAGGAATGCGCATTGATAATTTTAAAATTGAGACTTACTCTTTGGATTATGTTGCGCAAGATTCGATGGAGGTAATTAATGTTGATTTGAATAATCAGAGTACCTTAACAATTGATTATACAATTGCTAATGAAGGAAATATTGATGGAGGCGCAACGATCACTAAAGTTTTTTGGTCAGAAGATGCGGTCTTAGATTCTAATGATCTTGTTAAACAAATAGTTGAACAAGATCCCATTTCTGCTGGCAATAGCATAAATACATCGACGACTTTTTTTGTACCATTGCTCAATACTCAATCAGTATATTATGTTTTTTATCAAACTGATGCTAATGATATTTTAAGCGAATCAAATGAAGGTAATAATGTTGGTTCATTTAAAGTGTTTTTAACTTTGCCTACTTGCCCAACATATATTGTATTTGAAACTCAAGCGGAGGTAGATAGTTTTCCAGTAATATATCCAAACTGTACGGAGATTCCAGAGACTGTTACGATAACTGGTACTGTTAATAATTTAGATAGTTTGATTCAGCTAACTTCCATTGGAGGAAATCTTCAAATACAAGGTTGCGAAGAATTGGAAACACTTATCGGTCTGGAAAATTTGACAAATGTTGGCGCAGAATTTTTTATTGTTGAAAATTCAAACCTAATTTATCTCAATGGTTTAGAGGGATTAACAAATGTCGGTCAAGGTGCTCAAATATATAGAAATTACAAATTGAGTAGTCTCAATGGATTAAACAATTTAGAGACAGTTGGGAATAGTTTTTATATCGGAAATATGGATACGATGATAGTAGGTTATCCACCTTTTTCTGATTTGTCAGGGTTGGAGAGTTTAGCAAATGTAGGAGGTGGTTTTCTTTTATATGACCTTGATTATTTAACGAATCTATCAGGTTTTGAAAATCTAAATAACATAGGAACTAGTCTTACGATTGAAAATAATAAAAGGCTAAAATCTTTGGAAGGTTTGGAATGGATAACTTCTTTTGGAACAAATCTTATCATTACAAGTAATGATAGTTTAACCAGTTTGGTAGGATTAGAAAATCTAGAATCCATAGACGGAGATTTTAATCTTATCGGAAATTTTCAATTGGATGATCTTTCTGATTTAAGTAATTTGACTTCCATCGAAGATGTTTTAAGAATATTTGGTTCTTACGGGTTACCATCTTTAGATGGTTTTTCTAACCTTACTAATGTTGAAGAAATCAAACTTCAGGATAACCCATTGCTTACTTCACTATTAGGACTTGAAAATGTAAACACAACGAATCTGACCAATCTTCAAATTGATACTCATCCTTTGCTTGCAATATGCAACGAACCTAACATTTGCGATTATTTATCCAATGGAGGTACTTCGACTGTTTACAATAATGCTCCTGGGTGTAATTCTCCATCTGAAATTGAAGTAAGTTGTGGAAATAATTCAGGCAACGATTGCCCTGACGAAATCCAAGGATTCACCACCTTAGGAGAATTCGGCAATAGCAAATATTACCTTTCCAATACTCCTGCTCAACCTTTCGCAGCGCAAGATTTAGCAGCTTCTTTTGGTGGACATTTAACCACGATTAGTTCACAAGAGGAAAATGATTTTATCCAACAAAACATTTCGGACATGGTTTATCTTGGACTAAATGATTTTGATTTGGAAGGGGATTTAGTTTGGGAAAATGGTGAGCCATTAAATTATAACAATATAAATCCATGTGGATTTTGTAATGAGAATAGTGCTGACCAAGACTTTGTCGTCATGCAACCTTGGGATGGTGCATGGAGTTTTTCTAGTGTTTGGAATAGTAGAAAATTCATTATGGAAATTCCTTGTGGTGGTACTCCAGTTTCTGAAATTTCTATAGATTGTCCTGATGATATTAATGTTACGTTGACCGATGGAGCAACAAGTATTGCAATCGATTTTCCAAATCCAATAGCAAGTACAACTTGTATTGGAGGAGAAGTAATCATCGAACAAATCAGCGGTGCAACTTCTGGAACAACATTCGAAGCAGGAACATACAATATTACTTTTGAAGTCACCGATACTTGTGGCAATATCGAAAATTGTACTTTTATTATTACTGTTGAATCAGAAATAATTCCAGGGGATTGTCCAGAAGAGATTGTCGGTTTTACCACTCTAGGAGAATTTGGCAATAGCAAATATTATTTATCCAATGACATTTCGAGAGCAACAGATGCTCAAGTAATTGCAATTACTCATGGAGGATATTTAGCGAGTATTAGTTCTCAAGAAGAAAACGATTTTATTCAGCAAGGCATTTCTGAAATGGTTTATATTGGTTTAAATGATTATGATTCTGAAGGGAATTTGGAATGGTTTAATAGTGAACCGATCACATTTGATAATATAAATCCATGTGGATTTTGTAACGAAAATAGTGCGGATCAAGACTTTGTTATCATGGCTCCATGGAATGGTGCATGGAGTTTTTCTAATTTTTTTAATAGTAGAAAATACGTGATGGAAATTCCTTGTGGCGGAAATACTACTAGTTTAATTACAGTCAATTGCCCAGCAGAACAAATGATCGAATTAGCAGTAGGAGAAAATGAAGTAATAATAATTTATGATGAAGTGACAGCAACGACAACTTGCCCAGATGGAGGGTTGACGATTGAATTAACAAGCGGGCCAGCGATAGGAGAGGTACAACCGATTGGGAAATATACCATCATCTATACCATTACAGATGCTTGTGGAAATTCAACCCAATGTTTATTTATTGTAGATGTTGTTCCCAATAGTAATGATAGCGGATGTCCAAATTCATTAGCAGATTTCACCTTTATGGGAGAGTTTGGTAATAGCGCATATTTTATTTCTGATGGAGATTCAAGACCGACAGATGCGCAAGCAGTTGCAGTAGCAAATGGTGGTAACCTGGCAGTCATAAATTCAATTGAAGAGAATAATTTTATTGCCGGTCAAATCAATGGACTAGTTTATATTGGCTTGGATGATTATCAATCAGAAGGAAATCCAACTTGGGTAGATGGTTCAGGAAATACGTTTACTAATTTCGATATTTGTAACTTTTGTAATGAAAATTCTGAGGAAATGGACTTCGTTGTGATGCACAGTTGGAATGGTGCATGGAGCTGGAGCAACTTTTATAACTCCCGTAAATACATTGTTGAAATTCCTTGTTCTGCTACGCTCAATAATCCAAATAATAATTTTTCTTTGGTGGTTCCATTATCTGAGGAGGCTAGAAAACCTTCTTTAACAAAACTAGTTCCTAACCCTGCGATGGATTTTATTTTTGTTGAAATAAATAGTTCTCAAGAACAGGAAGTAGATTTAATGATATTTGATGCAAGAGGTTCGTTGGTGAAAACGCAGACCACGAATTTGTTGAATGGAATCAATGCTCCAATGATTGATATTGCAGAATTGCCAGCAGGATTTTATTCGATTTATGTGCCGCAAGCGAAAACGAAATTTGCGACGGAGCGATTTGTAAAGGTGAGAGATTAGTAATTTTTAATTTTATTAAAAAAAGCAGAGTAGGTTTCTTGGAAATCTATTCTGCTTTTTTTTATGAAACTTAACCAAGCCACTTTTTTATTTTTTGAAAAAAAGTCAGAGCTTGCTTTGATTTAGTAGGAACATAATTAAGTTTGGGTTGGAGTTTTCTTTTAGGAGGAGTTGTTTTCTTTTTTGGAGGAGGAATAAAAACGTCTTTCATTGTTGCTGACGGAGGACTAGGTTTTGGAATAGAGTAATATTCATAAATCCATTCTTGTACAACTTCCCTTGTTGATTCGGGTAAACGATAGATCAGATGGGCTTCATGATTATTAATTTTGTATGTAGCGTTTTCAAAACATACAGTAAAAAAGTGCATAGTTTCTCCTTCATTAATTTCTATGAATATTTTAATAGGTTTTCCATCTGGATCTTCAAGTTTGACTTTATCTGTATTTCTAAATTTACCTTCCCATTCTAATAATTTGGTTGCATGGTTTTTCTTAAACCATTCTTCCACTTCCTTTTTTGTTTCAGGTTCCAATTTTTCAAAAGCTACTTTTTTATTTTTCAAAAGATAGGCTGCCCTTTCAAAACCAAACTCAACGGTAACAAAAGGTATTTCACTTAATACGGCTGAAATTCTTACCTTTTCATCTCCTGCCATTGTGAGAGAAGAAGAATATTGATCATGATATTTTTCAGCTACGGAGATTGATTTTGCTAAATTTTCTTTAAAACTTTTTTTAGTTGTTTCACCAATACTGAAAACTTTAAACTTGCTTCTCGAAAGAACAGCAAATTGATTAGTCAAAGGATTTACAGAAATATAATCGACTACATTTGGAATGACTCTTTTCAATTTACCTGATTTATAATCAATTAAATCTACCGCACAATTTTTTTGTAAAATAATATATTCATCCTCTCCAAGAAAAAATGCTTGACGAACAGACTCTTTCTCATAATAAACAAGATTCACTTCGAGCAGAGGTTTCTGCTGATCGAAAATATCATAGACACAAAGTTTTTCGATATTGTTTTCCCCCATTACATCAGCATAAACGGTAAAAGCAAACTTATCTCCAACACGATTGAAAGCAGGAGCAAAGGCTTCTCGTTCTCTTCGGTAACAACTTTTTTCTCCCAAGTCATAATAAAATAATCGTTTCTTTTTAGGCTCAACAGGGTAGAAATAAAAACCACAATCATAAGCATTCCATAGTCCACCTATTAATTTTTTACTGGGATGTAAGGTTACTCCTCTTTTGTACATACCCTTATCCTCTAATTCATATTCTTGAAATTTACCAGTTTTATAATCCCAAAAACTCCAGTCTTCACAACCCGAATAAGCAGGAATGGTTAGCCATATTTTTCCATCACCAGCGAAGCCTCCATTATAGAAACCTTCCTCTCGATCTAAGGTGTATTTAAATTTTTCATCTGACCAAGAATAGAGGAGAGCTTGATTTGGGGTGACCATTAGTACTAACTCTAACTCATCATGAATCGAAATACTTCTTATGGGTAATTTCCCAAGAATAATTTTTTCATCTTCTTTAATGCTCCAATCTTGAGGACTTCTTTTTTGTAAAATAATTCCCTCTCCAAATTCTAGTGCAATTAAAATGCAATCAGCCTTTTCATTCCAATGCAAACCAACTGGTTTATAGAGAGATTCTTCGTGAATAAGATTACAGTTAATCATTTTTTTTCTTGTGAATGATGTTTTTGAAATTCAAAAAATTACGTTACGAAAAATAGCATTTATTGTTGAAACGTAAAAGGAAGTTTTTTTCTCAAATGTAAAACCACTTAGTTTTCAATAAAAAGTGTTAATTTTAAATCACGTAATTATATTGTTATAAAACTAATGAAGTCAAATGATTTATGAAAACAAAAGTAGCCTTCCTCGACCTCGGCGGAGTCGTATTTAATTCCACAGGTCAGTCCAATGAAAAAATAGATTGGACAACGATCACAGAATTAAACTACAAATATGGATACCAACTAAATATCGGAGAAGATCTTTTTCCAGATTTTATGAAAGATTATAATCAGATGACTCAGCAAAAAATGGAAGGTGCGGAGTTTTTAAAATTAGTCTTTGATACGCTGAAATTTAATCAAGAATTAGTTGATCTTTTATCAGTTGATCATCGCATCATAATTGTGAGCGATAATTACCGAGAGAACATTGAATACATTTCCCAACGCTATCATTTCTCTGATTGGGCAGATCAAGAGTTTTATTCTTTTGATTTTAAAATGCACAAAGCTGAGCCAATTTTTTTTAAATTATTATTGGAAAAGGTAAACGTGGATTTAGAAAATCTGATTTTTATTGACGACTCTCCTAAAAAATTGCAAAGTGCTCGTCAACACGGAATTAAAGGTATTTTATTTAAAAATAATCAGCAGGTTAAAAATGCTTTGAAAGGTTAAGACTTACCCTCTATTTTTTCTTTTAACCTATAAAAATCTTCATCACTTAAAGATGGCAAATCTCCTTCTTTTATTTTTTCTAAAATTTCTATAGCTTCCTCAGGAGTAGCATTCTTAATTGCCTCACCATGCATTGCAGCAATATTATAATTGGTATCATTTGGCTTCATCCGAGAACGGAATTCATGTCTTTTTTGTAAATGTCTTTTACGAAAAGCCAGCTTGACACAAATTAAAGTTACGACAACAATCACTAGGGTAATGATAGGGCCAAAAGTTAAATTTTCCATGGAGATATTTATTTTTGATAAAATGTAATTCATTAAATATTGACTGATATAGTATATTCTATAACAATATGCAATGCTAGTTTATCAGCCAACTTATTTCTAGAACGGGGCAAGTCCTGAATTGTTGAATTTGAATGTCATTTTACTTAAAGCTCACAATGGAATATTTTTTCATAGTAACTATGGCAGTTTATAGTTGCCTTTTGATCCTTGCTTTGGATCTTCTTTCAAAATCGAAAAAGTTTGATAACCAATTAATACAGATCCTAATATCGTAATCCCCATAATCAAGTTTGGATTAGGAAATAAAATGCAGAGCAATAGTAAAAATGCTAAAATTACAACGAACACAGTTGATTTAATTTTTAAGTTCATGATTTTGATTTTTCAGTTTGAAAAAATGATATTACAAAAACTAAACACCCTAAAATTTAATCTGTTTAGAAAAGTGGCCACCAATATTGCTTGATTGAAAATGGGAATAAATGAAGAAGTGGAAATTTTATATTCTTTAAATAACTTTCTAAGTTTACGCTATTAATTTAGAGTTTATTCTAAATGGAATTGTTTGGGAGAACCTCTAACGTTCAACGTCCATCGAATAAAGTCTATCATTATTTACTAAAGACAAAATATGAAAATCAAAAAAATTATATTTTTATTTCTCTTGATTAATTTTTCAAATACTACGTTTGGTAAATCACCCGCAAAGTTTGTTAAAGCCAACGTTCATTTTATTAATGGTGAAATGAAAAAAGGAAAAGTAAAAATTCCTTATGGGAGAATTATCGCCGTTGCCTTTATTGAAAAAGGGACTAATCAGAAAGTAAGGCTTGATGGTCAAGACGTGGAGAAAATAGATATTTGGGGGACTATCTACAGATTCATCAAAGTCCCAGATACTAAAAAACCACTATTGTTACTCGAGCATCTTCCCCAAGAGAGTTTAGGTTTATACTATTATGAATATCGAGGAACCAAAAGTCGCAATCAAATGGAAGCACCTATTAAAAAGTATTATTATTTTAAAAAAGCTAATGATCGATCAGGGGTGCGGATTCAAGCTCTTTCGAAAAGAAAGTATAAAAAAAGATTAAGTAAATATATTACCGATTGTCCTGAGCTAATTGAAAAATTTGAAGCTGATTCTTTTGATCCAAAAAATAATTCATCGCTATGGATAATTGGTCATTATCCTTTTTTAGCGAATCTAGTTAATTACTATAATAAGGATTGTAAATAAGCAGGTAATCAAATTTGTGCTATGAAAACCAATCTCCATATTTAATAATTATGTCTTAGAATTTAAGTACTTAGAAACAATCAATAAGTAAAATCTAGATTAAAATAATTTTTAGAAATAGGTTTACTTTCAACTTGTTTTTTACATACCTAGATATCTAAAACGTTCATCAAGACATACGATTTAAAAAATAAATAAAACATGAAAAATAAATTTTTATGGCTTCTAGTCATCCCTGCCTTCTTTGCTCTAAAATATCTGTGGAATTACGAAAATCATTGGATCGAAGGACATTACACCGCACCTGAGCGATCAAGAATTTACCGTAATATTCAAGTCCATTCTTTTATCAAAAACAGCATGACTGCACCTGCTTTTACCGATGATACTTTTGTTGATTTTTTTCGAAATGGAACCTATGTGATGAATTGGCACCATTTCGAATATGGGACTTACGAGTTGGAAGATAGTGTAGTTATCATGACCAATCAAGATGATGAAACTTGGCAATTGAAATATGAAAGAGATGATTCCACCAAAGTAAGATCATTTGCTTATGCTTATCCTGATGGAGATAGTTACGAAAAACCGATCAAGATGAAGTATCGAAAAAATCGAAATAAAAACAGCTATCCTTTCACTTTGAAAAATAATAAATGGCGAATTAAAGCAGAAGAAGATTTGTCAAAAAACGAAATCATCGACCGAATTCAAAATATGATTGGTTACTACATTAAATGTGTAGAATGGAGTAACGAGGAAAAATTTAGATTCAAATTTTACAGTACTCCAAGTCCTCTTCGTGCTTCTGGTTATTTTTTCAAAGCTAGAAATAGAAATGAATCAGATAAGTGGTGTGAGTTTTTTTCCAATCCAAAAGATTGTGATGAGTCATTAAAAATAATTCGTCAATTTCTTATTGAAAATAAATTGGACTGGTACAGATCTATCAATGGCTATTTGAGAATCATTGCAGCCTTGGAGCATCTGCAAGAAGGAGTAGGTCAATATCGGGAATAGAACATTTTTCTTTTTGGTATGTTTTAATTTTGTTGGAAATCCTATTATATTTAGGAATAATGTAATATGGATGTAAATATGCCTCAGATGAGGCTTAATTTTTTTAATCGAATAAAAACAAATCATTATGGAAGCAGGATGGATCAAAGTATATTCAGCTAATGAAGAATATCAAGCAGAGGTAATCAAAAGTCTGTTGGAGAACAATGGATTCCTACCAGTCTTATTGGATAAAAAGGATGATGAATTTCGAATAGGAGTTGCTGAAATATATGTGGCTCCGGAGGAAGCTGAAAAAGCTAAGGCTATTATTGCTGAAAATCAAAAATAGTTAAGAAACAGCATTTGATTTAAATTTTTTTTAACTTTAAACCTTTATTAGCTAAAATATTAGTCCATTGCCAACTATTTAGCAATGGACTAATTTTATGGTATCCCCAACCGTAAAATAAATGCATCGCAATAAATAAAATTTTATCTTTACGATGTGCGTTCTAAACTCGGTCAAATCAAAAAAATAAAATCATGAAATATTTAGTACTTAGTTTTTGCCTATTATTCATTTCCTATACGGCTCAATCACAATTCCAAGTGGATGAAAATGGATTAACTATCATTGTAACTGATGGAACTGACAATGGTAAGAATAGTGAAGTTTTCTCCAAAGGGGATATTCCAACTTCTTATGATCAAATCAAGTCTCGACCTGGTAGCGCCAGATCAGGAAAATCTGGTTCTGTTAGAAATGCCATCGTATTCAATGATCCAATTCGATCTTTAGGAATGAAAGATTGTATTCAAGCGGCGGCTTTCTTGGAGCGGCCTAAGTTTGGTAAAATGGGATTTATGTTAATTTTTTCTTTGAATGATGCCATTGGTGGTAAACAAGCCATTCATACTGAAAATGGAAAAACTTACAGAGGAGTTTATAGACTTGTTCGTCAAAAAACTTCAAGTAAAGAAGTCGTTCCACAAGGAATGACTACTTATAAAGTGGAAGGTACATTTTTACTTTTAGGGATGTCTTAATTCCAAAAGTTAGGTACAAAACACAAAGGACTTTATTTTATTGAATAAAATAAAGTCCTTTGTGTTTTCCATTTGGAATAAATAACTCAAGTTGAGGTTCATATCTTACTTCCAAGAAAAAAGTAAGTAGTCGTAGTCCCAATACTCAAAATCCATTTATCAAAAAAATTAGCCCTCGCTCGTTTCTTGCTCAATTACATCTTTTACTTTCCATATTTTTGAGTTCCAATATTTAGATTTACTTAGATCGTTGATGACTACTCCTTGCGAAGAGGTGCTATGGATAATTTTAATTTGACCATTAATATTTTGGTAAATCATAGCTACATGAAAAGGAAATTTCGCAGTAGGTCTTTTAAAAAATATTAAATCTCCCACCTGAGCATTTTCAATAGTTTGACTTATTCCCTTTTTTAATTGAGCAGAGGAATGCGAAGGAATTTTAATTCCATTTTTCTTCATCACATAACTCGTGAACCCTGAGCAATCAAAACCAGTTTCAGGAGACCTTCCTGCACTTCTGTATTTCACATCTATTAATTGGGTAGCCAATCGAGCAATTTCCTCTCGTTTTTGAGGAATATTAATCTTTGTCTTTTCATTAGGTAAACCTTGTTGGTCAGAACCCCAACGGAAACACATGATTAGTAGCCCTAACAATAGCATTACATGAATAATGTTTTTCATGTGACCTAAACGAAAAATAGCATGGAATAATTATTTCATTCTTAGTACTCTGTAACATAAATTCTTTTAGGTTTTGATGAGGTTATTTTCAAATCTGGCGAAGCATTTTTTGAAGGCATAGCATAGCTATGACTGAGAAAAATAACGAAGTCCAGATTTGAAAATAATCCATCAAAATCAAAAGTTAATTATGTTACAGAGTACTAAGTCTCTGATTTATTATTGAACTTATTCCTAAGCTCGAAAATAACTATGAGCTTTGGAAGTAAAAACGATCTTGCTTTGGATACGAGAAACGAATTTTTTATTGGTAGAATGTTTTTCATTAAAAAATCCAATGATTGACGATTGCAGTACTTTTTTTCCATTTAGCAAAGCTTTTGCTGCTTTGATACTTTGCAAATCACCTCGATCACCGTCTGGATCATATCGAAATAGGTTGGAGCAAACTCCTGAGAATTGTTTGCGTTGAAAGATGACATCATGAATATTATTAGGATAACGTTTGGATTGAACTCGATTGAGTACAACATTGCCTACTCTTAATTTTTCTTGATATGATTCTCCTCCAGCTTCTGAATTGATGACTGAGGCTAAAAGAATTAGATCTACTTCTGAATAATCTTGTGCATTAGTAATTAGGCTTAATCCTAGGCATAGGAAAGTGAATAGATTTTTCATGGGGATAATAATTGTTATGTTATGGGATATTAAATATAAGTACTAGAAGTTGATTAGGTGGGTAAATTTAGAAGGAAGATTTTTGATAGTTTTCCTGAAAACTTCTTGAATGATTGTAGTTATTAGATCGATTTCGGGGAAAATAATGAAAAAAATTGCTTTAAAATTTCCTAACTAATTAACAGTTAGTGCTTTTGTTTTATCACTATAAGTGATTTGTTTAAAATATGTTCAAATTAAAATCTTTGTTAACTGTGTTTAAAAGTTAATAACTTAGGTTTTAGATAATCGAGAAAAAACCGATCACCATTTTTTCATGAGAACGCAAAGATGAGAATAATATTTTGAAAATGCGTATTATATGTAATTTTATTTGCCGAAAGGATAAAAAAAATGATAGATTAAAAAATCAATCATATAAAAAGTGAAAATTTGATTAATTTATTTAAATTTAAACATGCGCTAAACATGTACCCAATCCATTCATCAAAAACTAACGGAAAACTCCTTTTCCATATATTCGTGTATTTTTAAAAACTATAAAAAACAAACCAATGAATTACAATTTTATGCCAGTTTCTTTATTTTCTAATAGTTTCATTTGGAAAAAGAAAAACCAAAATTCCTTTCTATTTAGTTTAGTATTCACCTTGATTTTATTAGTGATTTTTCCTAGCCAAAAATTAACTGCTCAAATGCAATCCAATTGTGTGGGGAGTACTTCTACCCAAAAATATACTGGAAGTATGCGTCCTAATGAACAGTTGTTGGAAGGTCAAAACTTAACTTCCGCCAATGGTAAATTTCATTTGAGAGTTACTACCCAAGGTGAACTAGTCATTGAAGAAATTCTCGAAACTCAGACTTGTGGAATTTGTAATGAAAAAATTGTCATGAGAGCAGGGCGAGAAATTTGGAAAGCTCCATCTGGTGGTCGCCTCAAAAATCAACCAATGCTAAGTATATTCAAGGTCAATACTAATTGCAATCTTTGTTTTGTCAGTAAATTAAATCAACAATGGTGTGCTACTAATGGAAGGGATGCTAATCAAAATTTGCTGGGACAATGTGATAAATTGATTTTGACTAATGATGGAAGACTAGTTTTAATTAACAAAAATCGAAAAGAAATTTGGTCAAATAGAACCACTAAATCTATGGTGACCAATAATCAAAGGAATAATAATCAAGCCAGCCTGGCCAACAATCGGCCTAGTTCAAATAACAACGAATTTCATATTTCTAATTCTGACTTGAGAAATGCTAAACTAAATGGTCAAAATAACAAAGCGAAGATGTCAGCGAAGGGAAGTAGCAATCAAAATAGATCAAATCTAATAATAAATACTAATGTCTGTCTTAATCTTTCGGATGGAACTTTGGCTAAGGGTATGATCGTAGGAGATGGATTAAACTATGGTCCAAATAATGATTCTTATGCGATTAAAATTGTAGAAGGTGCACGAAGAGGACAAAAGTATTATTTAAAACCTTATCAAATTGATCGGGTTGGAGATTGTGCTGAAGCAAATATTTCTGCAGCAAAGGAAGATGTTTCAACTACTATGGATCTGAATATATTGGAACAAACAATAATTAGAGAAATCAATATCATTCGAGCTAATCCAAGAGCTTATGCTGATGAGTTAGCCAAATTACGATTTGCTAGATATGGGAAAGGTAATAATTCGTTTATTGGTTTAGCTATTGGAAATGACTTGGTCATGCGTTGTAATAATCAAAATTGCCATAATGATAATCTTCAAAGATTACGAGCTACGATTAATTACCTGCGTTCGCTACCAAGGCCATTGCCTCTTTTAAAACCAAATGGGAAGTTAGCTCAAGCTTCCACACTTTTAGCTGCAGACCGAGGAAATTTTAGCGGACATATTGATAGTCAAGGCAGATCTCCTGCTTGTCGAGCGGAGTCAGTTGGGTATTCTTCTGCTCTAGTTGGTGAATGTTTGGAAAGTGGATATACGACTGCTGCGAGCTTTGTTTTTTCTTTGCTGAATAGTCCACCTCATCGAAATATTATTCTTAATCCTGATGCTAATGAAATAGGAGCTGATGTGGTGCAACATAATAATGGAAGTGCAAATTATATTAGAAGTGTAGTGATGACTGGAAATAGTAATATTAATGATTCGCTTGGAAGTTGTAGATAGAATTTTTTAATAAAAACTAATGATCCCGAATTTTTTAAAAGAAGGTTCGGGATTTTTTTTACTAAATTGATTATTCACATTTACTTTTTTCGAAAAAATGGCATAGGGTAGAAACGAATAAACTTTTAGTAATAAAAAAAATAAATATCATGGCAGCAATTATCGGATTCGGAGGACCATTAATTTTTGTGGTTCTTTTTGTTTTCATCAATCTAAAATACTTAACGACTACGTCAGGAATCATTTACTCCATTCTTATTTTTATCTTATCAATAGGGACGGGAATTGGATTAACTATTATGTTTGGAGTAGGATCAATTTTCTCAGGATTATTTGCACCAATTTTTTATACCGCTTTGTTTACTGCAATTGTTCGTGGAACTAAATCCAAGAAAGGATAGAAATTTATTTATTAAAATTCACCCCAAAATTTATACTTAAAAAAAATGGGTGTTCATTTTTTTTCAAAAAATAATACTCATAATCTTCCAACCGAAAAGCTAGAAGATTATATGTTTTAAAATTAATTTCTGAGAACCAGCCCCATTTCTCATTGATAGAAAATGATTTTCCAAAAGTAAGATTGGCTCCTAAAGAAATATTAAAAAGGGTTCGCGAACCATAGAAAGATTTATCTCGATCTCTAGAAACCTTATTATATGAATCAGTATATTTTGAGCTATAAGTCTGGCTAAATGGAACATCAATATTTACTCCGCTTCGAAAGTAGAAATTGTTTTGTAATATAATTTTTCCATTGATAACCATCGAGCCATAATGCAATCTAGTAACGGATCTTACATCGATAGGAGCTATACCTAAGGTGTAGCAATAATCCCAGTTACTCTCACAAACCCAATTTGTGGTATATCCATTTTTTTCATATTGTAAACCAATAAAGGATTGAAAATTTTTACGAGGAGCAAAAGAATAATATAATCCTATTGCATTGACATAGGCAACTTTATAATCATCCTCTCTTTTCTTTTTAAGCACAGATTGATTACTTATTCCATTTGAAATAACTAGTGAAAAACTAGAAGATGACTTCTCAGATTGAGCATTCAACGTAAGATTGAAAAGGAAGAAAATGATGATTGAATAAAAAGATGATTGCATAGGAATGTATTTTTGGTAGGAGAGGTTTATGGCAAAATAAGAAATCTCGTGCATTCTTTCATAAAAAAACCGAATAGTGTGATCAACACTATTCGGTTTTTTATGGAAAAAATTCAAGTTACTAGCGAATAATATCCACCGCTAATTTATATTTAGGATCTTCCAAAACATTCACATCGATGATCTCATCTGCATTTTGTAGCAACGCTCGACAATCTTTACTCAAATGTTTTAGGTGTACCTTTTTCCCAACTTTATGATATCTCTCTGTAATTCTATTCAACGCTTCGATGGCTGACATGTCGACTACTCGACTTTCTGCAAAATCAATAATCACTTCGTCAGGATCATTCAATACATCAAATTTGTCATTAAAAACAGAAACAGAACCAAAAAATAATGGCCCATAGATTTCATAATGTTTGATGCCTTTTTCGTCAACATGTTTTCTAGCACGAATTCTTTTTGCATTGTCCCATGCAAAAACTAATGCTGCGATGATTACCCCAACGATAACTGCCAATGCTAAATTATGTAAAACCGCAGTCACCAAAGTAACCAACACCATCACAAAAATATCAGACTTAGGCATTTTTGTGAAGGTCTTTAAACTAGCCCACTCAAATGTTCCGATCGCTACCATAATCATCAATCCAGTCAAAGCTGCCATCGGCAATTGCTCAATCAAACTCGCTCCAAACATGATGAAAATCAATAACATAACTGAAGCAAAAATTCCAGATAATCTAGCTCTAGCTCCCGAAGAGATATTAATCAAACTCTGTCCAATCATCGCACAACCTCCCATACCGGAGAAAAAACCAGATAGAACATTGGCAATTCCTTGTGCCACCGCTTCTTTATTTCCGCGTCCTCTCGTCTCCGTAATCTCATCAATAATATTCAAAGTCAACAAACTTTCAATCAAACCAACTCCAGCCATAATTGCTGAATATGGCAAAATTAACCAAAATGTTTCCAAAGTAAAAGGTACACTTGGAATATGAAATGGAGGAAAACCACCTTCAATACTTGCCATGTCTCCCACCGTTTTGGTATCAATTCCAAATGCCATTACAATTCCAAAAATCGCCAAAATCGCTACTAAGGAAGAAGGGATGAGTTTTGTTAATTTTGGTAAACCCCAAATAATCAACATCGTCAAAAGAACTAATCCTACAAATAAATATAAAGATTCTCCTGATAACCATTCGCCATCTGAAGTTTGAAATTCGCTCATTTGAGACATGAAAATAATAATCGCTAATCCATTCACGAAACCAAAGATTACTGGATGAGGAACAAGTCTCATCAGTTTTCCCAATTTTAAAAAACCTGCAGTCATCTGTATTATTCCTGCTAAAATTACTGTAGCAAAAATATATTCCACTCCATGATCTGGAGATTGAGCTAAAGCAACTAAAACTACAGCAACTGCACCAGTTGCACCAGAGATCATTCCTGGACGACCACCTAAAATTGAAGTAACTAATCCCATCATAAATGCAGCATATAATCCTACCAAAGGATCCACTCCGGCAATTAATGCAAATGCAACTGCCTCAGGAATTAAGGCAAGGGCTACAGTTAATCCAGATAAAATTTCTGTTTTGTAGTCCACTTTTTGCGATAGGTCGAATAGGTTAAAATACTTTTTCATTAAATACTTTATTTGAAGCAATAGTCTTTTTTGACTAACTTATTAGTTTAAGAATTACGTTGAAATAGGAATATAGTTTTGAAAAAAAACAATACTATTTTGTAAAAGCATTGTTAGGTAAGTCGTTTGTAATATTTTGTTTCTCGTAAAAGGGCGCAAAAATAAACTATTTTCTGACAAAATGCGGGTAGAGAGGAATAATTGAAAGAAATATTATAACGATTTAATATTTTGTTGAAATTTTAATATTTTACATATTCAGAATAAAAAAACATAAAAAATGAGTATTTCGAAATTAGATTTGGATAACTTGCGCTTAGAACTTTCATTAAAAGCCAAGAATGGAATAAATTTTATCATTGCGGCAAGTATTATTTGGTTGATGATTGGATATATATGGACACTTTCTTATACATCTTATGACAAAAGTGTTTTAACTTTTATAGTTGGAGGATTGATGTTGCCCTTGGCTTTCCTTTTTTCAAAAATATTAAAAACATCTTGGACGATAAAAGATAACCCATTGCAGCCATTAGGACTGTGGTTAAATGTTGCTCAGTTGTTTTATTTCCCTTTTTTGATTTTCATTTTAATCAAATATCCAGACTATTTTGTCATGACTTATGCAATGATTACTGGAGCACATTTTTTTCCTTATGCATGGTTTTATAATGAAATAGTTTTTGCGATTATGGCTGGAGTAATTTCCGTAGGAGCATTGTTATTAGCCTTGAAATTGCCGGTGGCAGATTTTTATATTATTCCTATTTTTATGTCGGGATCACTTTTTATCCTAACGATCCTACTTTATTTTTCTTATGCTAAAAAATTAAAAAACTCACATGACTAAATATATATCTATTCTTCGTGGAATCAATGTTGGCGGAAAGCGAAAAATCCTCATGGCAGATTTAAGAGAACTTTATCAATCTTTAGGTTTTGAAAATGTGATCACCTATATCCAAAGTGGAAATGTTATTTTCGAATCCAAAAAGAAAAATACTAACAGTACATTTACAAAAAAAATTAAAGAAGCTGTTTTTGAAAAATATGGATTTGATGTTCCAGTAATTATTCGAAGTGTGGAAGAGATAAAAAGCATAGTGGAGAATCATCCTTTTGAGAAGAAAGAAGGTGCTCAAGTTGAAAATCTTTGTCTTACTTTTTTAAGTGAAATTCCATCTGATGAAAATTTAGAAAAAATTAATACCTACGATTACGCGCCTGATTTATTTCAGATTATTGAAGACAATGTCTTCCTTTTTATCCAAGGGAAATATCACCAATCAAAATTGACGAATAATTTTTTCGAAAAAAAATTAAAGGTATCAGCGACAACTAGGAATTGGAAGACGGTTAATAAGCTATTGGAATTGTCAACGAATTAAGAGAAGCATTAAACTAATATTAGGTTTAACACTTTGTGAAAAAATATTCTTTTTTGATTTTGTCACCCCTTCAAAAGTTATTTGTCTTTTTAATAAAAGTCCTGAGTGTTTATCTGTATTTTTATATTCAAAATTTTATCATTTAAAACGAAATAATGAAAAACTTCAAATTATTTACTACACTTTTATTTTTCGCAATTGTATTGTTACAGTTTTCTTGTGGAGATGGAAGCGAAGCTCCAGTTGAGACACCAA
Source organism: Saprospiraceae bacterium (assembly GCA_045104975.1). Taxonomy (GTDB): domain Bacteria; phylum Bacteroidota; class Bacteroidia; order Chitinophagales; family Saprospiraceae; genus CAJQQY01. The sequence continues at coordinate 27,808 of JBGCCY010000003.1, forward strand.
AGGAATATTCTTCAGGATTACTTTTGGAAAATATGGACAAGGCAATAAAGCCGGGAGATGATTTTCAAATGTATATTAATGGAAAATGGATCAAAGAAACTGAAATTCCAAGCGACAAGTCTAGCTACGGAATTTTTGCCTTGCTCAATGACAAAGCTCAAGAAGATGTAAAAAAAATCATTGAGTTTGCCGCTTCCTCTGAGAACAATAATGGTTCTGACGAACAAAAAGTAGGTGGACTTTACGCATCCTATATGAATATGGATGCTCGTAATTCAAAAGGTAGTTCGCCTTTGCAACCTGAATTTGACAAGATCGAATCTATTGCAAATCATACTGAACTAGCGAAGTATTTTGCTTATGCCAATAAGTTGGGTTACGAATCTCCATTTGGAACTTTCGTTTATTCTGATTTGAAAAACCCAGTTATGCATGCATTGTATACTTGGCAAGGAGGCTTAGGATTACCTGATCGGGAGTACTACTTGAAGGACGATGAAAAATCTGAAGATATCAGAACTGAATATGTTAGTCACATCGAAAAAATGTTAGCCCTCGCAGGAATTAAGGATGCAGGAAAGGCAGCTGCAACCATCATGAAGTTGGAAACAACAATGGCAAAAGTGCATATGAAAAAAGAAGATACCAGAGATATGATGGCGTTATTTAATTTAGTGCCATTGGATTCTTTGGACGAAATTATGCCCAATTTTGCCTGGAATGATTACTTGCAAGAAGCAGGTATATCTGATTTGAAAAGTATCGTTATTGCTCAATTAGACTATAGCAAAAAAGTAGATGGGATCATCAAAAATACAAACTTAGATACGTGGAAAACTTATTTTAAATGGTCTGTTGTAAATCATAATGCAGGCCGATTGAGTGAAGGTTTTGACAACCAAAATTTTGCATTCTATGGTACCACTATGCGTGGAACAAAAGAGCAAAGACCACAATGGAGACGAGCTGTAGGAACAGTAAATGCATACTTAGGAGAGGTAGTAGGAAAGGTATATGTAAAAGAACATTTCCCTCCTCAAGCAAAAGATCGAATGATGGGATTGGTCAATAATTTATTGAAAGCATATGAAGCGAGTATCAAAGAATTAGATTGGATGGGCGAAGAAACGAAAGTTCAAGCTTTAGATAAATTAAATAAATTTACGCCAAAAATTGGTTATCCTGATGAGTGGAAAAAGTACCCAGCAAAGATTGTTGCGGATGATTTATTTGGAAATATGAAGCGTTCTGATTTGGCAGAATATGAACGTCAATTAGAAAAATTGAAAAAGCCAGTTGATAAAAAAGAGTGGGGGATGAATCCTCAAACGATTAATGCTTATTACAATCCAAGTTTAAATGAGATCGTTTTTCCAGCAGCAATTTTGCAACCACCATTTTTTGATTTGAATGCAGATGATGCAGTTAACTATGGAGCAATTGGCGGAGTAATTGGTCATGAAATTGGACATGGATTTGACGATCAAGGAAGTACATTTGATGGAGACGGAGTGCTTAGAAATTGGTGGACAGATTCTGATCGAGAGGAATTTAAAACACGAACTAACGCACTTGTTGAGCAATACAATGCCTTCAAAGTATTTGATGATTTGAATGTAAATGGTCAATTTACTTTAGGTGAAAATATTGGAGACTTGGGTGGACTAAGTATTGCACTTAGAGCTTACGAAATGAGTTTGAATGGAAAAGAAGCACCAGTCATTGATGGATTTACAGGTCAGCAAAGAGTGTTTATGGGATGGGCGCAAGCTTGGAGAAGTAAGTCAAGAGAGGAAGCAATGCGAAATCAAGTGAGTACAGATACTCACTCGCCTGCACTTTTTAGAGTGAACGGAGTAGTAAGAAATATTCCTGCATTCTACGAAGCGTTTGATGTAAAAGAAGGAGATGCTTTATATTTAGCTCCTGAAGAAAGAGTGAAAATTTGGTAAAATATATTTTGTAAATATATTGTTAAGAAAGTCATCAATTGGATTCAGTTGATGACTTTTTTTATTACTATCACATTCCAAGAGTTTTCCAAAAAAAATTAAACAAGTAACATAGTTTAAAATTGAAATAATTCTATTTTACATCATTAATTTTACATCAATTTTTTAAAAACAAAATATACGAATATGCCTATACCAAATCCTCCAATGTTTGAAGGCTTGATGCCAAAACGAGATTCTATTGAAGCAGAACGATTACATCGAAAACAACAACTTGCCGCTGCCTTTCGAGTGTTTGGAAAATTCGGTTTTTCTGAAGGAGTAGCTGGTCATATTACCGCTCGTGACCCTGAAAATCCACATAATTTTTGGGTCAATCCATTTGGCGTTTCTTTTAATAAAATCAAAGTATCCGATTTGATTTTAGTGAATGAAGCAGGAGAGATTATCGAAGGAAAACACACGATGTTGAACAAAGCTGCTTTTGCCATTCATTCAAGAATTCATGCTGCTCGACCTGATGTGATTGCTGCTGCACATGCTCACTCTATTTATGGAAAAACTTGGTCAGCCTTGGGAAGAAAATTGGATCCAATTACGCAAGATGCTTGCGCATTTTATGAAGATCACGGATTGTACGATGATTATACAGGTGTGGTGAATGACTCAAGTGAAGGTGATAGAATAGGAGAGGCATTGGGTGATAAGAAAGCGTGTATTTTAAAAAATCATGGATTACTAACGGTAGGTGGCTCGGTGGAAGAAGTAGCTTGGTGGTTTATTAGTATGGAACGATGTTGTCAAGCGCAAATTTTGGCTGAATCAACTGGAAGTAAGGTTCATTCTGTAGATCATGAGACTGCCTTGAAAACTAGAAATGAAGAAGTTGGATTTCCGATTGCAGGTTGGTTTAGTTTTCAACCGATTTGGCAAGATATTGTTTCTGCGTTTCCTGATTTGATGGAGTGATTAAAAATGTAAATGTATTGTTATAGATGAAATAAGAAACCCACAGTTGAAGTTAACTGTGGGTTTTGTTTTTTTAATTCTTCTTAGTTTTGACGAAAGAAAAAAAATGGAAGAACCTATAAGTAGTAATCTATGAATGATGGGGCGGGAAGGGATTGGCGAAAAATGTGGGTGAGGATACTTGCCTTGCATTTATCATTTTTTTCGCCAAGAATTTTTGGTTTAAATCCAGTCAGTTTAAACTTCTATTTTTCGAATGAAAAGAGTAACAGCATGACAAACGAGAGCCAATGAAAAGAATTTTATTATTATACAATTATTTCTTTCAAATGACTTTTATCTTAACTTTCGAAGGACGTTGAGATTGGTAAACTTGTTCTTTTTTTCATTGAAAAAAAAGAACCAAAAAATTCTAGGCGAAAAAAATGCTCTGTTCAAAACAGTCTCCCGCACTCACATTTTTCGTCTTTCCCAACCCGCCCCACTTCTCATTGACTATAACTCATTGACTTGTTTTATTTTTTTACTTAATTAAAAATAGGAAACCCACAGTTGAAATCAACCGTGGGTTTTTACTAACTAAAATCGGATTAATATGATTCTTAAAATTTTGAAAACCAATAAATATTAACTTTTCGATTTATTCAAAATTCAACTTTTTTCATTTAAAATCGAATTACTGATCCCACCAAACTGGAGCAAAAAGCCCTTGCGCAGCTGGTGTATTTGGATTCGTATTTCTTTCAGATGTTGGAACAGGAATTCGTAACGGAATTTCTGTAAAACCAGTTACTGGAGTAATTTGAGGAAATCCAGTTCTACGATAATCATGATAAGGTTCCATGTAAGTAAATAGTGCAATGTACTTTTGATCCATGATGGTTTCCAAAGTGGCTCCACTAACAATTCCATCAATAAAAGCATTGTCAACTGTTCCAGTGACCTTAGATAAAGATGCTTCCATAGCTGCACGCAAAGCATCTTCTGCACCTTGTTGATCTGAACCTCTCATCTTTAATTCTGCTTCAATAAATTTAGCTTCTTCATAAGAAATGATATATCGAGTTGCAGCTGGAGATGCGATGTATGGACCAATATGTGAAACTGTAGTTGTCACAATATCATCTTTATCCGTTCCCGTAAATTCATTGTTAACATCAGGTAAAGCATAGAAAGGTAATCGAGGGTCATTTGCGTTTTTCATCATGTCAACGAAAAATTTATTCAAGACCAAGTAGTTCGCTCGTTGTACTTCAAAAGCAAAATATTGATTCGTTGAAGTTGAACCTCCATCGTATAAAACAGGCATGTCATTACTTGCGCTAGTAAATTGACTTTTGTCTAAAGCAGTCATAGCATCAGCCAGATTTGTTCCTCCTGTTTCAGATAATCGAAGATAATATCGAGCTTTGAGTAAGTAAGCTGCAGCTTTCCATTTCTCCACATCACCTCCATAAATCAAATCGTCAGCTCCAGGTGTCAAAGCATTAGCACTTGCAGGTTGTTCCAAATTATCAATAGCGCTTGTTAAAAGATTTTGGACACTTGCGTACACATCAGTTTGACTATCAAAAGTTGGGGAGAAAGAACCATTCAAGGCATCTAGGGCGTCCGAGAATGGAACATCCCCCCAAAAGTCTGTTAGGATAGCTAAATTCACAGCCATTAAAACTTGAGCCATCCCTTTATAATGTGGATTCTCATCTCCAAAATCATCAATGATAATTTTGGTATTAGTCATGGCATTGGTGTAGAGCACATCCCAGTCATTTTCATATGCTGACTCTGTTATCGTGTATAAATTCATTGCACCAAATTGACCATCAGAAGTCCCAGTAAGTTGTTGAGTAAAAATTGAACTGATTCGAGTCAAAGTGCCACTATGTACAAAAAAGGTAGTCACCTCAGCAGTTGATAAAAGCGAACTTGGAGGTACTTCTGTAGGGCTATTAGGACTATTTACTAAATCCTCAAAGTCTTCTTTACAACTTTGAAAGGTAACTCCTAATAGTATTATGATTAAAAAAGATAATTTTTTCATATTGTATAAATTGAAATTTTTTAAATTAAAATATTGGTTTTTTGAGGTGGTTCTAAATCAAAAATTAGAATCCAACCTTCACCTCAAAAATAAATGACCGAGTTCCTGGATTATTAAAATAATCATGTCCATTGATTAGAGAACCTGCTCCTGTCAAACTTGTCTCTGGATCAATTCCAGAATAGTTGTGGAACAAAGCCAGATTTCTAGCTCGAACAGATAGCACGACACTTTTAAAAACATTGGAACTTAAATCGCTGAATCTATAGGATACAGACACATCTCGAAGTCGAATAATATTGATATCTTTTTCAATAATCTGTTCTGTTGCTCCTCCATTATCTCCTAGGTAAGAACCGAAATATTGTACAGGTGTGATTTCAATATCATTTGGAGTTCCATCTGCTTTCACTCCTTCGATGATATACATTCGTTCTCGATCTTCCGTTTCTTTTGTTGCGCCATAACGATTCAAACGAGCTTTGGTACCGTTATAAATATCTCCTCCAATTCGTACATCCCACAAAAAGGATAAACTCAAATCATTAAAAAATGTAAAATCATTTCTCCATCCTCCAAACCAATCAGGTGTTGGATTTCCTAAGATAGCATCAGGGCCGATTGATGGTAAACCATTAGCACCAATGATCAAATTATTGTTTTCGTCACGAACCCAGGTAGATCCTTGGAACACACCGATTGGTTGTCCTTTCGTTGCAACTGCACTTACTCCTCCAAATCCTGTTTCCACAGTAGTTACAATATCTTCTTCTCCTGGTCCTTCAATATCAAGTACTTCATTATTGTTTTTTGACCAATTCAAACTAGAACTCCATTGCACTTTTCCTTTGGTTAAAATATCAAAACCTAATTCCAATTCAAGACCTTTGTTACTTACCTCTGCAAAATTTCCGTAAATATCTTGAGCACCAGCAGAAAGAGGAACTTGTCTGAAAATTAAATTATCCTTAGTCACTTGATCATAATAAGAAACATCCAATCGAATTCGATTGTCTAATAAATGAATATCAGCGCCTACTTCAAATCCATTAACTCGTTCCGCTCTTAAGTTTGGATTTCCTAATCTACTATTTCTACCAAAAAGGGTTTGTCCTAAGTATGGAGAGGAAAGACCATTGGTAAAACCATCGGTGAAATTTGGAATGATAGAAAGTGTTTTGGTAAAATAAGGTGCAGGTTCAATTCCTGTAGATCCATAAGAAACTCTTAATTTTCCAAAAGAAATTAATTCAGTATTTTCCATCAATTCGCTAAAAATCCATGAAAGGTTGGTACCGTAACTCAAGAAAGAATTATCATCTATAGGTAAGGTAGATGACCAGTCATTTCTTAAACTTCCAGTCAAATAAAATTGATTTTTAAAAGAAGCAGTTATTTGACCATACACTCCAGTTTTAAGTGTTTCAATTAATTCATTAGAAGCGTATAGATTAGCAGCATTACTAAAGTTGTATAAAAATGGAAGGGTAAACGCATCAGCTCGTTGGTAATTATTGACATTTCGATCTGTTCGATAATTAAATCCAACTAAGTAATTTACTCGGATATCATCGCTGAGATTTCCATCACCAGTTGCGGTTGCATCGATATTGAATTTTTTATTATCAATATTGAATAAATTCAGTTCACCAAGACCACCACCAAGGAATCCACCTAATGATGAGAAAGCTATTCTATTCTCAATAGAGTTAGAATATTGATCAATTCCAAAACGAACAGCAGGCGTAAACCAATCATGGAACTTGTAACTCATTTGAATATTTCCCAAAATTCGATTGACTTGATCGTCATAGGTGTTCTTGTGTGTTGACCATAAAGGATTATCATAAATGAAAAAATAATTATTAGTATAACCTTGTTCATTTTCATAATCTCTGATATCAAAAGTGATTGGTGTTCGATAAAGTGATAACATCACTCCGGATAAATTACTTCCATTCTGCACTTTATTTCCTCCAGAATTAGTGTATTGCAAAGAAGAATTAATTCTAAATCTATCAGTAACATCCCAACCTGCTCCCAAAAGAATAGTGGTTCGATTAAAAGTAGAATTCGGAACAATTCCAGATTGTCTTAAATCACTAATCGATAATCGATAGTTGCTTTTTTCATTTGCTCCAAAAATTTCGATTCCATTTTTGTAACTAACTCCGGTGTCAAAAAAGTTACCTAAATTATCAAAAGACGATAATGAAGTATCTGCCAAAGCAGGCCCCCAACTTTGTTGCGTGCCTGTTGCAACATCATCCGCAGTAAAAAACAATCCATCTGGACCAGGATCAGCTGGGCCTATAAATGATCCACCAGTACCTGCTGCATATTTATCCTGAAGCTCAATCAAATCTGAAACTTGAGTAATTTCTACAGAAGAAGTCACATTGATTCCCAATCGAGTTCCAGCATTTGATCCTTTTTTAGTGGTAATTATAATAACACCATTTCCAGCCTCAGAACCATAAAGTGCAGACGCAGCTGGCCCTTTCAAAATAGATACATCAGCGATATCATCTGGATTTAAATCTACTAATCGGTTGGAATTACTTACTCCTTGCAATCCATTATTAAAAGGATAATCACCTGCAGTTGGGATAGGAGTCGTGTTGTCAATTGGAATACCATCAACGATAATTAAGGGCTCACTACTGTTGGTAATCGAAGCTAATCCACGAAGTGTAATCTTACTAGAGGCACCAGGCGTTCCACTTGAACTCACCACATTTACTCCTGAAGATTTTCCAGCAAGGGATTGAATAGTATTTTGTTCTCCCGATTTTAGCAATTCTTCCGAGTTAACTTGAGAGGAAGCATAACCCAGAGATTTTTCATCCCGCTTGATTCCAAGTGCAGTAACCACTACTTCTCCTACGGTAATTCCTTCTGTTAGAGTTATATTTATAACATTAGAAACACCAATTTTTTGCTCTACTAAATCATAACCAGTATAAGATATGACCAAGACATCATACCCAGCAGGAACATCAACAGAAAACTGTCCATCAATATCTGAAGAAGTTCCAACATCAGTTCCCTTGACCAAAACATTTGCACCGATAAGAGCTTCTCCTAATTCATCTTGTATCACTCCACTAATCGTCCTTTGCGAAAAAAGTAAGGAGGTACAAGTGAGTAATACCGTTAAAACTAACGTAAGTTTTTTCATACTAATTGAGTTTTTTTATTAATAAAAATGAAGTTTTACAAATGTGATGCATCTCTATTTTTCATTTTTTATTGCGTCGGTTGCAGTAGTTTTTCGTTTCGTTTTTACTGTAAAAAATTAAATGGTTCATGTTACTTGTAGGTGAATTCTCTTGTTTCAATACATGTATTGGTGCAAATAAAAATCTGAAATCACATCACACGATATGTTGATGGAATACATTCTATTTTTTTGTTTTTTTTAATAAAATCTGGGTAGGGAGCATAAACGTCCCGTGCCTCTTTTTGCAAAAAGCCTAAAAGTTGTACACAGAAATATTGCCCTAGATTTTTCTGTACGGTAAGATGTTTTCAAAATGCCAACAAGCACTTTGAGAAATATTTTGTTCGAAGTTTTTTTTTATCAAAATGCCAATGGACACTTTGATGAATAATTTGTTCAGGTTGATTATTAAAAATGTCGAAAGACATCTCGAATAAAATTTTGTTCGGAAGTTTTACAAAATGCCAGAAAGCATTTTGTTGAAATTTTTGTTCGGTAAGTTTTTTTCAATGCTTAAAAAGCATTTTTTTTAATTTCGTTCGGTAAGTTATAATGAGGAAACGCCAAGCGTTTTTAATCCGCTGCGTCAAAGGTAAAAAAAAATGACGGTTAATTGCCATTTTGAATTTTTGAAAAAATTGAGAGAGAATATAGGTTTAATATAAGTTTTTTTTTTATAATATTATAACATTCAATGACTACGCAATTCTATTGCGTAGCTATTGAATGTTTAGTGACAATTAAAACTGTCATAAAGATTAGGATGAAAAGATAAGTTGATTTATACCTTGGTTCAATAAATGTAGGAGTCTTCTTGAATGCTTGGAACCACCACACAATAGTTTTGCATCTCTGTTTTGAAAAGGTACTATCAGTAATTTCTTTACTTTCTTTTTTTCTTAATTTCCTTCAGGAGGTATCGAATTTGGATGGTACCAGCAATATCTATTTCAGGGAAATCCAACTCACGTCCTCCCTTTCGATCATCAGGTGACAAAGTAGGATTGTTTACTGCTACCTTACTATATTCTCCCAATAAGATTCTCGGTATAACTTTTAAATCAAGAAAAACCTTTTTTGATAATTTTATAGATGCCATTGGAACTATCCCTACACTAAATGAAAAAATAGTTGCTTTGATTGGATAATTTTGTACTGACGTAACTTCTCTCTTATAGGTATACAAAGTAGGTTCAAAAAATCCTGATAATCCAAATCGGAAACTATTTTTTTTATACCCAAACATTCTACCATATTCATACCTCAATGATATGATAAAATTTTTCTGTCGATAACCAATAGAAATAAGCCGATCATTTCCTAACGTATCTGAAAGCATGTAAACGTTTTCGTAGGATGATTTACTTCTGGAGAACCTGCTCAAAGAGATCTCATGAAAGGTTGAATGATCTTTGCTTATTTGGATACTAGTTCCAAGGCTGAATATTTGTGAAGGAAAATTATTGATGTTTTCTTCCCTTACTTGAGATGAAATAGTATCTATTACAAATGTACCTGAGTTTGCGGTAAGAAAACTCAAGGTCAAATTATCTTGACTAAGTTCAATAGTATTTAAAAAGGAATACGGTTTTAATTCAGGATGATAATTTATTGAACTAGAGGTATAGGTGGATTTCTCAGATTTTCTTTGGGCATATCCATTTTGAAATAATATAATTCCAAGACATAGCAAAATGATTTTTAGTTTCATGAGTTTTTATTTTTGTTCAGTTTGAATTTTTGATTAGAAAGTATATTACGTAATCATTTTATCTTTTTTAGAATTTTGAACCTTTAAAATTTTCAAAGGCAATTAGAGTTTTTATAAAAACTATCAGGTAGAGTAAAATATAGCACCTTATTTTAATTGAAAATTTAAACATACTCTAAATTGAATATTGTCAATTTGAGCAACGTTTTATTTTGGTAGGTATCGAACATCTTAAAGATATTCAATACCTGAATGGAAGAACATTTTTTATTCAGGCTTCGCCCAAAAAATACTTGGATCATTTGTCTTATAAGTTTTAAAAGTAACCTCCGATTTTTTAAAAATCGTATTAGAAATTTTGGGAAGTTGATTTAAGCCATCCAAAGGAATCAATTCGACGTATTCTATTTCTTTACCTTTTCGAAAGGTTTCAATATCATATTGACTACGGAGAACACAACTGAAACGATATAAATTTTTAGCCATGTACTCCAACAAATAATAGTCTTTTACAGTCGAATGTTTATTGTTCCAATTCGCATCTGGATTTAATATGACCATTTCATCATTGATTAATTTTTCCCTGACTTCACTCAATCCTAATAGCTCTCCTTTTTCATCCATCACATAGGCATCGTGAGTAGGGTCTACCCAAATCCATTTTTGTAAATCATTGGAATAGACAGAATTGATAACATGACAATCTTGAAAAATAGAGTCCTTTGGCATACACGTCATGAACCGCGATTTAAAACCCATCGCCAAATAACATTCATTTAAAACGATAGCAAGACCTCTGCAATTCAAACCTCTTTCGTCTGTTTGGCAAACGGAAATCATACTTAATGCATTCTTTACGGTTGGATTATTATGGTTGCCATCATGTGGGACGAGATCGTGAATCCAATGGAGTAGATTGAGGATTTGAGAAACTTCATTTCCCGTTCCAGCAATTGAATCTAGGTTGAATCCATTTCGGAGAGCTACTAAATTTGGATCGGAAGATGATTGATAAGTGAATTTAGGAATTTCAATTTCTGTTTCTTTTTGATAGTCTTTTGCCTTTTTTAGTTTTTCCAAATAGGTCGGTTCATATTTGATTTGAGTATAGGCAGAATCTTTTCCATTTAGTAAAATAATAAAATCATATACCGCATCAGTCTTTATCTTAAAAGAGATAGAATCTATGTCGGTATAAAAAGTAACCATCTTTTCAAGTTGGCCGGAAGTAAAAACGTCAGGTTTATACTCAGGCATTATATTCCATGCTTCTTTTGTTAAAATATCGCCTACTTTGATGTCAACAGTTTTTGAGTTAGCATTGATAATAGGTAGGTTTTGGGCAAAAAGTAATTGAGCCACAAGGGTTAATCCAGATAATAGTAAGATTGATTTCTTTTTCATCAGATGGTGATTTTTGATTTTTTTTATAAAAAAAAACATAGTAGAGCTATTTCCAAATAGGGGATTAACCTCATGGGTTTTTTAAATAAAAAATGAAAGTATATTGTTATAAAAAAATGTTTATTAAGTAATTAACCTTTTTGGGAAAGTGCTGTTAGCGCTTGGAGCAATAATAATTAATCCCAAATATCCAATTCGCAACGATCACATTGAATGTCAATTACTCCTGTATTTTTATTTTTTCCAATTTTGAAATGAGCATTTTTGTTGGATTCTTTTTTCATCAATTTAGCTTCGGTTAGTAGTTTATATTCAACTGACTTGACATTAAAAATATTGATGCCATAATTTCCTATTGCTGGAATGTTGATGGTCACTTTACTGTGTGTATTCTTTAGGTTGATATTTTTAAAATCCTTAGACACTTCAGAGATGGAAATATCTCCATTTTTAGCATTGAGAATTAGCGTTTCGTTTAACTTTAAGATATCATAATTAGAAAAAATGGAAGATTTAATTTCCAAATAATCTACCTCGCCAATATTAATTTTATCATTTGCAGTATCTGAAATAACCATTTTTTTTACTGTTCGAATATTGTAAATATTCATAGATGAGTTGTTGTCCATCCATTGGTCAAGCGTATTTTTAGCGGTCAAATCTTTACTCAATTTATTTTCTCCGATGGTTAAGTTTTTAACCTTGTCAATTTTTAAATGTGAATTAGTTGCATTAGCATTTACCATTTCAGCTTCCTTAAAAATAACATTATAACAGAATCGAAGATTAGCATTTAAGTTTTTTATTTTTTTACCATAGACTTCTCCATACTGAATGTTTAAATCTAAATCTCCATCCAAATCACCTAGAATAAGGGTATGATTCAGGATACTATTTACTTTAAGGTTCGCAGATTTAGGAATGAAAAGTCTAGTTTTTATTTCTAAATATTCAACTGAAAATGTATTCCCATTTTTCAAAATTATTTGGCTGGCATCACTTTTAAATCTACCATTTTGCAAAGTGAATTTTGCTAAATTCATATTGGCATCTACCACTACTTTTTTGTTTTGATTTTCTGCAAGTATGATTTTTAACTGGTTAAAAAAGGCTTCGTTATTTGCCTGAGATTTACTTTTTATTTTGATGTCCACTTCTTGCCGAATGGTGTTTCTTTCCCAAGTTTGAATATCATATTCTTTATGAACAAATAATCGTTCTTGGTTATTTTTTCCGATGACGATGTATCCATATTTGGTATTACTCCTATGAGCAACATGCGTATTTATTTGAATATCCAATGAGGTTGGAACATTGGTAACTATGTTGATATTTTCGTTTACGTCAATTTCTTGAGTGAAAGTTTTTTCAGAAACTTGTCCAAAACTATATATTGAAAAAGTATATAACAATATACTTACAATTTTAAATCTCCAATTCCACCTTCTTTTCATTACTTGGGAATTTTTTTTCATAATAATTTATTTTGCCAATCTCAGATTGAATTTTATCTAACAATTCAATTTTGGATTTGTAATAATTGAGGATCTGTTCGCCAATAAATTTTTGATAACCATTTTTTTCAATATACGCTAAGTAGTCGTTGTATTGTTCATCCAGAAATTCTAATTGTTGTAACAATACTTTAAAATCTTCTTGCTTAGTGGATGGAATCATGGCGCTTGCCAAAGTTGCTTTTTTTACATGGACTTGTTCTGGGAAATTGTATTTTTCTAAATCATATTTTGACAATAAATCTTTTTCCAAATTGTTGGACGATCCAAGCAAGCCGAAGGTGGCAATAAATAATCCAAGGATGATGACCGCAGCAATTGAAACTATTTTTAAATAAATAGTTTTGCGTTTTTCCTTGGTTCGCAAAATTTCATTTTCAATAGACAACCAAATCTGAGGATTGACTTCTTTGGATTCTAATTGTTTTCGATTATTGCGAAGATGTTTTTCAAAATTATTCATGATTTGATCCCATTTAATTTTTCCTTTAAAAGTTTTAGCGCATATCTATATTGACTTTTTGAAGTAGAAATTGAGATGTTTAACATTTCTGCGATTTCTTGATGTTTATAATTTTCCAAAAGAAAAAGAGAAAATACTTGCCGACTTCCATTTGGTAATTCTTGGATAGCAACTGTTATTTTTGCAAAAGAAATTTCTTGATACCAATTGTCGTCGCCGTCATTTGAATCCCAGATTTCAACATCAGCTAAGTTTTGAAAACTGACTCGTTTTTTGAGGCTAGCTAAACTTTTGTTGACAATAATTTGCTTGAGCCAACCTCCATATTTTGCCCCATCTTTTAGTTGAGCTATTTTTTGAAAGGATAATAAAAATCCTTCTTGGATAACATCTTCTGATTCTTGCCAGTCGTTGGTAATTCTAAAACTTACGGCAAGCATGTCTTTATTGAAAAGTTCATAAAGCGTTTGCATCGCAACGACATCGTTACGTTTAACTTGCTTCACCAAAGACAGGATATAGTTGAGTCTTTCCAATTAGATTGTTATTTTCTTACTTGTTTTATCTATAAGATAGTGGGATTTGGAAAAGGACGTAAAATAATTAGGTTTTTTTTCTCATTCGTGAAATTTCGTGACAAAAATAAAACTGGATGGTAGTGAAGTTTTTTTTCAAATTTACTCCAATACAATTTTTTCTTAATGAAAATCGAAATGTATGATCTTAAACAATTGAACCAACGAATGGAGATATTTATTGAAAAATAAAATTAAGAAAAGCATGATTTTAATTAACCACCTCCCTCCACAATTAATAAAAATCGTATTTTGTCCCATCTTATTTCCAAAACAAAATACGAGCAAAATGCCTATCCAATTTTCTTTTTTTAAAAGTGTAATTATACTAACGACAGCGTTATTCATTACTTTTTCCACGTCCACGCAAGCACAAACCTTTCTTGACGAAAATCAAATTCAAGAAAACCATTTCAAATTTGAAAAAGTAGATCACGCTTCATCGAACTGGTGGTTTGAAATGAATAATGCACATCCAAATGTTTTGATTGCTGAACGAATGTTTAATGATTATTTTTCTGAACATAGAAAAGAGAAAAGCTTACAGAAAAAGTTGTTTATTCGATGGCTGCAAGATGCTCGATTAAGCATGACTCCACAGGGCGAATATATTCCTCATCAAGCTGATGTCGAGCAAATCAAACCAACCTCTAATGATATAAATAATTTAGCAGAAACTACCACCGGAACGTGGGATGCTATTGGTCCAAATTATGCAGAGGAAACTACTTGTGGAACAACTTCATCGTTGTCAGGCGGATTTTGTGATCGAGTTTACATCAATCCATATAATACAGATAATCTTTTTGCAGGCTATTCTTACGGAGGACTTTGGGTGAGTCAAGACCAAGGAGATACTTGGACGTTGAGTGATGCGGCTTTTGCCAATGGAACGAATACTTATGCCAATCGAGATTATTATTATGGAGATATTGAGGCGAGTAGTTTAAACAGTTCGGTAGTTTTTGCAGCTACCGAAGCGGGTTTGTTAAAAAGTGAAAATGGCGGAATTAATTGGTCGATGACTCCAGAACTCAATAGAATAGACAATCCTGACATTCGACCATATTATTTGGCGATGTCAAAGTCAGATGTAAATGTATTGTTATCCACTTTTGGACAAGAAGTTTATCGCTCGACTGATGGAGGAGATTCTTGGACTGTAGCATTTGATAATTCGTCAGGTGGACCGAATCATACGTACACTAGTCAGTACACGAATAATTCAACTTTTGGGATTTACCAGCGAACCTATAATTTCTTCGGACTCGAACAAGACCACGATGATAGTAATGTTTTTTACCTCGGACTTTTTAATTCGAGCAATCAACCTTGCATTTACAAATCAACGGACAGCGGTGCAAGTTTTGAATTTTTAGTCAATTTAAATACGGCTACTGGAATTTCACTTCCTGCTAGTTTACACTTCCGAACGATTCCAGCACAGCCTGATATGTTTTATGTTTTTGGTCAATTTGCAGATGGAAATATTTATCATTTTAATGAAGATGGAACATTGGCAAGCCAAGTTGTTTTAGATTCTTATGTTGAAGCAGGTGATATAAATTGGCTAGATCATAACAATGTGTATACAGGTTTTTATGGGGCAAGTTCGATTATGAAATCTACAGATGGTGGCGTCAATTTTACAGACATGACAGATGGCTATGGTGGTTGCCCAAAATATGTGCACCCTGATGTTCGTGATATTGATGTGGTGGGCGATTTGGTTTTGATTGGTTCGGATGGAGGATTGGCTTTGTCAAAAGATGCGATGGCTACGGTTGGAAGTGTTGGCCGAGAAATTTCCTCGATAGACTTGTGGGGATTTTCGAGTTCACCACATTCGGATATTGTTTCCGCAGGTTGCGATCATGGGCCGACTAAGATTCGAAGATTTGCAGGAGACAATGGTTGGATCAGTCGAGGTGGTGGTGACGCTGGACAGACTTCTGTTAATCAAAGTAATGACCGTTGGATTTATTTCGATCATGGTTATGGTATTTTCAAAACGGAATTAGACGCGGATAATTCCTTTGCATCGACGGAAGCGATTCAGCCAAGTATCAGTTTGCATCGAGTGACTTTCCATCCTAATTTTTATCAAACTGCTTTCGGAATCGATGGAACAAAAGTAGAAGTGACGCACAATAACTTTACCTCGTTTGAAACTTTTTATGATTTTGGAGAAACAGTTAATCGAGTACTTTTAGCACCAACTGACACGACCGTTTTTTATGTTTTATTGAGCAATAATAAAATTAGAAAATCGAATGATGCAGGAGCGAATTGGTCGATAGTGACCCCTTCTTCTACAGCATCTTCTGGTCAGTCAAATATTGTTGACATTGCTGTCGGTGACGATCCAAATCACTTGTGGGCAGCTTATGGGAATTGGCAAAACGAAGCGAAGATTTTACAATCAACTGACGGTGGTGCAACTTGGGATAACATTACATCTACAAATTTACCAACAACTCCAGTTTCTCAAATCGTTTATCAACGAGGAACAGATGGAGGAATGTATTTAGCCTTTGCTGGACAGTTAGGTGTTTTTTATAAAAACAATAATATGGCAGAATTTCAACCACTTGGAAATGGTCTTCCGATGCTCGGTTATATTCGAAATGTTTATGCAGTTCCTGCCAAAGGGAAATATCGAATGGGAAGTTCAAGAGGTGCTTGGGAGCATGATTTATATGAAGAATCTACGACTCCAATTGCTGATTTTTCAGTTAGTTCTAATAAAAGCAAATGCGGTTTAACCCCTATACAGTTTTTTCAAAATAGTGTTCACTCTTCTGGAAACGCAACTTATGGTTGGACTTTTGAAGGTGGAAATCCAGCTATTTCAACTGACAAGAATCCTTCTGTAACCTATGCAAACATTGGATCTTACGCAGTGTCGTTGACGATAACTGATGAGTTTGGAAATAGCAGTACCAAGTTAATGCAAGATTTTATTCAAGTACAAACTTCCATTTGCGAATCTGATGATGTGGCTGGAAAAATGATAGATTTACCCGTTGGAGCAACTAATCGACCTGCCCTTTCAGAAGTGCCAATTGAGGGAAATGAATTTACGATTACAACCTGGGTGAAGCTACATGAATTGCAAAATAGCTTTGCGCAAATTGTCAGTACCAATGCGCCAAATACTCGCTTCGGTTTGGGTTTTGCTTTTATGAATTACACGGCAAATTCTAACTTGATTTTTACTTCTCCAGATGTAAATTATTGGGAAACGTCCAATTTGAATTTGGAAGTCAATCAATGGCATTATGTGGCCATTACCTATACGCCAACTGAAGTGAAAATTTATCTTGATGGTCAAGAGCCTTGGGTGAAAACTGGAAATTTTCAAGCGGTAGATTTTTCTCAATCTCCATTTTATCTTAATAATGATATTCATAATCAAGGAGGGGATTTTCATGGACAAATTGATGAGTTAGCATTTTACAATTACGCTTTGACTCAAGAAGAAATTCGAGAAAAAAGACATTTAATAAAAAATCCTTCAACTGAAAATGGATTAGTTACCTACTATCAAATTAATCAATATGA
Organism: Saprospiraceae bacterium; assembly: GCA_045104975.1. Taxonomy (GTDB): domain Bacteria; phylum Bacteroidota; class Bacteroidia; order Chitinophagales; family Saprospiraceae; genus CAJQQY01. The sequence goes on from JBGCCY010000003.1 coordinate 45,224, forward strand.
TGCTGATGAAAGTGCACTTTATGAAGTGATCGGAGGACATCAAGCGACGGTTTTAAATTCATTAATTGATGAAGTATCTCCAATTCCAGTTGCGACTGGAGCGGTTGCTCGAATAGAAAATATTGGAAATGGAAATTATGATTTTGTAGGAACGGATGCGTCGATTGAATTTCCAACTGGAACAACTCCACCCAATGGAGAAGTTGTCGTTACTCGATTAGATGCGAATCCTAACAATACTCCTACAAGTGCTTTAACAGTCACTCCACAATATTGGGTGGTCAATAATTATGGAACCAATACGATTGGTTTGGAAGCAACTTTAAAACTGACGAGTGAGAATTTTGTCAATTCAAACTTGGCTTCAAATTATGAATTACATCTTCGACCACCAAATGGAATTGGATTATGGGAAGAGTTTGATAAGGCTACTTCTGTTTCTCCAACGACTGATGAAATGGTTTTTGCTGAAATAGGAAACTTCGAACAATTCATTGTAACTGATGCGATGGAAACGAGTATTGAAAATATTTCAAAAGAAAAAATAAATCCGATTGTTCAAATTTCTCCAAATCCAGCAAGCGATCATTTAATGGTTTTGTTTAATAAAAAAGCGAAAGGCGAATATCAATTATTCATTTTTGATGCGGCAGGGAAATCTATTCAATTGCAAGAGGTAAATGTGGTGGGAGGAAGTTTGAAGAAAATTGATTTGTCTAAGTTGGCGAGTGGAGTTTATGTTTTGTCAGTTCAACAAGTTGGGGTAGAGGTGGAGAGTTTTCAATTTGTGAAAAAATAGGAAATGTAAAATTGAACGCAGAGCCGCAGAGATATTTTCTGGATTAAAAACTCTGCGTCTCTGCGTTCAATTTTTTTAATATTGGGAGCACTTTAATATGGATGTTTTACAAAGTTTTCAAATACTCCACCAACGCCCAACGATAATTCTCCGACAAAGAATCCGCAAAAGTATGCCCTTGGTTTCCATAGCCAGGAAGTGTCGTATCGTAAGTCATTTCTCCTTTTCCTCGATTTTTATTTTTGTATTTCCAACCTACCTTTTCCCAATCATATTTTCTATAATCCTGCGATCTTTTCCATTTTTCGGGACGAGCACTACTTTTTAAAACATGATAAATCGTAGGAACCGAACCATTGTGCAAGTAGGGAGCAGTCGCCCAAATTCCATCCAAAGGTGGCGCAATATATCCACGCTCAGGCT
>JBGCCY010000004.1:0-35184 GCA_045104975.1 Saprospiraceae bacterium
ATCGAGGATCAAAATCCAATCATGAGTTGCTTGAGGAATGGCCCAGTTTTTTTGGTCAGCAGGACCTACATATTTTCTTTGTAAAATTTTGACAGGAAATTTCTTAGCTAACTCAACTGTCTCATCGGTAGAAAATGAATCGACCACTATCAATTCATCCGCCCATTGCACGGATTCCAAAACACCTTGGATATGTTCGGCTTCGTTGAAAGTGGTGATGATGACGGAGACTTTTTGCATAAGATTTTTTTAGTAATAAGCTATGAGTGAGAAGTGATGAGTGTCCTTGCTTGTGAATTGTACTGCTGGGAACACTCATCACTTCTCACTCATAGTTTATCACTTATTGTTTCATTTCCAGCAGCGATAAAATGTGGATTCAATAAATTTTCTTTGTTATACAGAAGTGGTTCCTTCGTTTCAGCATGCAGAACTTTTCCGCCAGCTTCTTCCAAAACAATTTGCGCAGCGCCTGTATCCCATTCCATCGTTGGAGCGAGTCGAGGATAGAGATGCGCTTTCCCTTTTGCCAAAATTAAAAATTTCAGGGAACTACCTTGGGTGAATAATTCAGGTTCAGCCAACTCGTTCACAAAATTTTGAGTTGCTTCATTTAGATGAGAACGGGAACAAACAACGCCCAATTTTTCATCCTTTTTAGAAAACCTAGAAGCCCGTAATTGTATTGTTTTATTTTCTTTTTCCAAAAAAGCACCTTCACCTTTTACGGCAAAATACATCTCCTCTAAAACAGGTGCATAAACGACACCAAGCACCGGGCGCTGATTTTCAACCAATGCAATGTTGACTGTAAATTCTCCATTTCGTTTGATAAATTCCTTGGTTCCATCCAATGGGTCAACTAACCAATAATGAGTATATTTTTTTCTTTCCTCAAAATCAATAGATTTATTTTCCTCAGAAATGATTGGATATTTTATCGCTAAATTTTCTAAATGGTGACAAATGATTTCATTCGCCGCTTGATCTGCAATAGTGAGGGGAGATTCGTCCGCTTTATGTTGTACTTGAAAATTATCTGAATTATCATAAATCTTCATTATCGCATCTCCAGCTTTTTTAGCTATTTTTGCCACTTCTTTGGCTAGGTTTATGTCGTACATTAGCTGATGAATTTATTTAATATGATTTCTTATTCGTCCAAAAAACTAAAAAAAAAATTTAAAATGAAAAAAGTTCTTGTTTCAGGTGGTTGTGGATATATTGGAAGCCACACGATTGTTGATTTAATTGATAATGGATTTGATGTAATATCTGTGGATAATCATATCAATTCGAATTCAAAGGTACTCAAGCGAATTGAAAAAATAACTGGGAAAAAAGTAAAAAATTATAAGATTGACCTTTGCAATGAAAAAAAATTGCAAAAAGTGTTTTCGAAAAATAAAGACATCGTTGGAATTATTCATTTTGCTGCCCTCAAAAGTGTTGGTGAATCCGTGGAAAAACCACTTTGGTATTTTAAAAACAATTTGAATAGCACGCTTAATTTATTGGAGGCAGCGAAGAAGCATAAAGTGAAAAATTTTATTTTTTCATCTTCTTGTACCGTTTACGGAAACGCGGAAAAATTACCAGTAACAGAGGAAACTCCTTGGTTGAAAGCAGAAAGTCCATATGGTTTGACTAAGCAAATGGGAGAAGAAATCATCGAATCTTTTTCGAAAGCTAATCCGAAACATAACTCAATCTTGCTAAGATATTTTAATCCAGGAGGAGCACATGATAGTAAGTTGATGGGCGAAGCACCAAATGTTGCCTTGAATCTAGTACCCGTAATTACCGAGCAAGCGATTGGGAAAAGAAAATCAATTACGGTTTTTGGAGATGATTATGATACTCGAGATGGAAGTTGTGTGCGTGATTATATTCATGTGATGGATCTAGCAAATGCACATACTAAAGCGATGCAATATTTGGTGAAGAAAAAAAATAAAATGAATTGTGAAGCTTACAATTTAGGGATAGGAGAAGGGGCGACGGTGTTGGAAGTAATTAAAGCTTTCGAAAAAGTGTCAGGTAGAAAATTAAATTATAAGATCGGCCCAAGACGAGAAGGAGATGTGATTGCGATTTATGCTAATTATAAAAAAGCGAAAAAACAATTGAAGTGGAAGCCGAAAAGAAATATCGAGGATATTATGCTATCGGCTTGGGAGTGGGAAAAAGTGAGATCAAAAAAATAGATTCGTTTGACGCTGAACGTTTGACGAGAAGTATTTGAATTAGCCCTGTTAGGATATAAAATTCTAACAGGGCTTTTAAATAAAATCAAGAAAAAATAAACTTGAAATGATATTTTCGTATAATGATTAGATTGGATGTGAGTATTGTAAGTTTTTACAAAGCTTTACTAATCAAAGTTCCGTACGGAATTAGAAAAACCACGAAGTGGTTCAATACGAATAACCGCAGGTGAAACCTGTGGTTAATAAATTAAAAGAGTAGCAACGCTGAAAGCGTTGAATATCATTATATTATTCAACACCTTTGGCGTTGTTCTGGCAATAAGTTTTCATTCCACAGGTTTCACCTGTGGTTCTCCAAATAATTTGTTTGCGTGTAGCATCAGTAACTAAATTGACTTTCAAATGAATAAACCAATATTAATTTTTCTCTTCACCATTTTGACCACACTAGTTTTTTCCCAAAAAAACAAACAACCCTATTTTCAGCAAGAAGTCAATTATGATATCCAAGTAACTTTGGATGATAAAAACCACATACTTTCAGGAGTCACAAAAATTGAATACATCAATAATTCACCTGATGATTTGAAAGAAATATATTTTCATTTGTGGGCTAATGCTTATCAAAATCAACGGACTGCATTTGCCAAACAACAAATCCAAAATGGAAGTACTGCTTTCTTTTTTGCAAAGAAAAATGAGCTAGGTGGCTACCAAGAAGTAGACTTTTTAGTGAATGAAAAAAAGGTGAATTGGTCCTACGATGAAGACAATCCAGATATTGCTTTGCTGCAATTAAATGAGAAACTTTCCTCGGGAGGACGTATCGAAATTCGAATTCCTTTTAAAATAAAAATTCCAAAATACTTCTCTCGCTTGGGGCACGAAAAACAAGCTTATTACATTTCCCAATGGTACCCAAAACCAGCAGTTTATGATCGAGTAGGTTGGCATCCAATGCCATATTTGGATATGGGAGAGTTTTATGCTGAGTTTGGAAAATTTGAAGTAAAAATAACTTTGCCCAAAAATTATATTGTTGCTTCCACAGGGCAATTACAAACGGAAACAGAAAAAGCATTTTTAGAAAAACGAGTTCGGGAAACCAATAAAGCCATTGCCAAATTTTATCCGAGAGGTACAGATCGAACTTTACCAATTTTTGAGAAAGATACTTTTCCAAAATCGTCAGATGAAATGAAGACGATTCATTTTACGGCAGAGAATGTTCATGACTTTGCTTGGTTTGCCGACAAAAGATTTTTTGTGCAAAAAGGTCGAGTACAAGTTGGACGAAATAACAATGTAGATACGTGGGCATTTTTTAATCTAAAAGAATTTCATTTATGGTTAAACGCCACTCAATATCTGGATCGATCTGTTCAGTTTTATTCTCAAAAAATAGGAGCTTATCCTTATCCTCATGCGACGGCGGTGAGTAACCCTTACGCCAATGCTGGAGCAATGGAATATCCGATGATTACTTTGGTCGATCGAATGGTTTTGCCAGAAGATTTGGATGTGGTGATTGCACATGAAGTGGGACATAATTGGTTTTATGGAATCTTAGCTTTCAATGAAAGAGATTTTCCATGGATGGATGAAGGGATTAATTCTTACTATGAAAGATTGTATAAAGAGAATTTTTACCCAAATTTCGATGAGAGTATTCTGCCTGAAAAGATGAAGGCGAAGGGACAATTAAATCTTATGGAACTGATCAAAGTTTCTATGCAAAGAGAAAATGTGCATCAAGCGATTACGACTCCAGTTTCAGAAATGACAGAGATGAATTATGGTTTAGGTGTTTATGATCGAACGGCTGATATTTTGAAAAATAGGATTCCTCCTTTGAAAATGAAAAGCTTTTTTAGACAATGGAAATTCAAGCATCCGCAACCAGAAGATTTTATCAAACACTTCGATTTAGAAAATGATCAAGCATTTGATGACTTGATGAATACGACTAAAAAAATAGATTATAAGGCCGTAAGTCTTTCAGAATCAAATGGTTATGATTTGAAAATAGAAAACAAAGGAGAGATTTCAGAGGCATTTGAATTGACGATGGTTTTGGAAGAAGGAGAAGAGGTTAAAAAAATAGCAGGGTTCGAAGGTGAAAAAACTATTCATATTGATGCTCCTGAAAATGGCGTAGTGAAAGAATTTATCATTGATAAAGATCGTGAAATCTTAGATGTAAACCGAAGAAATAACAATATACGCACGTCGGGTATTTTTAAGAAGTCAGAACCTTTTAAATTAAAGTTTTTGGCTGGAATTGAAAACCCAACTCGGACAAGTTTGTATTGGTTGCCAGCAATTGGTTGGAATAATTATGATAAAACTATGTTGGGCGCAGTATTGCATAATTATGATTTTTCCAAAAAGAATTTTGAATTTGCTGTTGCTCCAATGTATGGTTTTGCTAGCGGAAATATTGTTGGAGAAGGAATCGTAAAATGGAATGCTTTCCCAGAATCAGATTTATTTCAGCGCATCACTTTGAGTTTGAATTCTAAAAGATACACTTACGATTATGATTGGGACGAAGCATTTTATGATAATTATTTGAAGATCGCTCCGAAGTTGGAATTGGTTTTTCGGAAAAAGAAATTGACTTCAAGTTTGCAGCATAGTATTTCATTACGGCATGTGAATATTACGTTAGACAAAGGTGTCTCAAATGCTGAAATGAATTCAAGAGAAAAAGAAAATTACTATGTAAACGAGTTCAAATATACTTTCGAAAATACGAATGTGACTGGACCAATGAAAGCAACTTTAACTGCTCATCAAGGCGATGGATTTTTAAGAATCTTTGCGAATGCAAAACAATTTTTTTCCTATGGTAAAAAAAATAAAGGAATGACGTTGAAAGCATTTGCAGGAGTATTGCCACAGTTGGATAACAATGTACCGATTCGAGCAAGCTTTACTTTTAGTGGAATTACTAGTCGATTTGGACAACGAGATTATATGTTTGATGAAAACTTATTGGGGCGAAGTGAAGGGAGAGGAAATGTGGAAGGAAGTGATGATGGGATTTTGTCACAACAAATTTTTCATCGTGATGCAGGGTTAAAAACCTTAAGTGATTTTGGTTCTTCGCAAGATTGGATGGTCAGTTTGGGAGCGAGTACAACGGTGCCTGGACCGCTGCCAGTTCGACCTTATGTTGATGCAGTTTTGTTTAAAGATTTTGATAGTACAGAGTTTGCCTATAGTTTGGGAATTGCGATTGTAGGGATTCCAGATGCGTTGGAAATTTATGTTCCGATTTATGAAAGTAGTTTGGTGACGGAAGGAACTAGTTACGAGGTGAGAGATAATTTGTTGAAGCGAATTTCCTTTCTGATTGATTTGAATAATTTGAAAATGAAGGGGAAAGAGATGGTTAAGTTTTATTAAAAACTTGAATATCGAATAACGTTTGTAGAGACAAGGTATGCCTTGTCTCTACAGTCATCGTTATTTTTTCACCACCAATTTCGGCAACTTCGCAATGATTGTTCCCAACTTCATCGCCTTCTCAGAATCGCCATCAATTTTCAATCGACCTTGGATAAAGGCAGTTTGCAAATTCATTTTTCCCATCCCAATTTTCATCAAGTGTTCATCTTTAATGATAAAGGTCGCATCAGGATTTTTCGCTTTTCTTTTTAAAACGGTACCTGGAGATTTATTCAAATTCACTTGCCAAAAAGTTTCCACATCGCCAGTCACCTGAAATTGAAATAAGCCATTATCAGGTTTAATAAATTTAGCTGCTGCTTTTATTTCTTTTTTGAAATGAGCAAACAGCGCATCAGATTTTGCTTTGGCTGGTTTCTTCTTTGCCGCCGCTGTCTTTTTTCCTCTTTTCAAAATGGCCGCTTCCAACTCATTCGCAGACTCTCGAATGTATCTTGTGAAGAGGTCAATGTCAGGCATTGTCTTCGCATCAGAAGTTGGACTAATCGTCACAAAACCATTATAACTCAAGATGGTAATAATCAATCCCATGCCATCCAAAATTGGAGCCATTCCACCAACGGTCAACAACCGATGACCATTCAAATACAATGGAAATTGAGGACCAGGAACATTGGTAATCGTTACATTAAAAACGGGGTTATGCATTTCCGAAATTTGAAATCGAGAATACAATCTTGCCGCTTGATTCGCCACTCCAAATGGAACAGCTTCTGCCATGCTCGCTAAAGTTTTGGCACCAATCGCTTTTTGATAAGTTTTACCTCTAACCGTATTTTCATGAATCGCTTCCAAGCGTTCAATCGGATCTTCCACATTTGTCGCTATCTGAATGAGCATGGACGAAACTTGATTGTCCGTATTATCTTTTTCCGCTTCCGTTCGAGTAGAAATTGGAACCATCGCCACCAATGGTTTGTGTGGCAATTTCTTTTTCTCTTTTAAATACCTTCTCAATGCTCCGGCGCAAAATGCAAGCACCACATCGTTCATGGTTGTCCCCATGATATTTTTTAATTCTTTGATTCGTGCTAAATCTAAAATAGCGGTATTCCATTTTCGACGTCCAGAAACAATTCCATTCAATGGAGTTGATGGAGCAGAAAAAGGAGCAGTCGGCAATTCCATTCGTTGCACTCGAGTCAGCATACCTGCTTTGAGTGAACCTTTGACTGCCTTGGAAAGTATCTTAGGTAATTTCAATGGATTACCTGCAAAACTCATGGCACTTTTCATTACTACAGAAACTTCATTTGGAAGCTCTTTTGGTTTCCATGGTTTTGGTTCAGGAATAGTTTTTTTCTCAGCCGTAAAATCAAAAATCAAACTCATCATTCCAGCACCTGCCATTCCATCGATAGCTACGTGATGAATTTTGGAAATTACTGCTACTGAACCTTTGGGTACTTGCGGCACATTATCCAAACCTTCCACAAAAGTAAAAGACCACAAAGGTCGATTTTGATCCAAGTGTTCACTAAAAACTTGCGAAGCTATTTTTCGTAATTCTTTCCATCCACCAGGCTTAGGCAGAGCAATATGTTGCAAGTGCAAATCAATATCAAAATTGGGATCATCTACCCAATAAGGATAATCAATACTCATCGGTGCATAAATTAATCGCTTCCGCAATTTTGGAATCATGTGCAGCCGAGACTGAATTATTTTTCGAAAAGTATCAAATTGTAAATCGCCTTCAATGACCGCCACACTTCCAACATGCATCGGACTAGTCGGTGAATCGATATATAAAAAAGTGGCATCCATTCCTGAGATGGATTTCAAATTTGGGTTGTCAAGATTTTTAAGCAGTTTTCCAAACATAGAGTTGTGTATTTTGAAAAAATAGTTTTGTTAAATAGTTTCGGGTCTAAAGTAATAATAAACCTTCAATTATAAAATTATGTTTCCATGATTTAATTCTAATATTTATTTCTTTAACCAGTTACTCATCTGTAACTTTGATTTGGTATTTTTACAATCGTAAAAATCAAAATAAATAATTATGTCTGTAAAAAAAGATGAGACTGCTTCTTTCATGTTGCGATTCACTCAAAAGATTTTTAAGAATGAGCAAGGCGAACCTCAAGTGCAATGGCGTGGAAATATTCGTCATGTGCAAGGTGGCGATGAAAAACGATTTTCGGAATTTGATGATGCCGTAAATTTTATCCAAGGAAAATTGGCTGAAATGACCATTCAACAAATGGAAGATAAATCACCCGAAGAGCAAAAAGGAATTCTTTCGAAGAGTTTTGACCTTTGGAAAAAAATGACTTTGAACGCTCCAAAAATGGTGATGGAAACGATAAAAGATCCCAAGAAAGGAGTGGAGAATATTCAAAAAGAATTTCAAGAGGTGAGTGAAGCTATTTCTCAAAAAGTAGAAGAAACGATTGCGCAGCGAAAAGTTGATGTGGATGAGTGGCGAGGTGTTTCTAAATCGGATCATAAAATGATGATGGATTTGATGGAGAAAATGTCGAAGGAGGTTTCGACCTTGAATAAGAAAGTGAATCAGTTGAGTAAGAAATAAAAAATAATGCACATAGATTCAAATAGTGCTCAATAAAAAAAATGAAGCTATCCATTCAAATAATTTTAATAATTTTAATTGGATTTGGTTGTAATGGAAATTCGAAGGCAAAAGTTGAAAATGAGAATAAAGAGAAAATACAAAGAGATACTTATGTGATGACAAAAGAAGATATTGCAACGGAAGAATTTTACGGGCTTGATACGTTAATGATTAAAGAGTATAAATCAGAAAACGGTCATCAAATAAAATTGGAAGGAAGTAAGTCTAAAAACACATATAGAATTTCAGTAAAATCTAATAAAGGATTTTCTAAGAAATTCCAGATAACAGAAAACTCTTATATCGCCATGCATTCCTCAATTCTCTGGGACAATGAAAATTATCTTTTCGTAAAATTTGGATGTGGGACAAGTTGTTGGGGAGGACAAATTTTACCATTAAACAAAGATAAAGAAGCAAAAATTTTCATGAATCATCTTTATCAAGATAGTATTAGAAATATTATCGTCTATCCAGATACATCAAATTACAAAACAATAATTTTAGAAAATTTCGATAATGATAAATCTATTTCACTCACTTTGGACTTATGTGAAGAGACTGCAACACCAATAGATTATATTGATTGTTATTTAGAAGAAGAAAAATACATAGTATTTAAATATAAAAAAGCAGATTGTGAAAAGGTGATTAAAAAGAAGGTAAGTATTGAAAAAATAAAAAGCTAAGATGAGCGAATCAGAAAATTCAAATGAAAACCACACAGAAATTAATAATTTATACTTGTAAGTCATTAGCAAAAATTAACGACTGAACAAATATGTGGACGTTAAATAGACAATTTTTATGACTAAAATTGAAAATCAAATTGTCAACCTAATTGCCCAAAAGAAAAGCGCATCCATCCATGTGTACACTTTGGGGAATTTCCAAATTTGGCGAGACGACGAAAAGGTCTCTTCCAAAGAGTGGGGGCGTGACAAGACGATTCAATTATTTCAATTTTTGGTCACAGCTCGACACCGACATAGTTTACACAAAGAACAAATCGTCGATCGACTTTGGGAAGAAGTAGATGGAAAAGCGGCGGATCAAAATTTTAAAGTTGCGATGCACGGAGTCAACAAAGTGCTCGAACCCAATCGTCCTAGTCGAACAGAACCAAAATATATTTTACGGCAAGGCATCACTTATCAATTAAATTTAGAAGAAATTTGGATTGATACCGAAGCGGTCGAAAAATTTATCGCACTCGGAAATCAAGCTTTGGATGATGCGCCTGAAGTTGCCATCAAAGCATATCAAGAAGCCATAGAATTGTACGGAGGAATTTATTTGCCCAACCGATTATATGAAGATTGGTCGAGTGAAGAACGAGAACGATTACAAATTTTATCACTCGGAGCAATGATTACTTTGAGTGAATTATTAGTTAAAAAAAATCCCATGGAGAGTATTCGCTTTGCCCAAAAAGCATTGCTCATTGACCACGCATGGGAAGATGCCTACCGAGTGCAAATGGAAGCTTACCTCCAAAAAGGCAATCGCCCGATGGCCATAAAAACATATCAACAATGTGAAAAGGTTTTGGAAGAAGAATTTGGAATAGAACCATTGCCAGAGACACAACAATTGTTGAAAAAAATCAAAGGGATAAAAGCAGTTTAATGAGTAGTTATTGCTATTAAAATTGTTATCGCTATTTTAATTTTTTACCAGCCACATTCTCCCCATCTAAGTAAAATCGTTAAAAATATATTTTTTCATATTTATATTAAAAATAATGTGTAAAACATGTTAACTTAGCCTTTCAATTACATTTTTTAGGAAAAGATATGTTTTAAAAAAAGAAAGCTTTAAAAACAGCCCCATAAACCGAATATTATTTTTTTATAGCTAGAAACATTAGCAATCCTATGAAACACATTAAAAAGACCATACTTAGCGTATTTTTTATATGCTATTCCATTTGCTTGTTTGCTCAACCCTATCGAGTACAATTGGCAGCTTATGTAGAGAAAGTTCCTTTCTCCTATTTTTCAGAAGCTCATATTTTTGGAGTTTATATGCTTACCGATCAGAACAATATTTATAGATATTATATTGGAGAATTTCGAAAAAGAACAGAAGCAGATTTATTAGTAAAAGAGGCAATCAAAAAAGGATTTACTAATGCTTATGTAATTGATATCGAAGAACAAAGAAAATTATGTGGCAAACCATGTCCTTATATTTCTCCTTCATCAACGTATTCTGATGAATCAACTGAGGTGCTGAATTTACAAAATGTATTTTTTGGATTCAACCAATCCAACCTTAATGCTGAATCAAGACGTAGTTTGGACAATGTGGCAGCGGTTTTAAAAGCGAACAAGAATTTAAAAATATTAATTTCAGGACACACAGATTCTAAAGGGTCAGCAGAGTATAATATTGCACTTTCCAAAAGACGAGCAAGAAATGCTAAAAGTTATTTAATTAATAAAGGCGTAAAATCAAGTCGAATAAAAGCTGAGGTTTTTGGAGAATCAATTCCTGAAAAAGGAAATTTGGATTCTCGAGGGAAAGATGATCCGCAAGGAAGAAAATTTAATCGGAGAGTTGTGTTAGCAATTTATGATCCTAACAGCGGCCAAATTTCAACAGGCCGAGGAGAATAAAAAAACGCCCAATATTTTAATAAATATTGGGCGTTTTTAATTTTGCAGCAATTAATTTTTTAAAAATTCCACTTCCACTTTTAATTTTTGCTCCTCACTCAAAGTAACTTTTTGATTACTTTCTACCGAATATCCTTTCATGGAATAGTAGTATAAATTTTGTTGAAGATCGCTTACCTGATTGCCAGAAATGTTTTTAATAAAAATCGAATTTACTTTTTCATCAACATAAGAAATAGTCAACTCTTGAGTTTTTAATTTGGTATCAGTTGCTTGATACTTTAATTCAATTAATTGACCTGAATTATTAGTCGTACTATCTACTTCGTATTTATCCAACCATGCAATTTTATTAATATTGGAATTTCGAAAAATGGTTAAATCTTTTTCCAAATCAAATTTTTTTAAAACTTGCTCATTCATTTCGCCATTAATTTCCACTTTCTTTTTGATAGATTTTACTTTCGAAAGTTGAGTCATTTCTTTTTTCAAAAAATTATTGATGTCAAAAAAAGATTGATGTTGCACATTAGGATTCTCTACTTCACAGGAAGCAAAAAACAATGTAAATATGATAAATGTAAACCAAGTTATTTTTTTCAAAAGAAATTTATTTTTTAGAACGACGCTTTGTAATTAAATTTTTTCCAGTCATGATAGATGGTTTTCTCAAACCTAAAATGGAAAGAATCGTCGGAGCCACATCTGCCAGTTTTCCATCTTTTAATCGAATATTCTCATCTATATTATTTCCAACAAGAAAACATGGAACAAGGTTCTTAGTATGAGCGGTGTGTGGTGTGCCGTCTTCGTTAATCATGATGTCAGAGTTGCCATGATCGGCAATGATGATAGCGGTGTAATCATTTTTCAAAGCGACGTTGATCAATTTTTTGACACACTTATCTGTAGTCACCGCTGCTTTTTTTGCCGCTTCAAAAATACCAGTATGTCCAACCATATCAGTATTGGCATAATTTAAACAAATAAAATTAGGTTGATTTTTTTTGATGTCTTTGATAATGGTATTGGTAATTTCGGCAGCACTCATTTCAGGTTGAAGATCATAAGTGGCTACTTTTGGAGAGGGAACCATGAGTCTTCTTTCGTTAGGAAACTCTGCTTCTCGACCACCTGAAAAGAAAAAAGTAACGTGCGGATATTTTTCTGTTTCAGCAATTCGAACTTGTGTCTTTTTCTTTTTGGCTAAAATTTCTCCTAGCGTATCTTCCAAGTTATCTTTTTCAAACAATACATTTACATTTTTGAACTTCTCATCATAGCGAGTCATCGTAACAAAATGTAAAGGCAATTTTTTCATCTCAAATTCAGGCATATCTGATTGCGTCAAGACCTCAGATATTTCTCTTGGACGATCTGTTCTGAAATTAAAAAAGATGACTACATCGTCTTTTTTAATTTTTGTAATTGGGTTAAGGCTAGCGTTATTTTTATTGACACAGACGATTGGTTTTAAGAACTCGTCGGTCACTTTTTTCTTATAATTTTTTTCAAGGGTAGCTAAAATATCTTTCGTTTTATCTCCTTCCCCTTTGACTAAAAGATCGTAAGCTAACTTTATCCGTTCCCATCGCTTATCTCGATCCATCGCATAGTATCGACCAATGACGGAAGCTAATTTGACGGATTGTTTTTTAGTGTGATTCAAAATATCTTCGAGATAATCTTTACCTCCATTAGGAGAAGTATCTCGCCCATCCATAAATGCGTGGATATACACTTTCTTCAAATCTTTCGCTTGGGTGATATCGCAAAGTGCTTTCAAATGTTCGATATGAGAATGGACACCACCGTCTGAAACTAAGCCCATCAAGTGAACAGATTTGTTATTGTCTTTGGCGTATTTTAATGCAGCAAGGAGTTTTTTATTTTTGTGAAGCGTTTTTTCTTTGATTGCTTTATTGATTCGAGCGAGTTCTTGATAGACGATTCTACCTGCTCCAATATTTAAATGTCCGACTTCTGAATTTCCCATTTGACCTTCAGGCAAGCCTACCTCTTCTCCAAAGGTAATGAGTTCCGAATTAGGATATTTTTTATATAAGGAATCAACGAATGGAGTTTTTGCTTGTGCAACGGCGCTAACTTTTGGATTCTTTCCATGTCCCCAACCATCTAAAATGACGAGAATAACTTTTTCTGATTTCATAAAATATGGATCTGATTTTTTTGAAAAATAGGTTAATGGTTTTAAAATGGTGAGTTGGCGCAAAGGTAAAAATGTAGCGGGACTTTCCCAAGTCCTGTAATATTTTATACGGGACTTGAAAAGTCCCGCTACGTTACTCTTGATTTTTTAGTTTTTTATCGAAATAATAAATGCTATTTTAGAATTTGAATTAACTTACCCTTATTCATTTTTATTTTCAAAAAAAATTAGATTATGATTATTAGTACCACAGACTTTATTCCAGGAAAAGAAATTGATGAAGTTATTGACATTGCAAGAGGAAGTACCGTTCGAGCTAGAAATATTGGACGAGATATTTTTGCAGGATTGAAAAATATTATCGGGGGAGAAATTTCTGAATACACTAAATTGATGGCAGACGCGCGTGAGCACGCTATCGAAAGAATGATTGCTGATGCTAAAAGTATAGATGCAGATGCAATCATTAATGTGCGATTCACGACTTCAATGATTAGTCAAGGAACGGCAGAAATTTTGGCGTATGGAACTGCGGTGAGGTTGAAATAATAAGCTTAAGTTGAGTAATAAGATTTTGAGATTGGAGTATTGGGGTTTCCCAATACTCCAATCTCAAAATCTCATTACCTTTTTTTGGAACTAATCTTAAAAAATATCAATTTATGGAATTTATAGTTTCATTCATCTTATCTTTGGAATTCCTTTTTGGCGTTTTTGTAATTATAGCCTTAATATATTTATTGGGCAAAAGAATTGAAGATAAAGAAAACGAAACATTTGAGGATCGAGATAACTAATAAGATTTTTTAAAAAAAGAATAATGGCGAAGAAGAATAAACCGAAAGCGACTATAGAAATCATTAATCGGAAAGCAAAGTTTGAATATCATTTCCTTACGCAGATGGAAGTGGGAATAACTTTGACTGGAACGGAAATCAAATCTGTGCGGCTTGGTGAAGTGAATTTAAAAGATGCTTATTGCTTATTTACCAAAGAAGGGGAGTTGATTATCAAGAGTATGTTTATCGCAGAATATAAGTTTGGGAATCAACATAATCATGAAACTCGCCGAGATCGAAAATTACTTTTGAGAAAACCTGAATTGCGAAAATTACAAAAGAAAGTAAAAGAAAAAGGTTTTTCTATAGTTCCTTATCGAATGTATATTGGGGAAAGAGGTTTTGCCAAAATGGAAATTGCTCTTGGGCAAGGAAAGAAATCTTACGATAAACGAGATTCGATAAAACAAAGAGACAATAAGCGAGAATTAGATCGAGTGAAAAAACAGTACAGAGTTTAATTTTTTAATGGTTAATACTTAACGGTTAATGATTAACACCACAATAGTGTAATCCTACTCTGGTGTTAACCGTTCACAGTTAGAAAAAATTTACTCATTCAGCGTCCAAATATAATCCAAGTAATCAAAATCTGCTCCTTTATTAATTTTCACTTCTACATATTGATTAATAAATTCTCGAACACTTTTTCCCGTTTTTTTAAAATCTCCACTATACCATTTAAATAATTTTGACATTTTTGGATTGTCTGGATCTAACTGGTTTTTGGTTTTATTATTGATAAAACCTCTCATCTGATCGTCCAATTGTTCTTCCAACCTTTCTGCAGTAAAAGCCTCATTTCTAAGTCGCGGACAAGAAAAAGAAGCACAATTACATGCTGCATGAATTCGAGGTTCCGCAAATCTTTTTCGAATAATTCCATGTTCGATATCATTTAGATTATAACTATTTCCTTCTATCTCAAAGAAGTTGATTTCCCAAACATCGCTTACGAATGGGATACCTTTTTTGATGTCTTTGATACTTTCAGTAGGGTAATGATCGACAATTAATTTTACGGTGAATGCATTATAAGCATTAATCCAATAGGCGAGCCTTTCGTCGGCTGACCAGTTTTTATCGTTAGGATGATTGGCAGATAATAAGTCGAGGTATGCATTTAATTTTAAGCTGTCTTTGATGATACCTTTATAATCCACTTTGCCTTCAGGACTGACATGAGTTTGTACCAATGTATCCCATAATTCATGGGTGACAGGTTTTGAATCAGACTTTACTTTGCTCACCGCACAAGCATTGAATAAAAGTGCTGCAAAAATTAAAAAGGTTAAAGATGATGATATATATTTCATGTTCAGTTTTTTTTGTCAAGAATGAAGGTGTAGCTTTTTAACAAGGGAAATCAGATTTCTTTCATTTAAAAATCAGATATCGAATATAAATGTCTTTGCTATGACTTACGTTTTTTTATTTCAAAATGGATGAATTAAAATATGAATTACAATAAAAAAATAGAAATTAAATTTTAGATAAGCGAAATAATACAATTGCTTAATGATCTAACAAAACAACTCTTTTGTAGAAAAAAACGATTCCTTGTTTTTCGTTTTTTTAACTTCAAAATAAACACAACAAAAATGAGATCCATTCTTTTTGCAATGCTTCGATTAATCTTCTTTTTAATCTTTCCATTTATTTTATTAATTCGAGGTTCGGTATTTTTTCATTCCAATTATGAATGGATGCCTTGGCTTGCAGTGCTTGGTGGAGTAGGAGTGACTGCTTTGATTTTGATGATTTATATGGTTTTCTTGCAAGGAAGTTTTACGGGAAAAATTGGTTCAGCAAATGCTGCAAAATGGAAAATGATTTTTGCCATAATTTTAGTGTTAGGATACAGTATTCCTGCTCTATTTTATTTGTCAGATGCGAATGCAAAGTCAAGAAATGTGCAAAAGGAATTTACGAGTCTTCATCCGATTTTAAGATTGAGTACAAGTACGATTTTATTTTTGGATGGAAAATTAATCATGACTGACGCCAATCGAGTTCCTGAAGATTATAGAAAAATGGGGTTGAAATCAAAACGACGATCATTGCATTATAAGCAAAGTGATGGCTATGTTCATGCATTGGATATTCGAACAAATGGAAGAAGCGAAGTGCGTAATTTTTTGATGAAGAGTTATTTTCAATTGATGGGATTCAATGTTTTGCGGCATGTTGGGACAGATGATCATTTGCATGTTTCATTGAAGAGTTTTGATAGTCCAGGAGCGATTTGATAAATTAAAAAATGCGTCCCACGAAATGAGACGCATTGCAAATATCAACTAATCAAAAAATATCTTTAGGGTGTTGTTAAACATTTTTATAATTTTATTAATTCAGCAGCGTCGACTACGCCATGTTTTTGAATATTAGTTGGTTCGCCTTTGTAGCTTAATTTTCCTGCATTCGAGAGGTTAGCGGTCAAAGAAGAAATGACGGTTACGTTCATTTTTCCAGCATCTCCCACATTAGCAACTACAGCATCAGTTGCTAAATCAAGTGCATCTACTCTCCCTGCATTATTGACGACTGCATTTAGATTTTTAGTAGTTCCGCTCAAATAAATATTACTTCCTCCAAATGTAAAAGTATTAACCATTTCAGCTTCGATA
Source organism: Saprospiraceae bacterium (assembly GCA_045104975.1). GTDB lineage: Bacteria > Bacteroidota > Bacteroidia > Chitinophagales > Saprospiraceae > CAJQQY01. The sequence goes on from JBGCCY010000004.1 coordinate 16,520, forward strand.
AACATTAGAATGGAACCACTTTGTTTGGTCGTCAAATTAATTTCATTGGTTTTAAAAATTCTATTGCTCACTAATCTTGCATTTTCTGAGATGGTAATCGCTTCAATATTTGGCACATAAACAATTACTGCAATATCTAGATCTCCATTCTCACCATGCTTCATTCCGAGGTAAAATTCATCGTCTTCAAATTTTTCCACCAAATGTTGGCGTACATTTTCTGCACAGTTGATTTCAAGATGAGCTGGTCCTTCTTGTTGAATAAGCGTCACTTTTCCGACAGCAATATTAAGTGCTCGTAGATATTTGAAATTGACATTTTTAGTTGTTTTTTCTCCAATGGATTTAAGAGGTTCTTTTTCAGACGTTCCATTTCTGACAAATGCCATGGTAATAATTGTAATCAACAAAATCACTAAATAAGCACCGGTCAAAATTTTATTACTAGTCTTCATGATGGTTAGTTTTTAATTTTTTAAGAAAAAATAATTTGTAAGATCATATACCAAAAAGCGACGGCAAAATGTAAATATCGTTTCATGATGAAATGGTTTTTAAGTGTTGTTAAAAAATGTGAATGTATTGTTATCGTTAACACTTCGCCCCTGATTCCTGACCGAGAGCGTAGCGATCAGCCTCACTCCTGACGGCTCATTTGTTTTTTATAAATCTCTTCTAAATCTTTTAAATCCATCTTGAGTAATTTCATCGTTTTAAAAAACTCAGGAAGGTATTGTTGGATAAATTCTTCTTTTCGCATGGTTCGAGTTTTTTCGTAAGCATGGTCAGATACAAAATTTCCAATGCCTCGTTTGTTAAAAATAATGTCTTGTTCTTGCAAGTAAGAGATCGTCCGCATGACAGTATTTGGATTCACTTCGGTAGTTGCAGCGAGTTCTCGTACAGATGGAACTTTATCACCAGCCTTCAATTCTTCCCTCAAGATCTGTTCAATCAAGTGGTCGGCGATCTGCATATATATGGTTTGATTCTTTGTGAAATTCATTACGCTTCTTTTTCTTTAAGTTTAAAAAATCCTACTACCCACATGATTGGCGGAACTAAAAACCACAAGGCAAATTCTAAAATTGACAGAAATTTATTTTCCATAAAATGAATTACTTCATTACTCGTTTGTATATTCAAATCCTGATTGATAGAGAATAAACCATCAAACATATTTGCAAAAATTATTCGAAATAAAATGGCTGTAATAACCATTGAAACAATAGTATAAATCCAATGGACTACCGAAGTTTTGAAAAACGTATATTTTTGAAAAACAATGGCGCCGATTAAAAAAGTAGATTGATAAACGATATAAAGTTTAATGAAAAAGATACTCCACCAATCAGTTAATTTCCAAGGGGTATAAAATGTTTCTGAAACATGATTAAAGTAAATAGCATCTCCAATTTTTGCATAAACCCAAAATAAAAATGAAGCAATAATTGGAAAGAGAACAGCTGTAATCAACCATTTACTTAAGAATTTTTCAAAAGTGGAAGCAGGTAAACTGAGATAGTGATGAGTCCCCGTTTTATCATTAAATTCATAAAAAATGACGCTGGTAAAAATTAACCCCCCTCCTAAGATTATCAATGGAAACATATTCCAATTCATACCTTCGTATCCTCCTGACCAGTAAATCTGAAGAAGCGCAATTAATATCAAAAATCCGAAAATTGCTCCTGCTATGATCAAGGATTTTTTATTTCCCGACCACAACTCTTTTTTGAGTAGTAGGGAAAAACGATTAAAATCAAATGTATTATTCATGAGTCGAGTTGGTTTTAAAGAGTTCGCTAATTTTTTGTCGATTCGAAATTACCGTATTGAATAATGCTTCTAATTCGATTTCAGATTCTGCACCATTGGTATTTTCAGTAACCGTTCGGTAAGCTCCTGGCAATCGTTCTGCATGAAGAACATTTTCAGGTTCAGCAGTTCGGTAAGAAATATCGAAGTACAATTTTTTCGAAACGTCATAAAGGTTTTCTTGGAAAATAATTTCTCCATCTTCAAGAATGATAATTGGATCAATCAAATTCGCCATGTCTCGAACCTGATGCGTCGAAACGATAAAAGTCCGTTCTTCGGAAATTGCTTTCGCCAGGAGTTTTCGAAATTGACTTTTGGAAGGAATATCTAAACCATTAGTTGGCTCATCCAAAATCAATAATCTTGAATTACAAGCTAAACCAAAACTGAGTAAAACTTTTTTCTTTTGCCCATAAGACATCTCTGTCATCTTTGCATTTTTCTCCAAACCAAATTCCGACAAATAACTATCGAATGCGGAATGATCAAAATTTGGATAAAAAGGAGCATAAGTTTTTTCGTAGGTGCTTATTTTTAATTTAGGAACATAAAGTTCCTCATGGATAAAATAAACATCTGCTAAGAATTGTGGCTGGCGATCTTGTGGAATAAACCCCATGACATCAAGCGTACCACCTTTTGGAAAAATCAAACCTGCGATCAATTTCATCAAGGTGGTTTTTCCTGCACCGTTTTTACCCAAAAGTCCGTAGATATTTCCTTGCTCCAACTTGAGGTCGAGGCTCTCGAAAAGCGGCTTGTTTTTTTTATAGCCGAAGGAAATGTTTTTTAAATTAATCATATTGAATATTTGTTAGTTGGTGTTCTGGTGTATTACTTTACTAGTACACTACAAATGTAATAGGGTTTTCTGTAGAAAACCAAATTTTTAGTTAATTTTTTTTTTTAAAGGAACGATAATATCGTTACTTATTGATTTTTTTTGGTGTAAGTTATTGATTTTCAATATGTTATGGATTTTTGTTTTTTTCATTATTTTTTCTTGAATAAAATGAACGAATCGAATTAAATTCAATGAAAGCTATAATATTCGTACTATTGCCGCATGATTTATTTTACAGGAAGGTGTACTAGTACACCTAACTAGTACAGTTTTTTAAAAAAATAAAATGCCAAAAAAAACCTTCCTTGATTCTATTTACCAAAACTTAACAACTGATCTAGGTTTTGGAAAATCCTTTTTTTTAGGTTTTGTGATAAGCATTTCAGGTTCAATGGTTATTGGTGCCTTGCATTTATTTGCCATCCAAATTAGCGTAGAGAAGGGTTGGCAGTCAGCACTTATGTTTTCAAGTGGATGCGCTTTGGTGGAAGCAATCTTTGTGAGATACATTGTTGCATTTACTCAATGGCTAGGAAAAAGGAAAAATGGAAATTTGATTTTGGAATGGACGATGTTGATGCTTTTTTCTATTTTGTCAATAGCTGTTTTTTATGGAGCAATGAATACCAGTTCGAGTCAGCCTACCATGAAGATGCCTTCGATTGTAGTTTCCACCTTTATATTAGGAATGATCATTCGGTTTTTTTATCCAAGTATGATTCCGTTTTGGTTGGCTTGGAATACTGCATTGGTCACTCGGAAAATTAAATTTAAAATGTGGGCATTTGTAATTGGAGCAGGATTAGCAACTTTGGTAGCGCACTCACTTTATATTTTTGCAGGAACCTTGTTAGTTGATTTTTTAAAAGAGAAAAGTCAGGAGATATTGTTGGTGATTGGAGTGCTATTTTTGATGACGACTCTTTTTCAAGTGAAGAGGATGTTTTTTGGGAAATAAAAGTACGTTTATTTATTATAGAGTTATCGGATCCCTCGAAGGAATCCGATAACTAATTGAATAGAAAAAATCCCATCAACCTTTCGATTGATGGGATTTTTTTAATCTTTATTTTTCCGATTCCTTCAGATAGAAGGATAAAATATCATATCACTAACAGCAGATTGTGGTTCAAAATGCACCCAATCTTCTTTGTAGTACATCAAGCGATTTGCCACAATATTCAACACAGAAATATTAACTCCTAAGCCTAAGTGGCTACCTCGCACTTGAATATTTTGATGAATAGAAGATTCTTCTATTTCCATACAAACCTCCCAAGGCACCACTCCATCTTCTTTAGTATAAATTGCAGTTGTCGGAACAGGGGCTGGTTTTGGCAAATCAGCCAATAGTTCAGGATCAAGATCTACGACTCGTTTTCCATTAGATATAATATTGTACATCCAAGTGGCATTATTTGGTTCGGTAATTCCTCCAAACGGAGAACCCAAAGTAATAACTTGTCGAACCATATCTGGTTTTTCCTTAGCCATTTGTCGAGCATAAACTCCACCTAAGCTCCATCCGATGATCGTAATTTCTTGCCCTGTTTCATGATAAATATCTTCTAATTTATCCATCAAAACATCTAAGATTTCCAATTTTGCAGTATTTCGACCCAATTCCCAAGCGAAGGCCTGGTAACCTAATCTTTCGATAAATTTACGAAGTGGATTAGTCGAAGTATCGCTTGCCATAAAACCTGGCAAAACTAAGACTGGATGACCATCTCCTTTATATTTCTTATGAAAAAATTTACGATATGGAATAGAAAGCCCTAATTCAGTCGCTGCTCGTGCAGGTTCTGTCGCTAACCAAAATAGCGAAGGTTTCTTTATTTTTTGTAGTTCAGTATTATTTGCCATAACAGCTAGATTAAGTAGGATTTTTATCAAAAAGTCTAATAGATTAAGGGTTTTTGATGAAAAATCTAAATGTTGATTTTGTGTTTTAGACTATAGTTTAAGCACTAAAGGTACTTTATTTTCAGATATAAAAAAATAATAATTGTCTTTTGGGCTGCTTCTAAAACGCTTTTCCTAAGAACAACATAGGCTGATTTTAGTTTAAAAACCAAAGTTTAACATAATTTTATGGTGGTGTTATTTTGATTTACTATATTGGTTGAACTATATTTTGAAAGTAAATAAAATGAACGAAAGGAAAATAAAACCCTATAGATAATGTCGATGGAAAACATTCTAAGAGATTCAAAGTTTCAAAAAAAACTAGTACTGATCGCTGAGGAAAACGGCGATTCGTTTGAGGAGGTTTATAGCAAAGCGACCGAGTACATGAAAGAGTTGTACACGGCACATAGTCCAGTTGCGAATGTGATGGGGATGGAGTTTTCGCAATACATTCTTTCCCGTGGCTATAAAAAAACAATTGATGTTAATCCTAATGAGATAAAACAATTGAGCCACATAGCTCGACAACATCCGATAGCCTTCGTGATGACTCATAAGACTTATATTGATATGATGGTGTTGGCTGTGGTGTTGACTCGGCATGGGATTCCATTGCCCTACACGTTTGCTGGAATCAATATGGCATTTATGGGACTTAATCAAATGGGGCGACAAAATGGAGTGATTTTTATTCGAAGATCATTTAAAGACAATGAAATTTACAAAGCGACTCTACGGCAATTTATCGCATCGTTAGTGAATGATAATGCTCATTTTATGTGGGCTATCGAGGGGACTCGATCTCGAACTGGAAAATTGGTTTGGCCAAAAGTGGGAATTTTAAAATACATCAAAGAAGCTGAAGAGCAATCCACCAAAGAGGTAAAATATGTTCCTGTTTCGATTGTGTATGATTTGATTCCAGATGTGAAGGATATCACGTTACAATGGCGAAGAAATAAAAAGACGCCTGAAAGCTTAATGTGGTTTATGAACTACATCAAAAAAATGGGAAATAATTTTGGGAAAATTTCCTTACGATTTGGCGAACCCGTAGATGTGAAAAATGAGAGTTCCGTTGAAATAATTACAGACGGTTATGAGGTGGAAGGATACTCAGGCAAGTTGCCAAAATTCGCTTTAGAATTGGTTCATAAAATTAATCAGATTACTCCTGTAACGACTTCTTCATTGATTTGCATCGCGCTATTAAGTAAATTTTCATTAAGTAAAATAGCTATTGAAAATGACGTTATTCGTTTAATGGAATTGATTGAAAAACGAAATCCAGATGCCTTAGTTGATCGAGGAAAACCGATCGGGGAAAGTGTGCAAACTGCTTTGAATTTATTGATTAGAGCCAAACTCATTTTGCAACATGGAGAGATCCTTCATGCAAAATATGTGATCGTTTCTGAAAATTATTTGCAAGCCACTTACTATGCAAATATGTCGGTGCATCATTTATACCAACGTGCATTTATCGAACTCGCATTACTTGAATCATCGGAAGCAAAACCAGATGTTCGATCTGAAACCTTTTGGAAAGAAATCATGGAACTGCGGCAATTATTTAAGTTTGAATTTTTCTACTCGAAAAAATCTCAGTTCTCAGATGAATTGGAATCGAATTTAGAAGTGTTGGATAAAAACTGGGAAAAATTAATCAATCAAACAAAATCAGGTACTATTTCATTTTTGGAAAAACAAAATGTGATAGTTGCTCCTGTAGTTTTACATAGTTATGTGGAAGCATATCGAGTAGTTGTTTACGCGTTGCAAAATATGCGACCACGACGAGTTTTTGATGAAGAGACTTTTATTAACGACTGTTTATTTGTCAGCGAAGAAATGCATTGGCAAGGACGGATTCAAAGAATCGAATCTGTGTCAAAACCATTTTTAATTAATGGAATTCGTTTGGCAAAAAACCTAGGCTTGATTCCTACGCCAGATGATGATAAAAAAGAAGCCATTGAAAATTTTCTTAATCAATTAAATAATGTTGCGGAGCGGATTAAAACTTTGCAACAACTTACTTTAACTAAACCTGAGGAGACGACTCAACTGGTTCCAATCGAAAGAGACATTGTTCCAGGGTCTAAAACAGATGTTTTTACTCGACCAGTAATGGAAGGTGAAGGTGGTGCGCATATCGGTGCATTTTTCGATTTAGATAGAACCTTGATCAAAGGATTTTCTGCTAAAGAATTTTTTCAGACGAAAGTGTTGAGTGGTCGAATTACAGCTCGTGAAATTGTAGCTCAATTTGCAGGGGTGATGGTTTACGCCATGGGGAATGGAAATTTTGCAGGACTTGCAGCAATGGGCGCACAAGGTGTCAAAGGTGTCGATGAAAAAACGTTTATCGAAGTAGGAGAAGATGTTTATCATAAGCATTTAGCTACTGAAATTTATCCAGAAGCAAGAGCTTTAGTGGCAGCACATTTGGCAAAAGGACATACCGTAGCGATCATTTCAGCAGCGACACCTTACCAAGTTAATCCAATTGCTCGTGACCTAAATATTGAGCATGTGATGTGTACAGTGATGGAAGTATTGGATGGCAAATTTACGGGCAATATCGTCGAGCCTGCCTGTTGGGGAGATGGAAAAGCTCATGCCGCAAAAGAGCTCACTAAGAAATATAATCTTGATTTGACCAAAAGTTTTTTCTATACCGATAGCGCAGAAGATTTGCCGCTTCTCGAAATTGTAGGAAATCCTCGGCCAATGAATCCTGATACAAAATTGTCCGCTTTGGCTTATCAAAACGATTGGACAGTTTATCGATTGAATGATGAAAAGCGTCCAGGACTTTCCAATTTTGTTCGGACTGGTTTGGCATTGGGAAGTTTAGTTCCAGCAGTAATTAATGGAGTTGCATCAGGTGCATTTAATATGTCTTGGACAGATGGTGTTAATTCGATGATGGCAACGGTGGGTGATTTAGTGGTTCGGATGGCTGGATTAGAATTGGCAGTAAAAGGCGAAGAATACCTTTGGGAAAAACGACCAGCAGTTTTTATTTTAAATCATCAAAGTAGCGTGGACATGTTCGTCGCTGCAAAATTAATTCGAAAAGATGCGGTAGGAATTGCGAAAAAAGAATTAAAAAAAATGCCAATCATTGGTCAATTATTACAAGCTGGTGGTGTGATTTTTATTGATCGAAAAGATAAAGAAAAAGCGATAGAGGCAATGAAACCTGCGGTAGAAGCTTTGCAAAATAATACCTCCATTATTATTTTTCCAGAAGGTACTCGAAGCAAAGACAAAACTTTGGGATCATTTAAAAAGGGAGCGTTTCATTTAGCGATGCAAGCGGGAGTTCCTTTGATTCCAATTATTTTGAGAAACGCTTCGGATGCTATGCCAAATGGAGGAGCGCTTTTCCGAGCAGCTGCGATTGAGATAAAAGTACTTCCGCCAGTTCCGACGAAAGGATGGACGAAGGCAAATATGGATCGAAAAATTGAAAAAATTAGGAATGAGTTTTTGGTAGAATTAGGGCAGGAAGTTCCTAAGAAGAGATTGAGTAAGGCGCAGTCGAATGGGAAGAAAATTTCTTCGAATGGAGAAGAGAATTAAAATTTCCAAAATAATAAATTTTATAACCTTTAAAACCACCTCCTAGAAATTCCAAAGCAGAGTTATCCATGAATGGAAATAACTCCCCTTTAGGGGTTGGGGGTTTTTACTATGAATTTAAAAGTCGGACTCCTCGGCGGTGGCTCTTGGGGCACAACAGTTGCCTCCTTAATCGCACGAAATGCCCCTACAAAAATGTGGGCTCGAAATCAAAATACAGTTGATGATATCAATAATAATCATCGCAATGAAAAATACCTTCCTGGTGCAAAACTAACTTCTTCGCTCCGAGCAACTTCTTCTATTGAGGAAGCAATTCATGATGCGGATGTTTTAGTGATGGGCGTTCCATCGCAAAGTTTTCGACGAGTCTTAGAAGATGCAAGACCATTTATTCGACCATGGATTCCGATTATCAGTTTGTCCAAAGGATTGGAGCAAGGTACCAAAATGCGGATGACTCAAATCATCGAGACAGTTATGCCAGGGCATCCAGCAGGAGTTTTGACTGGTCCAAATTTGGCGAGAGAAATTATGGCTGGACAAGCGGCAGCAGGAGTGATTGCCATGGTTGATGATACCATTGCTAAGGAATTGAAAAAAGTTTTTAGCACAGGTTTGTTTCGAGTATATACCAATGATGATGTAGTTGGTTGTGAGCTAGGAGGTGCATTAAAAAATGTAATTGCTATTGCTGCGGGGATGGGAGATGGAGCAGGTGCGGGTGACAATACACGAGCTGCGATTATCACGAGAGGCTTAGCAGAACTTACTCGATTGGGTGTTGCGATGGGAGGGAACCCATTGACTTTTTCAGGATTGGCAGGGATGGGAGATTTGGTAGCAACTTGCAGTAGTACACAAAGTCGAAATCGTACGGTTGGTTTTCAATTAGGAAAAGGTCGATCTCTTGATGAAATAATTGATGAAATGTCTATGGTTGCAGAAGGAGTAAAAACTTGTGGCGTTGTTCGAGAATTGGCACATCAGTATAAGGTGGAGATGCCGATCACAGAGGAAATGTATAAAGTGATTAATGAAGGAAATACGGTAAAGGATGCATTTCGAGGATTGTTGGGAAAAGAGACTGGGGCGGAATCGGAACCAGGGTAGCTTTATTTTTTAGAAAAAAAAGGAAGCCGTAAATGTTTTGTTATAAAACATTTACGGCTTTTGATTTTTAATAGTTGCTCTCGTGAATTTCGAAATTGCGAAGTAAGCTCGTAGCTAGATTTTCATAAGTTAGAAGTTGATCAAATAAAATTACTGAAACATGATCTGAAATTGGTTTTACAATATCGCGATTGCCTAACTTGTTTTTAGTAGAACCTTCAAAATGAGCATTATTCATTTTTAAGTGTAATGCTGCAATCAAATAAGATGTTATTTTCTTTTTCGAGAAGCTATACTTCTTATTTAATTTTTTTTCTTGAACATATCTTTTTAAAGCTATTCTGAATCCTTTTATTAACCCTTTTACATGTGTTCCTCCTTCATGTGTATGATGATCATTGACATAGGATTTTAGAAATCCTGCATCAACGGAATTATCTCTAAAAGCGAATGATAATTCTAAAGAGAAGCCATTGAATTCTTTTTCAAAGTAAGTCATAAAATGACTTTGGCACAATCCATTTAATAGTTCAATATTGATTTGATCTTTTAGCCCGTTTTTAAAATGGTAAAGCATTAGATAAGGTACTTCATCAGACTTATATTTAATTTCAAATTTTACATTTTTGTAGAGGTATGCAAAATCTCTAATTTGATGTGTGATATAATTTTCATTCCATTCAAAACCTTCTTTCCAAATCTGCCTATCAAGTTTAAAAGTAATTTCTAGAGAATGACAATTCAGTTTTTTATTTTCAATTTTTCCTCTTTTAAGTTTTCCTTGTTGAAATTTTTGTTCAACTATTTGGTTATCATTTTTGTCAAAAAAAATAATATCGAAAACTGAACTTAAATTATTTAGAACAAGGGCTTCCATCCAAAAAGGAGAAGAAGGAAGAATATGTTCGGTTGCCCAAGAGTCATTTAAGCCTCCTTTAATATTTTTAAATATTATCTTACCTGAATATTTTTCTGAAAATTCAAATTGAAAATAATCTGGTTTTGTATTTAAGAAAGTATTAGATAGGAGACCTTTTAGCATTTCCATAAACCCTTTGATATTGACTTTGCCAAGATATATAGCAGGTCTTTTACGGATGTGTTCTCTATGATTTAGAGCTTGAATATGATTTTCTGAATAGCTAGTTTTCTTCGACATATTTTTAGTTGTTTTGATAAGAAATCAACTACTAAAAATACAAAAATTTGAGGAGTTTCAATAAAGTGAGAAAGGCTTATTTTGAGTGTAATTAATTGATTTTTAGTTTTTTATAAAGTTTATTTATTTGTATTTTTCAATAATCCTATCACACGCCATATCCAACATTTCAAATACACTATCAAAACCATCCGTACCATAATAAGGATCAGGAACTTGCTCATTAAAACCTGGATTCACAAAATTCATGATGAGGTGAATTTTTTCTTCGTGCTTAGGAGAGCTTGCTAAGCGTCTTACATTTTGAAAATTAGTTGCATCCATAGTTAAGACCAAATCGAAGTCATCCAAATCATGAGCTTGGAATTGACGACCTCGTTGATCGGTGATATCAATGTTGTTTTTTTGAGCAACTTTGATTGAACGAGGATCTGGTTTTTCACCTGCATGCCAGGCACCTGTGCCCGCAGAATCTACTTCCCAATTGAGTTGATACTCTTGGACTTTACTTTTCATAATACCTTCTGCGAGGGGCGAACGGCAAATATTACCGAGACAGACCATTAAGATTTTCATATAGTTGGAGTTGGTTGTTTTATAAAAATAGCTATTAATAAAACGAAGTTAGAGAAGAGATAGTTGCTTTTGAAGTAATAAGTAGTCGGACAATAATAAACGGTGAATTTTAAGGACAAGATTTTTTTGATAGTTTTTTAAGGAAAAATAGCGGAAAAAGATGCCATTAAAAACTTTGTTTATTATTGTCCGACTACTTAGGATAGTTAATAAATACTTCAACCTTTTACCATTCCTTACCTAGAAAGTCTTTTTTTACTGACAAACTAATCTTAAATTGCCGACCGAAAATTTTACCTAACCATTTTGAACCAAACTCAGCTTTATTTTTTGATAATAAAACTGAAAAAACAGACAACCAATTCATGAAGATTCGTCCATTTCAAGCGATCTATCCCAACACCGATTACATCGCTTCCAATGATTCTTTTTTTGGAACCGTAAAAGAAGAATATGTTTCCTATAAAGAAAGTGGCTTTTTTAACAAAGCATCACAAGAGTCAGTTTATATTTATCGCATCCAATCGCCAACTCGAAATCACACCGGCTTAGTCGCTTGTGCTGACATCAATGAGTACCTTAAAGGCAACATCAAAAAACATGAAAACACCTTAGCTGCTACTGAGCAACGACAAATGTATTTGATGATGAATCGAAAAGCGATTGTCAAACCTGTGTTATTGATTTATCCAAAAGTCAAAAAGCTGAATGAATTATTTGAAAAACATATAGAGGAAAATGATCCTTATTATACCATTCATTTTGAAAAAGAAAATTCAATTCACATTCTTTGGGAAGTGAATGATGGAAATACGATTGAAAAAATTCAACAACTTTTTGACAAAAAAATTCCAGAAACTTACATTGCAGATGGCCATCATCGTTCTGCCGCAAGTGCATTGTTATATTCTCGAATCAAAAAGAAAAAGAAAGAAAATCCTTACGGAAATATATTAGCTGCTTTTTTTCCAGAAGACCAGTTGGATATTTTTGATTACAATCGAATTGTGGATGCGTCAGGAGATATTACCTTGACTCAATTCATGGCAAAACTGTCTCAGGTTTTTGAAATTGAGATTATTGAAAAGCCAATGAAACCAAAAAGAAAGCATGAAGTTGTGATGTTTTTAAATAAAGAATGGTTTCTCTTAAAGTGGAGAGTAGAAGTACTGGAAGAATATAAAAATCAAGAAATCGTTCTCGATGCGAGTCTGCTCGATGATAAAGTTTTGAAAAATATCTTAGGAATTGTAGATGTCAAAACAGATACTCGAATCAAATATGTTTCGGGAACAGAAGGAATTGAAACGATCAGAGCTAAAACTTTAAAGTCGGAAGCAAGAGTGGCATTCTGTCTTTTTCCAGCACAAATGTCTGATCTTTTGACGACTGCAGATGCAGGAGGAGTGATGCCTCCAAAATCAACTTGGTTCGAACCAAGGATGAAAAATGGACTAATAGTTCAAGAGCTTTCTGGGCTTTAGTTTTTTGGCCAAATCTGTGGCAAAAACAAATAAAACATTAAAATAATTTTTCCAAAAATAAAAATATGCAAATCACCGAAAGTGTTCTTTACAAAAACAAGCAACTCATTGCGTTCAATAAACCTGCAGGATTACCAACGCAATCAGATCGATCAGGTGATAAAGCATTGCTCGATATCGCAGAAATTTACACCAAGTCTCCTCTTTTTCTCATTCATCGACTCGACCGACCTGCGACCGGAATTGTATTGTTGGCAAGGACTAAAAAAGGCTTAGCCATTTTAAATGAGCAATTCCAAAAACGAACGATTAAAAAAACTTATCTCGCAGTCGTAAAAAATCATCCACCTGAAAAAGAAGGAACACTCATTCATTATATGTTGAAGAGTCAGAAAAAGAATCGGGCGTTTGCTCATGATGAGGAAAAACCAAATAGTAAAAAAGCAGAATTAACTTATAAGGTAATTGCTTCGATAGATAATTATCATTTGCTCGAAATCAATCTAGTAACTGGTCGTCATCATCAAATTAGAGCACAACTCGCACAGATTGATTGTCCCATCAAAGGAGATGAACGATATGGTTTTAAAAGAGGAAATAAAGATCGTTCCATTCATTTGCACGCTTGGAAATTGGAATTTCGACATCCCGTGACCAATGATGTGGTCAAGTTAGAAGCACCAATTCCAGAAGAAGTTGTTTGGCAAGCTTTTGATTTTTAAATCCATAACAATACATTTACACGTTGTAAAAAAAAGCAAAGTCATTAACTATTTTTTGTATGAAATTTGTTTTTTCAAAAAAACAATTACATCTTGTTGCCTCAATCAAAATAAATTTTATGTTTAATTATATCATTATTAGTGTCATTATTATTTCTGTCATCGCAATTATTAGCGGTTTTCAGGGAAGGCACTATTTGTTGTAACAACACATTTACAAATAATAAAAAAGCCTTTCCGAATATTCGGAAAGGCTTTTTTTGTTTTAGGATTACTTAATTCCATATTTTTTTATAGAATAGAATTCATTAATAATGTTGGAGATTGGTCTTGAAGGTTTTTAAATGATTGATAACCAATAAGTTAAGTAGATTTTGTAAAAAATACACATTGTAAAACTTGATTTAATAAATTACGTATAAAAAAGACAACCAAGTACTTTTGATAATTATGGAAAAAATAGAACTCAATAAATATAGTAAAAGGATTACGCAAGATCCAACTCAACCTGCCGCACAGGCAATGCTTCATGCTATTGGTTTGACTCATGAGGATTTGAAAAAAGCGCAAGTCGGAATTGTTAGTACCGGCTGGGAAGGCAATCCTTGTAATATGCACTTGAATGATTTAGCAAAAGACATCAAGGTCGGAGTCAATGAATCAGATTTGATCGGATTAATTTTTCATACGATAGGAGTGAGTGATGGAATTTCGATGGGGACAGATGGAATGCGTTTTTCATTGCCTTCACGTGATATTATTGCTGACTCGATTGAGACAGTTGTTTCGGCACAATGGTATGATTCAGTTGTTGCTGTTGTCGGTTGTGATAAAAATATGCCAGGTGCAATGATGGCTTTGGGAAGATTGAATCGTCCAGCGATTTTGGTTTATGGAGGAACAATTCAACCCGGTTGTCATGCAGATAAAAAACTTGATATCGTTTCTGTCTTCGAAGCTTTAGGTCAAAAAGTGGCAGGAACTATTTCCGAAGAGGATTATAAAAGCGTTATTCAAAAAGCTTGCCCTGGTCCAGGTGCTTGCGGTGGAATGTATACTGCGAACACTATGGCATCAGCGATCGAAGCGATGGGAATGAGTTTGCCATACAATTCATCGAACCCTGCGGTGAGCCCAAATAAAAAAGAAGAGTGTGCAAGAGTGGGAAAAGCGATTCGGAATTTGATGGAGAAAAATATCTTGCCTCGCGATATTATGACTAAGGAAGCATTTGAAAATGCGATTACTTTAATCATGGTTTTAGGAGGTTCGACGAATGCAGTTTTACATTTAATTGCCATGGCAAAATCGGTCAATGTTGATATTACAATTGACGACTTCCAACGCATCAGCGATAAAACTCCTTTCCTTGCAGATCTTAAACCAAGCGGTAAATACTTGATGGACGACTTACATCAAGTTGGAGGAGTTCCCGCAGTTTTAAAATTATTATTAGAAAAAGGAATGTTGCATGGAGGTTGTTTAACTGTAACTGGAAAAACACTCGCAGAAAATTTAGCAGAAGTTCCTTCCCTTCCTACCGATCAAAAAGTCATCAAACCTTTCGACCACCCAGTCAAGCCAACAGGGCATTTACAAATACTTTATGGCAATATCGCCTCAGGTGGTTCAGTAGCAAAAATTACTGGAAAGGAAGGGGAAATATTTAAAGGTACCGCAAGAGTTTTTAACTCAGAAGCAGAAGCGAATACAGCTATCGTTGCAGGTCAAATAAAATCAGGCGAAGTTATTGTAATTAGATATATCGGACCTAAAGGCGGTCCAGGAATGCCTGAAATGTTGAAGCCAACTTCAGCAATTATGGGAGCAGGTTTAGGAAATTCAGTTGCCTTAATTACCGATGCAAGATTCTCAGGAGGAACACATGGATTTGTTGTTGGACATGTCACGCCAGAGGCACAAGTCGGAGGAGTGATTGGATTATTAGAAGATGGAGATATGATTACGATTGATGCGATCACCAATAAATTAGATGTGAATTTGACCAACGAAGAAATTGAAAATAGAAGGAAAAATTGGCAACCACCTGCATCTCGAGCAACTAGCGGAATATTAAGAAAATACGGTGCAACAGTTTCTTCCGCAAGCGAAGGTTGCGTAACCGATGAATGTTAAAAGTACTCCGAAGCTCTTGCTTCAGGGATTAAAATAAGTCGAAGCAGGAACTTCGAAATACAAAAAAATAAAAATGGATCAAGTGCAAAAAAATACAAAGACTCGGAAAGTTTCCAAAGTAAAAAAAGCTCCAGTAACTAGACCAGTTAAAATTACAGGTGCGGAAGCAGTTTTAAAATGTTTATTAGAAGAAGGGATTGATACGATTTTTGGTTATCCAGGCGGAGCGATCATGCCAGTTTATGATGCCTTATATGGTTACCAAGATCGACTGCAACATATCCTTCCTCGACATGAGCAAGGTGCAATTCATGCAGCGCAAGGTTACGCAAGAGTAACTCGAAAGATTGGCGTTTGCATGGCAACTTCTGGTCCCGGAGCAACAAATTTGATCACAGGAATTGGTGATGCATTTATGGATTCGACGCCATTGGTTTGCATCACAGGACAAGTGTTTAGTCAAGTTTTGGGAAGTGATGCATTTCAAGAAATTGATGTGATTGGATGTACCACTTCGGTTACAAAATGGAATTATCAAATTACGAAGGCAGAAGAAATTCCAGCTGTTTTTGCCAAAGCATTTTATATCGCAAATTCAGGTCGACCTGGTCCAGTCTTAATTGATATAACCAAAGATGCTCAGCTCAACGAACTGGATTTTACTTACATGAAAAATCCATCTGTTAGATCTTACCACCCTTTACCAAAGGTAGAAAAGGGGGCACTACGAGCAGCAGCAGATTTAATTAATAATGCTAAAAAGCCATTCATTCTCGCAGGTCATGGAATCCAAATTGCCCATGCTCAAAAAGAGTTTAAAGCATTTGTGGAAAAAACAGGAATTCCGCTTGGATGCACTATTCACGGGCTTTCTAGTATTCCAAATTCACATCCATTGCACATGGGGATGTTGGGCATGCATGGAAATTATGGGCCAAATATCAAGACGAATGAGTGTGATGTTTTAATTGCTATCGGAATGCGTTTCGATGATCGAGTCACAGGTAATTTAGAAAAATATGCTAAGCAAGCCAAAGTGATTCATATCGAAATTGACCCTTCGGAGATCAATAAAAATGTCAAAGCTGATGTGCCCGTTTTAGGAGATGCTAAACAGGTTTTGAAAAAACTTTTACCATTGGTAAAAGAAAAAAAATATGGCAAGTGGCTCAAAGAATTTAAAGCTTGCGCAAAATTGGAAAACGAAAAAGTAATCAAGCGAGACTTAAAAGCGAATGCGGAGGGAAAAATAAAAATGGGGCAAGTGGTTCGAATAGTTTCTGATCAAACCAATGGAAAAGCAATCGTCGCAACTGATGTTGGACAACACCAAATGTCTGCCGCTCGCTACTATGAATATGAAGACACTAACCAATGGGTTTCATCAGGTGGAGCAGGAACGATGGGATTTGGATTGCCGGCAGCATTCGGAGCTAAATTAGCACATCCAAAACGAGAAGTGATTTGCTTTGTAGGAGATGGTGGTTTTCAAATGACAATTCAAGAATTAGGGATGTGCGCGCAATGGAATGTTGGGGTGAAAATAGTTTTGCTCGATAATGAATACTTAGGAATGGTTCGCCAATGGCAACAATTATTTTTTGAAAAAAGATACTCTTCAGTTGCCTTACAAAATCCTGATTTTATAAAAATAGCAGAAGGATTTGGAGTAGCAGGAAGCGTTGTTTCTGATCCAAAGGATTTGAAAAAAGCAATTGCAACGATGCTAGAATATGACGGACCATATTTACTACATGTGCGAGTTGAAAAAGAGGAGAACATTTTTCCAATGATTCAGACTGGCGATAGTGTTGGAGAAATTCGCCTTGAATAACACGTGGTGGTCCGCTTTAGCTGACCTAAAAAAAGAGAGCAAAGCGATTTCAAAAATAAAATATTAAACTACGGTCAGCTAAAGCAGACCACCATATAATAATATTATGAAAGAATTCACCATCACAGTTTTCAGCGAAAACAAAACAGGATTAATCTCACGAATCGTTTCCGTTTTCACTCGAAGACATATCAATATCGAAAGTTTAACGACTTCGAAAGCCTCTATCAAAGGCATCCATAGATTTACCATCGTAGTAAATCTGGAAGAAGAACAAGTGCGGAAATTAGTCGCACAAATTGACAAACAAGTAGATGTCATCAAAGCATTTTACTATGATGAAACAGAAGTTATTCATCAAGAAGTCGCTTTGTATAAAGTACCAACTAGCGCATTTACCAACGGAAATAGCTTGGAAAGATTAATCCGAGAGCACAATGCAAGAATCCTAGAAATCGAACCTGAATTTACCGTAATCGAGAAAACAGGTCACGCAGAAGAAACAGAAGCACTTCTTCACGAACTCGAAAAAATAGGTATCTACGAATTCGTCAGATCAGGAAGAATCGCTATTGTCAAGCCAATGGAAATGCTTAATACTTATTTGAAATCAATAGGCAGTACACATTTCAATTAATCATTTTTTAGAATGTGAATATATTGTTATAAGTTTTTGTTTTGTGAAAATCGAAAGCACATTTTTAATCAAACACATTTAATAAACAAGTAAAAAATTTTACAAAAAAATCATAGTCATGGCAAAAATGAATTTTGGAGGCGTTGAAGAAAACGTCGCAACTCGAGAAGAATTTCCATTAGCAAAAGCTCAAGAAGTTTTAAAAGATGAAACTATTGCCATCATTGGCTATGGTGTTCAAGGACCAGGTCAAGCATTGAATTTAAGAGATAATGGATTCAATGTAATCGTTGGACAACGGTCTCCTTCTCAATCTTGGGACAAAGCAATTGACGACGGATTCGTTCCAGGTGAAACACTTTTCTCCATCGAAGAAGCGTGCGAACGAGGAACAGTTATTCAATATTTATTATCTGACGCTGCGCAAATTTCTTGTTGGGAAACGATCAAACCATATTTGACTCCAGGGAAAGCATTGTACTTTTCACATGGATTTGCAGTTACGTACAAAGAGCGAACTGGAATTATTCCTCCAGCAGGTATTGACGTAATTTTAGTTGCACCAAAAGGTTCAGGAACAAGTTTACGAAGAATGTTCGTGGCAGGTCGTGGATTAAATTCTAGCTATGCAATTTTCCAAGATGCAACTGGCCGAGCAAAAGAAAGAGTAGTTGCTTTGGGAATTGGAATTGGTTCAGGATATTTATTTGAGACAAATTTCCAAAAAGAAGTTTACTCAGATTTGACTGGAGAAAGAGGAAGTTTGATGGGAGCAATTCAAGGATTGTTTGCAGCACAATATGATTTATTAAGAAGCAAAGGACACTCTCCTTCGGA
>JBGCCY010000005.1:0-50133 GCA_045104975.1 Saprospiraceae bacterium
TTTTACAGATTGTGGTATTTTTCCTATTACAGGACTTTTCACAGGCCCTGATTACCCAGCTTGTACAGAAGGTGCAACAAAATTTGTTGCGGCATCAGTAATACAACCAGGAAGTATTTTTCAATATGGAGGTGCACCTGAACCACAATTTTCTAATCATACCGATAATATTATTACAGGATCAATAGAGTTATCTTTTAGAGGTGATCAAGTGGTTGTTTTTCAAGATGCGGCAAATCCTGGTGGGTCAGCACAACCTTCTGCAAATCCTAAATTTATATTTATTGTTAGTTCAGGTGCTGGTAATTTTACTTCTCATTCTTTACCTTTTGTACTCCCTGAAGATCCTAATTTTCCAAACGATGGTTCTGGAACAAGTATTCCATTAACATTAACGGAAGATAATTTACCTGCGGGTAGTGCTACTGCATTGGCAGTCGGTACAGGAGGTGGAGATTTCGATTTTGTTATATTCAATGGAACAGGGTTAGTGCCATTTATGGGAGCTACTCTTGCAGATAAAGTTTTAAACGCAAAAATAGCCATTGTTGAAACTGCTAGCACTGCTAATGAGAGTGATGGTGTGAATTGGTATGGTGTAACTGCTCTAGATCCTACTTATACAGGTTATGAAAATTTACTCCTTAGTCAAGGAGGTAATATTTTACCTGTTGAATTAACTTCTTTCAATGGAAGACCAAAAGTAACGACTATCGACCTTCAATGGGTAACTGCTTCTGAAACTAATAATGATTATTTTGCAGTAGAAAAAAGCACGGACGGTATTGACTTTAAAGAGATGACCGAAATAGATGGTAGAGGAACTACTAACTTGGAATCTTACTATACTTGGGCAGATGAATCGCCTAATGATGGATTAAATTATTATAGATTACTTCAAGTTGATTTTAATGGAGATAAGTCTTACTCTGATATGATTGCGATCGCATTTAAAGCGGACAGAGATGAAATCCAAGTCTACCCAAATCCTACCGTAAGAGAATTAAATCTTAACTTCCCTGAAAATTGGGATGGCGAAACTTCCATAGTAATCTATGATTTTTATGGAAATATGATTAATTCTTTTACCAATTCTTCTGGATCATTAACTTTCTCAGTTGATAATCTTCCAGCTGGTTTTTATAGACTTTCTGCTATTAATAAAAGCAAAATTTTAAATACTTCTTTTGTAAAAAAGTAAGCTAACTTTATAATTCTAAATGTTTTCTTTTTTAATAAAAGAAAACAGGAATCATCCCGAACTTTCTAATTGAAAGTTCGGGATTTTTATTTTACACCATTATCCTTCCTTTTCAAATTCAAGCATCTCCCCTCTTGAAAAGACCACCTCAAAAAATAAATTAAAAAAAATCATCATTTCTTGAAATATCTTTTTTTTCCACTACCTCTAATACTACAAACCTAATAATCAACCTCTACACACTACATTTTATTTTCCAAAATACTAACAACAACAGTATTTAATCCCAGATCTATCTACCCTTAACGATGGCCTTATGTGCCAAAAAACCAAATTTTTTATTTGTGCTAACAAGTGTTTTCGCAAAAGACAATTGCAGTCAAACATAATTTTCGTTAGTGAAATACTTGTTAGACTTTTCCAAAATCTTTTTAAATAAAATACCGATGAAAATCAAAAAACCAAAGTTCAAAGTTCAAGTACTGAACTCAGAAAAATTGCCCATCTCGAATGCTGAAGTAGTATTAACTTCTAGAAAAAAGGAGTACGTTTTAAATTGTGAAAACAAAAAAGGTTATTACACTTCAGAAAAGAAAATTCCAAAAGGCGTATACCTTTTGACTATTTCCAAAAAACCTTTTGAAGAAGAAAAAAGAAAAGTAAGAGTCGATGGTTCTGACCAACTGGAGCTTTTTATTTTGCTCAAAAAAGGAACTCCTTTCTATTATAGAGGTAAAGTAAAGGTTCCTTTCTCTCCAGACGAAAATAGAATTGCTCTCAAGATTCCTGAAAAAACTGCACGAGGTTCTCAAGGCAAACAGAAAGTATATCTTATCTCTGCTAACAGAAAAAGTATTGCTCAAAATTTGGCGAAGGAACACCAATTGGAAATGGAGGAGCAACCTGAAAGTTTCATTGACAGCGGAATTTTTATTTGTAAGTTTCCAACAAAATCTTCCAAGGAAGAACGGATGAAGATTTGTGCCAATATCGAAAAGGAAGAAAGCAATACTGCACTTCCAATTGTAAATATTTCAGACGATCAGGTGACACTTTTGACCAACGAAATCATGATCAAATTTGAAGATCATGTTTCCGAAGCTGAAGTAAAAAAGATGGCAGGCAATTATAAGTTGAAAGTTAAACGGAAAATTTCTGTTTTAGGAAACTTCTATCATCTCACAACTGGGGATATTCCAACCTACCACATTTTTGACCTCATCAATGAATTGGCGGAATTAAATGAAGTCGTATTTGCAGAACCTAGTTTTGAATCTACGATAATCGAAGATGCGATTACGCCAACCGATTTTTTATTTCCAGAACAATGGGATCATCAAATTATCAACACTCCTGATGCATGGCAATTTCTTCGTAATATAAATGTCAATCGAACCTTTGGAAGTTCGGAGGTAATTATTGGAATTGTAGATTCGGGAGTTGATCCAAATCATCCAGATTTCAATGGAACAGTAAGTGATGGTAGTTCAAAAATTTACCAAGCATTTGATTTTGCCAACATGGTTGCGAATAATAATACTTTGACTAGCGGACATGGAACTTCTTGTGCAAGTGCAGCTGCCTCTTCTTCTAATAATCTTTCTGGTGTGGCTGGAACAAATGAAGGAGTCGCAGGAGTTGCTGGAAATGCACGAATCATCGCTATGCGAAGAAGTGGAAATGAAGCTAAATATGCAGACATGTATTTGTGGGCAGGCGGACTTGATCCAGAAAGTGATATTGATGATTCCCCTGCACAGATTACTCCAGGGGCAGATGTTATTTCAAGTAGCATTGCTTTAAGTTCTTCAGTTGGTAATCCCATTTCTGGAACAATGGCAGCAGTATTTGATGCGTTGACAGACGAGGGGCGAGGTGGAAAAGGAACATTACTTTTCTTTTCCGCAGCAAATGCTGCGAATGATAATGATATTACTTTTGATCGACCATGGGGAATGTATCCTAAGTGTTTCTCTATTGCAGCTTCAACTTTGGCGAATGATGGCGTAACTGAAATTCAAGCTAGTTATAGTAATTTCAGTTCTGTAACCGAGTTCTGTGCACCAAGTCATGATGCTTATATTAGTAGTAGTCCATTGCATAATCCTAATGGTAATTACGGAACATTTACTGCGACGCCAACTTCTGCTCCAGAAGGACATGGGACTGTTGGAAGACCTACTGTTCAAACTACTTTGACTGTCAATGCTAATGCCGGAACAAATTCTATTTCAGTAAATAGCGTTGCGGGAATGGCGACTGGTCAAGCAATCATGTTAAATAATCCAGGAAGCGGAAATACCGAATCGCATATTATAAATGCAATTAACAACGGAACAAACCAAGTGACTTTAAACAGAAATTTATTTAATAGTCATCCAAATGGTACTACCGTTTTTGCAGCAGCAAGAGACTACCGAAATAACTTTGGTGGTACTTCTCATGCTACTCCACTTTGTGCAGGAACAGCAGCTTTGATGCTTTCTGCCAATCCAGAATTGACTTGGACTCAAGTGAGAGATTTGATGCGAAATACTGCCGTCAAAATTAATCCAGGAGAAACTAATTCAAATGGAAGATGGCAAGACATCAATGGTAATTTTTCAAACGATCCTGCTTACGATAGCAATCCTGTGTTTAGTGAGTTCTATGGATTTGGTAGAATTGATGCCGCCGCAGCTGTTCGAGAAGCAGGATGGGATATTGAGTTGGTGACTACCAATTTGAATTTTAATGATATTCCAGAAGGAGAGCAAGCAGCACGAGCAGTAAGATTTAATGTAAAAAGTTTGTGGAGTGCAGACTTTAATATGACCGCTCCAGGTGCTCCTTTTGATACTCCGCTAGGAACATCAGAATCTATTGGAACTTCGACTGACGCAAATCTTGTTCGAGAAGTTTACCTCTGGGTAACTTATACTGGAAAAAATGATGGTGACACCATTTCGCCAGAAGATGGTTTTTCTGTAACGGTTATCAATCCACAAACTGAACAAGAATGGATTATTCCAATTACCGCAAATACCATTGCAAGACCTACTGCTGCCTTGATGCTTTCCCTTGACCAATCAGGAAGTATGACTGCTCCTTCAGGAATTGGGAACTCCAAAAGAATCGATGTTTTACGTTTTTCTGCCAACATTCTAGCTGATGTAATTCAAGAAGGAAATGGTTTAGGTATTGTTTCTTTTGACCAAAGCCCGCATGATGTACTTTCGTTAGTTGGCCCACTCGGCCCAGTTACTCCATTTGATGCAGATCGGACTTCCATCAAATCTGCGATCTCTGGTTTTACTCCAAATATAAATGGCATGACTGCAATTGGAGACGGAATCGAAAGAGCACAATTGAGGTTAAATCCAATCAGCGGATATGATTCAAAATCAGTAGTTGTATTTACCGATGGTCATGAGACTGCTCCAAAATACATCGCTGACGTAGCCGATCAAATCAATGATAGAGTATTCGCCATTGGTTTAGGAAAAGCAGAAAATATTAAACCAGCAGCACTTAATTCGATCGTCAATTCCAATGGTGGATATTTATTATTGACTGATGATTTAGATGAAAATAGTGTTTTCAAATTAGCTAAATACTTCTTGCAAATTTTAGCTGGTGTCAATAATGAAGATGTGGTAGTTGACCCTGACGGAACTTTATTCCCTGGTCAGGAGCATCGCATTCCATTCAATTTGAATGAAGCAGATATTACTTCCGACATCATTTTGATGTTGCCAAGTCCAAGGTTTATTGACTTTCATTTGGAAACTCCAAACGGTCAAATATTGACTCCAGCAGATAGCGCCTCCATGCAAGGATTGGAACATAGCTATGGAAACAATGTTGCGTTTTATCGATTGACTTTGCCATTGCCAATTGGTGCTGGCGAGCGAGAAGGAAAGTGGGAAGCAGTTTTAAAAATTAATGAGAAATTCACTCAACACAGTTCTTATCATTCTGCTCCAACTCATTTGAATAGAGATCGTTCATCAAGTATTTTATCACAAGGTGTTCCCTACAGTTTGTTAATTCATGCTTATTCCAATTTGAAAATGAATACTTACTTGACACAAGATCACTACGAGCCAGGTGCAAATATTCAAGTAAAAGTCCAATTAACTCAATATGAAATTCCGTTGAATAAACCTGCATCAGTGACTGCTGAAATGGTTGATCCAACTGGACAGCAAAAAACCATTTCTTTTGTCAAAACTGGAGACGGAGAATATGTTACCAAAGTCAAAACCGATAGCTCAGGAGTTTATCGCTTTAGAGTGATGGTAAATGGAACTACGTTGCGAGGTCGAAAATTCACCAGAGAGCAAGTAAGAACTGGAGCAGTTTGGGCAGGTGGAAATCGGCCAAATCCAGAAAGTGGAAATCGGAATGAAGGAGATAAAGGAAGAGAAGAATTTTGCAAATTAATCAGTTGCTTGTTAAGTGAAAAGAATTTGTCCAAAGAGATGAGAAAACGATTGCTAAAAAAAGGAATCAATGTGGATGGCATCATTGATTGTTTGAAAAAATACTGCAAGGAGCGTTCAGCAACTCATTTATCCGCTAATTTATTAGCCAACCTTAAAGTTCAATATAGTACTTTGATTAAGGCTTATGATGATATTTTAGAGGAAGATTAACAGCCCTATCCCTCCGAGCATGTGTTTCAAGTATTGTAAAATATTTGTTTCTCATGCTCGGTTTTTCTTAAATCTTTTATTAAAAAAAGGGAACCTATTCCAAATGGATAGTTTCCCTTTTCAATTTATATCAACTAATCAAATTTTTAAGGAATGGCCAAACAATAACTTATACAACCGTAAATTTCTTTCCCCAAACATCCACCTCCGATTCTCCGTCAGGCAAATATGCTTTTACTCTTTTAAAAATAAATTCATCTCCTTTCGTAAGATTTCTTAAATCTGTCAACATAGTTTTAGTTAAACTTGGAGAGGTTCCTTCGTAAGAAGTAGTCTTTCCATTTTTAGTAATTTTTAATTTGAATTGAAAAATTCTCGAACCTTTGGCGCAGCCATCCACACCAATTTCATCAGTTCTATTTAAATCTTTTTGAGTAACTGTTCCGCCAAACTTATTAGCAAAAGTGAGATAGGCGCCTCCAATGACATCTTCCTCGGCTGCTGGAATATTTCCATCCGTAGAGAATGACAATAATCCTCCAGTAAAAAATAACGCCATCGTTAACGTAATTACATAAATGAAATTTTGAACTTTGTTTTTCATGATAAAATGATTTTTGTGAAAAAATTAATTCCACTCCAAACTTATTTCAAAAATTCATACAAATTTTAGATAGTAGAGAAACTCAACTCTTAGATAGAGATTCAACCACTTCCCTAATTTTTAAACATAACTAGTTGTTCCTCTACTTAATTAAGTAGATGCTCTACAAATATTTAGTCTTTCATTTTTTTCTTTTAATTTGAAATAAAATTAGAGCATGTTTAAAATTTTAACTAACTTTTTTTAAAAATGAAGATTAGCAAAATATTCGGTTGGGATATTCTTTTCCATATTCTCTTTTGGGGGATTTATGTGCTTTCAGAATATTTGGCGAATATGATGCATTTACGTCCTAGCAATAATTGGATTTTTATTCGCTCCACTCTTTTGTCTTTACCTCTGTTGATGATTCCAACATACCTCATTGCATTTTTTGCAGTTCCTAAATTTTTAATAAAAAATAAAATCCATTGGTTTTTGTTATCTATTTTAATCGCTGCGATTTTTGTTTTTTGGGGCAGAATAAAATGGCTAGAGTTAATTAACTATTTACAAAATGGTCCTCACTTTAATATACCTCCAACAAAGGTGATTAAAAATGTCATTCGAGATTATTCGATTATTGCCTTAGCTATTTGCATTTACATTATCGGCGATTGGAGAAAAAATCAACAACTCAATGAACAACTCATCAAGGCCAAAGCAGAAGCTGAAATCAAATTACTCAAAGGACAACTACAACCTCATTTCCTTTTTAATTCGCTCAACAACATTTATAGTTTGGCTTTGATGAAATCTGATTTGACTGCTGATAGTATTTTAAAGTTAACAGAGCTCTTGGATTATTTAGTTTATCGAGCGAACTTAGAAAAAGTGGAATTAACCAAAGAAGTTCAACTTTTGAAAAACTATGTTGATTTAGAAAAATTACGGTACGGAGAAAAATTAAAAATAGAAATGGAGCTCGAAGAAAAAACTGACTCTATCAAAATTGCTCCTTTGCTATTATTACCTTTTGCCGAAAACTGCTTCAAACATGGAGGCGTTGGAACAAATGGAGTTTTCAAAATAACAATACATTTACAAATAAAACCTAATCAACTTTTTTTCCAAATCAAGAATAGTAAAAAAAATAAAAGAAGAATTGATAATATTTCTGGAGGCGTTGGTTTGAAAAATATCAAGCACCGTTTACAACTACTTTATCCAAATAAACATGAACTAAAAATTGAAGATGGAAAAGATTTTTATAATGTTCAATTAACCTTAAATTTAATATAAGTATGAAGAAAAAAATTCAATGTTATATTTTAGATGATGAACCATTAGCGATCAAAGTGATCGAACAATATCTTTCCAAATTTGAGCAATTCGAAATTTGTGGCACTTCCACCGAACCGATCGAAGCACATCAACAATTAAAAATACTCCAAACCGATCTACTTTTTTTAGACATTGAAATGCCTGACATGAATGGTTTGGAATTGATAGATTCCATGCAGAGCCAACCTCAAATAATTATTACTACCGCTTATCGAGAATATGCTGTGGAAGGGTTTGAATTAAATGTTTTAGATTATTTAGTCAAACCAATTCCCTTCCCAAGATTTGTAAAAGCGATTGATAAATTTCTAAAACTTCAAAAACCCAAAATCGACTCAAAGGATAACAATACAATTACAAATATTTTCATCAAGGCCAATCGGAAAAATGTTCGCATTGAATTGAATGATATTTTGTACATCGAAGGCTTAAAAGATTATGTAAAAATAGTTTTAGCCAATCAATCATTCTTGACTAAACATTCCATTGGAAATTTTCATAAGACGCTCCCACCCGAACAATTTCTCCGTATTCATAAATCATTTGTCATAGCAAAAAATAAAGTATCTGCGTTCACCTCTCACGATGTTGAGATTGGTCAAATAGAACTACCCATTGGCAGGCAATTCAAAGAAGAATTTATAAACAAGATGAAATAAATAAATTTTTCAACCTAAATTTCATCCATAAACTCTTCTATTTTTTTTATATGAATTTCTCGATTAAATCGAACATCCGCATGGAAATAATTAGGGATTCGAGTATAGGTAGATTGGATTCCTTGTTGTTGCAAAGCGGCATGTAGCAATTCACTTTGGTGGATATTAACTATGGTATCTTTAGCTCCATGCATGATAAAAAATGGAGGAGTATTGTGATTGATATAATTAATGGGATTGGCATTCTGAGTTTTTGCTGTATTCATTTTGATCCGTTCACCGACCAGGAATGAAGTAGCAATATTGGTCAAAAAAGCAAAAAAGCCATTCTTTCCCATTTGACTAAAATCAGAAAATCCATACCAAGAAACTACACCTTGTACTTCACTCAATATATTTCTTGGTTCCAAATCTCCTTCTAATTCTTGAGATGAATTGGAACATCCTAGCACATTCACTAAATGGGCTCCTGCGGAAACACCCCAAATCAAAAACTTATCTGCATCTAAATTATAAGCTTCAGCATTGGTTCGAAGCCACCGAACAGCAGCTTTGATTTCATAAGCTTGATTTGGCCATCTCCTCCAAGGGATGAATGAATAACTGACAGATGCCACAGCATATCCTCTTTTGACTTGCCGAAGCACTCCCGGTTCAATAATTTTTCTCCCACCTGACATCCATCCTCCTCCATGAAAAAAAATAATTAGAGGTGTAGTTTTTCTATTATCATCAGGAAGATAAAGATCTAGCCTTTTTTTCCTTCCTCGACTAGTGGTGTAGACCAATTTTTTAGATTTCAATCCACTAAACAAGAGTGAAAACAAACAATTAAAAAGATTGGCCAAAATGGAAAATATGTTTAAAATATATTTCAAATCTGATTTTATTTTTTAATTAAAAAAGGAAAATATCATCCTTTGGTTTTTACTATCTCTGATTAATAGCAAAATAAATTCGGTCAAATCTGCGAATCCAAGTCGAGTTCCCTTGCTGTAAGAAGAGAATAAATTAGAGGATATACAAAAAACTCCTAAATAAAAATGAAGAGGTTCTATTTCTTTTGTATTTTAGATGTGATGAAAATAATTTCACCCCACTTTTTATTCATAAGTTTAATTCTGTTGTGCAATATTAGTTTTGCCCAACCCAACGAAATTCTATTCAATAGTTTTTCAGTTGATGAAGGACTTTCTCAAAGTGGAGTAAGACATATATTTAAAGACCATCAAGGTTTTATGTGGTTTGGTACACAAGATGGATTAAATCGATTTGATGGATTTGAGTTCAAAACTTTTTTTTATGAACGGGGCGATTCTACTAGTTTAAGTAATAATTTTATTTGGGAAATTTTTGAAGACAGTCAAAACAATCTATGGATAGGAACTTTTGGTGGTGGACTTTGTCTTTTTGATCGAGAGCTAGAAACTTTTAAAACTTTTTATCCTAACCTACCTTCCACCAATAATCTAAATGAAAGATCCGTAAAATATGTTAAAGAGATTCCAAAAGGAACACTTTGGGTAGCAACCCATGCAGGAGTATCACTTTTTGATATTGCTAAAATGGAATTTATCAAAAACCCTACAGCATTAAAATCTTTTGATGAAAAGGAATTATCCAAAATGAATAACCTTTTTATCATCAATGAGAATAGAGTAATTATAGTTGTTAATAATCATTTATTTCTAGTTCATATAGACTCCGGAGAAGCGCGTCAGATGTTATCAGAAAAAATTGAGATTAGTGAATTTGGAAAAATTGCTAGCAATCAAGATAATCAGTTTTGGATAAATTCTTCTAGTGGGTTGCTACTCACCGAATATTTGGAGTCAGCCGATTCTTTAAAAATTTTTCGCACTTACCAAATTGAAAAAGAATCAGGAAACATCTCTGACAACATAATTAATGACATTTATAAAGATCGAAATGGTCTAGTTTGGTTTGCCACGATGAAAGGTCTTTTTATTTTAGATTCGAAAAATAAAGACGCTGATTTCATCAATTACACCCATGATGAGAATTTGCCTAATAGCCTTCCTAACAATTTTGTTTTTGATATTTATGAAGACGACCATCAAACCATTTGGTTAGGAACGGGAAGTGGCGTCAGTCGTTTTTCTATTTTGCCACCACCTTTTCAAAATTTTTCTTTTACAAAAAACAACTCAGAATTATGCGGCTCCTTTGTCTCTTCAATTCAGGAAGATACGCTAGGAAATTTATGGGTGGGAGGAAGAGAGGGATTGACGGTTATCAAAAATTTCGATCAAGGATCTGACCAATGGGAATTCAATTGTCACAACACAACCAATCAAAAAGATTTAAAACATAATTTTGTGCTTGGCATTTCCAAGGATAGAAGTGGTGATCTTTGGCTTTGCTATCGACGAGATGGTTTTGCAAAAGTGATTCAAAATGAAAAAGGCGATTGGCGATTGGAAAGTTATAGCGATTTTATCGCACCTGATTATTTTAAAAATAATGCCATCAATGCAATTTATGAAGATCGTTCAGGAGTTTTTTGGATTGCTTCATCAGGTAAAAATTTAATCAAATTTGACCCAAAGAAAAAGACGCATAAAACTTTCACCTACGATGACCATGACTCTACCAAACTTTCCCATCCATATATTTATACCATTTTTGAAGATAGTAAAAATAACTTTTGGTTAGGAACCGCGGCAGGTGGACTTTGCAAAATGGATCGAGAAAAGGCAACGTTTACAAGATTTTCCCATGATCCAAATCAACCAAATAACATTAGCCATAATATGGTGACTTATATTTTTGAAGATAGCAAAAAGCGACTTTGGATTTGCACCGCCAATGGATTAAACTTGATGGAAGCCGAAGGAAAGTTTAAACGATTCTCAAAAAAAGATGGTCTCCCAAATGATTTCACTTACGGAATGCTAGAAGATAAAAATGGAGATTTGTGGGTAAGTACCAATAACGGTATTTCTAAAATTTCTTTCGAACAAGATATTTTCACAACCGAAAATTTTAATTCCAATCATGGATTATTTGCAGGAAATGAATTTAATCAAAATGGTTATTTTAAAACTAAAGATAACCGATTATGCTTTGGTGGAACCAATGGGTTATCAGTCTTCGATCCAAACGAAATCAAACCTTATCCTTTTGTTCCACAAGTGGCCTTGACAGATTTTTTACTCTTCAATGAATCTGTTTCCGTTGCTCCTAAAAAAAAGAAGAAAGGAAAATTCATCTTATCTCAATCTATCAACGAGACAAAAGAAATCAATTTAAAATACCGTCAAAATTTTCTAGCCTTTGAATTTGCAGCACTAGGTTTTGCCCAACCAAAAAACAATAAATATGCTTATCAGATGGAAGGCGTCGATCAGGATTGGGTTCAAGCTGGAACGAGAAGGCTGGCAAGTTATCCTAATTTAAAACCGGGGAATTATATTTTCAAAGTAAAAGCTGCCAACCACGAAGGCATCTGGAATGAAGTATTTAAATCTGTTTCCATCAATATTGCACCACCACCTTGGAAAACTTGGTGGGCTTATTTAATTTATTTGAGTTCAGCACTTTTAGCGATTTATGGAATAATTTGGTTTAGAGTTCAGAATGTTCGAAGAGTCGAAAAAGCAAAACTTGCGGAACGAGAACTTTTTAGAAAACGAAGTGCGAGAGATTTTCATGATGAAGCAGGAAATCAAATTACCAAAATTAGCTTGATGACTGAAATTGCCAAACGAAAGTCGGATGGTAATTTTGAACTGAATAATTTAGTCGATCAAATTGGAGATGAAATCCAAACATTGAGATCAGGCATGCGAGATTTCATTTGGGTGTTGGATCCTGACAATGATAATTTGTATGAAACTTTGATGCGCTTAAAAGAATTTGCCAATGGCATTTTCGAATTTTCCCAAATCCATTTTACAACAAAAGGGATTGACGAACATTTAAAACCAATTGCACTCAGCGGCAATCAAAGGCGACATTTATTATTAATTTTTAAAGAAGCGATTAATAATAGTTTGAAATATTCTACTGCACAAAATGCTCAATTTACAGTTATACAAAATGAAGAAATTATTGAACTAAAATTTAGTGACGATGGAATTGGTTTTGAAAAAGAAAATCAAAAGAATGGGCAAGGATTAAAAAACATTAAATCACGAGCAGAAAAAATTGGTGTCGAGCATGTTATTTTTTCAGAAAAAAATAAAGGAAGTGCAGTGAGTATTTTTATCAATATTACCCATATGGGTAATTGAAAAATCAAGTGAATATCTTTAAATTTGATTTCGCCTTGTCAAATAATTTTGCATGGAAAATTTAATAAAAGTAGCCATTATCGAAGATGATCCTAGGATTCGCCAATTGATGCAATTGATTGTAGACGGCTCCCCTGGTTTTTATTGCTATCAAGTTTTTGAAGATTGCGAATCGGCGATTCCAGCATTAGAAAAAGATCCTCCTCACCTTCTTTTGTTAGATGTTGACCTACCTAAAATGTCTGGAATTGAAGGCATTAGTTTAATCAGAAAAATTGTTCCACATTTGAATATTGTAATGTTGACCGTACATGAAGATGATGAAACTGTATTTAATGCCTTGTGCGCAGGAGCAGTTGGATACTTAATTAAAGGATTACCGCCTGACCAATTATTATTGTATTTAAAAGAAGCTCATGCTGGCGGTTCGCCGATGAGTTCGACGATAGCTCGAAAGGTCGTAAGGCATTTTCATGGAGATCAAAACAATCCTTTGTCTCCGCGAGAAACAGAAGTTTTACAATTACTTTGCCTTGGCGAAAATTATAAAACTATTGCCGAAAAACTTTTTGTTAGTTCCAATACGATCAAAGCTCATATCAAAAAAATCTACTCCAAACTTCATGTCAACTCGCGAGCGGAGGCAGTTGCCAAAGCAATTCAAAAGCGAATCGTTCGATAAAAAACTACCCAAATGGGGAATTGACGAAACCCTATTTTATAAATAATTTTGTAATGAATCAATTGAACAATTCATTATGAAAAAATTATTTACTCTTTTCTTCTTTTTGACTTTAGTCATTCTTTCTTGTTATGCTCAACCTTCAGTTGATGACATTATTATTCCCAACTTTCAAGATTCCATTCATCTAATCAAATGTGCCTCAACAGATTTCCAAGCAAGTACAACTGGTGAAAACCAAACTTGGGACTTTAGTAATTTGCAACCTGATGCCACAAACCCTGAATATTATTTTAAGTTTTTTGATCCACAAGATGCACCACACTTTGATCGATATCCACAAGCTGATATAGCTGCAATCAATGCAGACTCACAATGGGTTTATTATAATTATGAAAATAATAACCTGATGGAATTAATCGGAGCGGTCTTCGATGATCCAAATTTTGGAATCGCTTACGGAGATTATTCTAATTTCGAAACAGAGGAAAAATTCCCTATCCAATATGAAAACGGTTGGACTGATGCATTTGATGGAACGAATGTTTTCGGAGCATTTTCGACTGCATTTAGTGGAACAGTTGAAGGTGAAGTGGATGGATATGGAACTTTAATTTTACCCTCTGGCACTTTTGAAAATGTGTTGCGCATCAAAGAGAATCGGACTTACACTATTCCTGGAACACCTACGATGACCAGTACGATGTATCGTTATGTTTCTTCGGATTACAATTTATGGCTCTTGAGTATGGAATCTTTTCCGACCAATCCTCCTTTGATTTATTATCAAGACAATCCTGAAATTATTTCTGCAACGAATGATATTGACTATTCATTTGATTTAAAAATAGCTCCTAATCCTATCCAAAGAGGTACTGATTTACAATTACAAATGAGTCATCATGATTTTATTTCTATTGAGTTGTTTGACCTTTTTGGGAAAAGAATTACCACAAAAAGATCAGAAGGATCGACTGCAAATTTGACCATCCCTAATTCTTTGCACCCTGGTATTTATTTCATTCATGGAATTTTGATAGATGGATTCTTTTCTAAAAAAATAATAGTGACTGATTAATTTTCACCAGACACTTCATCCTCATTTTTTTAAAAATCAATTATGAAAAATACACTTTCAATTATTTTACTTCTATTTTCTTTCGGAATTTTTAATAGTTTGCTCGCTCAAGAGGATATAAAAAATAGTGAAGATCATCCTTTATTGACTCGATATCCTGGCACCCACATTGCTTCCTATGAAAAAATAAAATTTCGAGAATACAATTTAGCACATGGCCCAATTACTAGTTATAAAAAAATAAAAGATACCAAAAAGGTATCTGGACAATTATATCGAATCACTTATATCATTGATGAATCGGTAGAGAAACTTTCCATTGGGGAAGTCTATTTAGACTACAAGCAAGCGTTAAAAAAAGCCGGAATTACATTGTTAGGAGATGGTTTGTTTTCTGGCAGAAATAATAAAAAAGAAATTGGAGGAGGAAGTTGGATTGGTGTTGCACTAAAAGACAATGGATTCCCGCAAGGTTCAAAAGCTACTTATCTTTTTGCAGGGACATCAAGTTCAGGAGGTACTTTTTCCATCATTGGAAAAGTCAATCAAAAAGAAGGAACTACCTATGTTGCGATTTATGGAGAGCGTCATAGCAAATCAAAAATAGTGTGTCATGTCGATATTATCGAAGAGAAAAGTGCGGAAACAGGAAAAGTTTTTGCCGATGCAAACTACATCAAAAACGAAATAGAAGAAATGGGAATGGTTACGATTTATGGAATCAATTTCGATTTTGATAGTGCAAAAATCAAAGCAGATTCAAAACCGACTTTGGATGAAATCGCAAAATTCCTCACAGATAATCCTTCAATAAAAATCTATGTCGTCGGTCACACCGATATGAAAGGCAGCCTCAGTTACAATCTCACCTTATCAAAAAATCGGGCAAAAGCCATCGTTGATGCCTTAGTGAAAACTTATAAAATAGATACTTCAAGATTGGAGGAGGGAGGCGTTGGGCCTTTGTCACCCAAGTCAACTAATCAATCCGAAGACGGAAGATATTTAAATCGAAGAGTAGAATTAGTCAAGAAAATTGGTTCATAGACAAACCTCATGTTTTAAGTCATAAAAAATTTAAAAACCAAAAAATAAAATAATGAAAAAGTTTATTCAAAAAAATGTATTGTTTATTGCTTGTCTCTTTTTGTTTTCCACCTCCTGCAAAAAAGATAATGATGGACCAGGTATAGATGCTGGTTCTGGAAAGGTTACAGCATCAATCGACGGAACGAGTTGGGAATCAAAAGATGAAATTGATGGAGCTGTCTTCGCATCTACTCAAGGAACAAATATTATTCAAGCCTATGGTTCTGATGGTTCCTATTTTGGTATGACACTTTTTGGAAACCTGTCTTCTGGATTGACATTGAGTACGACTGATGGTCTTTTCCAACCTCAATACAAACCTGATTTCAATGAAAATGAATCGTATAGTGGATTGGGGAATTTAGGTTCTGGAACGACGACAATTACCAGTTATTCTTCATCAAACATTACTGGAACATTTGAATTTACTGGAGGCAATGTAAACCCCGATGGATCGATTAGTCAAAAGGTAATTTCGAGTGGAACTTATAATATTGATTTTTAATTGGTTGTATTTTCAACAAAAAAATCGGATTCAATAAAATTTGAATCCGATTTTTTTATTCCTTTTCCTAAGATATTTCTCACCCAGCCCACCCTTCTCGATCCAAACTCCGATACTGAATCGCCTCCGCCAAATGCTCAATTTTTATATTCTCACTTCCTGACAAATCTGCTCCAGTCCTCGCCACTTTTAAAATTCGATCATACGCTCGTGCAGATAATTGTAATTTTTCCATGGCAGTTTTTAACAGAACAATTCCAGCTTTATCTAATTGACAAACTTCTCGAACCATGCGACTTGGCATTTGTGCATTACAATGAATTGTAGGAAAATCTTTAAACCTTTCTATTTGAATATCTCTTGCTTTCACAACTCGTTCTACAATTTTTCCACTCGTTTCTTTAGAAGGAGTATAGTCTGCCAGTTCTTCATAACTCACAGGTGTCACTTCCACATGCAAATCAATTCGATCCAAAAGTGGCCCCGAAATTTTATTCAAATATCTTTTGACGACACCTGGGCTACACACACATTCTTTATCTGGATGATTATAAAATCCGCAAGGGCAAGGATTCATCGAAGCGACCAACATAAAACTAGCAGGATAATCAACCGTAATTTTTGCTCTTGAAATAGTTACTTTTCGTTCCTCCATCGGTTGCCGCATCACCTCCAAAACGGTTCGTTTAAACTCTGGTAACTCATCCAAAAACAAAACACCATTATGTGATAAAGAAATTTCACCGGGCATCGGATTCGATCCTCCACCAACCAAAGCAACATCACTTATCGTATGATGTGGAGATCGAAATGGACGAGTGGAAACCAAAGCAGAATTAGCAGGAAGCACTCCAGAGACAGAATGAATCTTCGTCGTTTCCAATGCTTCATGTAAACTTAGCGGCGGCAAAATAGTCGGAAGCCTTCGAGCCAACATCGTCTTCCCTGCTCCAGGTGGGCCAATCAAAATTACATTGTGTCCACCTGCTGCTGCAATTTCGAGTGCACGTTTAATATTCTCCTGACCTTTCACATCCGAAAAGTCAACCGAGTAAATATCTTGTGTGTCTTCAAAAATCGAACGAGTATCAACAACAACTGGTTGGAGCTCATTTTTTTTATTAAAAAAATCAACCGCCTCTTTTAAATTTTCAATTCCGTACACATCGAGATTATTTACAATAGCTGCCTCTCGTGCATTTTCTTTTGGCAAAAACAATCCTTTATAACCTTCCTTCCGAGCTTGGATAGCAATCGGCAAAGCACCTTTGATTGGACGCAATCCTCCGTCCAAAGACAACTCCCCCATGAATACATATTTGTCTAAGTCTTCAAATTCCATTTGACCAGTACTCGCCAACAATCCTATTGCAATAGGCAAATCATAAGAGGAACCTTCTTTCCGCAAATCGGCAGGAGCTAGATTGACCACTAACTTTACTCGAAGCATTCGCATTCCAATATTCTTGATGGCAGCTTCGATTCGTGCGAATCCTTCTCGGACAGCACTATCAGGTAACCCAACTAAATTAAAAAAATCTTTTCCGTCTCTTGCTTCTCCTCCTGTGTTGACTTCGACGGTGATGGTTTGAGCTTCTACGCCTTGAACGGCACTTGCGTAAGTTTTTACTAGCATTTGGTGATAGGTGATTATTTAGAAAGTATGTTTATTGCTTCGCTAAAATAGATAGAATTTTGATTTTTTTTATAAAAAAAGAAGGTATGGCGAGAAACAATATGTGTATAGGTTGTCTAATTTCCTACCTAGTCTGAATTATTAAATGCCCCTTCAACCAACCTCAAAATACCTGTCACACTATTTTCCTTTTTTTTTCCACAACCGACCATTTATACATGGTTTTTGAAGGTAATATGTTGCGATAGATTTCACAAAAAAACCTATCCAAAATTAAAACACAATCAAGGTTGATTCTTATTTTTTCCAAAATTCTAAAACTCAACTTTGCCTATAAATTAATTAGTATGAAACAGTTTATTACACTCGTAATTTTTTCAATTTTTATTTCCATAAATCTTTCTAGCCAATATACCGAAGTAGGTATCTTTGCTGGCGTTGGCAATTATCATGGCGACCTCACTCCAAAAAATTTGGAAGTATCTTCTTATGCTCCTGCTTTTGGTGCCTTTGGTCGATACAATTTCAATGGACACCTTGCAGCCAAAGTTCATTTTTACAAAGGTCTTTTGCAAGGTTCAGATTTTAATGCACAAATCACAAAAGGAGAAAGAGCACGTAATTTGAGTTTCCAAACTGATGTGTATGAGTTGGGGGCGCAGTTCGAATATAATTTTTTGGATTTCAAAGTAGCGATCAAAGATCATATTACGACGCCTTATATTTTTGCTGGAATAGCTGGATTTTATTATAATCCGCAAGCAGAAATTGGTGGACAATGGTTTGATCTTCAGCCGCTATCGACCGAAGGACAAGGCTTGGAAGGTAGTGATTCGCAACCATATCAAAAGTTTTCCATTGCCATTCCTATGGGACTTGGGGTGAAATTCAATATCAATCACTTGACTAACATTGGTTTAGAATTCGGTATGCGAAAAACATTTACAGATTATATTGATGATGTAAGTACGACGTATCCTGACTTAGATCTTTTAGCTACTGAAGTGGGAGATTTTGCAGCAGCACTTTCGTATCGAGCACCTGAATATAATCCAGATGCACTTGTTGATCCACAAGGCACTAGCCGAGGTGATGCAACTAATAAAGATTGGTATTTCTTTGGAGGCTTTACCTTTTCTGTAAATATTGGAAAAGCAAATGGGTTCAAAAAAAATCAGAAAAAACCTGCTTCTCGAAAGAAAGCACCGAAGATGACTTTTTAATATAACGGTGAATTGTTAACTGTAAACGGTTAACACCTAACATGGTGTTCACCATTCACAGTTAATCATTAACCGTTATTGAGTTAGGTCGGAATAGAGGATTTCTACAAATTTTTCAGGATTTATAAATCCACTCCCCCATTCGTCGTCATATTCTTTCGTCACATTTGAGGCTTTTATTTCTTCTAAAGTCATTCCTTTTGCAATCGCTTTTTTGACTCGATCTCGAGCAATGATAATCACATCTCGGTATTCCATCAAATCTTTTTTGTTTGCCAATGCTCCATGACCAGGAATAATTTTCGTTTCTGAGTCAACTAAAAAAAGTGCTTCGTTAATATTTTTCAATGCACCTTCCACACTTCCTCCTGATCCTAAATCAATATAAGGAAATCTTCCTTTGAAAAAATTATCGCCCATGTGCAAGACATTACTTTTGGGAAAATAAACAAACGCATCGCCATCCGTATGTCCAGAATGAAAATGGTAAATCAAAATATCTTCTCCATTCAAATGAAATTTCATATCATTTTTAAAAGTGATCACAGGCTGAGCAATTTCAGCAGCAGCAGGTGTTGGTTTTCTGAATGGACGAATTTGTTCGGTGCTCATTCTATTTTTTACATTTTCATGAGCGACGATAACTGCTCCTTTTTTTCCAAAATTTTCATTCCCTCCAGTATGATCGCCATGCCAATGAGTATTGAATAAATACTTAACTGGTTGCGAACTTAACTTCCCGATTGCCGCGGCAATTTTTTCACTCAGCGGCCCAAATTGAGAATCAATCATAAATATACCATCGTCTCCAACGACCACTCCGATGTTTCCACCGCTTCCAGTCAACATGTAAATATTATCAGCCACTTTTTCAGCCTTGATTTCTACTTTAGAAAAATCGCGCTGCGCAAAAAGATTATTTTGAAAAAAAGAAAACATAAAAAAGAGTAGGCAGAAAATTGAAAATTGTTTTTTCATGATTCGGTTTGTTTTGTTATTTGAAAAAAAAGGTTTTG
The DNA here is from genome assembly GCA_045104975.1 of Saprospiraceae bacterium. Classification (GTDB taxonomy): domain Bacteria; phylum Bacteroidota; class Bacteroidia; order Chitinophagales; family Saprospiraceae; genus CAJQQY01. The sequence continues at coordinate 19,910 of JBGCCY010000005.1, forward strand.
TCACTCAACAAGCGAGTTGCTCCAAAGTTGGCATTTTTTCTAAGAAGTTGTTTTAAAATATTAGCTGAGGATATAAAATTTGGATTTTAGTTTCAATTAAGGCTTTTTTTGAGCCGCATAGCCTAGCTATGGGCCGATAAAAAAACGAAAAGTGAAGCTAAAAGACATTTTTAGAAACCAGCAAAACATTTTAAAACAACTTCTATATATAGCATGAATTTTGCGTAATTTTGCCTAGAAGTTATTTAATAAAAACTTACCAAGTCAAACCAACCTAACTGAGACCTTTCTATTTTTTTAAGAAAAATAAAAAACATGAACCTAAGAATTCTGTGGATTTTCGTTTTTATAGTTTTTACTTTTTCGAGTAAGGCTTCTGATTTGGTTTTTAAAAGTCGAGTAGCTACTGCATTGAATACCGTTACCCTTTATCCTGATAGTAATTATTTTGAACACTCAAATATTCGATTTTCCGAAGGAGAATTATTGGAAGTGTTGGATGAAACAACTTTACAACATTTGGATGATGCACAAAATCAAAAATTCAAATGGTACAAAGTCCGTTCACTTTCAGGACAAGAAGGTTGGGTTTTTGGAGATGGCGTTGCGGTGATATTGGAAGATGCAAATATTGATGCTAAGCTTAAATCTTTTCACAAAAAGAAAATTTCACTCAATAATGGTTTTGAAAAATCAGTCACTTGGATTGCTGCTATTAATGGTCGAGACAATCTACATGACAATGAATTATTGAATCCAACTTATCATGAATATTATGTTGTGGTCACCAGCGAGCATGGAAAATCAGTTCACATGAACTACGAAAGTCAAAGTGCCATGGGGCGAGAAGTCTTGAATTTATTTCAAATGAAAGATGTGACGAACGATGGTGTTGCAGATTTTCTGATGGAAACCAAAAGCTATTCTAGCTCAAGTGATTTGGAAAATAGAACGTTAGAAGTTTTTTCGCTCCAGTCAGGTTATTTGAAAAAAGTGTTAGATGAACGAATGACGTTGACTTACGATGATGATTTATTTTCTCCTGCAATGTTTAAATTTGTGGAAGTGAGTGCGACGAGTATTCGAGTAGAATTTGTGGATTATGTGGCTTGCAAAAAATTCTCTTTGCCTTATCAATTTGATAAAAATAGTGAGACGCAAGAACGATGCATGGAATTTGTCACGTACACTTATGCTTGGGATAATCGCAAAAAACAGTTCGTACAATTTTATCGAGAAAATCGAAATGCATTGAAAGGAATCGTTTATAATCCGAAAATTTTCCTAAAATCTGAGCCATCTTTTTTGTCAAAAAAAATAGAAAGACTAGAACCGAATACTCCTTTTATTATCATCAAACATTTTGAAAAAGTGTTTATGCAAAATGGAAAAAAGAAAATCTCTCCTTATTTGTATGTTCAATCTGTGAATGGAAATCGAGGATATATTCGAGGAAAAGTTGTTCATTTTTTAAATACAGAACATGCGGAAGTCTTGCATCATTATTATCAGAAACCACCGTTGTCAAAAACGGAATTGAAATCAGATAAACTTTTTTTAAAAATAATTAAGGTAGGAAATGAAAGTGGAAGTGCGTCTCGAAGGTAGACTCATTTTTATATAACACTTTTTTTTTCACATAGGCAACTAGAAAACATAGGTTTTGAGATTATCATTTATGTTTTCAATGTGGTAAAAATTACGAAACCGTATTTTTCGCAGCTTCCATTGGAATACTAATACATCTCTTTTCCATATAAGTCAACACTCGTTCTAAAAGTTCCCGAGCATTTTCATCCAACTCATCTACATCTTTTTTGAAAACCTCATTCATAGCATGTGCTTTGACTGCTTTGATTTTCTGAGGTACATGGCTCATCGCTTTGGTAATTTGTCGTTGTTGATGCGTCTTTTGAAACTTCACTAAATTCTTTTCGATAATCTTTTGTGCACTCGAAATTTCTTTTTGACGGAAACCCATATTTTCCTTGGCCAAACTTCTCAAGTCTTCGATTTCGATATAATTTACATTGAAATTTTCTGCAACTGATTGCTCCACGTTATTTGGAATGGCTAAATCGATAATCAATTTTCTTGATTTATCGCCTTGCAAAAGTGAAGCATATAATTCATCATCCAACAATGCTTTGTCAGAACCTGTACAGATAATTATTCCATCAAAACCTTCTTGGTATTTTTTTAAATCTTCCAACAAAAAAGCATTTCCCTTCAACATCTCTGCTAATGAATTCGCTCTTTCGATACTCCGATTAAAAACTGTTACATTTTGATATTCGTATTTTTTCAAAAACTTAGATACCAACAAATTAGTTTGTCCTGCTCCAATCAATAATAATTTTCCAGTTTTGGAAAAGCCAGATTGCAATAGTTTTTGAATCGCTAAGGAAACAACTGAAACTGGTTTTTCTCCAATTCGAGTTTTTGAATAAACTTTTTTTGCCGTTTCTACCGCTAATTGCATCGCCAAACGAAGATGATCGCCCGTCATATCCCAACCTACACATTGATCAAAAGCTGTTCGAATTTGTCTTAAAATTTCTCGTTCTCCAATTACCATTGAATCAATCGACGACGACACTTCCAACAAATGTTCCAAAGCATCATGCCCTTCCAACATTGTTATTCTTTTGGAAAAATCATCTACTAAATCTGTTTGAAATTGAGGGTTGGCATGAGATAAAAATTCAGCCACGAAGGATTCGTTAACATTTTTTTCTGCATAGAAGAAGTACATGACTCGGTTACAAGTCGCTAAATACATCATTTCTTCTATACCGAATTGCTCTTTTAGGTTATTTAATTTCAATTGCAATTCTGCTTCATCAGTTGAGGGAACGATGAATTTACTCAATGTTTGCAAGGAAACATTTTTATGAGTAATCGTGATTATTTTGAAATTGTTGAGCATACTTTATATAACGGAGGTTTTAGAATGTAAAGGTATTTCAACATTGTCGAAATAATGTCATAATTCTGTAATTTGTGAGTAGACAGGCTACTTTTTAAATCAATATGAGTTAACCGTCCAAATGAAATACAGAAGTCCTACATGATTTTATGTAGTTATTAAGACAAGAAAATTTCAATGATGATAAAATTTGAGAGTGCAATTTTAAAGATTAAAACTAATTACAAAGGTGACAAAAGTCACCTTTTAGAATTGACAAAAATCATGCGCACCTATTTTCTATCTGACAAACAATTCAATTAGAATTAGTCCATCCTAAATCAATCCACGTGATTTTAATTCCAAGTACTTATTAATCGAATTCACCGAGAGATCCTCCGGTTTGGTAAGAATGGCCTGAATACCATATTGTCTGAGTTTATGCACCATTTGCGATTTCTCATTGAGGAATTTTTGAGCAATCGTTTGGTGGTAAATATCTTGAGTGGTGTCTACTTTTAATTTCGCAAAATCGTTGATTTCGGTATTTTCAAAAAAGACAACGACGAGTAAATGTAATGTATTGATTCTTCTTAAAATCGGTAGCACTCGTTCCAAAGCATACATACTTTCAAAATTCGTGTACAACATCAAAAGGCTTCGACCTTTGATTAATTTTCGAGCAGAGTGATAGAGTAGCTCGTAATTCGCTTCGAGGTTTCTTTCTTTTTCTTTGTAAAGTGCTAATAATATTTTGTTTAGCTGAGTTGGTTTTCGATCAGCTTTAATCGTCGTTCCGATGATGTCAGAAAAAGTCAATAAACCTGCTCGGTCATGTTTTGCCAATGCCACATTTGAAATAACCAAACTTGTATTGATCGCATAATCCATCAAACTCAATCCATCAAAAGGCATTCGCATCGCTCGACTTTTATCAATAATCGAATACACTTGTTGCGCTCGTTCATCTTGATATTGGTTCACCATGAGCGTTGCTCGACGACTACTTGCTTTCCAATTGATACTTCGATAATCATCTCCTCGAACATAATTTTTGATCTGCTCAAATTCATAACTATGTCCCACTCTTCGAATTTGTTTGATTCCAGAAGAATAGGAAACTCGATCAAATGCTTTTAATTCAAAGTTTTTCATTTGAACGATCGAAGGATAAACTGGCAAACTCATTTTGTAAGTATGCTCATGTCGCCGTTGTACCAATCCTAAAAATGATTCCATGAATACATTGACATTTCCAAATTCATATTCTCCCCGAGTCTTGGGAGTAAGTGGGTAAGTAATCACTTGTGATTCCTCTGGTTCGAGTTCTAAAACTTTTTCAAAATTCCGAATTTGAAATTGAATCGGAATTTCATCAATAACTTTTAGTTTTAATTTTTGAGTAGATAAATTTTCTAACAATACTTTTACACGATTCGGATCACCTAGCGAAAACACCTTGGGTAATTCTCTTCTCACTTTGATTTTATCTCCTCCGCCATACAATAACATCACATCCACCAACACCAATACTAATCCCAACACAAACAAAGTCTGCGCCACAGGAAACAAAAATCCAAATGGAAAACTCAACACAAACATCCCGATGATGAAGGCAAAGAGTAGGAAAAATCTATTGGGTAGGAAAATGTTTTTCATGCTTTTGATTTGTTATTTGGTTATTGAGTTACTCTGTTATTAAGCAACCAAGACTGATTAACTTAATAACTGAGTAACCAAATAACTATCTCGGTACTTCAATCTTCTTAATAATATCCATCACCACATCCTTCGCACCATACCCTTCCATTTCTCTTTCAGGTGTCAGAATAATTCTGTGATTCAAAACTGGATCAGCCACATATTGAATATCATCAGGCGTTACAAAGTCTCGTCCAGCCATAGCAGCTACTGCTTTTGATGCTTTCATAATCGCTAAGGATGCACGTGGAGAAGCTCCTAAAAACAAGTCTCCATTATTTCGAGTATTGTGAATAATCGCAGCAATATAATCGAGCAATTCATCCTTGATATGAACCTTCTCAATAATCTCTTGGCACTCTTTTACATCTTGCGCTGAACAAACTGGTTGTACTTTTTCTTTTTGACGCATTTTAAAATCGCTTTTAAAACGGTGCAAAATTTCTTTTTCCTCTTCCAAACTTGGATAGTGCAAGTTGATTTTAAATAAAAACCGATCCAGTTGTGCCTCAGGTAATTTGTACGTTCCTTCTTGCTCAATTGGATTTTGCGTAGCGATCACAAAGAAAGGTTGATCCATCATATATGTTTCGCCATCCATCGTTACTTGGTATTCTTCCATCACTTCAAAGAGTGCAGATTGCGTTTTTGCAGGTGCTCGATTTATCTCATCAATCAAAACTATATTGGAAAAAATAGGTCCTTTATTAAAAGTAAACTCAGATGTTTTCAAATTATACATCGTCGTCCCCACCACATCCGTTGGCATCAAATCGGGTGTAAATTGAATTCGAGAATAATCAACATGAAATGCTTGAGCCATTAATTTTGAGGTCAAGGTTTTGGCAATCCCAGGTACTCCTTCTACCAAAACGTGACCACCAGTAAACATCGCCGCCATCAAAAGATCGACCATTTCAGTTTGTCCAATAATCACTTTTGCCACTTCTGCTTTTACTTTATCGACTACATCAGTTACTTTTCTCAAATCCAAAGAAGGTCGATCCCATGAACGCACAGGTGTTGAATCTACAGGAGGCACATTCAATTCCGGTCTAACAAATTCAGGTTGCGTGTACTGAGGCTTATTCTCTAAGTTGGAATTTTCCTGCTCATTGGTTTCATCATGCATAATATGAGGAGTGTTTTAATTTTTTTTGAATAAAAAAAATGAGACAATATATTAATTGTTGTCATTTTTGATTTTTAGCTAAATTTTATGTTTAAAGTCCACTAAAAAATAAAATCAACATTTCCTTCGGTCGTTTTAATTTTACTTTTCAATTGATCACAAAATATATCTAAAAAAGAATATATTTTTTGAAAGTTAAAAATAGTAATTTATTTTTTAACGTATATGTTCTTCCTTAAATTTTACTTGACCTAACAACAACGCCATCATTGGCAAAGAAATAAAAACCATCGTTAGAAAAAGATAGCCAAATGGAATTTGAATAAAATTATAAAAGATCACCAAGTATACTTTCAAGGTTCCCAAAAGAAAAATCCGATAATCCATTTTGTCTTTTATTTTATAAAAGACAATCATGGAGATCAGAACAGTCAAGCATAGTAATAGTAAATGAGTATTTTTTAAAAACCATAATTTATCAGCTGCCGATCCATCTATAAATTGATCAAAATAAATCGCCATTCCAAAACCATTAGAAACTACCGCAGGTAATTCTCCTTCCGCTTGCCAAGACAATAAAACAAAAGTAATTTCTGCAGCTTTGGTGTGGTAATCATAGCCTTGTTTAAAAATGGTTGGATCTTCCGCTAAAAATGGAATTATATAAAGTCCTAAAATCCCTAAAGCTAACCATCCGCCAATTTGAAATAGGTTCGTTTTTTTCTCCTTAAGAAGTATCACAAAGAAAAATAAAGGCACCCAAAGTACTACCGAGTATCTCGAAAGTACACACAACAATAAAGCGGCTCCACGCAGTAAATTTGATTTGGAAAAAAGTGCCGTTGCTAAAATTAAATAGTAACCTGCAATCATCGTTTCTACCGAAAATCTAAAAATACTTTGGGTATCATTTTTCTGGAAAATATATAAAAACAAAAAAGGAAGGAATAACAAAACTGCATTGACTCCCCAACTTCGATTCCATGGAATTACTTTGTAAAAAAAATACAAAAATCCTACAATCAAAATAGCAAATCCCATCCACCGATAATCAAATCCAAATTTTTCAGGAACAATATAAGGCATCCAAGTCAAGGGCAAATAAGTAGGAAACAAATAAGTTCCTAAATTGGGCCATTCCGTAATCACAGAATAAGGAAATACGCCATTCAGAAATCGTTCAACTAAAACAGCAATCTGAGGAATCCCATCCGAACCTTCAGGTTCATTAAAATTAAATGGAAAGTCCCGAATCACCGTTCGAAGTAAATCTCCACATTTCCAAACTCCAAAAAAGGTAGCTAAAAAAATCACTCCAAGTCGTTTCCCATCAAATTTATGTTGAGCTAATTCAATTTCTTTTCCATTAAAAAAATTAAGAAAACCAAGCCCTATGATTAAGCCACTAATCAAAATAATGATTGGACTCCACATGATACCAAATTGGTTTCTTCCATAGCCCAACAACCATAATTCCAGCAAGCAAAAAAATAGAAGGATAAAAATAATTGAATTAGAACGGATAATTTTTTTGATCACTTTACTTTTATTTTATAATCGAGTCACCTCTGTTTTGGCATTCAACAAAAAGTCATTTCCCAAATTCAACAAATTCAACCCTGGCATTTTCCCCACTTCCAAGCTCCCTAAATCTTCTTCAAAACCTAAAGCCTCTGCTCCATTCAAAGTTGCCCATCGAATCAAAGTTTCGAAAGGAATATAGGATTGATATTTTGCAATCGTTTTCATTTCGTCTAGTACCGAAAGTTGCCAATTGGAAGTCAAACTATCTGTCCCTATGGTCATCTTTGCATCAGCATCAATGAATAGTTGATAGTTCGGCAAACGATTTTCTATGTATAAATTAGCATTCGCACAAGTCGCCCAAAACACTCGATCACTCCATTTTTGCGCAGCAGAAATATCCTCAGCCGTACACATCGTATTGTGTACAAAAAGTGTTCGTGACTTAGGATTCATATTCTCCAAAGCGTAATGAATAGAAGGTTTTCCGCTCGGTTGCCAATCTGTAATTGGAATTCCAAATCCCCCAAAAAAATCAAGGAATCCCCCTGTCTTTTTTTCAAAAAACTCATTCTCCGCAGGGGTTTCTTGATTGTGAATACTGACGGTGCAATTATCATTATTCAATTCATTTATCTTTTGAAAAAGACTTTTGGAAACCGAATAAGGTGCGTGTGGAACTGCACTTTTTCTATTTCCTCCATCATCACTTTGCCCCTCAAAAACTGCTTTGTATTTTTCAAATTCAGGAGTCGCCCAAGCCTCTTGCAAGAAGTCAAACATCTCCACAAAGGTGTAATATCGAATGGGGCTTTTGGACTTGGTGGCAGCAGTATCCATTTTGTTGGAGATGTCACCGACAGCAACAATTCCCTCATTGTACATTTCTTGATCTGCTTTTTCGATAGCTGTGTCAATTTCTGCTTGAGGAATATCTCGGAATTTTACGACACTCGAAATAAATGGAATCAAGGAAGTTCCTGTCGCCACTTTATTTTTCATGTGAGATAATTCGAGGTGGCAATGGGTATTGATAAAACCGGGGACAATGACTCCTTCGTGGATTTCTAAGGTTGAGGTGTCGTGATTTTTTCTTTCATCGATGGAAAGGATTTTTCCATGGTCGTCGAGAGTAATGACACCTTCTTTTATTGGTGCGGATATAATTGGAAAAATGTAGTCGGCTGTAATTTTTCGCATTTTAAAATAAGATATTATTTAATAAAAAAATAACTGATACTAGAACAATTAAGATAAACGAATATTTTATATTCCAATTGAGAACTCCTAGCATACTTTTACGATTCATCAGAAAGATTGCAAGGAAAGAAATAAAGTTGATTATTAAAATTGATTTTATTTCGCAGCTTGGGCAACAAGAACAATTAGAAAGACCTTCAATAGATAGATAATGCTCTTGAATATAAAATGGTAGAGATCTGAAATTTGTTAGAATTGCTTTAACAAAAATAATCAGAGTTATCGAATATGCTATTCGACTTTGATTTTGAAGAATTGCAATTAATAAAATGAAAGGCAAAAACAATCCAGCGATAAGCAGAAGTGCCAGATGAAAAAAATCTGCAATAAAATAAAAGTCTCCATCTTCAACAACATCAACCCATACAAAAAAGAAAATCAAACTTACTGCTATGTAATTAAATTTGTTGGTCGATATAAAATTAATGATTTCTTTTTTTGCATTAACCATTTAATTGAAGTTTTATTCTTCAGCAAACATCCAGAATCTTTTATACGATAAACTTCACTTGTTTCGTATCAAAATATTCGATCCCCTTTTTACTCTCTATCAACAATTTGCCAAACTCCCCTATCCCAATTATCCTCCCCTGAAAAACTTCTCCATCTGGAATTTGATACAACGCATCTTCCATGTAGCGATACAAATTATCCAAATATTCTGCTTTGATTTTTTCACTCGAATTAGCTTTCAACTGGAGGTAACGCATTTCGATTTTCCAACACAACATTTCTAACAACTCATCGAGATCAAAATCCTTCCCAGTTTCTAATTTAAACGAAGTCGGATTAGGAGCACCGCTTTTAAAAATCGTTTGATTAATATTCATTCCAATTCCAATAATACTGGACTGAATACTTCTCGAAAACAAAGTGTTTTGAATCAAAATCCCAGCGACTTTTCTATCAAAAATATAAATATCATTCGACCATTTTATCTTTGCAGATGAGTGGATATAATTTTTCACAAAATCCAAAACACCTAATGAAATCGCTTGATTCAAGGCAAACTGATCTCTCGCTGCTACAAATTTTGGATGTAAGATCAGCGACATCGAGATGTTTTTGTCAGGTTCACTTTCCCATTTACTGCCAGCTTGTCCCTTCCCTTGTACCTGTTTGTAGGTCGAAATGACAGTTCCCTCAGATGGTTTGCTTTTTGAGGTAAGTTCAATAGCATAATCATTGGTCGATGCCAATTCTGGAAAATGGTAGAATTCCTTCCCCACAAAAAGAGTTTTCTTGATAGTATCCAACCGAGTTAATTTTGTTAAATTTGCTGAATTTTTAGAACTATTTTGCAATTATAATTTTTATAGTGGTTCTAAAAGAATTTTTGCGCTAAAAACTTTTGAAAATGTAATTGCGTTTTATTCAAAATGAATTAATCTAGTTGAGGTTTTTCTAAAAAATCTAGGAATTAAATTTCTGATTATTGTCCACTAAATATTCATTTTGGAAATTGCATTTTGTTAAAAAAATATTTTCAATTTTTAATCAAGTAATTAAATCAAATACATAATTTGAATTCATCACAATCTCAACAAAAAGAAATTACAGGCGAAGCTTTAAACGCCTTAATTATAGATAGTATCCAAGATATTAAAGGACATAATGTTATCAAGCTTGATTTAAGACATTTAACTGAAGCACCAACTGATTTTTTTATCATTTGCACCGGTGATTCCAATACTCAAGTAAAAGCAATTGCTGATAATGTTTATTTACGATTAAAAAAAGAAGGATATTCACTTCCATCTCACTTCGAAGGCCAAGAAAATTCACTTTGGATTTTATTGGATTACTTCACAACTGTGGTTCATGTTTTCTACAAAGAAACTCGGGAATTTTATCAGTTAGAAGATTTGTGGGGAGATGCTATTTTTACAGAGTATGATAATATCTAAGATGTTTTTTTTTAATTGGTAAATGAAGCCACCAATTAGACTTTCAACCCATCTTATATTTAATAAAATAGAATATCGTTTTTTGAATTTTTTCTAAGATTCTAGATAAAAGTCTTGTTCATAGATAGAATCTGAAAGATTATCGAAAATCGCCAACGATTTGCACTTTTAAGCGTTAAAGAATTGATGGTGCTGTATTTTTTTAATTAATTTTCAAGAATCAGAAATAACCATCATTTTACCAATATACTAGAAATAAATTTTAATGGAAAATAAAGATCAAAACAACCCTGATGGCAAGCCTAACAATAAATTCAATTCGTATTGGATTTATGGATTGTTAGCTTTGTTATTGCTCGCATTGAATTTTTACACCCTTCAATCTTCTTCGACTAAGCCTTTGCAATGGAATACCTTCCAAAAAATGGTTCAGGAAAAAGATATTGCAAAAATTGAGGTGATCAATGAAAAGCAAGCTCAAGTATTCTTAAAGCCAGAATCACTTGATAAATATACTGACCCAGAACCTGCGGTAAGTAAATTTTCTCCAAATAGAGCTCACTACTTTTTTGAAACTGGTCCTGCTGAAAAATTCGAAGAAAAATTAATTCGAATTCAAGAGAAAGCAGGTATTCCATATGAAAGTTGGATCACCGTAAATTATGAGACCAAAGAAAATTGGATCCCTCAAATCTTGAGCTGGTTATTACCAGTTTTCATAATCATTGCTATTTGGTTATTTATCCTTCGTCGAATGGGCGGCGGCGGCGGCGGGCCTGGCTCGCAGATTTTCAATATTGGAAAATCTAAAGCAACACTTTTTGATAAAAACACAAAAGTGTCTGTGACTTTTCAAGATGTCGCAGGATTGGATGAAGCCAAAGAAGAGGTAATGGAAGTCGTTGACTTTTTGAAAAACCCTAAAAAATATACTGCGCTTGGTGGTAAAATTCCAAAAGGAGTTCTTTTGGTTGGCCCTCCGGGAACAGGTAAAACTTTGTTAGCGAAAGCTGTAGCAGGTGAAGCGGCTGTTCCGTTTTTCTCTATCTCAGGTTCTGACTTTGTGGAAATGTTCGTGGGAGTTGGAGCGAGTCGAGTTCGAGATTTGTTTAAACAAGCAAGAGAAAAAGCACCATGTATTGTTTTCATCGATGAGATTGATGCGATTGGACGTGCTCGTGGAAAAGGTCAAATGCAAGGTGGAAATGATGAGCGTGAAAATACATTGAATCAGTTATTAGTTGAGATGGATGGATTCGCAACCGACAAAGGGGTGATCTTGATGGCTGCGACAAATAGACCTGATGTATTGGATAGTGCATTATTAAGACCTGGACGTTTTGATCGACAAATTGGAATTGATCGTCCTGACTTAAAAGGTCGAGAAGCAATTTTTAAAGTACATTTAAAAAGTATCAAGACTGGGCCGGAAATTAAAGCGAACGTTTTAGCGGAAATGACACCAGGTTTTGCAGGTGCTGATATTGCGAATATTTGTAACGAAGCTGCCTTGGTTGCTGCTCGAAGAAATAAGACTGAAATTGATATGGATGATTTCAACCACGCACTTGATAGAGTGATTGGTGGATTGGAAAAGAAAAATAAAATCATTGCTCCAGCGGAGAAAAAGATCATCGCTTATCACGAAGCGGGTCACGCAATTTGTGGATGGTATTTAGAAAATGCTTCTCCATTGGTAAAAGTAACGATCGTCCCTCGTGGAGTCGGGACCTTGGGTTATGCCCAATATTTACCAAAGGAAGAATACATCACTCGAACAGAAGCATTACTTGATAGAATGTGTATGACTTTTGGTGGACGAGCTGCAGAGAAGATTATTTTCAATAAAATTTCTACTGGTGCTCAAAGCGATTTGGATCAAGCAACGAAGATGGCATATAGCATGATTTCTGTTTTTGGAATGAATGAGAAGGTGGGTAATGTTTCCTTTCATGGAATGCAGCAAAACCAATTTGCTAAACCATACTCTGACGCAACTGCCACATTAATCGATGATGAGGTTAGAAAAATGGTAGAAGCACAATATCTTCGAGCGCAAGATTTATTGAAAGATAAGCGAAATGAATTGGAAATCTTGGCTAACGAATTATTAGAAAAAGAGGTTTTATTAAAATCTGATTTAGAAAAATTAATCGGCCCTCGACCTGCTGAAGTAAAAGCGAAAGCTGAAAAATTAGCGCAAGAGGAAGAGAATAAAAATACTCCTTTTACAGAAGAGCCTGGAACATCTGCAACGGATGCTCCTGATGATGCTCCGACAGTAGAGTAAGTCAAATTCTTCTTTTTATAAAAAAACCGAAATGTGCGAAAGTGCATTTCGGTTTTTTTATTTGGGAAAAGAAAGTTGACAACCTTCTGCCTATTTTACATCGTCGTTGTTAGAAAGAAATAGGTTATGAATAAATCGAACAATATGCGAATTCTATTCTTATTGATTTTCTTTTTTGGGAAAATGGATTTTGGGTTTTCTCAAAAAAAAACTTTCAGCGATCTCACTTCCATTTATAAAATTACAGCTAACGAAGCCAAAACTCTTTTTCAGAAAAAAGATATGGAACTTACTGATCAATTTTTCCATACGCCAATTGATACTTTCTCCTCTAGCAATTATAAGCGAGCAGAATTAAATGGCCATTATTTATTTGTTAAGGCAATCGGAAGTCAATTACACATTAACCTGAAAAGTTATAATTCTATTCATGCTATCATTCTAAATAATCAACGTGATTTGGCACTTCAAGTAATTGATTCCTTGGGAAATACCATTGAAAATGCTCAAATTTTTCTTGGCAAAAAACAAATTCCGTTTGATCAAAAAACTAAAAGTTATCGAAAAAGAAAAAAATACAAAGGTGGTTTTCTAACGATTAAAGTAAATGATGAAACACTTTTTTATTTTTTAAATAGAAAAGATAGAACATCTATTTTCTCAAAAAAATGGAAACGCTTTCGATCAACTAAAATTGGTCGAGTTTTAATTCCACCTTATTATTTTAAAAATTCAAAAGCGACTAAAGGATACATCGTTCTCAATAAACCTAAATTTCAACCTGGAGATACTGTAAAAATCAAGGCCTATTTCACGAACCACAAAGGCAAACCATTCAAAAGAAAATTGCAACTTAATTTAGTTGACCAAGACGATTATCATAAACGGTCTCTTCATAAAATTGAACTTTCTCCCACGACTCCAGGAGCTTATCTTTATGAATTTGTCTTGAATGATTCTTTGAGTTTGGATAAATATTACCACCTTAATTTTTCTTATTTAAAAAGAAAAAAGAAAAATATTAAAGTAAGGTCTCATTACTTTTACTACGAAGATTATCAATTGGATGAAGTTGATTATTTTTTCAGCAGCAAGCAGGATGAATATTCGAAAGGAGAACCTATCATCCTTTTTGCTGAAGGAAAAGACAAAAATGGTTGGACGATTCCTTACGGAAGAGTTGATCTAACTGCAACAAGAGGTGAGGTAGATAATTTTTATAAAAATGAAATCTCAATACCTGATACGCTTTGGAAACATACCCAAGTTTTAGATTCACGAGGAGAAACACAAATTCTTTTTCCATTCGATATTCTTCCTAAAGTTAAAATGGATATTAATGTCGAAGCAAAATTTTCCAACAGCAATGGAGAATTACAAACAGAGAACATTGAATTTATCTATGATGATTTAGACGAAAAAATTATTGCAAAAATTGAAGATGGTTTTGTGGTAGCTGAATATTTCCTTAATGGAAAATCAGTAGAGAAAGAAGTCGAATTATGGAAAGACAATGATGAACAAATTGACCAAGAGTCAATTGTAAAACTTCCTTACAAAGCACGTATTAATCCTTTTTATAGTTACTATTCTTTTGACACAGACAAAGCAGAGGCAGAAATAGATTTTGACGAAAACATCTATGGAAATAATTCAAGTGAAAAAAATGCAGGTATTAATCTTTTAGGAAATCGCACAGCCGATTCCATTTTTACTACAATTATAAATCCTCATCGAATTCCAATCAACTATCAAATTAGAACAAAAAACAATATACTGACGGAAGGAGTAACTGAAGAAAAAATTTGGAATTATCAACTGCGTAAAACTGGTGGCGCACCATTTTTTGTTTATTATCAATATGTTTGGGGAGGTGAATCTTACGAAAAAGAAGCTAGCTATTTTAATGTTTCAAAACTATTAACCATTGAAACAGATCAACCTTCTAATGTTCAACCAGGAGAACAAATTCAAGTAAAAGTTACGGTTAAAGATCAAAAAGAAAAGCCTCGAAAAAACGTAAATCTTGCTGCTGGTGCAATCAATGGGCAGTTTGAAATTTTAGAAAACATTCTCGAACCTGCTATCACTCAAAAGAAACCACGAAACCCAAGAACCTATAATTCTTTCAATTTAGTTCACGCAAAATCAATTTCAAAAGTATTAAACCTTTCTCCCAAATGGAATCGTGATTTACAGCTTTCGAAATATTTATTTTATCGTTTGCGCTATCCTAAAGATGGTTTCCACATGGAATTTGATTCGATAACTGTCGATACCTTTTATCAAGACATTCCTCAGTTTTCTCCCTATTTAGTTAAAGATGGAAAAGATGTTCCGATCTATTTAATTTACTGCAATCGACAATTAGTTTATTATTATGGCGTAAATGATTTACCTCCTTATAGTTTTGTAGGACAAGAAGGCATGAATCAAATTGTGATTCGAGGACGTGATTTTATTTATACTGTTGATAGTGTTCTTTTAAAACCAGGACATAAATTAGAGTTGTCTATTGATGTTAATAATTTTGCAAAATCTTCTTTTTCTAAAAACATAAAAATCCAACCTGCAAATCCTGAACTCAGTCGGCAAGAAAAAGTTTTATTAAGAAGAAAAATTCTTCATCTTCGAAATTATAATTCCAAACAAAAAAACTATGTCTGGCAAGGCACATGGAATATTCATCAACTACCTGAAAATTCAAGGTACAACATTGCTATCGGTCCTTTTCTCCAAATGCCAATCCAATTTTTAGAACGAGATGGATGGAATAATCAATTTGAATTTGAACCTGGATATACTCATGTAATATTAAAAGGCAGAGAGCGACTTTATCAAAACGATCTTTTTCCATTGAAGAAGAAAATAGTTTTACCTAAAAAAATTGCTCCTCAATATCCTGGGGCAATTATTTATAGTCCAAAACAAATTGAAGTTAAATCTCCCCTCATAGAAAAACTAGGTGGTTTTAAACACTCCTATTCTTCAAGTAGAGACAAAGGCGGAACCTATCAATTTAATCTGAAAAAGAACGATGAAACTGACTTTATAAAATTTGCAATTGTATTGTTAGAAAATGATACAACTTTTACCGTTTACAATAACTATACTAATAAAATTCATAATTTAGAACCAAAGGATTATTCACTAATCATATTTTCGACTAATGGAAATTACATCAAAAAAGAATTCACAATCCAACGTGATACCTTTTTATATCAAGATTTATCAGACGAAACTATTATCATTGATTCTTCTCAAATTCTATTCAATAAAATTTTCACCGCTTACTTAGTTAAGTATCAAAAAGAAAATGGAAGAGCTCCTTCTCCTCAACAAACGATTATTCCTAGATACGATTATTTAGGAGACATCGGGATTCATGGAAAAATATCTGATAAAGATACAGGAGAAGATATGATCGCAGCAAACATTGTCATTTCTCAAAATGGTACTTTCATTTCTGGAGAAACAACTGATATTGATGGGAATTATTCGATCAAACTTCCTTATGGCACTTATGATGTCGAGATAAGTTATACAGGCTATCCAACTCAGAAAATTACAGGAATCGTGGTGACGAATATCTACACAAAAGTAGATGTTCAATTAAGCGTAGGTGTTGGAAATATTATGGAAGAAATTGTAGTTACTGGATATAAGATTCCTTTAATTCGAGCTGATGACTTTGGGAGTGGTTCAATATTACCTTCTCGAAATATTAGAGGAATGGCTGCACAATCAGCAGGCATCTCTTCGTATGATAGTGACGCTATAAGTATCAAAAGTTCTAGATCAAATTCAACTGATTATTACATTGACGGCATTCGTGTACGTGGCAATTTACTCCCTGAGAGTGAGAATAATATCATGGAAAGAAGCGGTGGAATTGATGCAAAATATGGTGACGTACGAGGTGGAATTATCAATTTTGATCCAAATAATCTCCGCTCCGACTTCTCCGACTACGCCTACTTCCAGCCCAATTTAATTACCGACCAAAACGGCGAAGCTTACTTCAACGTCACCTTCCCTGACAATATCACCGCTTGGAAAACTTACGTCGTCGGTATGGATAACAAACTTCGAGCAGGTACAATTATCTCCGAAGTTCGAGCCTTCAAAAAAATAACTGCCCAATTAGCTTTGCCTCGTTTCTTAGTCAAAGGTGACAAAACAAACATCATCGGCAAGTCGATCAATTATACTTTGGATTCTTTCCAAGTGACGACTGCATTTAAAATTGGAGATGAAATTTTAAAAACTAATGAGTCAAAATTAAAAAATGCTTTGATTGAAAAAGCAGAGATTACTACTCCCGAAAACTCAGATTCACTTACCCTCTCGTATTTATTGAGAAGCGAAAATTATGGCGATGGAGAAGAACGAAGTATTCCTATATTCCCAAAAGGAGTCAAGCAAACCAATGGAGCGTTTACCGTTTTGGATAGAACTAAGTCTTGGAAAACTTCCTTTTCTCCTGAGTGGGGAGAGGTGACGTTACGCATTGAAGACAATATTTTAAATTCACTCTTGGAGGATGTCAAATACTTGCGAAACTATCCTTACGGTTGCAACGAACAAACTGCCAGTCGATTGATTGCATTGCTTTTGGAAAAAGATATTAAGAAATATTTGGGAGAAGAATTTGATGGTGAAAAAGAAATTATCAAAACTATTCGTCGTTTGAAAAAAACACAAAACGAAAATGGCTCATGGGGTTGGTGGAAAAATGGGAAACAAAATATTTGGATGACGACCTATGTTTTGAGTGCTCTGGAAAAAGCGAAACAAGCCAACTACAAAACGGAAGCATTGAACAAAGGGTTAGTTCTTTTGACTAACTACTTGGAAGAAATGAAGGGAAAAGATTTGATGAACACGTTGTCCTTATTTTCTGACATCAATCAAAATTTAGATTATCAAAAATATTTGACACAGTTGGATTCTACACAACACACTTTGTATGATAAATTTTCTTTGATAAAAATTTGTCAAGCGCAAGGACTTCCCTACTCGATCGATTCCGTCATGCAACACAAGAAAGAAGACCTTTTTGCAGGGTGGCACTTTGGAGAAGATAATTATCAATGGTATAATAATAGTACAAAAATCACTTTGTTGGCTTATGATATTTTTAAAAATATACCTTCAGAAAGGTCTGGTGTAGAAAAAGAGGAGGCATTAAAAAATATTCGACAGTATTTTTATTCTCGAAGAAAAAGTAAATATGGATGGAGAAATACGATTTCTACAGCCAAGATTTTAGCAGCAATTTTGCCTGAATTAATGGATGGGAAAAATGGTTTGAAAAAAAATGAAGTAAAGATTTCAGGGATACTAAATCAGACTGTTTCTGATTTTCCATTTGAAACAACTATTTCACTCTCGGATGCTCAAGCATTGAATATTACAAAATTGGGAGAAACGCCAATTTTTATAACTGCTTATCAAGAATTTTGGAATCGAAATCCTGAAAAGAAAGAAAATAATTTTGCCATCAAAACTCACCTACTTCAAAATGGGAAAAAAACCAATGACTTAAAAGCTGCCGTTGCTGCTGATCTTTTGGTCAATGTCGAGGTGAAAAAATCGGCTGAATATGTGATGATCGAAATTCCAATTCCGGCTGGTTGTTCCTATCGAGAGAAACCTAATAACTATTGGAATCGAGAATCGCATCGAGAATATTTTAAGAACCGAGTGGCGATTTTTTGTGAGAATCTACCAGAAGGGAAATATACTTTTTCGATTCCTTTGGAACCTCGTTTCTCGGGAACCTATACTTTGAATCCAACGAAAGCGGAACAGATGTATTTTCCGATTTTTTATGGTAGGAATGAAATGAGAAGGATGACGATTAAGTAATTCTTTGAATAACCAATATCCAACTTCTTGAAAAATGAAGCCTCTTTTTTAGATATTGGATATTCATTTCCCTTTTTCCAAAAAAAAATCCCTAGCTACAAGCCAAGGATTTTTCAAAATCAACTAATCAAAATTCTTTAGAAAAGGGTCTGACCACTTGAGTTCCGCAAAAGCGGTCAGACCAACAGTATATATACTGTTTCATCAATACTACTGTCTTTCTATTTCTCTTTGTTTTCTTTTTCTTGACGTTCTTGTTCTTCTTTTTCTTTTCTCACTTTTCGTTCATCAATTACCACTTTTGGCTCTTCATCGTAAACCATTCGACTACCTTGAATTATATCTGTTCGCAAAGTATCCACCACTTCTAATCTGATATTTCCTGCATTTTTTGCTTGAACATAAGCATTGGTAGCGGTGTAATGTTCTGCATCCATTCTAGCTCTTTGATCCAATTTCACTTTAAGGAATTTTCCTTTTCCACGGATGTCCGATTTATTTCTTTTAAAATTTAAGTATAATGAATCTACTTGTACATGAATTTTTACTTCTCTTTTTCCCTCGTTGATCACATCTAATTTATTTCCATCAAACTCTTTAATATTTACGTCATCAGTATATTCCAAATCAATCCTCTCCAAATCAGGTGCGGTGATATGTAATCTTACTGGACTTCCTCGTCTTCGAGTATGGGTGCTGATATCAAGGATTTCACCAACTTGCTCCATCGTCACAGTTTTCAATTCACGCTCTTTTCCAATTAATTTCACTTCATAATGATCTCCTTTGGTGATGTCCACTTTTAACTCACCTTTGATGATTAATTTTTTAAAATCTTTAAATCCTCGATCGTTTCCAATCTCTTGAGGAGTATCTCTTTTAGAATAAAACCCTTCTTCTTGCATCGTCCAAATATGTTCTCCATTCCAATGAACAGAAGGTATCGTGTGATTCCATTGAGCATGATGACTGATATAATTATCAAAATTGTGATGCCCTTTTTTTCCAAATTTAATCGTTTTGCCCTCAGGTACTTCAAGTTTAATTCTCACTTTTTGCGCTCGCCATTTTTTTCCTTTTTCGATAAAAAAGTCAGCTGGAAAAACAATTCCTTGATCCGTTATGATTGGATTATAGGAAATAGATTTAGTCAACTCCTTAATTTCATTGGAGTTTCTACCTCTTGAAAAATGAGATTGAATCAATCTAAATTGATCGTCTTTTGATTTTGCAAAATCGATTTCAATATTCCTGACCACCAAATTTTCATCAATGATTTTTGCTCCATCAAAATCAATAATACTATTCGCTCCAATCTCTTCTCCTAAGCTTAATTTAATGGTATCCATATTAAATGAGTGAGTTTCCACTCGTTGTACCATTTCATTTTCTTGATTAAAATCACGAACCACTACTGATCCTACTGAGAAAAAACTAACCACATTCAAAACCCAAAACAGCGTCATTCCCGTTCGAGTTCGAGCACTTGTTTTTCTTTTGAAAACATAACGTGCTGCAAATTGCAAAAATCCAATGATTGGTAAAGCTACCATGAAGAAAACATTAGTAGCTGCTACAAAAGCAAATGCTGGAGAACCAAAAACAAAAGTGGTAAATGGAACAGCTGCAATAAAACCAATTATTAATCCAACCCAGATCGCAATTAATGCAATCATCAACCCAAGTCCTACGATAAAAACAATAGGTTTCCAAATTTTTAAAATGGTACCAACGACCAACGCAACTGCTCGACCTATAGTAGAAATCCCTTTCTTAAGGGCGCTTCTTCCACCATTCTTCTTTTTTTCGGAGCTTTTTTTTTTGAGCCTAGCTCACTTCCAATTTCGTCTAATTTGTCTGCGAAAACATCAATCTCATCTTCAATAATTTTTCCAATATTAGAAACATTAATCGGTTCTCCTTTCATCGCTAAGCGATCACCTGCACTTTTTGCTTCTGGAATAATTATCCATAAAATGATGTATGCCCACAATCCAATTGTTCCTGAGAAAAATCCTAACACAAATAATAATCGAACCCATAAAGGATCTTCGATCCCAAAGTACGCAGCGATTCCTGAACAAACTCCACCTACTGTTGAATCATCTGGATCTCGAAATAACTTTTTACCCGTATGATAATTAGTCTCTTTCTCAGAAGAATGAGCTTGAGTTCTTTCATAAAAAGTATCTTCCTCTTCCAATCCTTCTGCGCCAAATTCTTCAGGTGTTCCCATGATTCCAATACATGTTTCCACAATTCGAATCGTCACAATTGACCGACCATTTAATTGTTCTTGAAATAGTTCTGCCATCCGAGCTTCGATGTCACTCGTGATTTCTTCATAGCCTTCCGACTTTTTGAAGTGAGTATGAATGGTATCCAAATAGTTTTCAAGATGTTCAAACGCGTCATCATCAATGGTAAATGGATATCCTCCGAGGTTGATGTTGAGTACTTTATTCATTATTGGTTAAATTTTTAGTAGATTGATTTACAGCATGTTGAAGTTGATCCCAAGTTGATATTAAGCCTTGCAGAAAATTTCTGCCTTGAGAAGTAGCTTGATAATATTTTCGAGGCGGTCCTCCTTGCGTGGATTCTTTCCAAGTATATTCCAGAAGCCCCGCATTTTTCAAACGCGTCAGCAAAGGATACAATGTCCCCTGGACAACAATGAGTTTTGAATCTTTTAGCTTTTCAATAATTTCAGTTGGATAAATTTCTCCTTCTGAAATTATGGAAAGGATACAAAGTTCCAATACTCCTTTTCGCATTTGTGCTTTGGTATTTTCTAACTTCATAATCCAAAGGTATGTATAACCTCACTATTGTGCAATACAAACTAGAGAGGTTATACATAGTAGTTATTCACAATAATAAGTAAATCATTGATAATCAACTACTTATCTATTTATTTTTTTTGAAAAAAATTTTAATTTATTTTTCAAAAAAAGAAAAAGCACCTTGAAATGGGTATTTCAAGGTGCTTTTTTTATTCATATCAAGGCTTGCTAAAGTTCGTCGATTATTACTTTTTCACTAGTAATAAATTGGAGAATATTGGACTTTTGGGAAACAGGATTCAGAGAACTCTGTTACATTTTATAATCAACATCTTCACCAACCACAATCTTAGCATCTTTAGTTGGAGGTTGTTCAGCAGTTGGCGGAATCATTTCTGCCTCTGATTCATTGATTGAAGCAGACGGTTCTACCCTTTCCACAGTTCCTTCTATAATTGGTTCTAATTCTCGCATGGTCATCGGTGCAGATTTTTGGATAATTTCGTCTTTTTGAGCTTGAGCCAATTTTTCTAAACGTTCTTTTTCTTCTTCAATAATTTGCTTATGCTCTTCGAATATTTTTACTCGTCGCCCAAATCTTCGATCAATTAAATCATCAATTCCAAAATTAGGGCGTTGTTCAGAGTTAAATTGTGATAAATATCCATCTAAGTTATCTATCCCCAAAACGTCTGAACAAATAAATCTTCCCAAGTCATAATATGCTGTCCATTGCACCGGATCAAAAAATTGATCGGCAGTAGATTCGTGTGGAAATTCAGGGTGATAAATTTTATACTTATAAGTGTAGTATCTAAGAGGATCTCGTTTTCTATCAATATTAGGTTTCCCTTGTGGAGGAGTGACAGAAGATTTAATATAAACCAAGGTTCCGATTTTCAAATCATTATTTAAGTTCTCACTAACTGTCTTTTTTACATTTTCGAGTGCTTCTTGTTTTAATATCGGATCTGAAATTCTATCGCCAATTTCCTGTTCTACTACCTTTAAAATATTTCCTACCGCTTCTTCTCGATCAGGATTTTTATCATATCTTTTATAATTAATTAAAATCTCGATTGGTTTTTCTTTTTCCTCGCCACCCTCTTTTACTTTTACCAGAATGATATTATTGTCTTTATCCCTCAGAACAATTTCTTCCCACAAGTAACAAATATCTGCTACGGCAAATCTTTTTTTAGAATAACCCAAAGATGGTTTCGGACGAATTTCATCTTCCAATTGATTTTTGGAAAAACGAATATCCAATCCTAATTCGTTCTTTGCTCGAATCGCTAAATTCTCAAATTCACTAAAAGTAAATTTTGGGTCAGCTCCAGCATCAACTGCCAAAATCAATTTGCACCGCCTTCGTAATAATTCATAAATCGCTAAATTCTCAATATGTCCTCCATCTGAAATATTGAGCATTTCATTTTCTATTCCAATCAATCCAAACAACTCATATACAAAGTACCTTGGCCACCAAATCAAACTATTATACAATTTGGTTTTCCTTGGATTCAAGATCCAATAACCTAACCGTGCATTAAAGACTGTGGTAAGAATACTTAAAATTTTATTAGAATAAATCCCCATCCCTGGATTGACTGCTGCAGCTGAAATTGTTGCCGCAGCTGGAAGTGTCAAATCTCGATAATTATAAGTATCATTGGTTGGAACATAACCCGCCAATTTTGACCCGCAAAATAGCGGAGAAAGGAGAAAATAATCATTCGCTTTGGCTCCTACAAAACTGATATTTTGTTCTACTTTTCCATCGTCTAAATAATCTTCTTTGGCTTCTTCAAATTTTTCTCGTTTCACTCTTGGAGGAGTTAATAAATTCAAACACGTGTTAATTAATGGATAAGGTGCATGCATGAAATCTTCTTTTCCTTCTTGATCCTTTCCTTTTTCAATTAAGTTTTGCAATAATATATTAGGATCTTTTGTCTTGCTCAAAAATGCATTCGCCAATTGATTTCGATAAAACCGATGAAAACTCAAGGCATTTGGGTTTGCAAAATATCCTAAAACAAACAAGGCAAAAAGAATCATCAAATAATAGCTCACTTCTCCAAATCGGATATTCATATTACTCCAATTCAAATTGAACAAAAATATACCGGTGAAAATGATTCCTAATACCAATACCGCAAACGCTTCAATTTTATTGAAAAAATTGGATAATTTTAGATGATAACTCAGCAATACATTGGAAATAAAATGAATAAAAAATAAACCCATCCCAATTGGAATAATCACTACAAATAAAAACTCAACGGCTTTTTGATAACTTGCTTGATCCAAACCAAATCGATCTAATAATAAGTATCCGAGGTAGCCCATCATTCCAATAATAAATGGACTCAACCAACTCATCAACAAACTGATCGCAAATCCAATCACTAAAATAATTCGATTGAACATCTTTACAAAACCTTTTCCTGGAATCATATATTCACCATTATTTCTCAAATGGCTGATATGCTCTTGATCAAATAATTTTGAATAATCACCTTCTTCATTTTTCAAAGTTGCTTGCACATATGCTCCTGTATATCCTCCTCCTGAAACAGTAGAAATATAATCTGCTCTCTCTAAAATTTTAAATTCGTTGAGTGTTTCCAAAAAACCTAAATTTATGGTAGCTGATCGGATTCCTCCACCTGAAAGTGCGATTCCAAATTTGTTTTCCTCTAATCTCTCAGGTTCTTCTAATTTCAATTTTTTGCGGCGTACCTTCAGTAATTCGGTTTCTCTTTCAATTACTTTATGGTATTTGATATCCTTTTCCTCAGATTTTTTAAGCCCTAATAAATTTCGTACTATTTGGATCCAACGTTGTCGTAAAGTCATTTGTAAAAAATTTAATTTTTTTACGTTCTTTGACTAAAAACACGAATCTTGTCAAAGAACCATTTTATTCGTAGGTAAAAATATACTTTTGACATTAGAAAATTTAATCATTTTTCATTAGACTTTATTCTATATGATTTTATTAGTCAATTCTTTAACTTTTTAATTCACTTTCATTGAAAATAGCCGTCAATACTCGATTTCTCCTCAAAAACAAACTCGAAGGCATCGGCCGAGTTACCCATGAAGTGTTGCGACGCATCGTACAAAATCATCCTGATGATGAATTTATTTTCTTCTTTGATCGAGCTTATGAAAAGGAATTTATTTATGGAAAAAATGTAACACCAGTTGTTTTATCTCCTCCAACTCGACATCCGATTTTGATTGTGACTTGGTTTGAATTTTCTGTAAAAAGAGCTTTGGATAAATATCGACCTGATGTCTTTTTTTCACCTGATGGATTTTGCAGTTTACGAAGTGAAATAAAAACAGTCGTACTAGTTCATGATATTGCTTATCATCATTTCCCTGATCAAGTTTCTTTTTTTATCCGAAAATTTTATCAAAATTTTCAACATCGATATCTGCAAAAAGCAACTCAGGTAATTACAGTTTCTCATTTTGTGAAAAATGATTTGATAGATAAGATTGGTATTCCCGCTGAAAAAATTCATGTAGCGCACAATGGTTGTTCCAGTAATTTTTCTCCTGCTAATGAATTGACAAAAAAAGAAATTAAAGAAAAATACACCAAGGGACAGCCTTATTTTTTTTATGTAGGTGCGGTTCATCCTCGAAAGAATGTACATGGGTTAATTACCGCTTTTGATATTTTTAAGGAAAAAACGAATGCTCCTCATCAGCTTTTGATCGGTGGTAGATTTGCTTGGCAAACAGGTGAAGTCAAAACCGCTTTTGATAATGCCAAGCATCAAAAAGATATTCAATTTCTAGGTTTTGTGGAAGAAGAGGAATTGCCCAAATTGATAAGTGCTGCTTTTGCTTTTGTATATGTTTCTTTTTTTGAGGGATTTGGATTACCTCTTTTGGAAGCGATGGAATGTGAAGTGCCTGTGATTACTTCTAACATTTCTTCTATGCCTGAGGTGGCAGAAGATGCTGCGATATTAGTCGATCCAAACAAGACAGATGAAATTGTAAATGCATTGTTACAATATTTTCAAAATAAAGATTTGAGGAAAGAGAAAATTGAAAATGGACGTTTACAAAAAAATAAATTTAATTGGGATGACTCCGCAGAAAAAATATATGATATTTTGAAAAAATAAAAAAACCCTTGGAAAGTACATTTCCAAGGGTTTGAATCCATCGCTTTTAGAAATAGTAGTTAATTATTTTTCCCTTAGAAAATTAATTTAGCTACATATATTTTTGAGTAAAATAAGCCGAGACATCTAAATCTCAATGCCTCAGCTTAATCACTAAAATTCGAGTATTAATTTGCTTTGAATAAATCTCTAAATCGAGAAGCATTCTTAGTCAATTGTCCTTTAACCGTTTCTAAAGTTGTGAAAACGATATCTTGTTGTTTAGCAGCAATTTTAAAACTACCATCGATTGCTTTCGCAGTTAAACTTTGTAATTTTTTTCCATTGTCTAAAGCTACATCAACTAAATCGTCAGCAGATTCTAAAGCTACCTTGTTAGCAGTTTTAGCAGTTGCTCTTGCAGTCTTTACAGTTGCAGTAGCTATTTCAGCTACGTCAAAATTGTTGACAGTATCTTTTACTTTTTGAGTAGTAGTTTCCACCCAGTATTTTCCATTTTCTCTCATGTCATCCATTACCTCTGTTGCTGTTTCAACAACTTGAACATTTACTTTTACTGCAGTATCTTTTACTTTGTTGAATGTTTCAGTCATTTCAACTTTAGTTACTTTATTGCTTGCTTTTTTTACAGACTTCTTTGCCATGATATTTTATTTTTAGGTATTTTATTTTGAATAATGAGTTTTGAATCCAAAACTCAATTAGAGCATGCTTAAATTTTTAACTAACTGAAAGTCAATGGTTTGTGGTTCTTACTAACAATTTCATTTGAAGTTTAGCGAGCTAAATAAAAATTAAATTGGACGTAAGGTCCATAAAGCGTTGATTTTCAGGACGGTAAAAATTTAAACATGCTCTTAGATTATTTTTATAGTTAAATTATTTTTTAGCTTTTTTCCCACCTTTCAATTCCGCTTTCATTTTTTTCAACTCATCCATTTTTCCAACTGCTGCTAACTTTGCTTGTTTCCCCCAAGTTGAAGGATCGTGCATATTGTATCGAGGTCCTGCTGCTGCTAATATTTCTTTTACAGTTGATACTTTAGTTCCTGCTAATTGCTTGAAAGTAAGGATTCCTGCTTCATTTAAAATTCCTGCCATCTTAGGTCCAATTCCTTCTATTACTTTCAAATCATCATTTTTAATGATTGCCTTAGCTGCAACTTTTACAGTTGTTTTAGCTTTTTTTGCAGTCTTAGCTACTTTTTTAGTGGCAGTTTTTACTCCTTCATTCTTAAATGACTTAGCATAAACTTCATCTAATGATTGGCGTGTCTCATCCATTTTCTCTTTTGCAGTTGTAGTTACTTTATCTACAGTTTCGCTAACTGCTTTTGCAATATCAATCTTTACCACTTTTCCATAAGCCTCATCCATTGACTGGCGAGTCTCTTCCACTTTTGCTTTTGCTTCATTAGTTACTTCTTGAACCTTTTTAGAAATGGCTTTGAAACCGATCAATTTTCCAAATCTTTTAGTTCCAGTTGTAGATTGTGCTTTTACCCCTTCTAATACATCAAAAACTAAGTCTTGTTGTTTTCCAAAAAGAGTAGTTCCAGCTTTCATAGCTTTAGCCATTACTTTTGTCCATTTTTCCCCTGCTTCAATTGCTCCGTCAACGATGTCTTCAGATACGTTCATCGTTTCTTTATTTAATTTCTTAGCTGTTTTTTTAAAATTCTTTGCAGCTTGTTCGATGTTAACTTTTTCCATAATTGAGTTTGCCATGATCTTTATTATTTATTTTTTATTAAAAAAATTCTAATTGTTGTGATTTGATTTTAAATACGATGCAAAGATAAGTTGGGGTAGTTACAGATGAGTTACACTTGAGTTATGGGAGGTTTTTTTTTGATAAAAAACGAAAAAAAATTAGGAAAGGAGGAAATTGAAGATATCATGGAAGTTAATCCAATCAAATATTTCGATAAGAGAAGATCTATCTTATTACGTTTTAGAAACAGTAGATAAATGATTGTTTAAAATCAAGCTGTTGCTTGAGTTATTTATCTACAGTTTGTTAATTCAGAAGAATAAATTTTTTGGTTTCAGTAAAGTTTTTATTCTTAAAATTTAGGATGTAGGTATTATTTGGAAAATGAGAAAAATCAAAATACGTTTTTTCCATTTTCAATAAGGAGATATTTGTTTTGCTGAACACAACCCTGCCTAGAATATCAGTTATCACGATTTCTCCTATTAAATCCTCTGCTAAATAATTATAAATAAAAAAATTACCTGTATTAGGATTTGGGGCAAGTAAAAGTCTAGTACTTGGATTTTCATTATTGTCGATTACACAATGAAAATCAAATGTTGAAATATTAAAAAATTCCTTTAGATTCTTTTCTACAACACATGGCCTATTTTCAATAAAAGTTATTATTCTATTATCAATAGTATCCTTCCAGTCAGAAATATTTTCAAAATAATTCCATCTGGCAATGTGGCGAGGTATCTCAGGTTCATATAATTCTATGATTTTATTTAATTTTTGGATCAAGGAACCTTTCTGGAAAGTGCTATTCAACAATTCTGCATATCTATTAATAAATTGATTTTTGAATTCTTCATTCTCCATAAGATTTCTGTACATCGAAGTTGAACCAGGAGAATTCGGCCAAATGACAGATGAGTCTGTGACCCTCAGATGGTCAAACATATTATAATTATAATTCCCAAAGCCTGCATCAATATCATAAAATAACCACTTCCATTTTCCGTCATCGTTTTTTTCTATCCAAGCATCAATGTTATTTGCAGGCCAGTCAAAATTTTTAAGAAACATTTCTGCAATGTAATAATCAATGAAATTTTCTATATCCAATTTTGATTTTACGTATTCATAGTTTTCGGGAATAGATAAATCATTAGACTCAACGAACACCTTTAAATATAAATAAGGTACATTATAAAATCCTCTAATTTCAACAGAGTCTTCATCTAAATTATTACTGTAGGCGACATATCGCTCATCGATTTTATCACGTATCGTTTGAATTCCCCAGTACTCTCCGTTAATAAAAACCACGACAGGTCGATAATCTAGAAAATCTATCCCTATCTCTCTTACTATTTCATGTGAAAGAACATCACTAATTATTGCATTTTCCCACGACCCAAAAGTTGTTTGCAGCAGAAAACGTTTATATTTATCATGTTGGCGATGCGGCATCAAACTATAGTCAAAATATTTTTTACCATACTCATCTCTTGCATACAACTTAAATGATTTTTGCGCACCTTGTCTTGTCTTTCCACCATGAATTCTCATTCCTGCATTTTGGGAAAACCCTAAAGTTCCATCTTGTTCAAAGTATTCAACATGAACCGGTCTTTCCCATAAGTCTCCCCTTTCAAAATAATTTCCAGTCCATGCAGGATCATCAATATCATATTTTGCACCAGGAGTATAAATTCCATTTTCATGATCGAAAAAATTATCTGCATCCGTAATCAATGAAACTATTGGCATTTCATATTTATCAAAAATAGTACTGTCTACAATATAAGTATGCGTAAAAATCTCACTTGTTTTGGTACCATTTCTATAGGTAGCACATCTTAGTATACTTGCTTTATCAATTTTATAATTTGGAGCTTCCCATGCTTTATAACTGATCAAAGATTGATCTGGGGTGGTAGGAATATCTGAAATTACATTTGGTGTATCATATTTATAGTCGAACTTTAATGAGTCTAAAAAAATATTAGAATTCTCAGTTGGGATGCTTCCATCTAAGGTGTAATAAATTGTATCGCCTGTTAGCGAATTGATTTTTTGATAAAAGGGTTCTTTATAAAATCCTCCATAAAATTCAAATGACAATTCATTATTAAGATTATTAGAACTTTTAGGTGTAGATATTATTAATACTAATAAATTGTCTGATCCATCTGGAGATCTACCGTAAGATTGATTTTCCAATAATTCGACTGGATCGATTTGATCAATTATTTGTCCTACATTATTTGATAAAAAAAGGGGTTCACCACTAGATGAGATTTTAAAGTTTGTATGTAGCTCATTTGCATTTAATATATCCTTATTTGATGCAAAAATTACAAGAAAACTATGAGCAGGAATTATTACCTCTGGAAATTTCCATTTAGTCAAATCATTATCTTGGTCAGACAAACTATAATTTAAAAGATTAATTGGAGCATTACTATAATTGTATAATTCAATCCAGTCACTAAATTCTCCATCCTGATCAACAATCGAATTTGTATTATCAGACATAAACTCGTTAATGGCAATTTGACCACTTGAAGTAATGGTAACTGAAATAAGAAAGAGTATTGTTAAAGAAAATACTTTAAGAGATAGCTTCATCTTTTGCTGCTAATTTTTAATAAATTCTAATTGAGGAAAAGTTAGCAAATAAAATGGTTATTTACGAAAATCAATCATGTTAAAGGAAAGACTGTCAAGACGCAGATAACTTGACCAACTTCTATATAAATAGTTTTTAGTAAAAATAAGTTTAGGATACTATCTAGTTCATTATTACATGAGAAGTGTTTTATATTTCACTTCAGTATAAGACAAAAAAAAAGTCTTGTACAAACTAATGTACAAGACTCTACCCTTTCAGGATTTTTGTATTAAAATGGCAACGACCTACTCTCCCACCTAAAGGCAGTACCATCAGCGCTGAACGACTTGACTTCTCTGTTCGGAATGGGAA
>JBGCCY010000006.1:0-8216 GCA_045104975.1 Saprospiraceae bacterium
AGTATGGGAAACTCATGACTTTACAGTTGTAGATGCTAAGAAACCTACACCAGTATGTATCTTCGGAATTGCAACTACAGTAATGCCATCTGCTGGAGCAGTAACAATTTGGGCATCTGATTTCGAATCAGGTTCATCTTATGATAACTGTACTGCTTATGATGACTTAGAGTTCTCATTCTCTCAAGATGTTACTAATGATAACATTACAATTACTTGTGACGATATTCCAGCAAATGGATTATTCCCAATTACATTGTATGTAACAGATGAGGCAGGAAACTTTGATTTCTGTACAACCTTTATAGATGTACAAGATCCAAACGGAGCATGTCCAGATCCAACAGGATTGATTACAGGTAAAATCGAAAATGAATTCCAAGAGGTAATAGAAGAAGTTACCGTAACATTAAGTGATGATAATGGAATAATGACTGCTCCAGTAATTACTGGTCCTACAGGCGGATTCCAATTCAATCAGACTTATGGTGATTACGATGTAACTCCTGAAAAAGATATCAACTACTTGAACGGTGTAACTACATACGATTTAGTATTGATTTCTAAACACATCTTAGGAATTGAATTATTAGATTCTCCTTACAAGATGATTGCAGCTGATGCAAATAATTCTGAAACAATTACTGCTTTAGATTTAGTTAAAATTAGAGCATTGATTCTTTACTTGGATGATGAATTAGCTAATAATACTTCTTGGAGATTTGTAGAACAAGATTACGTATTCCCTGATCCAACTAATCCTTGGTTAGAAGAATTCCCTGAGTATATCGGGTTAACTTCTACTATTGAACCAGCTAATTTCGTCGCTACTAAGATTGGTGATGTGAATGGTTCAGCTTCACCAAATAGTTTATTAGGTTCTGATACGAGAACATTCAGCGGAAACTTAGCACTTCAATTAGAAGCAACTAAAGTAGCTGAAGGTGAAACATTTACAGTTGATTTCAAAGCGAAAGATTTCAAACAAATAGCTGGATACCAATTCACGCTAGGATTTGATCAAGCAGCAGTTGATTTCGTAGATGTAAAATCTAACTTACAAGGATTAGAAAGTAAGAACTTTGGTCTTACTAAATTAGAAGAAGGAGTAATTACCACAAGTTGGAATAGCTCAGCAGGAGTAGATGTTGAAGATAATACAGTATTATTCTCAATGACATTCCTGGCAAATACTACAGTTAATACAGTAGATGTCTTTACAATTAATTCTCGCTACACAGAATCAGAAGCGTACAACGGTACTGATCTATTCGATGTAGTCTTAGAATTTAACGGTAACGAAGTTGAAAGCATTTTCGAGCTTTACCAAAACATTCCTAACCCATTCAAAGAAGAAACTACGATTAGTTTCAACATGCCAAAATCTGGCGCTGTTACTTTGAGAATTACGGATGTTGCAGGTAGAACGCTTAAATTGATTGATATGGATGCAGTTAAAGGAATGAACTCTGTCAAATTGACTAGAGATGAATTAGATGCAACTGGAATTCTTTATTACCAATTAGAATCTGCTGATAACACAGCTACAATGAAGATGATTATGGTTGACTAATATTTAGTTAATATAATTTTTAAAATACAAAGAAGGTGCTTGATTCATTTCAAGCACCTTTTTTAATTCAATTAATAATTTTAAGAAACCTTTGTAATGCAATAAATGAAAATTCTCTTTTTACTTCATCATCCTGCTCTTTTTTTTATTCGTTAAATTTCTAGTATTGTTTATTTTCTTTTTAGTTAAAATTTCTAGTATATTCGCAACCAAGAACAGATGTATACCCCCTCAAAAAAATTCTAACCTTTACCCAATTGGGTGATAAACACAAACTAAATTTCATTAGATAAGATTTCTCTCATCAATTCCTTTTTGATTTTCAAATAGGGGTAAATTAGTGTATTTTTTTTTAATGAAATTCTATTCAGCCTAATCACTAATTACTTCAACTAAACATTCAATTATATTAATCCACTTGTTGGGTATAGTATAGTTTATTTGTTAATGTCTAATAGTATCCTTACTCATCAATATTGATAAGTCGGATGCCATAAGCGATGGTAAGCAATACTATAAAGTTTTCAATGAATAGAGGTTTATTTAAGTACTTATTAAGAATGACCGATAAGCTAAAATTGGATAGCTAAATAGTGATTGGAAAAAATGAATAGAGTTGAATAAAAGTATAAAAAGAAAATTTTCAATTAATTAAGAGTAGGGTAGTCTGTTAGAAATAGTATTTCAGCAATATAGTAAAAGGATACTATTATTTTATTGGACTGAACACTTTGAGATGGATTTCACCAGTAAGTTGCACATCATCCACCAATCTAGATTGAAAGTGTTGTTTGCTAACTTAAATGGTTATAATTGTTTTTCTTTTCGCTAAATGAGACCCCTAAAATTCGATTTAATTTAGAGAAAAAAATAGCACACTAGAAACATGCCTGACATAAAAATACTTGTAGTAGCAGAAGATTCAACTATTGTATCAGACTTGAATACGATAGTCACAGAATTAGAATATAATCTAATTGGTATCGTAAATACTTCTGATGAATTACAAAAAAGAATAGGAATAGATAATCCTAATTTGATATTAATGGATATCAAAATTAATGAAGGATTGAAGAGAATTGACTGGGTTAAGAAAATACAAAAGAAATACCCAGTAGGGGTGATTTTCATGATTAATCCAGAAGATCAAAATTATTTCATTCAAGAGAAGGAAATGGAAAATTTTGAGTATTTGATTAAACCATTTAGCAAGTTGACATTGCAAAGTAAAATTGAATTAGATATGTTAAAGATGCCTCATTCAGACTATCCATCTTCAAAGGAAATTGATAGAGATAAAAAATGTAATGAAGGAATGATCTTAGAAAACTGTGTTTTTATCAAGAGAAATAATATCCTTGAAAAAGTTGAGATCAATGATATCGAATTTATTCAGTCTGAAGGAAATTATTGTGTGATTTCGACTGAAAAGAAAAAATACGCTTTGAAAATGTCCTTAATCAAAGTGAGAAAAATGCTGGATTGTCATCAATTCCTTAGAGTAAATAAAAGACATATTATTAACATGAGTTTGATAAGCTCAATAGATTTATCAACCAATCAAATAAAGATTAATGAAGTTAGTTTTTCCATCGGAAGGACTTACAAAGAAGGTTTATTAAAACGTTTAAAAACTCTCTCATAGACTTGTTTTTTAAAACACACAACGTGCATAGTTTTAAATGCATGCCCTTAATTAAAAAAAAAGTGATTGAAATATTTCAATCACTTTTTTTATTGGTCAGACCACATTAGACTTACCAGTCATCTTATCTAGATGAAATGAGAAGAGAAAAAAATTAATTAATTTCAGTTACATTTTTCAGCACTTTGATTTGCTGAGTAGTGTCCAATCCACTTTTTACTTCCACTAAAATTCCATCAGACAATCCGATTTTAATTGGAGTCTTTTTGAAGTCATTATCTCCCACTTTGAGTTGAACAAAAGTAGAATCGGAACCTTTAGAAGTAATCAAATCTCTTTCATTAATTACAATTACACTATCCTTTCTACTCAAAATAATATCTCCACTTGCGCTATAACCTGCTCGAAGGAAAGTTTCAGAAGCAGGTTTGATGGCAGCACGTACTTCGAATTTTACGGTACCTTCTTCAGTTACTCCTTTAGGAGCAATATATTCTAGGTCTGCGCTAAATTTTTCATTTTCGATAGCTCCCACAGTTAATTCCAAAGGCATCCCTTCTTTTAATTTTCCAACATCTGATTCATCTACATTGCCTTCAAAAATCAAAGAATTCATATCTGCCACCGATGCTATATTAGTTCCTTCATTAAAATTATTTCTCTCAATGACTGAGGAACCTTCCTCAACTGGAATATCTAAAATCATCCCATCGACAGTTGATACCACAATATTAGAAACTTGCTTAGAATTTTTAGTCGCACCCTCTCGAAGTAAAGCTAAATTGTCTTTGGCAAATTCTAATTCTTGGCGACGGATATCCACTTCGGTTTCAAATTGCTTTAGATTATTATTAGCAGCAATTTTAGCATTTTCCAAGGAAGCTTTTTGCAAATTCAAATCAAGCTTAAAACGATTATAATCAATTTCAGAAATAACCCCATCTTGGAATAATGCCTTTTGTCTTTCCTCTTCCTTTTTGGCATTTTCAAAACTGACTTTTGCATTTTCCACATCTAGTTTTTTGGAATAAACATCACTTTGTCTTTCGAGTTCTCGTTGAGCTTCTTTAAATCGAATACTTGCCAATTGAACACTACTTTGCGCATTATTGATATTGACTTGACTAGGTACCAGTTTTATTCGAGCGATTTTATCTCCTTTTTTTACCACGTTTCCAGCTTCCACATATAGTCGATCAACAACACCTGAGACCTGAGGTTTAATGTTTACTTCCTTACGAGGTTTGATGGAACCAGTCGCTACCGTTTTTTTGATGATATTATCAATAGTGGCTTTAGTAAGTTCTGTATTTTGCATATCGTTTCCATCTTTCGTTTGGAAATAATAAGCCAAACCAGCCGTTCCGATTAATAAAAAAAGCCCGAATGCGATTAAACAACCTTTGTTCATAATTGATTTTTTTAATGGATAACTGTTAATGATAAATGGTTAATTTCTCGTTTGGGATTTACCATCAACAGGTTTCTTATTTTTTAAATGATTAACATTAAATCGTTAGTAACAAGCGGTATTAACCGTTCACCATTAACCATTCGTCGTTAAAAATTACTCGTCTTTTAAAGCCTGAACAGGATTAATGTTCGCAGCTTGCATCGCTGGAATTAGTCCAGTTAATGCTCCTGAAATAATTAAAATAATAAGCGCAATTATTCCTATTTCAATATCTACTTCTGGATTAGCAAAGTAACCATCACCACCATCTCCAATAGCTTGAGCCATCAAAATGACCAGTCCGGTACTCGTCAATAATCCTAAGTATCCAGCAATAGTTGTGATAAAAACAGACTCCAATAAAATCATACTCACGATAGATTTTGGAGTTGCTCCCATAGCTTTGCGAATGCCAATTTCCTTGGTTCGTTCTTTTACTAAAATCAACATAATATTCCCAACTCCAATTACACCTGCCATCAAACTGCCGATTCCTACAAACCAAACAATGAATGCAATTCCATTAAATAACCCCATGACTTCTCCAAATTCTTCTTCCATATTATTAGTCCAAAAAGCTTGCTCGTCATCAGGTGATACTTTATGTCTCTCTTTTAGCATAGCTAAAATTTGAGGTTCTAAAACTGTAGCAGAAACATTTGGGTACATGGAACAAGACAACATGCTTACTTGATTGGGACGGTTTCTCATTTTTTGAACAGTCGTCAACGGCAAGTATAATTGCTCTTCATCTTCAGCTCCTTGTTCGCCTCTTCGATCTGAACGATACACTCCAACCACGCGAAAATCGTTACCTTGGAAAGTAATATATTCACCAACTGCTGCTTCGTCTTTTTCAAATAAAACTTCTCGAACCCGTTTTCCAATCACGACCACTTTCCTCTTTTCTTTCATGTCAAAATCATTGAGCATTCTACCTTCCAAAAATTTCATGGGGTTGATTTTAAATAGATCAGGACTTTCGCCTGCCATTTCAAATGCTCCTTTTTTCTCTCCTCGGCTTACTTCACCTGAAGGCATCCACATTCTAGGTGCGAGGTATTGAACTTCATCAGAGAAATTGTTCTTGATGGCAGCCATATCATCCATATTCAATCTCAAGAATCGACCAGGCAATAAACCTTTGTATGGTTTGGAGGTTCGGTTCGTTCCTAAAAACATGCTATTTTTAGCCATATTTCCAAACAATCCGAGTACACCGTTTTCCAATCCTTTCCCTGCACCCATCAAAAATACCAACATGAATATCCCCCAAAATACTCCGAGTGCAGTAAGGAAAGTACGCAACTTATGTTTGCTAATAGTTGCAAATATTTCTTGCCATTTGTCTATGTCGAACATTTTTTTTTCGTTTTACGTTTTACGTTCGCTGTGCTAGACGTTTAACGTTGTGAAAAAATATTGTTAAAAATCAAAATCAAAATCAAAATCAAAATCGTCAAACGTCCCTAACTTTTCATCGCAACTACAGGATTAATTTTTACTGCTTGCAAAGCAGGAATCAAACCTGCCAATCCTCCAGAGACTACTAATATTCCAAGTGCGATCAAAACCATTTTGATATCTACTTCTGGATTTCTAAAAAATTCTGCTTCAATATTATTTTGCTTCATCACCGTTTGGATGGCGATGATTAACCCCATTCCACAGAGCATTCCTAAATATCCAGCAAGGCTCGTTAGAAAGATAGCTTCTTGAACGATCATTGTTACGATAGAAGATGGAGTCGCTCCAAGTGCTTTTCTTACGCCGATTTCTTTGGTTCTTTCCTTGACAATAATTAGCATAATATTACTCACCCCAATTACTCCTGCGATAATACTTCCAATGCCCACAAACCAAATAAAAAGAGAAATCATATTCATAGTAGATCGAAATCGATTATAATTTTCGATTTGATTTCGAAGATAAACTGCTTGTTTATCACCGGGGTCAAATTTCATTTGCGTGGCTAAACTTAACCTAATCCGATCTTCGATGACTTCAGATTCAGCAAGCGTGACATCTCCCATTTCTGCTGTTAACTGGTGTATTCTTTCGGTTCCTTCTACTAGTTGAGTAGTGGTAATGGGTAAATAAATTCTACGTTTTTTTCCTTCCCATCCTGTATCAGTAATGACTCCAACTATTTGATAATCAGTTCCTTTTACATTCAAATATTCTCCAATAGGATTTTCTCCTTTTGTAAAAAAACCTTCTTGTACTTTTATTCCAATGACACAGACCTTTCGTTTTTGGGTCAAGTCCATTTTATTTAATAATCTTCCTTTGAGTAGTTCTGGATTCTCAAATTTGATGTAAGAAGTATTGACACATTGCACGTCAAAAGAAAGGCTTTTGTTTTTATGTTTGATAAAATATTGTCCCCACAGGAAGTATCGACTGGCAGTTTCTTGCACGCCTTCGATTTCAGACATAGATTTAAATTGGTCATTAGTAAACCTTAATCGTCTTCCAGCAGGTAAGCCTTTGTATTCTTTCGAAGTTGTTCCAGGCCACATTCTGATGATACTCATCGCATCATCTTTAAAATCTTCTTCCGCACTATTTTCTAAACCTTTCCCTGCTCCAAGCAAAATCACCAACATGAATATTCCCCACCAGACACTAAATGCCGTCAAGAAAGTTCTCAACTTGTGTCTACCAAGTGAACTAAATATTTCTCGCCATTTGTCAGTATCAATCATAGTTTATTAATGGTTAATGGTGAACGGTTAATGGTTAACAGTTCACCGTTATTCAATCAGTCCATCTTTCATAAGAATAATTCGATCCGTCATTTCAGCAATGTCTTGCTCATGCGTTACGATGATAACTGTAATTCCTTGTGCATTTACTTCTTTGAAAAATTCCATGACCTCGTGAGAAGTTTTGGTATCCAATGCTCCAGTAGGTTCATCAGCGAGAATCACTTTTGGTTGTCCGATCAATGCTCTTGCAATGGCAACTCGTTGTTGTTGACCACCCGAAAGTTGAGTAGGTAAATGATCGGCCCAATCTTTTAGTCCTACTCGATCCAAATACTCTATGGCTTTTACTTGCCGTTCTTTGCGAGGGACTTTTTGATAGTACAAAGGCAAGGCAACATTTTCAGCAGCCGATTTGAAATTCAATAAATTAAATGATTGGAAAACGAAACCAAGAAATTTGTTTCGATATTGAGCAGCTTGTTTTTGGCTGAGATCTTTCATCAGCGTACCATCTAGTGTATAAGAACCTCCGTCATATTCGTCGAGAATTCCTAAGATATTGAGCAGGGTAGATTTACCAGAACCAGACGAACCCATGATAGCAACAAATTCTCCTTCTTTGATATCAAGGTCAATGCCTTTGAGAACTTGTAAAGTGTTCTGTCCTGTGGTGTAGGATTTTGTTATGTTTTGAAGTTTAATCATAATGACAATAATGACAATTTTAAATGTTATTAGTTGTTTATGATTAGTTGACGTTGGAAATTTTAGAGTATGTTTAAAATTCGTTAAAAGTTAAATATACACATCATTCATAAAGAAGTATAAAAGAAG
>JBGCCY010000007.1:0-9229 GCA_045104975.1 Saprospiraceae bacterium
AAGGTTCCATTTGAGCAAGTTACTGTTACACTTGTTCCTAAATCTCCATTAGGCATCACCTCTTTACAATGTAAACTAACTGGCTCAAAACATTTCCACCGTAACTATTTCCAGTTATACCTGAGTAACCTACCGCTACAAAACCTGTAGGGCAATCACATGTATTAGTAGAAACTGCAGGAGTTGGGCAAAAACCTGCATTAGATTTTAACACATCAGACAATTGACTGACTGCGTTTCCTACCACTACACTAGTTGAAGTACTTGCATTAGGATTATTTATTTCACTAGGTAAAATTTCTGCTTCACCATTTTCATCTAATTGAACCGTAATATTTTGACAAGCTACTTGTGGTGCCGTATTGTCTTCTACCGTAATTGTTTGCACATGAATCATTGGATTTCCACAAGCATCAGTTGCAGTCCAAGTTCGAGTAATGGTACTTTCACCAGCGCAACCTCCATCAACTGTATTCTCTTCAAAAACTGGAGTAATATTTCCTTCCGCAATTTGTCCAACATTTAATAATCCTGGAGATTCTGCAACTGGTCCAGTCCAAGTAAAATCAGCATAAGTAGAACCTGTTCCAATCAATTGTAAAGATTGTCCAACAGGTGTTCCACCAGGTTCAGATACTCCAATATCCATAGAGGTCATTCCTCCTGCTGGGCCATTCATTGCTACAAACGAACCTTCATAACTAATAAATTGAAGCGCTGTAATTCCTTGCGCTAAAGCAATTCCATCAGGTGCTCCATTTTGAATACCTGAGATTGGAAAACTTACCGCTCCAAATCCATTTCCTTCATCTGGAATCACTCCTGATAAAGTAGTTGTATTATAAGAAAATCCATTATTTCCATTATATAAAACTAATGTAAAAGAACTTAAATCAATCCCTGCAAAACCGGCCACTTCAACAAACTCTCCCACATCTCCTCCAGTATTATCGTAGTGAGATTCATTAATCCAGACCATCAATCCTGCTCCACAATTATCAACTGCAGAAAGAGTAGCAGCCATTGGAATGTCATCACATTCTACTGTGATATCCATTGGTAATGCTCCTAAAAATGCAGGAGGCGTATTATCTTCAACTGTAATAGTTTGGATATGTTCTACATCATTTCCACATGCATCTGTTGCCGTATAGGTTCTAGTAATTACACCTGTGCTTCCACAACTTCCAGCAACAAATCCTTCAGAAAAAGTAACTGCTATTGGAGCTAAATTCGCCATAACCGACTGTCCTATATTTAACAATCCTGGAGTTTCAGTCAAAGGTCCAACCCACGTAAAATCACTTCCCATTCCTCCCATTCCTGTGCGTTGCAAAGATTCTCCAATAAGAGCTCCACCAGTTTCTTCTACTCCTAAATCAGTTGAAGTTAATCCAGCCGCTGGTCCACCAGAAGCTGTAATCGTTCCTTCATAACTTAAAAATTCAATCACCATTCCTCCTGCATCAACTAAAGCTAATCCGTCAGGTGATCCATTTTGTAAACCATTTGCAGGCAACTGAAAATCAATCGCACCAAATCCTGTTCCTTCATCTGGAATCACTCCTGATAAATTAATTGTATTATAAACTCCAGCATTTGATCCATTATATAAGGCTACTTGGTAACCAGATAAATCTAATCCTGCTGTTCCTGCTATTTCAAAAAATTCTCCTACATCTCCTCCAGCGTTATCATAATGAATTTCATTAATAAAAATGACCATCGTTGAAGCTGATGGGCAATTATCCATCGCCATCAACATTTCTGGAGCAGGTGCTGACTCATCACATTCGATCGTCACATCTCCTGGTAAAGTTCCAACAAAGGTTGGATCAGTTGTATCTTGAATTGTAATTAATTGAGTACAAACTTCTTCATTTCCACAAGCATCAGTTGCAGTCCAAGTTCGAGTAATCACTCCTGTAATTCCACATCCTGCTACAAAGTTTTCTTCAAAAACAACAGCAATTGGTGGAGGTGGTGCAACAGCAACTGTTTGTCCAGCATTCAAAGATCCTGCACTATTTGCCAAAGGTCCTGTCCATGTAAAATCACTTCCTACACCTCCCATTCCTGTTCGTTGTAATGATTCTCCTATTGGAGTTGAACTAGCTTCTGCTACTCCTATATTAACTGAAGTCATACCATTCGCTGGCCCATTAGTTGCCGTAATAGTAGAACCTTCATAATTCAAAAATTCAATTACATTAGCTCCTGGATCAACTAAAGCAAGTCCATCTGGAGCTCCATTTTGTAATCCACTTTGAAAAAATTCTAACGCTCCATAACCTGTTCCTTCATCATCAATAATTCCTGATAAACTAATCGTACTATATACTGTTCCATTCGAACCATTGTAAAGTGCGATGGAATAATTCGTTAAATCAAAACCTGCAGGACCTGCTACTTCCACAAATTCTCCTTCATCTCCACCTGCATTATCATAATGAATTTCATTGATAAAAATAGCTGGTTCAGGAGTTGCTTGACAGTTATCCGTCGCTTCTAAAGTTGCTGCGGCTGGAACTGATTCGTCACATTCTATAGTAATATCAGTTGGACAAGCAGTTGTAAAAGTAGGATCAGTCATATCTGCATTTACAAAAATATTTCTGATACAATTAAATGTCCCATTGTCATCTGTCACCACATAAGTAACCACCGTTTGACCGCCCACACACATTGGTGCAACCGTAAATGCTGGATCAAATGCCGCAGAAGGATTATCTCCACCTGTAAAAGTAAAAGCATCTAAAAATTCTTGAACTAAAATGGCAGAATCTGCCGAAGAAGTACATTCTTGGATGACTAAGTCATCTGGACAATTCAAAACTGGAGGTGCGAAAGACTCCGCTTTAAATTCAGTAGAATTTGTAGCGTTGGCTAATGCAACATTTTGACAAAGACTAATAGAAAGGAAGATTAATGTAAAAATTATTTTTTGCATGGAATTATTATTTACTAGCTGTAAAACAAATAACAAAAGAGTGACCTCTGCTCTCCTGGAAGGAAAGAAGTCCCTAATTTTTTTTTTAACTGACGGTTTGTGGGAAAACAGAATTTGGTAAATATGCTGAAGAAATTAAATTTCGACTTCAACAATAAAATGATTGTCAATAAGGAGTTTTCCTTATTGATCTTTTTGAAAATTTTAAAACGGTAAGTGGGAATATCTAAATGAAATGTATCGAATTATAATATTTTTTCGATAAGCACAAAGTTAAGTAAAATTAATCTTAATTAGAAGAAAGAATTACTCATTCAAAAAAATAAATATAATATGTGAAAATTAAATATTTGAAATTCGTAAAAAAAAAAAAGCCCCCTCCAAAAAAACTGGAAGAGGCCATCCCAAAAACCGATTTTAAAGCATCTTTGAACTAATTTTTATTAGCTCTTTTTTCTTTTAATCCAATAGGATCATTTTTTTAGTAAGTGTTTTTTCATTCGATTGAATTTGATAATAAAGTACCCCTGTCGCATCGAAATCGGTTCTTATTTTTTTCGAATTAAACCCTTTCGTTCCTTCTAATTCCATCTGGCTTAAAACTCGACCGGACATATCATATATTTTCAAAATTACTGTTTCTGATTTTGGTAAATAAAAACTAATTGTCGTTTCATCTTTAAATGGATTTGGAGAATTTTGATACAATTCAAAATCATTTGCAAATGTTGTGTTATGTTGGCTATCATTAGATAGTTTTACCTCATAAAGGTTAGATCCAGCGTAAGCCTCTGCTACTGTGAGTTGAGAATTTATATCAAAAATAGTAGCAATTTCTCCAGCCGATTTAGCTTTAAAAGTCATTGAAAACAATACCTCGTCTTTCTCCAAATTAACTCCTTTCGAACTATTCCAACTAGTCGTAATTTTTCCTTCTTCTAGTTTTGTCAAACCAAAATTACCTTCACTCAATCCTTCTAAATTTGGGATCACCTCTAAAAATTCCACTACCTCTTTTTTAAATCCTAAAGTGAATTGATACCCTTCTATATTTTTAAAATCATTTGCTCGGAAGTCAACTGTAAATGATTCTCCTTTTGCTATTTTTTGATTTTGTGAATGTGTTAGTGTCAGTGTTATTGCTCCGTCAAAAGTTCGAATATCTGAATCGAGTAAGCTATTTGGCGAGGCTGTTCCATTGACATCCCCAACCTTTATTGCTGTAAAATTAGCATTAGCATAAAATGGAGAGTTTTCCAAGTCAGCATATTCTGGAAACTCTTCTTCAAACGGATTATTTGGATTTGGAAAAATATAATCCGCAGAAACAAATCTCCATGAACTATTATTTGTTAATTCATCATCAATATGCAAAATCAATGCTCTCAACCTAACTAAATCTAAGGTGGTGAGTGATTCAGAATGATTAGCATCCGCAGCAATTATTTTATAGGGAGAATCTAGTAGTTCTGTTCCTAAAATATGCTTTGCAATCAAAACCAAGTCATAAGTAGTTACACCGTTCAAATAATTAATATTTTTTTCAGGAGTAACACTCATCTCATTTGGTAAAATCATGAACTGATAACTTCCATTTGCCCCTGTTACTACAGGTATGTTCAAACCATTAGGATCACTTAATATCACAGTTACATCTTCTATCGATTCCTGATTTTCATTTTCAATATTTCCCGAAATACTGGCAGTAGGACATGCACAAGCTCCATTAGGATCTTGAACATTTACAAACGTCGAGCAAAAATCAGCATTTCCTTCCTCATCAGTTACATATATTTCTATAGGAAATAGTCCAGTACCGCTACCACATAGATCAGTACAAGTAATGACCATACTATCCAAATTTACATCAGGTGAAAAGGAGAAGTTCAAATCATCATAAGCCGTACAATTATCATAACTACTTCCATTTTCAAAATCTGTTGCCCAAATTGTTACTTGTCCCGCTGACGGCATCACTACCGTCGATATTCCAAAAAGGCAAATTGGCGTAGGTAACTTAGCATCCTTCACTTCAAAATCATGAATTTGCCAAACTGAATTTCCACATTGATCATTGACCGTAAAAGTCAAAGAATAATTACCATTTAAAAATGCTCCTGAAGCTGAGTTTCCAGTTCCAGAAAGTCCTGTGCTAAACTCCCAAGAGTATTCAAGTAAGGA
This sequence comes from Saprospiraceae bacterium, assembly GCA_045104975.1. Taxonomy (GTDB): domain Bacteria; phylum Bacteroidota; class Bacteroidia; order Chitinophagales; family Saprospiraceae; genus CAJQQY01. The sequence continues at coordinate 5,132 of JBGCCY010000007.1, forward strand.
TTGTTCGGTACAATCATCATCTGCCATTATTTCGAAAGTCGCAGTTGTACTCCCACAATTTGGTTCATAATTATCAATAATTGCAGCACCATTAAAACTCGTAATCGTTGGAGCGGAAGAATTGATGATTTTTAATACTTGCGTATAATGCCAAATCCCTGGCCCTGGTTGGGTTGGATCAGGATTATTAGCTGCTTGACACCAATCTACTACATGCCATTTTCTTAATATTTTTAAGCAAGCATTTGCTCCACCAAACTCTAAAACTTGATCTGTGTGACCTACAGCCACGTTATTACAATTACCTTCATCTAAAATTGGCTCATTATAAGGTGAAGGTAAATTCTCTGGTTCAAGGCCTATTCCACAAGTCATTGCCTCATAATCTATCGGCCAAGTAATATCATCTTCTTCAAAATAACTTGGATTGGTAATCGTAATTATTTGAATGCAAGAAGCTGTACTGTATTGACCTGAGCCTGCGGTTGCAGTCCAAACTCTGGTAATTTGTCCTCCTCCACAATCATCTTCAGTTATAGAAATATCATTATAAGCGACCGTTATATTGGTTTCACAATTATCACTTGCAGTTGCTTCTCCAGTCACACTTGGAGTTGGATACTCGGTACATAAAATCGAAATATCTGCAGGACAGTAAATAACTGGAATTAATTTATCTTGAGCTTCTACCTCCACCATGCATGAGTTGGTATTTCCTGCGGCATCCGAAACTCTAAATTCAACCATTACCGTTGTTCCTATATCGCAACAATAAAAAGGAACAGTCGGCCCAAAGGTAGTTCCATCTGGCCCTGGACAAGCAGGACTATCCATTCTTCGAACTTCCATCAATACAATTCCAACATTATCTGTACTACCATCATCAAATGTAATCGCTTGAGCAATGGAAGTTCCGTTTTGACCAATGGCCACAACGGTATTTTGATCACAAATGGCTATAGGTGCAATAATGTCAGTTGTATTTTTTTTATTAAAAAAATCAAAAGACGAATTGCTCTCTGCATTCATTTGATTAGACAAAAGAATAAATACTAGAAATAATTGAGTGATAGAGTGTAATGACTTTCTGTTCATGAAATTTTATTTTTGGAAATGAGCGTTTCATTCTTATAATATAACTATAAGACTAGCTGTATAATCAAGAATTTCATTTAACACAAAGTTCTTGACAACAAAAAGTGTCCTATTTTTTTTTCAAAAAAACGGAAAAATGGGAATAACGGTAAGTGGGAATTTAAAAACTACGGATTTTGGGAAGAAAAAATTTATATAAAACATATCAAAAATAAAAAAATAATAAATAACAAACGATTTTTTTCATATAAAAAAGATTCTTTGACAAATCTCCTATTTTTAAGTCAAGTCAAAGAAGGTAAAAAAGAATACGCCTCCCATTTTCGTAGAAGACGTTTCTTTTAAAACTTATCTATAATAAAAGATAAATTGATTTCTAAATCCGAAGATTAGTCAATCAAAATCATCTTCTTAGTAGCTATTTCAGTAGCTGTTTCCAATTGGTAGTAAAGAACTCCAGTTGCATCGAAATCTTCTCTTTTTATTCTTTTCGAATTAAACCCCTCCACACCTTCTAATTCCATCTGATTTAAAACTCGACCTGACATATCATATATTATTAACGTGACTGCTTCTGGTTTTGGCAAATAAAAATTAATTACCGTTTCTTCTTTAAATGGATTTGGAAAGTTCTGATACAATTCAAAAACATTTGTAAATATCTTGTTACGTTTGATATCATTAGATAGTTCAACTTCATAAACATTAGTTTCAGAGTATGCCTCAGCAGTTGAATAATCAGAATTTATCTCAAAGATATCAGCAATTTCTCTCATCGATTTTGCTTTAAAAGTCATGGAAAACAAAACTGTATTTTTCTTCAAATCAATTCCTTTTGAGCTATTCCAACTAGTCATAATTTTCCCTTCATTTAGTTTTGTCAAACCAAAATTCTCTATGCTCAATCCTTCCAATTTTGGCATCACATCTACAAATTCAACTGCCTCTTTTTCAAATCCAAAAGTGAATTGAAAACCTTCTATATTTTTAAAATCATTCGCTCGAAAATCAATTGTAAACGTTTCTCCTATTGCTATTTTTTCTTTTTGTAAATGTGTTAGCGTCAGCGTTACAGCTCCATCAAAAGTTCTAATATCTGAGCCGAGTAAACTATTTGGCGAAGCAGTTCCATTGACATCGCCAATTTTCAAAGCAACAAAATTACCTGGCTCATAAATACCACCATAATTAACAATTTCGTGTATTTCCGGAAATTCTTCTTGCCATGGATTATTAGGATTTGGAAAAACATAATTCGCATTTACAAATCTCCATGATTCATTATCATCCAACTCATCATCAATGTGTAAAATTAAAGCTCTTAACCTCACTAAATCTAAAGCAGTAATTGACTTTGAATTATTTGCATCAGCTGCAATAATTTTATATGGAGAATCTAATAATTGAGTTCCTAAAATATGCTTTGAAATCAAAACCAAATCATAAGTCGTTACTCCATTGAGATAATTAATATCTTTTTTAGGAGTCACAATATATCCTTCTGTCGGCCAAAAATTAAAACTGTAAACTCCATTCGCTCCTGTGATTATGGGGGGTGGATTCAACCCTCCTCCTGTATTTAACGATACTGTTACTTCTTCAATAACTTCTTGATTTTCATTTTCAATTGTTCCAGTAACCATAGGATAAGAACAACAACAAATTCCATACGGGTCTTGTATATTAACAAGTGTCGAACAATAATCTTGATTCCCTTCTTCATCTGTAACATATAGGCTAATGGGAACTAATCCATCCGTTGAAATATCATCACAATCAATTGTCAAATTAATCAAATTCACATCAGGTGAAAATGAAAACTTCAAATCATCATAAGCTGTACAATTATCAGAACTACTTCCACTTTCAAAATCTACTGCCCAAATAGTTATTGCGCCTGAGGAAGGCACCACCGCCGTTAGTATTCCAACAATGCAAACGGGAGTAGGTAACTTAGCATCCTTCACTACGAAATCATGAATATGCACAATTGAATTTCCACATTGATCATTGATCGTAAATGTCAAAGAATAATTACCATTTAGGAATGCTCCTGAAGCAGACTTTCCAGTACCAGAAAGTCCCGTGCTAAACTCCCAAGCGTATTCCAATAAAGAAGGATTGGAGCAATCATCATCAGCCATTATTTCAAAGGTCGCAGTTGTGCTTCCACAATCTGGTTCAAAATTATCAATCGTATCTGCACCAATAAAATTAGCAATCGTTGGGCCGACGGTAAAGTTAAACTCTGCATTCATTTGGTTGGACAAAAGAATAAATACTAGAAATAGTTGTGTGATAAGTTGAAGTGGTTTTTTACTGTTCATGAGATTTTTTTTATGAGAGTGAGGGATTCCAAGAACTGACTTTTAACCAGCCTCTGGCTTTTCTTTATATTACAAATCAAAGGCTGACTAAAAAAAGCCAGTCGCTGATACTAAAAACCTTTTTTCTTAAAAAAAACGGAAAAGTGGGAATAACGGTAAGTAGGAATTTTTTAAACCGATTGGTTTTGAGAAGAAAAATATTTTTATAAAAATAAATAAATTATAAATAACAAACGATTTTTTCATAAAAAAAAAGGTTCTTTGAAAAATCTTGTGTTTTTAAATCAATACTTCCGTTGGTCGTTTTCGATTCCAATTTTAACTTGCCCCTACAAGCGTACGTTCGATATTTATCAAAAACTTAAAAAAGAAAGCGCCTCCCACTTTCGTAGAAGACGCTTCTTTTAAAACTTATCTAGAAAAGATAATTTGATTTTGTCATCCGAAGATTAGTCCACCAAAATCATCTTCTTAGTAGCTGTTTCAGTAGCTGTTTCCAATTGGTAGTAAAGAACACCAGTTGCTTCGATACCATCTCTTGTAACATTTACAGAGTTAGCACCTTTAACTGCATCCATTTCTATCAATCTTAACGTTCTACCTGATACATCGAAGATAGTCAAAGTAACCGCACCTGCTTCTGGCATGTTGAAACCAATTGTAGTTTCTGCTTTGA
>JBGCCY010000008.1:0-10182 GCA_045104975.1 Saprospiraceae bacterium
TATGATTTACCTCACACAATTAATTTTTGTCAAAAAAGGAAAAGAAGACATCTTCCACGAATTCGAAAATTTCGCAATTCCGCTGATGGAAAAATATAAAGGAAAAATCATCCATCGATTAAGACCTTCAAAAGAGGCATACATTTCAAGTTCAGCAGAACAACCTTACGAAATACATTTTATCTCTTTTGACTCCGAAAATGATTTAACGGAATTTCTCAAAGATGATACGAGACAAAATTTTATGCATTTAAAAAACGAATCTGTTCAATCAAGTTTACTGATCAAAGGAGAAAAAATGTAATTTTATTTTCCAAAAAATAAATTCTAAAATTCACGTAATTAAAACTTAAAAATAAATTGAAAGAAGCATACATTATCGACGGCATCCGAACTCCAATCGGAAAATTCACAGGAACTCTTGCACCAATTAGAACGGACGACCTCGGCGCAATTGTCATCAAAGCACTCGTTGAAAAAAATCCAAACATTCCAAAGGATGCTTATGACGATGTCATTTTTGGTTGCGCCAATCAAGCTGGCGAAGACAATCGAAATGTCGCTCGAATGTGTTTGTTGCTCGCAGGATTACCTTGGAGTGTTCCGGGCGAAACAGTCAATCGATTATGTTCGTCAGGCTTATCCGCCATCATTCATTCCAATCGAGCAATCAAAGCTGGTGACGGAGAAATTTTTATTGCAGGTGGAGTCGAACACATGACTCGTGGGCCTTGGGTGATTTCCAAAGTTTCCAAAGCATTTGGTCGAGATGCGCAAATGCATGACAGTAGTTTTGGTTGGAGATTTGTCAATAAAAAAATGAACGAAATGTACGGCACCGACGGAATGGGAGTGACTGCCGAAAATCTCGTAGAAAAATATAAGATCAGCAGAGAAGATCAAGATGCATTTGCGTATCGCTCACAAATGAAAGCTGCTGCAGCTCAAGCGAATGGACGATTGGCAAAAGAAATTACGCCAGTTTCAATTCCACAGCGAAAAAAAGATCCAATCATTTTTGAAAAAGACGAATTCATTCGAGCGACCACGACGATGGAAGCTTTGTCAAAATTACGACCTGCATTTCGTAAACCAGAAAATGGTGGAACCGTCACCGCTGGAAATGCATCAGGATTAAATGATGGCGCAGCTGCAACAATTATAGCATCTGACGATGCAGTAAAAAAATATAATTTAAAACCTTTAGCAAAAATTGTAAGCTCCGCAGTCGTCGGAGTTGAACCTCGCATCATGGGAATCGGTCCAGTAACTGCTTCCAATAAAGCATTGGCAAAAGCAGGTTTGACGATGGAAGATATGGATGTGATAGAATTGAATGAAGCATTTGCTTCACAAAGTTTGGCTTGTATTCGAGAATGGGGATTGGCTGATGACGATCCACGAATTAATCCAAATGGAGGAGCGATTGCGATTGGTCATCCGCTTGGAGTAACTGGTGCGAGGATTTGTTATTCGGCTGCATTGGAGTTGAAATTGACAGGAAAGAAATATGCATTGGTGACGATGTGTGTGGGAGTAGGGCAAGGGTATGCTGCGGTGATTGAGAATGTAAATGTTTAAAATAAAACCTATTTGGTGACCCATTTTAAAAAAGACTAAAATCTAATTTCTAATGGAAAAAAAATCTTTTGTTGAAGTAATCAGAGAGCCGCAAAACATCATTGCATTGGGTGTAACGTTGATTAGTATTTGTGCATTAGCGGTTTCCATTATGCAAACTCGAATCATGGCAGAGCAAAGAATGCTGATGTATGAGCAAGCCAAAGCTTCCGTTTGGCCTAGGCTAGAAATTATTATGGGCAAAAGTCATTCAGCCGAAAATTATCAAATTACGGCATTAAGCTTAAATATTACTAACGGAGGAGTTGGGCCTGCTATCATTACAGATATGCGAGTTACTCATAATGATGAGCCTGTTAAAAACTGGTGGTATCTTTTTAAAAAATTTAATTTACCTGATAGCATTCCTACCTATATTGGGAACTTAGACATCAATAATTCAATCGTCAAAATTGGAGGAAATGATACTTTTTTAAACTTTAGTCATAACCTATCATTAGCTCAGTTTTACTTTAAGAATTATAAATATATCAAAATTGAAATTTGGTATGAATCTATTTATCATGACAAATGGAAGGTTACTTACTTTGAAGGAAATTGCTTGACAGAAGAAGTGAGTGCTGATTTTTCTTTGCCGAGTGAAGAGCAGTTTGAGAATTAACATCTCAAAACTATAAATGCTTTTTTATGAAAATTAAAATAATCTTATTGATTCTGCTTATGAATTTTTTCAATAATATTTTTGGACAAAAGGAACAACCTAATGATCCTTATTGGGTGTTTGAAGAAGCTAGTCATTTTAAACCTCAACTCAGCAAAGGTGATTTTTATAAATTAGAAGGTTACGATTTTGGATGGTTTGTTCTCGAACCACTTTCCACTTTTATTGGTGATCGAGATCAAGAAATTGAAAAAAGTCAAAGCCTCTCCTTCGGTCAAAAAGCATTGTACTATTGGTGGTATTTGGATGGTCAAGTGACGAATGGAGGTTTTGTACAATTTTACTATAATGACTATGGAAAGTACATGCCAACGATCATCAAAGGATTGGAATATATCGGAGATAAAGAGATGACTAAGTTGGTAAAAAAAGTACATCAGATTTATTTAAAAAACGAAAAGCTTTTTCTCAAAGCACAAGAGGATGATTTGTTTGGAAGTGATTTGTATGATCGTTTAGATGCGATGTCGGAGTTAGATGATGATTACTATGATCTGAATGAGTTGACTATAAAAAAACTAGAAACGTTCATTCGAAAAAATCCAAATGAGTTTTGTGTTGATGAATCGGGAGATGCTTTTGATATGAGTTACTCAGGTCTCTGCCAAACTTTTTTTCCAAATAAAAAAATCAAAGAAGAGTTCTATTTGATAGAAGGAATAATTGATGGAACATTCACAAGTTATTTTGAGATAGGCGGATTGAATGAAAAAATTGAATATGTAAAAGGAGTTCAAACTGGAGAAAAAGAAGTTTATTTTGAAAATGGAAAAATAAAAGAATCAGCTAAAATCCTAACTGATCTCAAACAATTAGAAATTACTACTTTCTATGACAATGGAAATCCAAAAAAATTACAACATCAAAAAATAGAAACCGAAAAGCGGATTGGTGTTTACAAAGAATGGCATTCAAATGGTCAATTAAAAGAATCAGGAACTTACATTTCTGATTACGAACGAGATGGGGAATGGTTAGAATTTTACGAAGATGGCAGCAAAAAAATGGAAGCTGAATTTAAGAATGGAGATTTTTTAATTCATGATTTTTGGGATAAAGATGGCAGTCATATATTAAAAAATGGAACAGGACTTTATATCAATGAGTATTCTATGTTTAAAGATGAGCAAGAACGAAAAGAGCATGAGTACAAAAATTATAAGAGACATGGAATTCAAAAAGACTTTACGAATGGAGTGTTGAATTTATATCAAGAAATGGAAAATGGGAGAGAACATGGAATGTCAAAATCTTATTATAAAAATGGGAAACTAAAAGAAGAAACTATTTATGAAGAAGGTATCGAGATGTCTAAAAAGGAATTCCCGCTATTTGAAAATCCTATAGTTGTGGCTCAAATCATTTATGAAATGGAAGATAAATGGCTGACTAATCGAGAATTAGAAACAGCTGATTCTTATCCTATTCCTTTAAATAATGAAGAGGTGGAAAATTCATTTAAGGTGGAAGTTTCTGTTTTTGATGGTTATAGTGCAGAGGAAGAATTGTTTTATAATTACTTCGTAACGATTGATGAAAATGGAAATATTACCAATGCTGATTTTCGAATGGCAAGTAATGGCTTCCTTAGAGAAGAAATACAAGAAAGTTTTAAACAACTAAAATTCAAGCCTGCTATGAAAGATGGAGAAGCGGTGGAGTCCTATTTATTTATGAAATATGAATTTAAATTGGGAGAGGATAAAAAATGAATTTTGAATAAAATTATAACAATACTCTTACTAGTTTTATTTTTTAGTTGTAAAAAACAAAAAAGTGAATATCCTGAAATAATTATCAGGCACAATTTGGAGGAGCAATATGATTTAGCAAAATGGGAATTGTATAAATTGAATTGTGTGATTGAAAATGAATATGGAACAGATTTTTTAATAAAAATAGAAACTGACGAGGATTACAAAGCATTCAATAAAAATTATTTATTAAAAGATAAACAGAAGATTAAAGAAATCTTAGGAAATGAAAATGTAATCGATTTTATTGAATGTGACCTTGAATGGTTTGGAAAAATTGACTCTTCTAGAATTTTTAAGGATGATGAAATCCATTTGACATTTTTTCCAAAATGTAATGGAGATAAGAATTTTTCTACAAAAATTGGAGGACTTTGTTATACTATTATATTCGATCCAAAAGAAAAAGTAAGATATGGCTGTGGAGATTATTTAGAATGGTCCTATGAAAAAGAAATAGAAGAATTTTACGAAAAAGAATTTTTAAAAATTTTGAAAAGAAAAAATAAGAAAATCCACCCATGGATTTTAGAATATTATCAAAACTATAAGAAATGAAAAAACTCGAAAATTACGCATTAGGTTCATGGCTTACAGGCGACGGCGACGGCACTCCACTTTACAATTCTGTCAACGGCGAAATCGTAGCCCTATCCACCACCAAAGGTTTAGATTTTGAAAAAATTCTAAACTACGGTCGAAAGACAGGAGGAGCACCTTTGCGAAAAATGACTTTCCAAGAGCGTGGCAACATGCTTAAAAAACTCGCTCTTTATTTAACCAAAAAGAAAGAGCAGTTTTACGAAGTGAGTTATAAAACTGGTGCAACCCGAGCAGATAGTTGGGTAGACATAGAAGGTGGTTTTGGAAATTTATTTTCCAATGCATCTTTGCGGAAAAACTTTGCCAATCAAAGTTTTCATGTCGATGGCGACTTCGTAGATATTTCGAGAGGAGGAAGTTTTGCCGCGCAACACATCATGGTACCGAAGCGAGGAGTTGCAATTCATATCAATGCGTATAATTTTCCAGTTTGGGGAATGTTAGAAAAATGTGCGACGAACTGGATGGCAGGAGTTCCCGCAGTAGTCAAACCAGCAACAGCCACTTCGTTTTTGACGGAAGCAGTTGTGCGAGAAATTATCGCTTCAGGAATTTTACCAGAAGGTGCATTGCAATTAATTTGTGGTTCTGCTCGGACAATTTTAGATACGGTTGATTCGCAAGATGTGGTGACGTTTACAGGTTCGGCGACGACAGGAAGAATGTTAAAAGCGCACCCAAGAATTATTTCGGAAGCAGTTCCTTTCAACATGGAAGCAGATAGTTTAAACTGTTCTGTCTTGGGAGAAAGTGCAACACCAGGCACTCCAGAATTTGATTTATTTATCAAAGAAGCTCGCAAAGAAATGACTTCCAAGTGCGGTCAAAAATGTACCGCCATTCGAAGAATTATTGTTCCCGAACATTTAGTCGAAGACGTACAAATTGCATTAGGAAAACAATTAGGAAAAATCGGAATTGGAAACCCAACTGCCGAAGGTGTTCGCATGGGCGCATTGGCGAGCAAAGATCAAGTAACAGAAGTTCGAGATCGAGTAAAAGAATTAGCGCAGACTGCCGAGATCGTTTATGGTAGTTTGGACAAGATAGATTTGATAGATGCGGACTATGACAAAGGTGCATTTTTATCTCCAATTTTATTATTAGAAAAAAATCCATATAAAAATTTAGGTGTGCATGAGATTGAAGCATTCGGACCGGTGAGTACAATCATGCCGTACAAAGGAATTGACCAAGCGATAGAATTAGCGCAGATGGGAAAAGGTTCGTTGTGTGCTTCGATTGCAACTTTTGATGATGCCGAGGCTAGAGAATTTGTAGTAGGTGCAGCAAGTCACCACGGTCGAATCTTAGTGCTCAATCGAGAGAACGCAAAACAAAGTACAGGTCACGGTTCTCCACTTCCAACATTAGTTCATGGAGGTCCAGGACGAGCAGGTGGTGGCGAAGAAATGGGTGGAATGCGAGGTATCAATCACTATCTCCAAAGATGTGCCGTGCAAGGAACGCCAACCACACTTTCTGCCATCACAGGTATTTATCAACCGAATGCAAAAGTAACAGAAGCACCTCAACATCCTTTTAAATATTACTTCGAAGAGATCGAACCGGGCATGTCATTGCTCACGCACAAGCGAACAATTACTGATTCTGATATTCAAAATTTCGCCAACTTGACTTGGGATGTTTTTTATGCACATACCGATATCACTTCTTTGGATGGGACGATTTTTGAAAAACGAGCGGCACATGGTTACTTCTTGTTGGCAGCAGCAGCAGGACTTTTTGTTCATCCTGCGAAGGGGCCAGTTGGTGCAAATTATGGTTTAGATAACTGCCGATTTATACGTCCAATTTATCACAACGATACGATCCAAGTTCGGTTGACGTGTAAAGAAAGAGTAGAACGTGACAGTCGTGGAAAAGAACATCCGTCAGGTGTAATCAAATGGTACGAAGAAATTTTAGACCAAGATGGCGAGTTGGTAGCGATGGCTACGATTCTAACTTTGGTACAGAAAAAATCTCCATTCCCAACCATCACCAGATTATATTTAGAAGAAAAATTTAACGCCTTGACAGAAAGTACAAATCCAAAATGGGGTTTGATGACTGCGCAACATCTTGTCGAGCATTTTGAATTTTTTATGCAACAGGCATTAGGAAAAATTCCTTGTGAGATTAAAACGCCTGAAAAGTATTTAGAAAGAACACAAGACTCACTTTGGAATTATCGACCAATGCCGAAAAATTTTGACCATCCTGTTTTAAGAAAAGGGGAAGTGGAAGATTTACGTTTTGGAAGTTTGGAGGAAGCGAAAACTGAGTTTTGGAAATCGTATGATGAGCTAGAATTATTTTTCAAAGAAAATCCAAAGACGACTGTGCCGAGTAATGTTTTTGGAAATGTAACGAGGTATGAATGGAAGTTGATGGAAGGGAAACATTATGCATTGCATTTTGAGCAGTTTGGGATTTAATTAGTTTTTTTGAAATATGGTTAGTGTAATAATTTTTTTCAAAAGATAAATCCTATCTTCCCAAAAGAAATTATTACACTAACGATATGGAAGAAGAGGAAAACCCAAAAGAACAATTACAAGATTTAATTAAAGAAAATTTATTACTCCGCACGGAGCTTAACTTTTACAAAGGCAAGGACGCAGGTAAAGGTAAAATTCGTAATTGGGCAAGACGCATGACCACCAATTATTTGGTGGGCAAAGGATTGAAAAAAAGTGTCAAACAATTATACGAAGAGATTCCAGATCAAAAAGTTACTAAAGATACGCTAGCAGAGTTTACCTCTCAGTTAATTATTCGAATCACTCGAATTGGTACTTTTACCCTACTCATTGCAGTTTTGCCTTTGTTGGTATTGAGCATTCAGACTTACATTTTAAATAATCAAAATACTTTATTGCGTTATCAAAATAACCGATTGGATCAACAGGTCAATTTGGAGGAAGGTAGTCGTAGAAGTTCTCTCGTTTTTTTGATGAGTAATCTGATGGATAAGATTGGAGAAGAAACTAGCCAGTCCAATAATAATGGCCGATTGAGTGAGTCGGTGATTAGCCGAATTATTTCACTAAGTCAGGCATTTCGTCCTTATCGTTATTTGGAAAATGACAAACTTATTAAACAACCACTAAGTCCCGAACGAGGACAATTACTACTTTCCCTAATCAATAGTAATCTAAGAATAGAAGTCTATCAAAAGATATTTTTGAAAGCTAACTTTAGCTACTCCGACCTGCAAGGAGCGAATTTAGTTGACGCTTATCTAAGAGAAATTAATTTGCAATATGCTAATTTGGAAGAGGTCAACTTTCAGGGAGCCGATTTAGATTATGCCAACATTAGTTTTGCTAATATGAAAAAAGCAGATTTCAAAAATGCTTCCATGAATAATAGTAGGTTGGCTGAGGCAGATTTGAGTGGAGCGAATTTGGAAGATGTAGAAATGAGAAATGGAAATATGATGAAAGCTAATTTAACCAATGCTTTTTTTGGAGGTGATTTTTCCAATACCACTTTGAGGGGAATTAAGGTCGATAATTTAACTTTTAAATTTGTGGATTTAGATGGGGTGAAGATTCAAGATATAAATGTTTTACATGAATTAGAAAAATATAATGTTTCTGGAAAAATGTACATCGAAGAATATTTTGACATCAATGAAAAAGTGACGAAAGATTCTTCAGGATTAATAGTAGATCAATATTATCAATTTGAAAGAAAAAAAGCGTCGACTCTCGATATGTTGGATGATTGTCAAAAAAGAGTTTTAGAAATAATAAAGAGTACCGATCGAATTGAAAAATTAGAGGAGGAAGCGATTAAGAGAAAAGACCCACTCGTTTTTATTGTCAAAGCACATCCATTTGGAGAAGAGAGTTTAGGTATTCCAAAAGATACCGTTTATCGATATGAATTAACTACGGAACATCAACCCAAAGAATTACCTCTTTTTAAATTGTCATTTGATCCAGATGAAAATTTTGTAAAAGAGATTACTCCAACAGATACCATTCAACATAAGATTTTGAGATCTAAGCGAAGAGGTTTCTCTAAAAAATGTTGGAAGTGATTTGAGGGGAATTTCAAATCTAGGGTACTCAAAAAAACAAATTCTATTTTACCTTTAGGAATGCTATCAAATGATTCTCCATTTCTTAAATCATTAATGTATTTCATCTTTGCTATTTCTACAGCATTGATGATTACTTTGGCAATCGTTAACGATGGCTCGGCCAATGATATTCATCTCGAAGTATCTGAGCTAATTATTGCAAAAGGAAAATCTCCTGAGTACACCGATTGCTGGCAATGCTATCATCCTAAGTTATATCATCAGACCGTCGCTAAAAGTTGGACTTGGTTCGAAATCACTTCCAAGGAAAATCGAATTGTTTTTGCTCAACTCATCAATGCTTTCGCTGGAATTTTCACCCTATTCATTTGTTTGGTTTTTATTTTAGGGCAACCATTTAATCGAATGGTTCAGTTGGTCAGTTTTTCGATGGTCGCACTTAATCCTCGATTTATTGCGATTCATGCGCAAGCTTCTAATGATGCGTTTTTAATTTTATTTGGGACGTTGATGATATATGCTTTGTATCGATTTTTGAAAAAACCTTCGCTTCGATTTTTTATACTCCTTTTAATCGCTTCAATTTTGGCAGGCGTGACGAAAGGGAATTCATTTATATTGATGAGTGGAGTGGTGATGGTTTTTTTATTTAAAATAATCAGTACGCAAGATTTTAAATTTTCGATTGGGAAAAATTACCTCGGCAGTTTGTTAGTTTTTGTAGGAATGAATTTTTTACTCGTAGGATATTTTGGAGGCTACTATGATAATTTCAAAAAATACGATCATCCATTTGTGTACAATACGCCAGTTGGAGAAGCGCCTAATTTTTTGGAAGAAACTACTTTTCGACGACCTGGAGTGAAGTCGATTGCAAGTGGTTATTTTACTTTTCGGTTTTTTGACATGATAAAAAATCCAATGATTACCAATGAGTATGGCGATAATTATCCATTGCATCGAACTTCGGTTTGGTCGCAATTATATGGTCGATCGCATTTTTTATATTTCGATAATTGGCCAGCAGGGAAGTGGCAATCGACTGATCCGATGATGATGAATGTGGGAAAAGGTGCTTTGATTTTAGCATTGTTTCCTTCCATTTTATTTTTGCTAGGATTGTTTAAAGACTTAAAAATATGGGGAAAGTTATTTTCAGAAAAGAGTTTTAATTTTTTAACTGAAAACTCCAATTGGATGTTCTCCATTTTTAATGTGGGATTTTTAGTTTTCATTATTCTATTTACAGCCTATGGGAGAGATTATAGTTTTATGAAAGTGATCTATCTTTTTCCAGGAATCTTAGCTGCGATGATTCCATTGTTGAAAGGGTTTGATTGGGGATTTAATTTTTTGAAAAAAAGTAAAATTGGAACTTCGATTTTCCAGATGAGTATTGTGAGTTTATTGATTCTTTACCTTATCCCTATTTTAAATTTGATTGGGAAATTGGTGGATGCGTAAAA
>JBGCCY010000009.1:0-75355 GCA_045104975.1 Saprospiraceae bacterium
ATGAAGCGTAGATTACTATTAAAATTAACCATTGACAGTTAACCATTCACCATTAATACCTATCTTTGCATTAGATTTTCAATTGAAAATAAGAATATCATGAAAAATAAATTTTTAAAATATTGTTCTCTTTTTGCTTTAGCCTTCGTATTGAATATGACCTCAGTCAATGTTGTTGAAGCTCAATGTCCAATGTGTAAATTATCTGCTGAGCAAAATTTAAAAGATGGTGGAACAGCAGGAAAAGGATTGAATGCTGGAATATTGTATATGTTTTCCGCTCCATATTTGTTAGTAGGAGGGATCGCTTATTTTTGGTGGATCAATCGGAAACAAGAAGAAGATGATGATGAATTTGGAGGATTTTCCAATAATTAAAACGTTAGTCGTTTTAGAAAAGATGCCTTCCAGTACATTGTAACTGGAAGGCATTTCTTTTTGAATATCTAACCCAATAAAGAATCAATATCCAATAAGAAATATCCAATGTCCAATTACAAACCGAAGCTATTCCGTAAAGTTTGGAGATTGGTTATTCCTTGTTGGGTGTTGGTTATTCATCATGCTCTAGGTCTAGAATAACCTTTGTTCAATGGAATTAAAAATCCTGTAGTTAGTGCAAAGTTTTTATTTTTAAAATCTAAATCGATCACCGGAATATTATCTAATTTGTTAAATCCATGTGTGTATCTAGCATCCACAAATAATTTTGTAGCACCCAGATTAACTGTTCCTCCTGCTCCAATAGATGCGCCAATATCGAATTTAGAAATATTCAAATCATCAAAATCAAATTTCCGATCAATGACATTGAAGTCGATAATAAAATTAGCAGCAGTCCTGAATCGACCACCTGAAGCGTAACTCATCGTTGGTCCAGCGGTAACATAGCCACCTACTTTTCCATTTCCAAAATTGTATTTTGCCAAAATAGGTACTTCGATATAATTTAAATCAGTTGTTACTTTTACGCCAACAGGTAAAGGAATATTTGCTAATTCTAAAGGGATTCCCTCATTAATGATAAATCCTTTTTTTGTATAATTTGCTTCTGTTTGAATGGCAAAACCATTTTTAATTCCAAATTCAGCAACTGCTCCTACGGTAAAAGATTTGTTGGTCTGTGCATCAGGAATGTTAATGATCCCAATCTCCGGGAGTGTAATATTTGCAAAATTTACCCCACCTTTTAATCCCAAAGAAACTTGAGCAAAAGTAAGCGTAACTAATAAAAGTGCGAATGTTGTTGTGATAATTCTTTTTGCCGTATTCATAATTCGTAAGATTTTAGTTTGTTAATCGAAATGTATCTTCTATGTTTTCTTTGGATGATATAACGGCAAGATGCAGGTATAAATCTGTTAATTGGAGTTAAGTACATGATAAGGTTTTATTAAAAAAAAAGAGAATGCGAGGTGGAAGGGGTAAAAGAAGTTAAAATGGTTCTAAACTAACATAGGAGTATTTATTCTAAATAATAATATTTAAGAATGAGCTGAGATGATGCGAACAAATTGAACCCAATTAGGTTACAAGTGAGAAACCAGTAGATCTTGAATCCTTAGTATTACTTACTTAATAAATTTTCTATATTTGAATAAAAAACCGATGAGACATCCAATACTTATTTTTTTTGTGGTTTTATTATCATTAATATCCTGTAATTCTAATGAGCCATCATCTGGAGAAACAGCAAATGAAGCTGCAACTGATCTAGCTTCAGAAGTAGAAGTGGAGAAAGAAATACAAGTGCAGGCGCAGCAATCAGAACCACCAAAAGAAATACTACCTGAACTTACAGATGAAGAAATTTGGGGAATTGGCTTACTCCAATTACCTTATGAGGGTAAGATGTTGTTTAAATTATATGATGCTCCCAATGGAAATAAAAATGGAACTTTGGGGATGGAAGAAAAAGAGGAGGGACCTTCTTCCCAAGTATGGAGAAATACAGAAGGGATTTGGTTGACCACACCTGAAAGGGCAATTATGGAATATGATTATGAGATAGACGGTTTTATTGTACTTCAAGAAAAGGATAGTTTTATACAAATCTTACCTTTTGATGGCGGTGAAGAAAGTTGGGCATCCATAGCGGAAATTGAAAAAGAAGGAGCGAAGTATCAATCTTGGAAAGATTTTATGATTACGTCAAATCGAAATTTTTTTACTTCAGATTATGGAATGAATCTTCGAGTTAGTCCAACAATTGAAGCTGAAAAAATTCTAACGGTAAAGGGAGACCAATTTGAAATAAAACTAACAGGAAAAACGGAAGGACTATGGGGAGAGGTTATGGTTGAAGAATATGATTCCGACTATTGCTCTTCTCCACGTAATTTAGTTAAGGAACATCGAGGATGGCTTAAGTTATTGGATGATAAAGGATTTCCTAATCTTTGGTATTACACGAGAGGATGCTGATGAAATAGCATTAAGTATTCCTCGCTGGATCTTTCTCTTGTGAATAATTATTTGCGAAGCGGTAAAAGGAAAGATAATGCAGAGTTGAAAATTAGAAACAATAGATCAAAGACAAAACTAGTGGTAAGGAATTTCCACTATCGTTAACTATCAAAGTAAAATGAAAATAAAAGGTTATCAACTAATATCAGAATATGTTCAAATTGCTTTGGGAATTATACTAGCCAGCGTTGGACTTAAAGCATTTTTATTACCCAATGGATTTTTAGATGGAGGAGTTACAGGGATAGCCATTCTAATTAATACTCAATGGGAGGTTAATGTATCCTATTTATTAATTGTACTAAGTCTTCCTTTTTTGTTATTGGCTTATTTTACCCTATCCAAACGAATCCTAATTAAATCAATTGTAAGCATTATTGGCTTGGCTATCTTTATTGAATTTGAAACTTTTGCACCGATTACAGAAGATAAATTATTGATTTCTATATTTGGAGGATTGCTAGTTGGTTTGGGTTTAGGGATTACTATTCGCAATGGTGCGGTGCTAGATGGTGCAGAGATTTTAGGTGTGTTTTTAAATGATCGTTTTAATCTTCCTATCGGTCAAGTAATTCTATTTTTTAATGTCATACTGTTTGGGATAACAGCGTTTGTGCTATCTGTGGAAGTTGCATTGTATTCCATCTTAACTTACATCGTCACAGCAAAGGTGACGGATTTTGTGATTGAAGGATTTGAAGATTTTATAGGAGTTATGATTGTCTCCCCACGTTATCGAGAAATAGAAAAAAATATTATCGAAAAAGTTGGTGCTGGAATGACGCTTTACAAAGGAGAAAAAGGATATGGAAATAAGGGGCAACTTAAAGAATTCATGATTATCCATACGGTAGTTAATCGAATAGATATTCGTAAAGTTCATCGCGTAATTGACGAGATAGATGAAAATGCTTTTGTTGTAGAGTACGATGTCAATAATATAAAAGGAGGTGTTTTGAGAAGATATTTAGATCGGAAAAAACAAAGGAAATTAGCACCTACTTTATTTTCTAATGAATGATTTACTATCGTCCACTTTTTTAAGATTTACAAGATTTCTTTGAAAGACTAGACTAAGCTTTGCTAAAGTCAACTCGCAGGTTTAGCAAATTTTACTATTCCTAAAGATGTCTAATTCGTTTTAATAAAATTTGAATTGGAAGAAAGGTGCGGAATAAGTATTTGATCACCTGTTGGAAGAAAAAGTGTTAATGGAAATGTTTTGAAATAGGAGAGGGTTTTTTACTTTTTGTAATAAAATTTTTCAGGTAATCTTTTTCCTGTGCTTTTATTTTTTTTGATAGAAAAATATTGCATATAATCAAACCTGACTATTTCTACTTTTTCTCCATGCTTATTCTCAAAATGATAAATCACTCCTTCACCACCGATTTTTTCCCCTGTATTTTTCTTTCTAAAAAAGAAAACGGTTTCAAATACCCTTTGGAAAGCGTAGGTTTTATTTTCAAAATGTAAAAATATTTTATCTCCTTTTTGTTTGAGAGAAAAACCTTTTCCTTTGATCTCATTATTATTTAAAAACTCAATTTCAATTGGTTTTGCATCTAAGCTGTAACTTCCTTTCATCCAAAGAAAATCACTAATTCTAGTCTCTTTAGGATTAGAAAAAATGGTGGATTGATCTATACTTTGGTTGGACAATTGAGCACCAAACTCAAAAGTTGAAAGATTAGGAGTAGCGAAAAATAAAACAATAATAAAAATAACTGGCTGAATTACCATCTTCATGAGGGATGATTAATGATTGATAATAAGTGCGGGGTCAAAGGTAAATAAAATAAAAATTTTAACACAGCTTATTTTACTTTTGAAATAGAAAAAATCATCGGGAGGCTCTGATTTGAAATGCGATCTTTTTGCTTATTAATTGTTGGTCTTGACATCAGATTTTATCTGTTGGTTTGACCTATAACACTATTAATTGCACTAATTTTTTAGGTCAGCAATTCAGCAATAAGTTTTAATAAAAAAGTTTCTCGTTCAATGGACATTCCTTTTTTATCGCTAGTAGCCATTGTTTTTTGATTATGGTTAATGGCTTCATGAATATTAACCCAACTAGCTTTCATGCCATTTTTTATTTCATAAGACTCTAGATTTGAGCTACCAAGATTTTGATTAACTTCACAGGTATAGCAATAAGAAATCATATGTTGTATGTCAAAGTCAGACTTATACCATGGCCTATATTCTTCGTAAACACCAAAGGGTTTTATATTTTTAATATCCTCGGCTCCAGTTTCTTCACTAAGCTCTCGGATCATTCCTTCGATTTTATCTTCATTCAAATCTAAGCCTCCACCAGGGAGACTATAGTCTTCATAGCGCTTGGTATAAAGTAGTAAAATGGAATTGTTTTGAATGGCGATAGCTCTGGTGGCTAGTCTGGTGAAAATAGATTTATTTTCTAAAGTCTCTATGTCTGGATGATAATGTGTTTTTAAAATTTGCATTTAGGAATTCTATATTTTTTGCAAATATAGAATAAACTAGATCAGTAAATAACATTCAGTAATGAAAATGAAGGAGCTAAAATAGGAAAGTAAATTCCTCGTTTCTACAAGCAATTTATTCTTCAGGTAAACGCCGATCTTCGATCCCTAAATATTTTTCTAATTCAAGTTCAAGGTATCTAGCTTTGTTTCTAGTATCAATATATGGAATGAGTTTTTTATGTTTTTGACCTTCTGGAGTATTGAGTACCACATAAAGACTATAATAATTGGAGGCAATAGTTTTGGTATAGAATTGTTCAATCTCTTCGGTAACAGCTACTTTATCCGTGATCAAATTTTTAGGACGATATTGGATGGTTAAAAATTTCTTATCAATGATGGTATATATTTTTTCATTTGCCTTATTCCAATATTTATAAAAAAAGAAGAGTGCGAAACCTAGTATACCAGTTGACCAAAAAATTGGAATACCTTTGTCTAAATGTACCAAATAAGCTAACCCCGCAATAAATGCCATTCCAATAGCCATAGCAATCCACCCTCCACCTGTAGGTTGTTCCATGGTCAATTCTAGTTCATCATGGAAATAATTTTTTTCGATACCAACAGGCCTAACCACAATTTCCTGCTCAACCTTTTCATTGGCCAGCGCTAGATCTTTGACATCTTGATTAAAAGAGTACACCGTAGCGCAACTTCCACATTTAGCAATTTTATCATGGATATTAATATGATCAATAACAGGAACGGCATTGCAGGACGGACAATTAATAGGAATGATATTCTCTTTTGTCGTAGGAAATGTTCGATCTATTTGCTTCAGCTTTAATTTTGATAATCCTTCTTTTTCTTCCATTTTGTTGTCTATTTATTCGCTTAAATATACAACTATATGAATAATTTTTGAAAATTAAAACCATTTCTTTAAGCCAACTTGCAGGCTCCCAATTTTTCTTTTTTCAAAAAAATCGCTGTTGTTTTGGAAGGAATTATTAAGCGAACCACTTGCTTGGATACCTAAAGATGCTTCCCAATTTTTGTTCATCAGGTAATAGACTTCGGCCTGAAAGAGTAAATTAGTTACTCCCGCTTTTCGATAATCACTTTGTGATAAATCAGTATAAATATTAGCTGAGTCGTCTTTAAATATGGTTCCACTTTTTTGAGAAGATAGGCTATAATTTAATCCTGTGGAAAATGAACTCCCGAATTGATCATTAAATGAAAATTTGCGACCGAAGATTATTTGTGCAAAAGTATTTGTGCTGTAGTGATAATAAGTTCCTTTCGTGGTAGTCGTTTCTTCGACGATTACTTCTCCTGAAATCAGATTTGTGGTGCCATTTTGTTGATAGATTATGCTGATGACCTGATCTGATAAAGATTGAAAATTAGTGGTAACATAGGTATCTTGAAATCTATCTGTTGCGTGAGAGTAGCCTATTCCGATTTCCGCAAACCAGTTTTGATTAATCATTCTAGATAAATTTAGGGTAACATTCCAACTATCAAGAGCAGTTTCAAAATCATTTCGTCGGTCAACGAGAGATTTTGAAGTTGGATTAAGTTCCTCTAATTGACGGAATGTTTTGCCATAGGCAGTTTTAAATCCTAGTGCCCAAAGAGGTCTTTTTTTCTTAATGATATTTTTTTTGCGAGTAGCTACTGAAAGACTCAACATCAACGTAGGGGAGGAGATGGAAAAAAGAGTTATTTCTTTTTTCGGTAAAAAAGGAACCTGAGTAATATTGTTTCTTAGCTCTTTAAGTTTTGCATGGTTTTCGGTAGCAATATTGGACTGGTTGGTCTTTTTTGAAATTTCAATATTTGCTTCTTTTTTAATTATAACAGTAGGTACTATTTTTTCATTATTTACTTTAGTCTGTAAATCGTGGATGATAATTTTACCACCTTTTGTGTTGTTTGAAAGTGTGTTAGTCTTGTTAATTGGTTGCGTTTGATTGTCAACAGTTTCTTTATGCGTAATATTTTTAAAATCGTTTATTGAAGAAGAGGAAAGAGTCGATTGCTGTTCTATTTTTACAGCATCATTTTTAGTAACAGTAGAAAAATTGGAAGATACTTGATCAGTATTAAACCAAAGAAGAAAGAGAAGGATTACCGCTGTTGATCCAAACCAAAACCAGATGAAAGGTCTTTTCTTTTTAACTGGACGAAGGGCTTCTAGCGCAGCCCATTCCGATTCCAGGTTCATTGGAGTAGAGTGATCTTCCAATCTTTTTCTTAACCTATTTTTGTAATTAGCATCGCTCATATTTGACTCCTGTTTTTTTTAAAATAATTTGTCTTAGTAAAATTTTTGCTCGACTATATTGTGATCGAGAAGTCCCGACAGAAATATTTAATTCCTCTGCTATTTCCTGGTGACGCAATCCCTCAAATACATACAAATTTAAAATAGTTCGATAGCCATTTGGGAGTGCCTGAATACAAAGAAGTAAGTCATCGATAGAAATTAAATTCTCAATACTATCATTCGAATCTTCAAATACATCTGGTAATATTTCCATGTACACAATGCGGATATTTTTTTTCTTGTTTTTTAAAATATCCAAAACCTTATTCGTACAAACTTTAAATAACCAACCTTCAAATTCTCCTTTCTCACTTTTGAATTTTTTAATATTTTTGAAAATTTGTAAAAAACTTTCTTGCATATAATCTTTAGCTTCTTGTTCGGAGGATGCATACCTTCTGCATATACTCAGGACTTTACCGGCAAAGCGAAAGAAGAGTTCTTTTTCCGCTTGCCGGTTGCCCTGTTTACATAATCGTATGAGTTCTTCGTTATTCAAGTGATAATAATATCTAAGTTGATTATTGAATTATAGTTGCTTTGATGTCAATTACAACATCATTGAAAACTGTTGGTGTTCCACAATCTTTAGTTAAGTCAACATTACTAAAATGGAAGTGAACATCATCTCCAATAGTTTCATTCGAAGATAGTTTTACGATGTCATTAATAGTTGACACAGATAAATTAGTGTACTGACATTCCGGAATTCCATCTACACTAAATATTCCAAAAACATAAGTGTATGAAGGATTATTGGGGTCGTTATTGTCGTCGTGAATGTTGATAAAATAATTGACATTACCTCCATTTTGAACAGACTGAAAACTAATATTGTAAACTGTTGCTCCATTTGAATTCGTACTAAGCGTGGCCGTACAAGGTGTAATAAAACTATCTTCCACATTATTAATAATTACTTGAAACCCTGCAATGTCATCTTCACAAGCATCGATATTTCCAACAGTCAGATTTTCTTCCACCGTAAATATTTGAGGAGTACTTTGAGTTCCCTCATCGAGGTCAGCAACTACCATAGATATTGTTTCGACATCACACTTGAAAAAATCGGTAGAAAAATTGCCAGTACTTTCAATCGGAATTAGAAAAGCAAAGTCAACTCCAATTCCATTTACAATGACATATCCATTGGTAACAATTTGACCATCACAATTCAAAGCAGTTCCTGAAAGGGTAACTAGTTCCAAATTACTCAAATCGACGGTAATGAGATAATTAATATTGTCCACATTGAATGGACCAATTTCTTCGGAGTAAACTACATTGCCACAAACATCAATTAACTCAAATATTAATAATTCATCTTTTGGGATAAACCCACTAAAATGCCCTGTACTTGAAGTGGTAACGGTGCAGGAAGTTCCATCAGGTCTGACCATCCGAACATCAATAGTAGTTGGACCTGACAAAATATTAACTTGTCCTTGTAGAAATACAGTTTCTATATTATCATCACAATTCCACCAACTGAAATGAGACACCTCCCCAACATATTGATTGCCTTGTAAAGTTGCTTCTCCTTCTTCTATCCAAAGTCCACTTTCAGTATCAAAGTGCCAAAGGGGAATCGTGCTAGGTGCAGCACTAGATAAAATATTTGGGACAGGAACCGTTAAGGTTGCTGCTTGAGAAATTTGAAGTTTTTCACCTGAACTTCCTTCTAATTCTACATTGATCATTCCGAAGCTTTTTAAGTATTGCATTTGTTCAGAAAGGTTTAAGGCGGTCAAATTACCAGGCATAACTTCTCTCAAATCTGTTCTAGTAGGATCAAGATATGTTGCATAAATATTTACTTCACCAGTATAAACATTTCCTGATTCAGTTTTAAATGCGTTGGCTTTAAAATCAATTTTTCCGCCGCCAGGTACATTAATGACTCCTCCATTTGCTGTTTGAAAATTACCAGATAATGTTCGCTCGATAAGTTGGACATTAGTATGAATGGTATTTTCTCTGAGCGGAGAAAGTGATTGATTGGCCTCGAAGTAAT
The DNA here is from genome assembly GCA_045104975.1 of Saprospiraceae bacterium. Lineage (GTDB taxonomy): Bacteria > Bacteroidota > Bacteroidia > Chitinophagales > Saprospiraceae > CAJQQY01. The sequence goes on from JBGCCY010000009.1 coordinate 9,275, forward strand.
TTTCCTTTTTGATGGTCAAGACCGCTATTCTGTCGGGGACGGTACTGGTTATTTTAAAAAAACCATTTTGATCTGTAGTGGTAAGATCAGCTCCCCAATTCACTTCTGCATTTTCGATGGGCTGACCATTTTGGTTAGTGACAATGCCGAATATTTCAGATTCAATAAATACAGTTGGACTGGGAATAGTTACTTTCGTATCTGAAATGATATTTTCTTTTCTACAGCCAAAAGCTAAAAGAACGAGTAGAGTTAATAAGTATAATCTTGAGGTATTCATGATATTTTTTTTTGAAATAAAAAAGTTTGACGCGCCTGTCGTATTATACTAAGAAGGTTTTTATAAAACGTTGCATCCTTAGAAAAATAAATAAATTGCACCATCATAAAGACTAGGCAAGTAGGTAACTATTTTATTCTTAGCATTAGCTTTCATTTAGTAACTTTGAGATAAATATAAACCTTCAATTCATTGACAGTAAAAAAATCTAACCTCAAATATATCTATTCATTTAATTACGACCGTCATAATATTGAATTATGTAAGTTGGAATCGAGACAACTTTTTGAAGAAGAAGAAAAGGATAAACTGTTGTTTTCGAATATTAAGATTGATCCTTCTGTCAGTTCTTTTATTAAAAATAGATTTGAGATAATTCTATTTGCAGATAATTATTCTGAGGTGTTAAAAAAAATTAAGCAAGAAAACATTCATGCGGAGGAATTTAAAGTGGAGTACTTAATTTTGGATGGTGACGAAATGCCCTACAAGGAAAGACTTCAAAAATTAAGAGATATTGAATACAATATAGAAAGAGAATCCAACTATCATACTCCAACGATAAATTATAGTGTATGTAACTATAATAACGTTTGGTATTTTGGAACTTTAATAAAAAAAAATACTGATTGGCTTAAGCATAAGAAAAAACCTTATTCATTTAGCAATTCATTAAATATAGATATTGCTAAGACGTTGGTCACCGTGGTTTCAAAAGGAAATAAAACCATTAAATTATTAGATGCTTGTTGTGGAGTTGGTACCGTAATGTTAGAAGCCTGTTATGCTGGATTTATCATCGAAGGATGCGATATTAATTGGAAGGCATGTAAACACACCAGACTAAATCTTGCACATTATAATTATACCGCCGAGGTCTATCGATCAGATATTAAAGATCTTAACCTAAAATACGATGCTGCTATTATTGATCTACCATATAATTTATATGCCTATTCAGATGATTTAATTATTTCAAATATTATTGAATCGACAGCAAAATTAACTGACCGAATAGCTATTGTATCAATATCAGATATTTCTAATTTAATTAGCGATATAGGATTTAGTGTTACGGATTATTGTAATGTAGGTAAAAGTGGAAAAGGTAATTTCGCAAGGAAGATTTGGGTTTGTGATAAGGTAAGTAAGGTACCCATTAACACCGAGTCAATGAATAGCAAATAAAAATCATCATTTTTAATCTTGATCCTACAAGGCATATATCTAACAAGTGTACAAAAACAATTGTATTAATTTCAAAGTGCTTGCTGCGGTGAATTTTTTTCGCGAGAAATATTACGTAATAATAAAGGAGCAAGAACAATAATAATAGGAACGGTGACTTGATGGAGTCTATCTCCTTGGGCAAATGATATTCCACTTAAAATGATGGTCATGATAACTCCTAGAAATAAAATAACGACCATGAAATCGGTTTTTTTATAATACAGATTTCTAAAGAATAAAATAGGATATATTAATAAAGCAATAGCTGAAAATATTATATTTTGAAATTGGCAAATTATATTTATGAAATTTAAAACCCTTGATTTTGGTTCGAGGTATTAGTCCTTAAGTTATTATTACCACCTATAGAATTTGAAAGGATGTTTCGAAAAAATGCTTCTCCAAAACAAATTTTGTTGATTTGAAATTTTTGGAGAAAATCATCTATAACAAATTCATTGTAATCTTTCCAATCCTTTTTTCTTAAAATGGCCTGATTAATTTTTTCTTTTCCAATTAAGAGTCGTCGTCGTTTTACTTCCTTTCCCCAAGCTTTTCCTGCAATATCAAGATTACGGGAAACACACCATTGCTCTGCATAATTTCCAAAATATAGATGTAAGGTTAAGGTATCTATATTGGAGAGTTTGTTTGTGTTAAAACTTTTATTCATGATAACCAATTGAAGTCCAATAGTAGAAACAAAAATAATAAATACAGTAGTAATTTTCTTGACCTTATTTTTATCTTGATAATATATTTTTCCAATCAACAACGGGATTATAAAAATGAGAAAATATTGTAAAGTTGGACGAACTAAAATACTTAAACAAAAAGCTAAAAAACTAAATAGTAATAATCGAAAATGTTTTTCTATTTGATGTTTTATTAAAAAGAAAATAGAAAAGGTGATTAAGAATATGTAAAAAATCTCAGATAATATTTGTGTGCTTTGGACAAAAATTCCGACATGAAAAGTGAATAGAAGAGTATAAAATAAAGCTTGCTTATTATTTTTTAAAATAAGTTTTAGAGATTTAAATAAAAGGAGGTTGGTCATTAACCAACATGAATAATTGAAAAATAAGTTTAATAAATAAAACTGTAAATCTGAATTTGAAATTAGTCTAAAGAATCCAACGGGAAGAGAATAACCTAACATTCTGGTTGGATGGGCAGAAAAATCTTGAGTTAAAAATAACAGTCCTGCATCTTCATATTCAAATGAATCTGCTCCTCTAGTTAAAAAATCAAATGAATTGCATTTTAAAAGCAGAATACCTAAAAAGAAAAAAATGCTTAAGGTTATGGCAAGTTGCTTAGTTGTGTGTTTTGGTTGCATATAAAATCAATTTCCATTGGAATACCAATTACGATAAAAAAGCTGTTAACAGAGCATGTTAACAGCTTTTTCTTTCAATGGTGAAAAATATTTTTAAAAAAAAGAGTTTGCTTTTTGCTAATTAAAATCTTTTAAAACGCAAACCCCGCCCCAATCGTAATCAACTTCTCCTCATCTGATACAAAATATTCTCCTCGGAATAACAATGCATTTACGGGACTAAACCAAACTCCGCCACCATAGCCTTGATGCCATTTGTCAGAGTCTTCATCATCCACCCAAACTCTACCATAATCAAATCCTCCATGCACTCCAATCGTAAATGGCAAAATTCGATTGGTCGAAGAAAACAGTTTAATCCGCACCTCTGAATTATGATACAAAGAAGTATTTCCCGTAAATCGTTCTGCTCGAAACCCTCGAAGGGTAGAAGGAGTTCCGTTAATCGTACCACCAATGATTGCTCCATCGTAGAAATTAAATTTCCCGAAATTGTGTTGTGTACCAACTTGAGTAGCTAAAGTGATGTATTGATTTTTATCTAAACTATAGTAAAATGCTAAGCTTGCTTTTAATTTTCCGACATTGACATCATTGCCCCAAATGTCATTTTCCCAACTCAAACTAGATTGGAATTTGGTGCCAGAATGGGTAATCAATGGATTGTCTAAGTTAGCATAATTGAATGCTACCTTTGCACCAAGTTGTAATTTGGAATCGAAGATGTTGGGGTTATCCAATGCAAATTCATTGATAAATCGAGGATCATCATCCGCATTATTTTCTATTCCAATTCTACGGAGTGTACCTCCAATTAAAAATTCTCCATTTCCTCTAGTAATTAATTTCCTTAAATTAGGATTAAAATATATCAAGCTATTTTGTACTCGATTATAGGATAAACCTTTTACATCGTTGGTAGTTTCATTTCCTAATCCAAAAAAATTGTAAGCAAATCGATCGCCATAAAAACGAGAATCAATCGTAAAATCCATATTGCCAACTGTTCGAATAAACTCGCCTTGATAAATTACATCCAAGGAAACTTTACTTGCCGCAGCGGTAATGGAAAGATGATGATGTTGGGAATAAGGGAATTTTTTATATCCATATCTGACCCAATTGGCGAATGCACCAAAGAGAAATCCATCATCAGGATTACTTCCGATAATTGGTAATGGCATCAAAAAATCATATTCGTAATGAATATTTTCTCGATCATAAATATTGTTATCTCGGTGGTTAGAGGTTTTGTTTTTTGCCTCAGTCCCTAAGTTTAAAGTGTTGCCCTCTGGCGTATCGTATACCCAAGTCTTTTTGCCAAAGCCACCAACTTTAGAGCTATCATTAAAAGTATCATTCCCCAAACATCCAATTGTTCGAATAAAGATGCCTTTGTTTCCTCCTCCAGTTATGTTGAAAATATCATCATCACCCAATCCGTAAATATTTAATTCCTTGGTTTGAGATTTTAAAAATAACCGATGGTAGACTAATTTTTGTTTATCTCCTTTTTTATTGGAATCATATACTTTGACATCGACATCACCATTTTCCATTCGAACAATTTCAAATAACTCTTTTTTATCCGTTCCATAAATGTCAACTTCCTTTGCTAAAAAGGTGTAATATTTTTTAGCAATTTCCATCATATTGTCACGACGTTGTTTGACTATTTCTTTGATGTCATTACCTGCTAATCGCTGAGCTTCAACTGGCATGTTTTTAAATGCCTCATCAATTACTTCGTCCGTTACATTATCTTGGATATATTTAGTTTCACGTTCCCAATCTTCCCAGTCCATTTCACCAATGAATGATTTATCGAAAATTCGACCATTGTAAGTTGTCCATTTTATATTTCCAACATTAGCTTTATAAGGTTTTAGCAACCTTAAAAAAGGAACAAAATTATTAGCAATGATGGTTAAAAATCCATCGTACTTTGCAAATGGTTGATCTCGATCTCTTGGAATTGGGCGATACAATTTTTCACCATCTTCATCTTTGATCAAAGCCCATCGCCATTGATCATCGTGTCGATCAAAATCTCCAATCATAATATCAAACATTCGACTACGCAATGCCCAAGCTTGATCGACCTTGTGATGATTATTTTTAGTGATTTTTGAAACTAGTTTATCTGTATTTAAAATTTTGATAGGATTTCCAAAACTTGGATTGTCTTTCCAAGCGGTCACCGGTCGTTCCTCAAACAAATAAACTGCTCCACCATACACATCATTATACTCTCCCAAAGTTGGTTGCTTCGGAATATAAAATAGTTTAGGATTGGTATGATAAACCTTGGCAGCATCAGCCATCTTTGGAATAACCAAAGGTGCAAATGGGTAAGTAGCCAAATAAGTATCTTCAACAATCGAACCTGCCAAATCCATTTGGTTAAAAGGGTAGGGGATCAATCGAGAAGCATCTTTGGTCATATCTCGCATGGTGTAATGTCGACCTTGACTATCTTGTAATCTGACCGAGTTAGTTTGACCACCACCACCTCGTTTGATAGGAGTTAATCCGCCTGCATGTGTGGAAAGATCTAACGTTTCAAAATTAAAAGGTGTAACATACGTTTCGCGATGATGTTTCCCCAAAAAGGCATTTCTAAACTTGCTTCCTTTCTTAACTCTACGAGTTAATAACAATGTATTTACAGAATCCTTTTTTTGATCATATTCTGGGAAATCAGTTATTTGTTCCCGGTCATATTTTTCTAATTTATCTCTTATTTTTTTTCTATAAACTAATTCGCCATTTTCGTTTCCTTTCACCGATCTCCAGAATTCTAACCAAGTGGTTCCATTTTCATAAAATTCTAATTTGGAAAATCCTTGACCACCATAAACGAACTGAGCTCCTTTTCCTAATTTGGCTGGATTCTTCTTAGAGCCAGCACCACTTACAATAAATTGATTTCGATCTGTTTCGATGTATTGTAAATTATGCTCATGGCCTGCAGCAAAAATAAAACGACCATTTTTACCAGCACCTAATAACATTGATTTTTTCATGGCACGATAGCCAGGGTGAGCTAAGTCTTGACGACTGCCGATTGTTCCTCTTCCGAGAGCAGCCAATGTTCCTAATCCTGGCAGAGGGATATATAAATTTTTGTTTAATTCTGTCAATGGAAATAAGTGCATTTTGGCAGCATACTTTCCACCATGTGGACCATAAGAATTTAAAGGATGATGCATTAGAACGACTACATTTTTATTTCGATTTTTTCTTAAAGATTCTTCAAAAAGGAAATCGAAAACTCTTCTGTTTTTTGCATCACATCCATCATTGATGGCAGCATCTTTATCCCAATCTCTCAAGTACCAATTAGAATCAACAATGATATAAGCTAAGTTTTTATTGACTTCTACAATCTCTGGACCACCGCAACCATTGTCAGGAAGGAAATAATTTTTCCAATCATCATCATCTTCAATTCCTGCGTTGAGGTGTTTTTCAATATATTTTTCTTGTCGTCGAACTCCTTTTAAACCATGACGAATCCAATCATGATTACCTGGCAGGAAAATAGGATGACCTTTGAAATCTTTTAGAATATTGAGTTGTGCATCTAAGCGGTTTTCAGCTCGAACTCGATCTGCATCATCACTTTTAGGAGGCATTCCGTATGGATAAATATTGTCGCCTAAAAATACAACATGGCTATTCTCATTTGCTTGTGCTAATTTTTTTTGTAAAAGTGCTAGGGCAGGAGAGGGAGTTATTCCATCTGCGGTATATCCTGCATCGCCAATTAGGAACAAGGTGTGTTCTAGTTTTCCAGTTGGTTTTTCGATAGCTTTAGTTTTCCAATCTGCGTTGTCACTATCGTATTGCAATTTAAAATTGGCACATGAAGGGAGTAGCGAAATTAATATGAGTAGGATAAATGTGTGTAATGATTTTTTCATTTTATTTTTTAAATTCAAAATTATTAATTTTTTTTTCTAATACGTGGCAAATATAAAGAGGGAATAATTTAACCACAGAGGGCATAGAGAATGGACACAGAATTAACAGAGTTTTTTGTTTTCTCCGTGTTCATTCTCTGTTTTCTCCTTGGTAAAGAAAAAAATCTTCTAAGTAGTAAATGATGAGTATTAAAACTTTCGGAAGAAGACTCATCACTCCTAACTTATAATTTAATTTTCTACCAAAGAATAAATAATCATATTCAGTTTTTCTTCATTGGATTCGATCTTTTTTTTTACTATAGTGCTTTTCCAAAACTTAAAACAGGAAAGAATGATTCTTCTTCCGAAAATCCAACTTGCAACGAAATACTCACCGCTTCATTCAATGGAACAATAAAAATTCCAACACCATATCCATCGTGCCATTTCGTATTATTTTCGTCATCAAAATCGGAGAAAACTCGCCCGCGATCATAAAATGCTTTAAGTCCAAATTTGATCGGAACAAAAGATGTATACCGATGAAATAATTGCCAACGAATTTCGGAGTTAAAATATAAACTTGATTCGCCTGTAAATCGCTCACCAATAAACCCTCGCAATCCTGTTCTTCCTCCAATATTCGGCAAGTGGTAAAATGGCACATCTCCATGTGACATCGCTCCACCAAATCGTACCCCGAGCGTGACAGGATTTTGATGCTTGGAAGAAATATAATATTCGATAGAACTTTCTGCTACACCATAGGTGGACGTTTCAGGAGTGCCCTCGACGATAGTACCCAGTCGATAATCCAATAACCATAATATGCCATTGTAGGGGAATCCGCTTTGATCTCGGAAGTCAATAATTGCTCTTGCTTTGATTGGAACTTCGCCAATATCCGACCTTGCACCGAAGAGGGTAGAATCAATTTTAAGTACTGTATTTTCTGGATCATCAAAACTACTTCTTTCATATCCGACTAAAAAGTCAAGACTACTTTTTCTCCAAAATCGTTTTCCAATTCCAGTCTCTACGGATAATTTATTTCTGGCAAAACGATAAAAATCAGCCTCTTCCAGCGCATCAATATTTTCTGTATTATTTCCGACACCAAAAAAATTATTTCGAAATTCAGGTCGAGCTACATCTACTTCAAATGGAATATCCCATTTTTTTAAAACATGATGATAGCGACCAGAATAATTGAAAGCGAGATTCTTTTCAGTTGAGATACTTCCCGAGATAGAATGAATACTTCCGTAGTCTTTTTTTCCAAATTTTTGACGAGTGAAAGTATTCCCTAATTTTAAACTCAGTCCATTAAAGTTATTATAAGAAATTCCAACAATCGGAGTATTCCAATTATAATCAAATGCCATTCGATCATAGTCGTAAATCTTTTTATTCCAATGATTGACTACTTTACTGCCCTTACCCGTTTTGAATTCTGTTCCTTTTCCTTTGTCGTAAAGTAGGGTTTTGGTCTTAGATGATTTGGTGTCATCCTTGAAAAGATCATCACCAGAATTCCCTAGCACTCGAATCAATATTTTAGATTTTCCATCTCCCTTGATGTCAAAAATATCATCTCCAGCTAATCCATAAATTCTTAATTCTTTCGTTTCTTTTGGATAAAAGGTTCTATCGTAATAAAGATTTTTCCCTTTTTCATTTTTCTTTTCATTAAAAATTTTAAGGTTGACATTTCCATTATCCATTCGAGTAATTTCAAAATATTCTCCTTTATTAGAACCGATCACATCAACATACTCTGCCAAATAATCATAATACCAACCTGCATATTTATCCAAATGCTTAATCCGAGATTTAAGTTTTTTGGCAATTGTTTTTCCAGAGGTGGTTTGTATTTCGAGTGGCATTTTCAAAACAGCTTGATCGATTTCTTCTTCTGAAATATTTTCTTGAATACTCTCAGCAGCAGCCAACCAATCTTCCCGAGTGCCAGTAGTAGATAAAAATCTATCCATGTGAATCGCTTGATACATTAAACTTCGCAATTCTTTTTTCTTTAAATCATAGCTAAAAGTTTCGATGTTTTTGACTGCCCAACTTCGATTGGCTAACCATGGAATGATTCCATCTTGCAAGGAAAAGGTATGATCTCGATCTCTAGGAATTGGTCGGAATAAATATCCATCTTCTTGATCATATCTTGCCCATTTCCAATTATCTTCATGCTTACTCCAATCGCCAATTAGCATATCGAAGACCCGAGCTTTGATAAATTCTTTTTCATCAATTCGGTTTTTTCGAGTCTCGTATAATTTTTTGTAGAGTTTGTTACTTTGATAAATTTTATCAGCTCCGCCAAAAATTTCCCCTGCATCATTTGGTTTACTTGGGTTGTCTTCGAGCATCCCGAGCAGGTTCCCATATCTTTTTTGGAAAACACCCAACTTTGGATCATCAGGTAAAACATACAAGGTTGGTGTGGCATGTAGAATATCAATTTCATCCAAAAGTGCAGCTACTGCCATCGCTCCGTAAGGGCTTTGAGTAGAAGTTTGATCACGCATAAGTGGCGTAATAAAAGTTGGTCGTAATTTATAATTGAAAGCTTTCGAAGGATCTTTATTGACGGAACGAAAAGTGTATTGAGTGCCATCATCGGCTTTGAATTTTAATGAAGTAGTTTGTCGGCCACCTCCTTTTTTATAGATCGTTAGGCCGCCATATTTATTATCCAAATCTAAAGTAGGAACTTTGACTGGTTGAGTCCAGGTGGTTCGGTAATGCTTGCCTAACCATATTTTTTTCCATGATCCACTTTCGTATTCTGTCCCAGCAATAGCTATGGTATCGCTGTAGTTGCGTTGCATTTTTTTTGCGGCCTTTTCTTTAGGGAGACAAGGAGTGTAGGAAAAATTAATAGGCACATCTTTATCTTCAATTCTTCCTTCAATGCAAGATGATACAAATAGCAAATGATTTTCTTGAGGAATTAATCCTTCCTTTTTCTTCTCCCAAAAACTAGATTCAATTTTTCCAGAATCAAAATAATTTAAAACCATGACACCTGCCTTGGAGGAACTCACTAAAATATTTTCATGCTTGTCTGCATATTTCCCCTTGGAAGGAGCGCCAGAATTAATTAAATAATTTTCCCCATCTCGAATGATTTGCTGGTTTTTTTCATGTCCAGAAACATAGATTAAATTTTTATGAAAAAAGAAAAGATTGTGAAACTCCTCTCGGAATTCATGCAAATGTTCATTGGAAATATCTTCAGGTGTTCCAATGTTTCGATGGTACGCCGTTTTAAAACTTCCAATAATTGGAAATGGTTTTAAGTGATCGGTAAATGAAAAATGACCACCATAATTTCCAAAAGATTCGAAAGGATGATGACCTGCGATGATGATGTTTTTATCTTGATTTTCTTTGACTTCGCTTTCTAATTCTTCTGCGAAATCTTCTCCCGTGATGACGGTACACAATCCATCTTCTGCCCGTGGTTTATCAAAGGGATGATTCCACCATTGCGAATTAGCAACAATCAAAAGTAAAGATTCGTCTAGATCATAAGTGTCTGGGCCAGGGCAACCTTTTTTATTGGTCCATTCTGTTCGGTCAAAATTATTATCTTTTATAAATGATTTTATTTTATTTTCTAATTTTCCAAATTGCTTTTGACCCCCCTTTCGGCTTTTCTTCCAATCACGATCACCAGCGATTAAGATTGTTTTTCCTTTGGGATTTGCTTCCACCGTTTTTATCAAAAAATGTAGCCGCTCCATTTGTGCGTTCCATTTTTTAGATTCAAATTTTGCATCAGTCAAGTCTCCATTTAAGATTAAAGAATATGGGTTGCGATTGTTTTTTAAAACAAGTTCTAATGATTGATGAAAATTGTCATCATGGACGGCATCACAAATATTTCCGACTAAAAATACTTGATGTTTGTAATTTTTGTTTTGTCCAAAAGATGGGAGAATAAAGCAAAGTATCAGGAGCGAAATTAAAGTATGTTTAATTGACTTCATGATTTTGGTTTTATAGAAAAAATAAACGGTATTAAAATATTATTTTTTATGAGTATGTTCTACTTCATCTTTTGGCGGCGAAATAAAAATACTAATGTTGAAAAAAGGAGAACCTGTTGGATTGGTGTTGAACTCACTAGTGAAACTATTTTTTGCTTCAAATTCACTACTGAAATTAAATTGGTATCCCGCCTTGATACTTCCCCAAACCCATGGAGCAAAACGATGTTCTATTCTACCTGAAAGGATTACTTCGGAATGGTTGTAAGCATAATCCATCAGCGGTAAATTGGAATCCTCATTAATATCAATGCGATAACTTTCACTATTGTATTCTGCTCCGAATAAAAATATGTTGGATTGATTGATATTATATCTTCCAAATATCACCCCCGGTAGGACGGCCTCTATTCCCCAATGCTTATTAAAGTTTTTATTATATAAAATAAAAGGTAGAATATTATTTCTTCGAAAACTTTTAGAAACTGCTAAACCAAATCCCCATTCCAAATTTTCATTTGGCTTGAAAGCATATAATCCTAAAAATTTATAAATAGCATATCTACTATTGAATGAAAATAAAGTATTATAATCTCCACTTGAAGTGTATTTGAATCGGAAAGCTAAATATCTAGTTTCATCAATTGGTTTGGAAACGATAAGGCTCAACGAATTACTTTTCAACCGTTCATTATTGAGTTCCCGAAAAGCTGGATTGAAATCCGCGCCTATATTTTGGAAACTGAATATTTCGGAAAAATGTTGGTAGCCAACTAGAAGTTTGAAATTATCTTTTAGAACAAGGGGAGCTTTGAGTTTAAATTCTAGATTTTCTAATTTATTATATTCACTTAATTGACTTGTAAAGGGATAATCTTGCTCATTAAATGTTCCTCCATTCATCCAACCATAGGTAAGTTCTATTCCGCGAGATCGTGATTTATTATATACACCAGGCGAACAATAACATCGTACTTCAATTTCGTTTTCTAGTAAATCCTCTGGAAAAATATCTGGTTTGATTTGAGAAAAGGTAGTTTCTCCGAACAAAATAAGTAAAATAAAGAAGTAATATTTCATTGAAGGTTGAGAGTTTTCGTTAAGTGTTTTAAAAAAAGAGATAGCCAAATTTGAATTTTTATTTTGTTCCTAAGCCACCATTTTAAAAAAAATTACGTACTAAATTAATAAAGATCCTAATACCCGTTTTAAAAAAACAAATAAAACTACATTTTCTAAAAAAAAATAAAAGTCCTCATGACGATAAAAACAATCATCAGTTTTCTTTTCCTTTTCTTATTGCCGTTTTCTATCATTCAAGCCCAAATCGAAAGCCCTTATAAATGTACTAAAAAGAAAGATGCAATTATCTATTCGCTAGGTTCAGCAGGTCTTGGTCTTGGTTATTATTTAGGAACAAAAACACCGTCTCTTAAAATAGAAGAAATTCAATTGTTAGATAAAAATTCAATCAATCGTTTTGATCGAATTGCGACCTCTTATTCTTCTGTGCGAGCACGAAGAGCAAGTGATGTTTTTTTTTATGGGGCGATTGCTATGCCTTCTCTTTTTGTTTTTTCCAAAAGAATGAGGAAGGATGCTAAAAGTATTGCTTTAATTTATGGCGAAACATTGTTTCTAACTGTAGGGATTACTGCTATTACAAAAAAAACAATTCTTAGAAGCCGACCTTTCGTATATAATCCAGATTTTGAAATTAGTATGAAATTAGAAAATAATGCTCGCTATTCTTTTTTCTCAGGACATACTTCTGTGGTGGCTGCAAGTTCATTTTTTACAGCTAAAGTTTTTGCTGATTATTATCCTGACTCCAAATGGAAACCAGTTGTTTGGGGAGCAGCGGCAACAATTCCTGCAATTACAGGATACTTGAGAGTGAGAGCTGGAAAGCATTATCCAACAGATGTAATTACTGGATATGCAGTCGGTGCGGTGATTGGAATTCTAATACCTCAAATTCATAAAAGAAAAAAACGTAATGAAAATGTCCAATTATCGGTGAATCCAACAGGTGGATATTTTAGTTTAAGATTTTGAAAAATAAGGAATATTGAATATCGAATCCTTAGTGAAGCGTTCGTTATTCGATATTCAATTTCCCCATCACGGATGTGCTGTAAAAAAAGCAATCACAAAAGTTACTACCGTTAAGATCATTCCAATCATAAAAACAGTATAACACGTTCGTAGCAATTCATATTTTTTTCCAAGCGCTTGACCTAAATAATATAGATCAGTCATAATCACTTTGTCCACCAATTCTTCATTAGAAATAATTTCAGTTACTCCTTCTCGATACTCCTCGATATTCATTTTATAAAAATTTCCAAAAAAGAAAAGGTTAGACCTCCCTTCTTTTATCTTTTTCAAATCAGTTTTTCCTTGCATTCTTCCTGGACGAGTGACCAATGCGCCATAAACGATGCTAGCCATATTAGTACTTAGTAAAAAAAATGCAGGAACATACAGATGATGATTTTCAGAAGCGTAAGTTGAAAGTAGAGGCAAGGCTATGGTAATAATAATTGCATTAATGGTCAAAATAATGTTTGCTTTATTATCTGCAATATTGGTCAAATCGATATGATTTCGAAGAGCAGTTTTAAACATGACCTGAGCACCTTTGCTATTGTCTACCAATCCGCCAGTATCTTTTTTCTTATTTTTTTTCTTTTTTTCTTTTTTAGGTTTTTCAGAATTCAACTCTTCCATAATTTTCTTTATTTGTTAGCTATTCAATTTGATATCAAATCTATGAAAATAAAAATAGATTTTTCTTTTTTTCTCTATTCTACATTTTTTGGAAGTTGCTACTAATTTTCAAAAAGTCGTATAATTTATTGAGAATTCGTTTTTAATTAACATCAACAGTTACCCTTAAAGCTCTTAATCCTTCAACACCTTGCATTTTGGAGAGAGTCAAATCTTCAATTTTGCCAGTAATGTATTTTTTTTCTTTCAAAAAATTAAGATAACCTAAGTATTCAATTTTATCTTTTTCAGAAGTATAAGCAATGGCAATTTTTCCTTTGACCGTTAATCTTTCGCCAGTTCCTTCGATGGTTGCTTTGTCAATTCGTTTTTTGATAATTTCATATCTCACATTGTAGGCACCATCTACATCAAACCTTTTTTCATCTAATCTAAAAACTATCGAAAGAGGATTTCCATATACAAAAATCAATTGTGCCGTATCTAATGGGATTTCTAAAGTTGCTTTCAATTTTTCTACTTTTCTAGTCACCTCAACCATAGTCATCAATTGCCACAATCGAAGATTATGCAAATGGAGTTCACTAAACTTACCTTGCTTTAAAAGTGATTGTCCGGTGTAAATATCATACTCGACTCCGTCTGTTTTATATTCATCAAAGTAATGAGGAATCATTTTTTGACCTTCTTTCTCCGCATCATTTAATACCCACGAAATCATGTCGTTAATTTTGACAACACTTTCTTCATATTTTTTTCGCTCCTGATAAAGGAATCCAAAATCTGGATCTAACTTTTCATAGTAGGAAATAACCGCTGTAGTAACTTCAGAATTTCGGTTTTTTACTTCTTCAAAAATAGGATGAATTTCATCTTTGATAAATTCTAAAATCCGTGTTTCATCATCCGAAGTGATTCCCTTTTGAATGGATTTAATATTCTTTTCTACTTCCGATAATTTTAAATTCAAAAGCGGGAAAGTAATTTGCTGGATCGCAATTTTGAATACATTTTTTATCAAGTTCAAATTTTCCACGAGGTCAGTTTGAATTGATACATTTCTAAGATGCGACGATCCAACAATATCTGCTTGACCATAAAGTGGATAAATATTTTGAAAACCAATTGGATTCATATTGGAAAAATCAGGATCAACTTCTCGTTTTTCCATAATGTCAAATGCCTCTTCAATAAATTTCCATTCTACACTCGGATGCATCGCCGTAAATTCTTCTCGCATAATTGCTTCTATCCGATTGTCAATTTCTTCCCGACTTCGAAGCAAGGACATAGAAAATAAAGGAGCAACAGCTTTTAATTTTAATTTATGAAAACTAGTTAATTGAAATGCTTTGGGCGCTCCAATTTCCAAAATGCCAATTACCCTTTTATCCTTATTGACCAAAGGAGTAATGATAATACTTTTGATCCCTTCTTCTATTAAATCTTTAGGAAATGAAGTCCCATCTTCATATTTACTCAGATCTTCAATAATCATTTCCGCATTCCATTTACATACTTTTTCATAAAGTGAACCTTGATTATTTTCACTCAATAAATTGTTATGTTTTTTAGCTAAAAAATCATATCGGATTTTATACCGATGAGAAATTTCAAACTCAGTAGGATAATCTAAAGCTGTAATTCCCAATCTTAATTCAGGAATATCAAAATATGTTTTTAAATCTTTTTCAAGCTCTTTGATATTTTCAGGTTTGACGATGGCATCTTTCTCCAGTAATTTATATTTCATTTTGGAGAGCGTCTCTTCTTCGGTGATGTCGATCAATCTTTCCATCGCCAATCCTTGAAATTCAAAATTTTCAGGAGGCAACATTTTTAACCAAAGAGCTGTATCATAAATATTTCTAAGTAGTTCATTGATCTGTTCTTGCGAAATTTTCTTTAGCGGTTTGGTAGGAATTACTTTGACAAAATCATTTTCAATGAGTGATTTATAATGACCGATTTTTTCAGTTCCTTCAATTTCTAAAGTGTAAATAAAAGAAGGATCTAATTCAATTTTTTGACCATAGTGACGATTGAGGATCAGGCAACAGGCTCGAACCACTCCCATTTTTTTTGCTTCAAGCATTTCCATATCGAAATGAATATTGAGCTGTCCTGAATTAAAAAAATCTATCAAAGCTGCAGTCCTAAAAAAAGGATCCATAAAAAAAGGCTTGTGAGCTGCACCCATAAATTTTTTACGTTGAATGGATGGAAAATAACCACTCATCAATAGATGAACAAAACCTTGATGTTCTTCTAATATGGACTCATCTTCAATTGGTTTATGAAAAAAAGGAAATTTGTCTAGTTGATTAAAAACTTCTCGCGCCAATATTTTTTCATCTAATTCCTCACTATCCAAAAGCCCTTCCCAATACTTAATTAATGGTGCAAAATTCAATCTACTTGGGAAAGGAAATTTTTTCATCTCTGCCATGACGGTTTGTCCCGTCTCACAGTCCATCTTGAAAATATCGTTTTTAAATTTTAATGTCGGTAGATTTTTTACCATAATTATTAACTAGGGATGTTATGCAAATGTATTTATAGTCCAGTTCAACGATGTATATATTTCGCAGAGGCTTGGTAACATTTCGCAGAAGTTTGATTATTTAAATTAGTTATTTCAAGTTAACACTTTCTGAGGAGAATAAGTTGGGGGATTTGGAAAAATGGAAAGGAGTTGTATTTTAAAGTATAAATAAGAAGTTAAGGATTATCTTTAAATTCACATTTTTATTCAAACAAAAAATATAGTATGAAAATTTTAAATATAGTTTCCTTAGTGATTCTTTCTCTAATTTTTTCTTGTAACAAAGATGATAATACTATTTACGAAGGAACAGTAAATATTTCTTCTGTTGAGCAATTGGTAGAATTTAACAATTTGCTAAAAGGTAAAACGGAGATTACGGGTTCAGTTAATATTTCAGATTTAATTAATCCAGACCTTTCCGTTTTTGAGAATATTCAAAAAATTGGTTTTCAGTTGACAATTGTAGATTCTGAACTTTTTGATTTATCATTTTTTTCAAATTTGGAAGAAGTAAAAACCGTTGCGCTATTTAGTAATCAAATTTCAAGTTTGAATGGGTTAGAAAATTTAACATCTGTTGAGGGAATTCAGATTGAGCATAACTCTCCAAGTTTGAATATTGATGCTATTCAAAATATCAATGCTTCTTCCTTTTTTATTCTTAGTGGTATATCCAGTACAATTCCAGTTTTTCCAAATATAGTGGAAGTTGGAGGAATTGATTTGACAGAATTATCAGCAATAACTGATTATTCTTTTTTACCAAACCTTAAAACTTCAACCCTTCTTATAACAATTGGTGGTTCAGAGAATGGAACTTCGAATGTAACTTCATTAAACGGATTAGAACAATTAACAGCAATTGAAACATTATACATCGTTGGTCATGAAAATTTAGATGACATTTCTAGCTTAGAAAATATTATTAGTGGGAGTGAAATTAAATTTACTAAAAATGAAAAATTATCTGATTATTGTCCGTTGAAATCTATTTTATCAGATGGAGATATTTTATTTTCTGCTATTGGAAATTTAGAAAATCCAACTAAGTCTGAAATTATTACAGACTGTCCTTGATTAAAATATTTTTAAGTAACAAAGTGCTTTATGCATTTTGTTACCTCTTCCAAATCCCATAAAACAAAATACCCCAACCCACCATAAAAAACAATCCCCCAATCGGAGTAATCGGTCCAATAATCTTCGACCAACTTTCAATGCCCAAATAAGTCCGAGTCGCCAAAAGATATAACGATCCTGAAAAAAACAAAATCCCAATTACAAAAAACCAACCTGCTCTAAGAAATAATTCATCTTTAAAATAGGTCGCTAATCCTACCGCAATAAAAATTGCAAACGTATGGTAAAATTGATAGTCTACTCCTGTTTCAAAAGTAGTGATTCGAGCTGCTGTAATTTTCCCTTCCAAACCATGCGCACCAAATGCACCGATCGCCACCGCCAACAATCCAAACAATGCTCCGACAGATAAAAGTTTTTTATTCATAAAAATGCTATTTTTGTACAATGAGAAAACAGGTGGGGTATGAAATGGTTAACCAATAACCGTTCACAATTCACCATTAATGAACACACTTTGAAAAAAATAATTCTTTTCCTTATTACTTCAGGGCTCATTGCCTTGCTCGTTTGGTTTTTCTTTATTCAAGAAACTTACCGCAATCCATTTGGGAGTGTCCAACCCATCGAAGCTATTCCGCAAAATACGTCAATCATTTTAGAATTCGATGATTATTATATGCTGCGGCATGAAGTTGCAAAGATGCCTTATGCAGGTGAAATGAGTAGTGCTTTTTTCGTAAAAAAAATGTCAGAAGATTTTCGAATCATTCGCCAACTCTTTGTTAAGAATAAAAATCATTTACAACTTTTACTAAATAGTCCAATCACCGCTGGTTTGCATTTGAGTGGGAGAGCAGATGTGGATTTTTTATATGTTTTAAAAGATGAGAAAGGTGTTTTTAACCTGCCAGAACTTTTAGAAAAATTCTCTTTTCGAAAATCTAATGCTAATCAAAATACCGTTTACCGATTGGAGTTGGACAAAGGAGAAAAATACACCGTGGCAGTTTATCAAGATTTAATTATGATTTCGAAATATGCTTACTTGGTGGAAAGTGCGATGGAACAATTAAAAAGTCCTGCTAATAATTTGCAAGGAGACGATCGGTTGCGTTTTTCCAACAAAATAAAAAGGACAAAACATCAAATGGAAGTGTCCGTTATTTTTGAAAATTTAAAAGGGTTCGCTAATCCTTTTTTAGATAAAAATGCAACTAAGTATTTAGATTACTTTTCTGAAAATATTTCATCTGGACATTGGGTTTTAGATTTTCAAAAAGAAGGAGTGAATATAGAAGGTTGTTTGAAAACGAAAAGTGGAAATGTATCGGTAGGTAATTTGTTTTATAACAGTACATTTACAAATTCAAAGTCAGCCGAAATCTTGCCAAAAAATGTAGGTTACTTTTTTCGACATAGTTTAAAAGGAATGTCTGAAAAATCTAAATCAAAGAGTAAATCAAATAGTGTTTTTGAGAAATCCTTTTTGCCTTGGATAGGCGAGGAGTGGCTCGTTGGGCGAACTGAAATTTTTACCCGGAAGATGCGAGCGGAAAAATTCATTGCCTATAAAATCAAAAACGGCGAAAAGAAAATGGCTCAACATTATTTGGAAAAATTGACTGATAGTTTGGGCGTGACAAAAAGTTGGGATTATCAAACTTATAATATTCGACAAATTGCTTCAGATAATTTACCTGTTCCATTTGCTTCAGATGAATTTTTGATTTTGAAAAAACCATGCTATGCTTTTATTGATGAATTCGTGGTTTTCTCAGGAGCGCCAAGAATTTTAGAAAACTGGATTGATCAATTCGTCACTAATCAAACTTTGGCGAGTCATATTCCCTATTTAAAAATGAAAGGACGAGGAGGAAAAAGTGGGGGTGCAGAATTTTATTGGAATACTCGGATGGCAAATCAATTCTTAAAAAACTCCTTTGATGCTAAGAAGAAAAAGGCGAAAGAACAAATTGATCTGTGGAATAATTTCCCAGTTTTTGGATTGAATGCAGATTGGGCAAATGGAGAGTTTACTGCCCGTGGATATTTATTTTATGAAAAAGAAAACCAACAGAAAGCAAAGGTGAAATGGAGGACACCCTTGAAAACACAGGCGATTACGCAACCTTTCGCTATTTATAATGATGAAAAAGGAGCGTATGATATTTTGATTCAAGATGAAGAGCTAAGATTATATTTGCTCAATCAAGATGGAGAAATTGTTTGGGAAAAGATGTTGACAAGCCCAATTCAATCTGAAATTCATGCGGCTAATTTTTTCGAAAATAGTGCCAGCGGAATTTTATTTAATACTTCAGACAAAATTTATTTGTTGGATTTGGAAGGGAATGATAAAAATGATTTCCCCTTAAACTTGTCTTCCCCTGCAAATAATGGACTGTTGTTAGCAGATTTTGGCGATGAAGATTTTGGGATTTATGTCGCTTGCGAAAATGAGATTATTTATGGTTTTGATAAAAAAGGAATTCCTTTGTCAGGTTGGAATTCAATTGAAGGTGCAGGGGAAATAAATGTTCCCA
This sequence comes from Saprospiraceae bacterium, assembly GCA_045104975.1. Taxonomy (GTDB): domain Bacteria; phylum Bacteroidota; class Bacteroidia; order Chitinophagales; family Saprospiraceae; genus CAJQQY01. Next base: position 28,952 of record JBGCCY010000009.1, read on the forward strand.
TGAAGCATTTTGAAATAGAGGATAAAGATTTTATTGTTGCTATGAATATGGCAGGAAGTATTTTTTCTTATGGAAAAGATGGTTTTGTAGAAATGGAATCAATCAACGTTGCTTTAAAAAATACTGATCCGCTTTTTTTCCAAACTGGAAAATTAGAAAAAAATATGGCAATTGCAGACAAAAATGGAATGGCACAAGTGTTAAATTTGGAAGGCGAAAATTTGAACCTTTTTGCAAATGGAAAATCATCTCCTCTTACAAAACAATACATTTACAAGTTTGCTTCCGCTGATTTTGGTGGTGATAATTTTTCCGATTTTGCCATCTTAAAAAATAACGATTTAGAAATTAGATATTTCCATCAAGATGAATTTAAAGTATATGGCAACTATCAATTCTCCAATGCTCAAGATGCCATTTTCCCAGTCCAATCTAAATCTATGGGGAAAGCAATGCTCGGTTCTTTTTGCAAAAAACAAAATCAAATATTTTTATTGGATAAGAAAGGGCAGTTGCATCCAGATTTTCCCTTGGCAGGAACGACGAAATTTGAATTATTGAATTTGTTTTCAGACGATAAGAATTCAATCTTAGTTGCTGACGGAGATCAAGTAGTGGTTTACGAGTAACATGTGGTGGTCTGCTTTAGCTGACCTGAAAAAAAGAGTGAAACGATTTTTTTCCTAAATCATTTATAGAGTAAATTATACCTAGTTCCCAATTTTCAAATTCGGTTCCCTCACTTTTCTAGGTCAGTTAAAGCAGACCACCACGTGTTAATTAGTGCCAGCTAAAATAAATAATTATAAGTGAATTGTTAGTGCTAACTAAATTACCACAGCTTCTTTTTTCTCCTAAATAATTCCCTATTATTCTTACTTTTGGCATTAAAAAAAAACAACCACGTAAAATGGATTATTTAAAATTTGAATTCCAAACCAATCCCGAAAATAATGAAATGCTTATCGCACTTTTGGGAGAATTACCTTTCGAATCATTCGAAGAAAACGAACAAGGATTTGATGCCTATGTCCAAGTCAAAAAGGAAACTCCAGAAGTGGACGAGCGAGTACTTGAATTAAAAAAACTCTTTGAATTTTCCCATCAAAAAACAGTTATTAAATATCAAAATTGGAATGCCGTCTGGGAGTCAAATTTTGACACTATTGTCGTACGAGATTTTTGTGGAATTCGAGCTGATTTTCACGAACCACTCACCGAGGTTAAGCATGAAATTGTGATCAATCCAAAAATGGCATTTGGAACAGGGCATCACGAAACGACTTGGATGATGATGTCGATCATGGAAAGCATTGATTTCATTGGGAAAAATGTCTTTGATTATGGTTGTGGAACAGGAATTTTAGCCATTCTAGCAAGTCAATTAGGAGCAAAAAAAATTGATGCAATCGACATAGAATTGCCATCTTATGAAAACACTTTGGAAAATGCTCGTATAAATAACATCGAAAACATCAAGTCCATCCACGGAACTCTTGAAAAGGTGGACGATCAAATGTATGATATCATACTTGCAAACATCAATCGTCATGTAATTTTGGATAGTTTTTCGACGTTAAATAAGATGTTAACACCAAATGGAATTCTATTGATTTCGGGGATTTTAAAAGAAGATGAAACACTCGTCAAAAATGCTGCGGAATCCAATAATTTTAAAATTGAAAAAACAGAATATCGAAATAATTGGATATGCATTAAATTAACGGTGAACTGTTAACGATGAACTGTGAACACCGCTTGGTGTTAATCATTCACAGGTAACCATTAACTGTTAAAAATGACCGTTTAAAAAAAAAGTTTTTATGTTTAAGAAAATATTACTCCCTTTTGCCGCAATTTTATTTTTAGCTTCTTCAGCATGGTCTCAACAAGACAATGTTTTCCCAGAAGAACGACCAGCATTTATCAAGCAATTCAAAGATTTTTTTACTAAAAGTAAAAGCAAACAAATGGAAAAGTTCTTCGATGATTTCGAAGATTATTTCAATGAATCGATAACAGAAGAGGAGTTTCCAATATTTAGAGATGTATGTAATGAGATGTTGGCAAAAAGAATGTCAGCTAATCCATATTTTAAAAATTACCTCACCGTCGTTTTAGCGATCAAGCAAAATGAAACGGAAGGAGCAAAATTGAATGAATGGAATGCTCTGACGCTTACGATGATCCAAGCTATCGAAAACCGTAAATTAAAACCATACAAAGACTTCCTCAGTTTTTCTGATTCTTTCTTTTCAAAAAAAGCCTTACGATATTCTAAGCAAGGAATGAAATGGTATTATGAAGCGGATAGCTATTTGATGGATATAGAGGATGGGGTGCCATTTGTGGAGTTTGAAAAATTAAATTTGATCGGTACTCGTGGAAAAGATTCGATTACCATTTTTGAAACAAAAGGTCAATATTTTCCAACTCAAGAAAAATGGAAAGGTTCAGGAGGAAAAGCGACTTGGGAAAAACTAGATCAAAAAGATGTTTACTGCTTACTGAGTGAATATGAAATAGAAGGGAAGAAAAGTTTGTACGAAGCCAAAAATGTAAAATTAATATACCCATCACTTTTCCCAGGAGAGGAAATTGAAGGAGTTTTTGAAGACAAAGTTGTCGTTAGAAATAAATCTAGAGAAGGATCCTATCCTCGTTTTTCTTCCTATGATAAGATTTTGAAAATTAAAGGAATTGGGGAAGGGATAGAATATACAGGTGGATTTAGGTTGGAAGGAAATACCGTTTATGGATCAGGAGACAAAAAGAATCCTGCAAAAATCGAAGTGATGAATGGAGGTAAACTTTCCTTCCGAGCAACCACTCAGTTATTCAAAATTCGGAAAAGTGAAAGAATTGCGGGAGAGCAAGTAAGAGTAACTTTATACTTCGACCAAGATTCTATTTATCATCCATCGGTCAATTTGAAATATGACATTGCGACCAAAGATTTGAATCTTGCGAGAGGAAAAAGGGGAAGTGATCGAAATCCATTTTTTGATTCTTATCATCAAGTAAATATCAATGCAGATAAAGTAGATTGGAATTTGGTCAACGATAGTTTGTTGATTGGGAAAAAACAATTTGGAATTGGAAATGGAAAAGATGAGGTAACATTTGAAAGTTTGAAATATTATGACGAAAAATATTTGATGCGAATTCAAAATATTTCGGATGTAAATCCAATTGTTTCATTAAAAGTTTTATCTGATGAATTAGGCGTTACAGAAATAGAAGCAAGAGCCTATGCCTTAAAGTTGAATCCAAAGTTTGATACTCCAAATATTGAAAGTTTACTCTACGAATTTGTTTCCAGCGGATTTATTGATTACGACAAAGATGCTGAAATAATTTATGTCAAAGAAAAAATTTTCCACTATGCTGATGCCATGGCAAAGAAGACGGATTTTGATGCGATCAAGATAGTATCGGTTTCTGAAAAAGATGCGAATGCTGTATTTTCCATGAAGGATAGATCCTTGAAAGCCAACAATGTAGTTGACCTAGAAATTAGCAAACTCCAAAAAGTAGCCATCAAACCTGCGAACAAATCTATCATGCTGAAAAAGAATCGGGATATGGATTTTGATGGGAAAATCTTTGCAGGTTTTAGTTCATTGGAAGGAAAGGATTTTCATTTTGATTATGAGAAATATATCATGGAATTGGACTCCGTTCGATATTTCGATTTGTTCGTTCCAACCGAAGCCAAAGATGAAAATGGAAGACCAATTTCTATCTCCATCGCATCTAGAATCGAGCATGCTAGTGGAGTATTACTGGTAGACGCACCTGACAATAAATCAGGAGCCAATGATATTGATCTATTCCCATCCTTTAATACAAAGAATTATTCTTATGTCTATTATGATAATCGACTGATCCATGACGGTGTTTACAAAAGAGATTCTTTTTATTTTAGATTAGATAAGTTTAGTTTTAATAGTCTAGATAATTTCACTAAAAACGATATTCATTTTAAAGGAAATCTTATTTCAGCAGAAATTTTTCCAGACATTAAAGAAACATTATTACTGCAAGAAGAAGATCAATCTTTAGGTTTTACGACACAAACGCCGGCTGAAGGTTTGCCAACTTATCAAGCCCAAGGAAATTACAAAGGAGAAATTCATTTGAGTAACAAGGGGATGATGGGAAAAGGAAATATTTCTTATCTGACTTCTTCTACAGACTCTGAGGATATACTTTTTAAGCCAAAACAGATGACTGCGACTGCGAGATTATTTGATTTGGCAGAGGATCGAAAAGGAGCAATTGAAGTGCCACAAGCTCATGGAGAAGAAGTAAGTATTGATTGGAGGCCATATCAGGATAGTATGTATATTACTACTAAGGAGGATAAACCGTTTGAGTTATTTAAAGATAATGACCACACTATTTTAGGAAGTTTGATTTTGACGCCAGATGGTTTGAGGGGAAATGGAAAGATGACCTGGACAAAAGGAACGCTTTCTTCTAAGTTAATTAAATATGGATCTTACTCAGCGGATTCTGATACTTCGAGTTTGACGATTACGGCAGTTGGTTCAAGTGAAATTGCTTTGTCCACCAATAATGTTAATAGTAAACTTGATTTCGATAAACAAGTTGGACATATTGAGGCCAATGAAAAAGGAAACTTTACCAACCTTCCCTACAATCAATATAAAACTTCCTTGACCACATTTGATTGGGATATGAGTAAAGATGCGGTCACCTTTAAAACTACACCTGGAGAATTAGGTTCTTTTGTGGCAACGGGTAAGAATCGAGATTCCTTGCATTTTGACGGAGAAACAGCCTTCTATGATTTGAAATCTAATGAGCTGAAAATTGGAGGAGTTCCTTTAATTAAATCTTGTGATGCCATCGTTTATACTGACGATGGGAAATTAGAAATTTTTAAAGGTGGTAAAATGTCCACCCTCGAAAATTGTAAAATCGTTTGTGATACGATCACTAAACTTCACGTCATCAATCGAGCAACTGTTGATATCGAAGGGAAAAAATCATACACAGCAAAAGGATTTTATGAATATAATGTAAAGGGTAGAAAACAAGAAATTCAATTTGATAATATCATTGGAAAACGATACGGAAAAGGCAAAAGAAGTGAAAAGAAAACGAGAACTACTGCCAAAGGAGAAGTACTCGAATCAGATAATTTTTATATTGATTTGAAAACTGAATTCCGTGGAGAAATTACTTTGACTGGTGATAAGAAACCATTGGATTTCAACGGTTTTGCCAGATTGGATTCAGATAAAATGAGAGACAAAGAATGGTTTTCTATTAATAGTGAAGGAGACAAGAATGATTTGATTATCAAATATGATGAACCTAAAAATTATGAAGGGTATAAATTATATACTGGTTTATATTTGAGTAAGGAATCCGCTTATCTCTATCCTCGAGTGATGATGCCTAAATATTTGAGAAAAGATCGGGCGATTGTGGATGCGAAAGGTTATTTCAAATTAGATGAAGTTAAAGATGAATTCATTTTTGGAGATTCTCTTAAAGTGCTTGCTAATGCTAGGAAGGGAAACAAAATTACTTTTAGCAATAAAGATGGAAGCTTCAAAGCAGAAGGAAAATTAAACATAGGAGATCAATTAAAATATATTGATATTCATGCAGCAGGAGAGGCGCGTTCTATGTTTCCAGCAGCTCAAGATTCGACTATTCAAGGACCATTCGGATATCAAGTTGAAGCGGATATGATGGCTGGAATCAAAAGTTTTATTCCAAAAAATATGTTAGAATTTATCATCGCAGATATTAAAAGTAGCAGTTTTGATGCGAGGGGAGTGGATTATACAGATGCTGCATTTTATGAAAAAGCATTGGCAGAATATATTCCTGATACTACTTTGTTGGATAAAACGATTGCTCGAATGCGAACAGAATTTAAATTAGGCATTCCTAAAAAACAAAATCCTTATTCCTTTTTATTTGGAAAAATACCAATGAAGTGGGATCCTGATTATCAATCATTTGTTTCCAAAAAAGACCAAATCGGATTGATCAGTATTGCTGGTGAAGAAGTAAATGTAACGGTCAAGGCTTTTATAGAATTCAAAATGCCATCGAATGGAGACGATCGAATTTACATTTATCTTAAGTCCCCAAGTGACACTTATTATTTCTTTGGATACAAAGGTGGAATTCTTAATATTGTTTCCAATAATACGAAGTTTAATGACTTAGTCATCAACGCTAAAAAGAAATATCGAATTATAAAAATGCCTGATGGTGAAGTCGTAGAATTACAATATGTAGAACCTTCAACGGCTGAAAGATTTGTGCGAAGAGCGCAAGCTGTGAAATAGATATTACTGTTAAACTGTTTTTATTGTTGTACTGCTAATTGATTCAATCGTCCAACCAGTATAACAGTAAAAACAGTTTAACAATAAAATAATACAAAAGAACCTAGAGAAAATGCCAATCATCCAAAACTCCTCCTACACAAAACCACCATTCTACCAATTCAACGGACATCTCCAAACCATCATTCCTGGTATCTTCAGAAAAGTAAAAAATGTCAATTATCAACGAGAGCGACTCGAATTAGCGGATCAAGATTTCCTTGATTTAGATTGGATCATTAATGATAGTAAAAATTTAGTGGTACTCTCTCATGGTTTGGAAGGAAGTTCAGATCGTCAATATATTCAAGGTGCAGCTAAGCTTTTTTCCAAAAATAACTGGGATGTGCTGGCATGGAATTGTCGCTCTTGCAGCGGTGAAATGAATCGAACTTCTCGACTATATCATCATGGAGACATCGAAGATATTGGATCGGTAATCAATCATGCCTTGGCAAAAAAAGCATATCAAAATGTAGTCATGATTGGTTTTAGTATGGGAGGCGCAATGAGTTTAAATTACTTAGGGAAAAATGGAAAAAACATTCCAACTCAAATAAAAGGTGCGGTGGCATTTTCCACTCCTTGTGACCTGAAAGAAGGAGCAGAGATTCTAAATCTTAAATCAAATGCAGTTTATCGCAAACGGTTTTTAAAAAACTTAAAGAAAAAAATAGTAATTAAAGAGCAAGAATTTCCAGGACTAGTTGATTTAAAAAAACTAGATGAGATCAAAGAATGGAGAGATTTTGACGAACATTTTTCCGCTCCACTCAATAATTATAAAGATGCGGATGACTTTTATTTTAATTCATCTGCCAAAAATTTTATGGAAAATATTCAAATCCCAACCTTGTTAGTTAATGCTCAAAATGATCCAATCTTAACGCCTGCTTGCACTCCAATTTCGATGGCAAAAAATCATGCTAATATTTTTATCGAAAATCCTATCCAAGGTGGGCATTGTGGATTCATGTTACCGAATCAAGAATTTGCTTGGTCAGAGATGAGGGCGTTAGAATTTGCAAATGAGATCATGGAGTGATTTTATCCCAAGTAGAGACAAGGCATGCCTTGTCTCCAAATGAAAGGATCCTATATTTTTTGAAAAAAAAATCAAACACTTCCAACTATTCAAAAACTCCTCGTGTCATTAAGGAGAATTTATTTATTTGCTCAATTAAAAAGTCTAAAAATGAAAATCTTTAAGCACATTCTAGCAACTCTAACTATCGTTCTATTAACCACTTCACTTCAAGCTCAAAAGTGGGACAAAGACGTAAAAACTTCCAAAGAAGATCGAACAGTTAGCTCATTCACTAAAGTATCGCTAAGTGGAGGAATTGATTTAACTATCGAACAAGGCAACTCAAAAACCATTTCTGTAGAAGCATCTGATAATGCTATCGACAATTTGGTAACTGAGGTGAAAAATGGAACATTGAAAATATATTTTGATAAAAGTATTCGTCGAGTAAAAAAAGCTCACGTACATATTACAGTTAATGATTTAGAAAAAATCAGCGCAAGTGGCGGTTCTGACATCGAATCAAAAGGAAAATTGAAATTCGACAACTTTGCGATTCATTCGAGTGGCGGTTCTGATATCGAATTAGAATTAGAAGTTAAGCATTTAGATTGCCACACTAGTGGAGGTTCAGATGTTGATTTGGACGGATCAGCAGAAACCTTAGAATTACATGCCTCAGGCGGAAGTGATTTTAATGGATTCAATTTTAAAACAAGAGAAGCAAAAGTTTCCGCATCAGGAGGGTCAGATTCCAATGTTTATGCATCTGAAAGTATCGAAGTATCTGCAAGTGGAGCTAGCGATGTAAATTTCAAAGGCGAGCCAAAGAAAACTAAATTGAAATCATCAGGGTCTTCCGATATTCATTCTTATAAATAGAAATTTTGATTTTTAAATTTTGACTAATGAATTTTGAATGTGTATAAAATGCGCATTCAAAATTCATCATTCAACATTCAAAATTATATATTTGTCGGATATGAAAATACTTCACTTTTCCGACACCCATTTAGGTTATCATGAGTTAGACAAACTCAGTCTTTCTGGCATCAATCTGCGTGAACAAGATGTTTACGATGCTTTCCAAAAAGTAGTGGATGCCGCATTAGAAATCCAACCTGATTTGATCCTCCATTCTGGAGATTTTTTTCATCGACCTTCCCCTGCCAACCGACCAATGATTTTTGGTTTGGAGCAATTAGCTCGACTTTCTGAAGCCAATATTCCGATTGTTGTTATTGCTGGAAATCATGAAACGCCCAAAACAATTTTTACCAGTCCAATTCTTAAAGCATTTCAAACCATTCCAAATGTGTTTCCCATCTTTAGTCAAAAGTATGAGACTTTTGAATTTGGAGATTTAGTGGTACATGGTGTTCCGCACATCAATGATGATGTGATTGAATTAGAAGAAATGGATAAAATACAGCCTGTCGAAGGAAAATTTAACATCATCTTGTTGCATACTTCTATCGGAAAGACATTTATGATGGATGAGTATGGAGAAAAGCTATACCCGCCAGAACGCTTGGATTTATTGAATAAATTCGATTATGTGGCATTAGGGCATTGGCATAATTTCCAAAAAGTAGGAAAATTAGATACTGCTTGGTATTCAGGTTCGACCGAACGAATGAGTGAAGCAGAAGCCAAAAGTGAAAAGGGATTTTGCATTTTGGAATTAGAAAAAGGAAAAAAAGTGGTGCCTGAGTTTATTACCATTCCTACTCGGAATTGGGTCGTAGAAGAAATCAAAAAATGTAATAAAAAGTCCATTGCTGAGATCGAAGAACAGTTACAAAAACTAGCCGATCGAGAAGATTTAAAAGATGCTCTCCTGAGTATTCACCTCGAAGACATTTCACCAATTCAATCTGTAGAATTATCAACGCGTAAAATTTATGCGATGATTACCGCGCCCGTTCACATTACGATTATCCGTAAGTTCATTGTTACAGAAACAGACAAGGCTGGTTTTCAAAGCAAATCAGAAAGTTTAGTGAGCCTAATGAAAAGTTTTATTTCAGATAAAATTGATGATAACGAAAAGGCAGAAGAGCTTTCAAAAAAGGCACATTATTATTTCGAGATATTCGATACTGGGGAATACAAAAATCGTTAGACTGTAGAGACAAAGCATGCCTTGTCTCTACTTGAATAAAACATAAATGATATTAAAAAAACTACAACTTAAAAATTTTAAACAATACGGAAAACTCGAATTAGATTTTCGGGAAGGACTCGTAGGTGTTGTTGGAAAAAACGGTTCAGGAAAGTCGAGTGTTTTTGAGGCGATTTTACTTTGCCTTTTTGGAACAATTTCTTTGGATAAAAACCACTATAAATCAAGTTGGGTAGAATTAAAAGAATCTGTTTCATTGCAGCTTACCTTTGAAGTACAAGGAAAAGATTGGAGAGTGGTTCGGGAATTTAGAGGAAAAGCATTAGCCCCCAAAGCAGGTCTATACAATCAAAAAGAGGAGATGGTAGCGACCGATTCCAAACCCGTGACGCAAGAAGTGATTCGATTATTGGGGATGGATAAAGATGCCTTTACCCGATCCGTTTTTTCAGGGCAAAAAGAATTGGGGATCATTTCCAATACCAAAGGAGAGGAAAGAAAACGAATGGTCCGAAAGATGGTTGGCTTAGATAAATTGGATGATATTCAAAAAATAATTCGTGAAGATCGGAATACTTTGAGTAAAGAAGTACAAGGTCAAAAGAAATTATTATTAACCGAAGAGGAGTTGCAATTCATTGAAAGTCAAGTTGTTACGCTTGGTAAAGAATCCAAAAAATTAGAAAAAGAAGAAGAGAAACTTAAAACAGTTTTTGAAAAGAAGAATAAAAAATACCAAGAAGCTAAACAAGTATTTGATGAACAAAGTGGATTAAGTCGTCAATTTAACCAATTCAATTTAGAATTAGAAAAGTGGGGAGAGGGAGTATTAAGATTAAAAGAAAATTTAGCAAAAAGTAATCAAGAGGCAGAACGGTTAAATGTTTTGGAAAAAGCATTAAAACTAATCCAACCTCAAGTCAAGTCATTTTTAGCGCAAAAAGAACAAGAAGAAATTTTTGAAAAAGCAAGAATCCAATTCGATGGGCAAAAGTCTTTTTTGGAAAAACAAAAATTGTTGTTGACTCAACAAAAGTCTTTGCAAACAAAATTGGAAGATTTAAAAAAAGATTTCCCTAAAGATTTTGACTTGAAAAAATTGGGCGTTGAGAAGAAAGAGAAATGGCAAAATTGCCTTTCTCAACAAGACATTTACGAAAAAGATTTAGCAAAAAATAGATTGCAAAAAGGAACCATCCAAGGCCGGATTGGAGATCGTAAAAGTATTGTTACAAATATTGAAAATTTAGGAAAAGAAGCAAGTTGTCCAACTTGCTTACAACCTTTAATCAATAGTTATGACGAAACGATTGGAAAATTACAAAAGGAAATTGAAGCTTACGAAAAAGAAGAATTGACTAAAATTGAATTACAATTAGAAAAAATAGAAGAACAACTTTTATCCAAAAAAAGAGAAGCTCGTCAATTAGAAAAAGAGTTGAATGATTTACGGAATGTATTTTCCCAAATTGCTAGTTGTGAAAAAGAAATAGTTGAAAACCAAAATGACTTGCAACGAGTCAAAGTTGAAATAGAAAATTTTGGGAAAATAACGTATGATTCGAAACAACATTTGGAATTGAAGAAAACGATTAGTGGTTTTCAAAATACTTTTATTCAATTCAAATCAGACGAAAATGAAGTAGCTAAAAAATCAATTGTTTTAGCTGAAATTAAAAATCTAAAAGAACGAATTGCCAAAGGAGAACAATCCATCAAAGTGCAAAATAAAACCATTAAAGCATTAAAATTTTCTCCAGAAAAATTCAAAGAAGTCCAACAAAAAATGGATACTTTAGAGGTAGAAAAAGAGGAAGCTCAAAATACTTGGCAGCAACTTTTACAACAATGGCAAGAGGTGAAAGCCAAGTTCCAAGCTACTCAAAAAGAGCTAGATATCCATCATAAAATTGAAAATCAGATTGCAGAAAGTCAGGCATCATTTTTTCAGTTAGAAGAGTTGAACGGTATTTTTCAGACCTTTAAAACTCAAATTTTGGAAAGAGTTCGTCCTTCGATTTCACATACTTCAAGTCAACTTTTTCAAAAAATAACTCGTGGTCGATATGAAGGAATTACGGTCGATGAGAATTTTGAATTTCAGATTTTGGAAGATGGAGAATATTATCCAATTTCAAGATTCTCAGGTGGGGAAGTTGATTTGGCAAACTTGTGTTTAAGAATTGGAATCAGTCGAGCCATTGCTGAATTATCAGGTTCGGAAGAAGGGTTAAGTTTTTTAGGTTTTGATGAAATATTTGGCAGCCAAGATGAAGATCGCCGCTTCGAGATTCTAAAAGCATTGGATCATTTGAAAGAACAATATCGACAGATTTATATCGTCTCTCACATCAATTCCATCAAAGAACATTTCCCAGAAATATTAGAAGTGAGGAAAACGGAAAATGGGAGTGCGGTGAATTGGTTGTAGCAACCGATTATAGTCAATAGCAAACCTATGAAACTTGATTTATTTTTTGTATTTTTTGCTACTGATTAAAGGCAGTAGCTACGTTGGCAGACTATTTTCGGACACTTGTCGAACAATGCTGCAAGTAGCTTTAAAAATCTAGTTTTTTATAATCGCATTTGAATTAAGTTCTTTGACATAATTAATCAGGCATTTTGATGAGGCTATTTTTTGTTTAGCCGAGGCACAAAAAACGGAGCTACCCCAAAGGGTAGTGAGTATTTTTGTAACGAAGGATAGATAGAAAATAGACCGTCATAAATGTATGATTAATTGTGCCAAAGAATTTATCCCCAAACAAATTGAATGCACAAAATTTTAAGTATGAAAAATTTCATCAATTTCGTTTTATTATTTTTTCCAATCATGTTACTCGCTCAAAGTGAGACGACTATGGATGAATATAAATATTTGACCAAAGGCTATGCTTATCAAAAAGAAATGGGCCTTGATGGAACTAAAGAAGGTTATGCTGTAAAAAAAATATTTACCGCTTCCAATGGAGTTGAATTTCGATCATTAATTAGAGGAAATGCTGAAGTGAAAGGAGTTCTGGTTATTTTAAATATGAATGCAACATCTCCTGTTTATCTAGGGTTGCCGACTAATAATTCATCCAATGAATTAAAAAGAATGGCAGAAAATGACGCGAGAAGAAATCTAAGTTTGGATGACAAAGAAAAATATGATCATGCGATTTTAGAGTTTGCCATGTTTCAATTGGACGGTGGAATTGCCACTAATTATATTGGTGAAACAGAGAAGAATTTAAAAGGAAATTCGACTCCTTCATCTATTCCAAATGAAAAAGTGGTAGAAGAATATTCTACTATTGTTCCATTGTCGGTTGGTAAAAAAGAGCAAATGACGGAACGATCTGGAGCAGTTGTAACTGATGAGAAACCTATTAATAACAATGTACTTACGAAAAATAATTTTAAGGGTAGAAGCTTAGTTCAACCACCTGTGGTTAAAGGTCAAAATCCGAAATCAGGAACTGTAGTAATTAAAATGTGCATTGATATAGATGGGAATGTAAAAACTGCTAAATTTACGCAAAGAGGCTCAACAACCTTTGATAAGCGACTTAGAAGTATGGCAGTCGAAGCGGCTAAGCAAGCCAAATTTTCAAAAGGTTTAGATCCTGAAGAATGTGGATCAATTACTTTTAAATTTAAATAAACATAAATAAATACAATGTCAAAAGACCTTAAATCATTATTCGGAGAAAATCATTTGTTGGATGAAAAAAGCATTTCTATTTTGACTGATGCTTTGGAGAAGAATAATTTACCTGGATTTGATTATATCGAATTTAAACAATCGATGGCAGCTTTAGCAAAAATGAATTTGGATGAAGCAACAGCGATGAAATCGGCTTATGCAACTGCAGCAACTGTTGGGTTGACTAAAGATAAGTTATTAGAAACGGCGGCTCATTACAAAAAGATTTTGGACGGAGAGAGAAAGAAATTTGGTAATGCCATGCAGAACCAAATTACTAAAAATGTTGCAGGTAAAAAAGATGAGGTTGAAAAACTTAAAGTTCAAATTGAGAAATATAAAACTCAAATTCAAGAGTTAGAAGGACTAATCGGCAAGCATCAAAAAACGATTGATACTGCGGATGAAAAAATTACTGCTGCGACTGAAAAAATTAATCAGGCGAAAGAGAAGTTTGAGTTTGCTCATCAAAGTGTGATGAATCAAATAGAAAAAGACATTGAAGGTATTCACGAAAATATTTAATCAAATTTTTTGATATAGATTATTTCTAAATAAAAACAGAACAAAACTTTTTTTCAAAAAAATTAAATTAAGAGAAATATGGCAGATATGGTTCCTTTCGATAATAATGAATTTACCAAAAAATCATTTTGGTCAAAACCTGAGGGGATGACCGGAGCGGTTTTTTTATTAGCTTTTTTAGGACTAGCTGGATATGGTATAGCAACTAATATGGCTGCAATTATGTCATTTGTTACTGGAACAATTGGGTTAGTGGCAACCTTGGCAGTTTTAGGAGCAGTACTTTATATGATCCTCGATCCTAAAATGCGTAACCTTATTTGGTACATGTATAAAAGTGTGATGCGAAAAGTGACTGGTGTTTTTGTGAATATCGACCCAATTGGAATTTTGGAAAGTTATGTAGATGACTTGAAAAGTAATCTTCGTAAAATGAGCGAACAGATTGGCGCGCTCAAAGGTCAAATGCGAAAGTTGAAAACGATCATGGATACCAATGCTAAAGAGATTGGTACCAATATGAAACTGGCAAGCAAGGCAAGAGAAAAAGGGATGGAAAAGCAAATGATTTTGTCAAGTCGAAAAGCGGCAAGGTTAAAAGAGGTGAATGCGAAATATGATAAGTTGCATAATCGAATGCAAATATTATATCGAATCCTTTCTAAGATGTATCAAAATTCTGAGATACTAATTGAAGATACAGTTGATAATGTAGAGTTGAAAAAACAAGAACGTAAAGCGATTCGAGGTTCACATTCTGCGATGAAATCAGCTATGAGTGTTATCTCTGGAGATCCTGATAAACGAGCAATGTTTGATATGGCGATGGAAAGAGTTGCTGATGATGTGGCGAATAAGGTAGGAGAGATGGAGCGATTTATGGAAATGTCTTCTGGTTTTATGGATTCGATTGATTTACAAAATGGGGTATTCGAAGAAGAAGGAATTAAGATGTTGGAGGAGTATGAAAAGAGAAGTAATATTTTATTGATGGGAGATGGTTCTTCTACAGAGACTTTGGATTTGAATAGTGAAATTGCTAGACCTGAGGCTCGACAAGATGGTGAATCATCTGATAATTACAAGAATTTATTTGAATGATTTTAGTGGGGAGATCGTTGCGCTGACAGAGAACATATCAGTCGTTGCACTCCTTGTCAGATGACTTTGTTGACAGACTGACGGTGATAATATACTCTAGTTAGCCTATCAGCCAAGCGATCAGTTTTCTTAGTTTAAAAACCTTGCGATGGAATTAATTAACTCCTTACAATTTTTCAAAAGAGACTTCATAGTCACGATAAAAAATTATCGTGAGGTGCTACCTTTCATCAAAGCTAATCAGTTGTGGAAGGGTTTTTTAGATTACAGTTGGGTAACCAAATTTTTATTATTAATTGGAGTTTTGGTGAGCCTGAAATTTGCTGGTGTATTTAATGATTTTTTTAGTCAAACTTCGCAGCAAGGCATCTCATTTAATTCTTTAGGATCCTTAGTTGGGAATACGATAGATGAAGGGTATGACCTTTTTAAGATGAGTGGATTCAAGTATGCGATTTTGATTTTGTCGGAGGTCGTAATCTTCCATTTTGCGAGAAAGACCTTGGAAGTATTGACAGGAGAAAAAGCAGATGCCACTTTTAATACATTTCTTAAAGCACAGGTACGAATGTTTAAAGTGGTTTTATTTGCCTATGTCATGGAAACACTTTCTACGGTTTTGGTAGGTGTTGGACTTTCTATTTTAAGTCTTGGAGCGATAAAGCCTGTGGTGAATTTTATTATTCAATGTTTCTTTTTAGGCTTTGTAATTATTGATAATTACAATGAAATTTTTCACATGAGTATCAAGCAGAGTTTTAAATATACTCGACAATATACTGGAGTTTCGATTGGAATAGGAATCGTGGTTTATGTATTGATGTTACTTCCAGTCCTTGGTGCATTTTTAGCACCACTTTTAGCTGCGGTGACTGCAACTATTACGATGTATGAGTTAGACAAAAAAGATGATTCGTTGGAGGAAGTATTTGTGGAGAATGCGTTTTGATCTTTTCCTAATATAATTTTTTTTAAAAAATATAAAAGTGCCGTTAATCTTTAATAGATTAACGGCATTCTTTTTTACAAAACAAAAACAAGATGAATCACAATTTTGTACACGTCGTTTATTTTTGGTTTAAAAACCCAGATAGTGAAACTGACCGAAATCTATTTGAAACTTCTTTGAAAAAATTTATGGATGCATCCCAATTTGCACAAACTAAATTTATAGGGAAGCCTGCTGAAACGCCTAGAGAAGTAGTTGACAATTCGTTTACTTATTCTTTGATTTGCTCTTTTGATTCCAAAGAAGAACAGGACCAATATCAAACGGAATCACCTCATTTAGTTTTTGTGGAGGAGTGTAAACACCTTTGGGAAAAGGTGGTAGTTTATGATTCGTTGGGGATTTGATTTTCTGACTCTTGTTTTATATTCCCAAATGTCAGTTTTTAGTTATGGAAATAAATTACTTGCTTACTGTATTTGGTTAAAGCCAAATCTACGTTACGATCTGCTCCTTGTTGTTTAAGTTTAAAATGTTCAGCTTATTACCCATCATCATAAATGTTTGGATTATAAATTCCTCTTACTGATTTCTCCTACGTTTGATTCAAGGCTGTAAAAAAAAGCTGTTGACCTTTTGGGTCAACAGCTAGAAACATGTGTTAGTTAATAAAATATAATTTAAAACTTCACAAATCGTTTGGTGATATTTTCATCATTCGCTTTTAAGTTTAAGAAGTAAACTCCAGCGTTAAACGAACTAATATTTAATTCCAATCCATTTGCAGAAATTTCTTCTACGTCAAATTTACGATTCAAAATAACTTGACCTTGCAAGTTTAAAATTTGCAATTGAGCAGTTGTACTTTGAGTGAAATTTCTATCAATAGTTACATTGATAAAATCAGTTGCTGGATTAGGAGCAATTGATAAATCAAGCCTATTAGTATTAGTTTTATTTGCAGCGAAAGTATTTCCTCCAGGGTTAGTGAAACTAGCAGAACGTGTTACTTCAATAAAATTACTCGACAAACTAAAACAGTCATCCGTCAAGATAGCAGTAGCTGCATTATCACCAGCACTTGCTAAAATATTTCCAGTATAGGACAATCCCCAAACTCTACAAACACCAACTCCTGCACCTTCAAAATTTTGAGAATTCCCAGGAGGTACTCCGAGAATATTATTTTGATCGTCGGTAATTACGTAAGTGAATTTTGAATTTGAAGTTCCTAGACTTTCAAATTCAATAATATCATCAATTCCATCTCCCGCAATAATCGCAACTTCAGTTTCTCCATTTGTAGTTTGTACTGTTCCACCGTCAGGAGTGTCTCTGTAAACAGTAATAGGATTAGATAAATTATAGCAACCTGTCAAATCTGTAAAAGCATTGTTACCCATTACTGCACCACCAAAATCATTTCCATGACTAACATGCCAGATGATACAAGTTCCTTCACCAGCACCTTCCAAATCAAATGGTGGGCCAGGAGGTACTCCAAGAATATTCCCATCAGTATCTGTAATGACCCAAGCAGATGATCCAGTATTATTATTTAATTCAACATCAAATGCATCACTAATTCCATCTCCAGGACAAGTATAAACTGAAGTTTCAGCAAAGTGGTATGCGACCAATCCGAAAGGATTCAATTCTAAAGTTAATTCACCCACTAAAGTTGGAATAGGAGAAAGGTCATAAATACTTAATTTATCAGAAGAGCCTCCGCTATGAGTGAGGTATAATTTGGAATCATCACTACCTACGGAATAATTATGAGGAGCTGCATAAGGAGCATCTACTGGCGAACCTACTAGAGTATTGGTTGCCAAATCTAGCGTATAAGTTGCATCTACACCACCATCTGAAATATTACTAATGTAAAGGTAAGTACCTTCTGAATTCATACCTAAACCATGAGCATTTGGTACAGCAATTTCTGCAACTGAACTAAGATCCGCTCGATTTAAAATTTGTAAAGAACCAGAAGCTTGACTTGCTACATATAAAAGATCATTACTAGAGGTTAGGGAAACATGAGGATCTCCTCCAACTTCCGCCCGTTGGATTTCACTAAAGGAAGAAGCATCATATTTTACCACATAGTTAATTGGTTCATTACCATTTATCATGGTTACAAATGCTGAACTATTATCAGGAGATACGATTACATCATGTGGTTTGAAACCAGCGTTAGCTATATCGGAAGGAATATCGAAAGTGATAATTGTTTCCATATTATTTGGATTAATTACAGAAACAGTTTTATCTAATTCATTATTTACCCATAACTGATTTCCATTAGGACTCAACCACATATGGAAAACTCCAGCTCCCGCAGTTGCAATTCCTTTTACAGAAAAATCTTTTCCATCAAAGGCAACTACTTTTCCATTATAATCACCAACTAGAACCGTATTGTTTTTAGAATTATGGACGACATACATTGGTTGTCCATCATCAGGCATTTCATAATTTTCTAATAAGATTCCTGCATCACCATCTATCACACTAATTGTTCCTGATGCTCGATTTGCTACTACAACTCTGTTATAAATTAGTGCATCAGTAGGAGCGATATTTCCACTATTCACCGTACAATCCATCATACTACAATCTTCTCGAATAACAGAGATATAATTATCAGATAAATCATAACAATCTGTTGACAATGATTTATTCAAAATATTATCTCCTACAAAAAGAGTCACGTCACCTGTATACGACAATCCCCAAACTCTACAAATTCCAGCAGGCGCCCCATCAAAATCTTGACTGTCTCCAGGCGGTAACCCTAAAACATTATTATCGCTATCTGTAATGATGTATCGGTAATCAGCAGATGAATTACTAGCATGGGTAAACATGATGATATCTGAATCTCCATCTTGAGTACAAGTATTTATTGCCGTTGCACCTGAAGGCATCGCAACTGTTCCTCCATCTACATCAGTTCGAGTTACTTCGATAAAGTTAGAAGATAATTCAGCACAGCCTTCTGATAGAGAAGAAGTAGCTGCATTATTTCCAACAGTAGCAATCAAGTTTCCAGAATACGACAATCCCCAAATTCTACAAACTCCCGCAGGTACTCCTTCGAAGTCAAAATCAGGTAATGGATGAATTCCTAAAATATTATTGTCCGCATCAGTAATTAAATAAGTGTAAGCACTATTGGATGAAGTCGTATGAGTGTAAGAAATTACATCAGCATTTCCATCAGTTGTACAAACGGTTACTTCATTATTTCCAGAATTATTATTGACCGTTCCTCCATCAGGTGTATCTCGAATCACTCTTACTGGATCAGAAAAATCCCAACAGTCACTTGAAAATTGTGTTCCGAAAATATTGTCACCTGCACTAGCTACAATATTTCCAGTATAAGAAACTCCCCAAGCCAAACATACTCCAACACCTGCACCTTCGAAGTTTTGAGAATTTCCAGTAGGTAATCCTAGGATATTGTAATTCTCATCGGTGATTACTAATTGATAATTTTGGTTAAAACCATCAGCTGTGAAATCGATCACATCATCATTTCCATCTCCTGGACAAGTGTAAACAGTCATTGCGCCATTGGCATCTAAAGTACCTGCATCTGGTTGCTCTCGAACAACGGTAATAAAATTAGAAGACAACTCAAAACACCCATCAGTCAAAGTGGCCGTAGCAGCATTGTCTCCTCCACTAGCTGTAATATTTCCTGTATATGATAATCCCCAAACTCTACAAGTCGCAACTCCCGCTCCTTCAAAATTTTGAAAATTGCCAGCAGGTAATCCTAAAATATTATTGTCCTCATCTGTAATCACGTAAGCATAATTTGAGTTAGAACCAGATATATGAGCAAACTCAATGATATCATTTATTCCATTTCCAGGGCAAGTGTAAACTGTTGTTGCACCATCAGTTGTATTGACTGTTCCTCCATCAGGCATGTCCCTAACAACTGTTACGAAATTGGTAGACAGGGCAAAACAACCATCAGAAAGTGCTGAAGTCAAGGCATTATCTCCAACCATTACTGAAATATTTCCAGTATAAGAAAGTCCCCAAACTAGACATGTCCCAGAACCTGCACCTTCAAAATTTTGAGAATTCCCAGGAGGCAATCCTAAAATATTTCCATCAGTATCAGTAATTACATAAATGAAATTTCCAGTCGTAGAAGAATGCATAAAAGATAAAACATCATCAACTCCATCACCTGGGCAAGTATAAACCATTGTTTCTGAATCAGTTGTATAAACTGTTCCACCTTCTACACCAGTTCTAACTACTTCGATAAAATTTTCGGAGAGATCAAAGCAGTCATCAGAAAGAGTTTTGTTAAAAATGTTATCTCCTCCAAAAACAGTCAAACTTCCAGTATATGAAATTCCCCAAACTCGACAAATTCCTTGGCCTGCACCATTAAAATCTTGAGAATTTCCAGGAGGAACACCCAGTACATTATTATTGTCATCAGTAATGATGTATCCATAGGTTGCTCCAGAATTTGTAGTGTGGGTAAAATTAACCACATCTGCTAAATCATCTCCAGCACAAATGGTCAAATTAGTTGCTCCATTTGCATCTGCCACATTTCCACCATCTACATCAATTCGAGTTACTTCAATAAAATTATCTGAAAGATCAAAACAACCATCAGATAAATCTGAAGTGGCTGCATTATTTCCCATCACGAGAGATAAATTTCCAGAAAAAGACAACCCCCAAATTCGGCAAGTCCCTGCTGGAACGCCATTGAAATCAAAACTGTTTTCATTGGTCATCCCTAAAATGTTATTATTCGCATCTGTAATTACATAAGTGTAAGCGCTGTTCGATGAAGTATTTCTATTAAAATTAACTACATCAGAATATTCATCTGTCGTACAAACTGAGATAGAATTACTCCCTGCATTGTTGTTGATCGTTCCTCCATCAGGCATATCTCTAATGATATTTACCCGATTGTCAGAAATTTGAAAACAACCATTTGAAATAGGTGTGTTCCATAAAAAATCTCCAACTTGTGCAGTCAAATCTCCAGTATAACTAAATCCCCAAATGTAGCAAGTTCCCGTTCCCGCACCTTCAAAATTAAAAGTAGCAGTAGGATTGACTCCAAGGATATTATTACTTTGATCGGTCGCCACATAAACGTAATCAGTTGTTCCATTTCCAGAATTTTCAAAGTCGATTAAGTCGTCATTCCCATCACCTGGGCAAGTGTAAGCCATCGTTGTTCCCATGGAAGTTTGGATGGTAGTCGATTCACATTGTGCATGTAGATTATTTCCGATGCCGAAAAAACATAGCAAAGAAAATAGAGATAAGAGTCTTACTTTTTTCATATTGTTTGAATTTGATGAAATAAATTATTTTGAATTTCGATCCAAGATTAGGACTAGGAGGTGGGTTCAAATGTCTTTTTCTAGACATGTGTAAATTAATAGATTTGATAAGTGAAATTTATATTTTTAAATATGTTTATCGTAAATTGTTGATTGTCAGTAGTTTGAGAAGTGTTTTTTTAGGTTTTAAAAAATGCGGTGCAATCAAAGTTTTAAGTTTTTGTGATAACTTTGTGATTATTTGAAAGCATAATAAAACCAGTTATGGAAAAATCATGGAATGAAATTTCAAGAAGGGAAGCCACTAAATGGATTTCCCTTGGTGCCTCTTCTTTGTTGGTCGCTCCATTTTTTAATGCTCAAAAAAATAAAACACTTGCGCTAATGAACACACGTAAAGTTATTTCGAGTGGGAAAATGCTCCCTGTGATCGGTTTAGGGACTTGGCAGAGTTTTGATGTAGGTGAAAACCCTACGGAAAGAAATCCATTGAAAGAAGTTTTAAAAATATTAATAGAGCATGGTGGATCGGTCATAGATTCTTCTCCGATGTATGGCAATTCTGAAAAAGTGGTAGGTGAATTAACCGCTGAGTTAGAAATAAAAAATAAGATTTTTGAAGCGACTAAGGTTTGGACAAGAGGACAAGCAGAAGGCATCGATCAAATGCATACTTCCATGAATTTGATGGGAGCCAATCCGATGGATTTAATGCAGATCCATAATTTAGTTGATTGGAAAACTCATTTGAATACTTTACAAAAATGGAAAGAGGAAGGAAAAGTTCGCAACATCGGTATCACTCATTATCACCAAGGTGGTTATGCTGAAATGGAAAAAATTATGAAAACAGAGAAAATTGATTTTATCCAAATCAATTACAACCTCGCAGTTCGAGATGCAGCAAAACGGATTTTACCATTAGCAAAGGACAAAGGAATTGCTGTTATGATTAATCGCCCATACGAAGGCGGTTTGTTATTTGAAAAAATGAAAGGAAAAGAAATTCCAACTTGGGCGAAAGAATTCGAAGCAGAAAGTTGGGGGCAAATTTTCCTAAAATTTATTTTGGCTCACCCTGCTGTCCATTGCGTTATTCCTGGAACTTCAAAAGCTAAACATATGAACGATAATGTTCAAGCTGGTTTTGGAAAATATCCCAATCAAGAATTACAAAAGAGATTGGTTGGTTTGATTGAAAAATAGGATCTAATCAATGAAAAAAGATCAGAAGAATTTTTCTACTGATCTTTTTTGAATTTTTTTCTCTATCGTATACTTTTTCTGTGATGCACTTTCAGCGCTGAAATGCTTAATTACAATCACCTTGGGCGTTGCCAAGGCTAGTATATTTAAGCCTTTTAGGCTTTTTTCTATTGATAAAGAAAACGCTGAAAGTGCGAAATAAAAAGTGTTAGGGAGAGCATTTTTTTTTCAAAAAATTATTTCGAAGTAAATAAATCCAACGTTTTTCCTTCGTCCTCAGCTTTAACTGTCACTAATAATTTTCGAGTACCTAAGGTGTTAACTTTAAAAATTTTAGTTCCAACAGGATAATTTTCTGCTCTAGTTTGTTTTGGATTAAAAGGCATTCCATAACTGAAGTTTTTATTTTCTGGCCCTTTGACGAAAGTATGGATTCTTAAAAATTTATTATTTCTCAAATTCACTTTAATGTATTTTACTGGTTCTGCATTCTTTTTTTGAAAATTGCTTTCTTCCATTGAAACCAGTTTACCTTTCTTACCTAAATCTAGATTTTGCGTTTTAGGTTTTTCCAAATAAACGATTTTTCCATTTTCTGAAATTTTCCCTTCCAATAATTCTGTCGCATTGACGGTGGCTTCTCCATGACTCCAAATTTCAGCGATCACTTTATTCGCTTTTAATTTTGAGGCATCTAGGCTTCCGGTTTCGATGACAAAACTAAGTTCATTGACTTTTCCAATCAACTCAACTTTTCCTACCGAGTTAATCAATTTTAATTTTTCTTCTTCAAGATTAAAAATTGTAGCATCTCCATAGCCTCCAATCTCAAGTGAGGATAAACCTTTTGTACCAATTTTTACTCTAACCATTTTGGTAGGTTGAATCCATTCATCTTGAAGAATAGATAGTTTGTTGTTGCTATTTTTCAAAACAATTTCAGGTAAAATATTATCGTCCGAAGTCATAGTCAAGGAGTAATCTGCATTAGCATCTACTTCTAAAATGACAGGGAAATTGATATGGATTTGTTCAAAAGGGATAACTTTGATTTCTTGAGTAATAATATTTCCATTGCCTTTAATCTGAGCTGAAGCAAATTGGAATTGGAAAATAAAAGAGATAAAGATTAGTGATTTGATGATTGAATTTTTCATGATAATTATTTTTTAGAAAATATGATTTAATTAAAAATTAGTTAAAGAGGTTTTATTTTTTAGAAAAAGAAAAATTATTCCGATTGAAAAAATCATTAGTTCCTTCATAGCGAACATCTTTTTTCCAAGAAAGAGATTTGCCTTTTTCAAGTAGCCAAGTAATCTTCATTTCAGCTGAACGGTCATTATCTTTTCCTTTTTTTGAAGCGATAATTTTGATGGTTTTTTCAGTATTTTCAGTCGAGATAATTTTCCATTTTTCTTTATCAATCATAAAATATTTTCCATTTTTGGATAGATAAAATTTTGCCTTACTGGTCATTTTTTTTCCATTTTTATCCATCTCATCAAACTCGATAATTGAGTTGATTTTTCCTTTGGCAAAATCTGTTTTTAGCGAACATGGAATTGTAACTATACCTTTGTCATCACCATAGTTAAGATATTGCAATTGACCAATCCATAGTTGATTGATTGCGGTGAAATCGGAGTTTTGAATAGCGGTATTTTGGGAATAAATGGGGGTGATTAATAAGCTATTCAATAGGAATAAAAAACTAAGCATGACGAATTTTGATGTCTTTTTCATTTTATTAAAATTTGATTTGTGAATTAATGATGACTCAAAGATGCCCTGAAACCCTAATGAAATCGCCCTAAAATAATATGAGACGACTCAAAATGATGATTTGAGACTTCAAAATTGCCGATAATTGATTTTTATAAAAGGTTCTTTTCTCTGGAGAGGGAAAATCAAAAAAATTTAAACATGCTCTAAACGATTAAAATGAAAGAAGAAAAAAGAGGAGAATAATTATTGGATATTTTTTAAATATTCAGATGGAGAAACTTGGGTAAATTTCTTAAAAACTCTGTTAAAAGTAGCCTTGCTATTGAAGCCACATTCCATGGCAATTCCTAGGAGAGAAAGGTGTTGAACCGATTCATCTTTGACTTTAGATTTAAACATTTCCACTCGATATTCATTGATGAATTCGTTGAAGTTTTTTCCAAATTCAGTATTAATAATTTGCGATAATTGATTGGAACTAAAATGCAATTCTTTAGCCAAATCAGCTAGAGTGATTTCAGGATTCAAATAAGGTTTTTTAGCATCCATAAATGCAGCAACTTGTATTTTTAAACCCTGGGCGACCTCTTCATTTTTGGTTTCGGAATCCAAATTCTTATCTGTCGAAGAATCTGTGGGAGCTTGCAAATTATACAATTTTGACAAATCAGAAAAGTAACTCATCATCCCAACATAGACCATCGTCAACGAACTTGCCAAAAAAGCCCACCATCTTTGTTTCCAATAATTTTCGAAAAAAGAGTAGTCGGTGATTTCAATAAATAACTCGAAAATATAAAGAGCAGTATAAATGATCAAGAAATTTCTTAACCAATTTAATTCTACATTATAGGTATTGGAAAAATATTGAACGATGCTTTTCCTATATTTTACAAACTGGTTTCCTGCTAAAATTAAATAAATGATCCGACTCAATTCTGTCATGACATCTATAATGGGTGAAATATATGACTGATGAATATTACTGATAAACCATCCATTCTGAACATTGGCAAACCCTGGAAGGGAAGCATCATAAATGAAAATCGACACTCGATAAATAAAATAGAGTAGGGCAGGCAGAAAATGTAGGTAATCTATTTTTCTAAATTTAAAGTAGGGTTGTGTTAAGCTTTTGATATAAAAATAAATGAGTGGGCCGATGGCAAAAAGGAAATTAATGAGCCAATAATTAATTTTTGTATTTCGATAAGTATCATACCAATCCATAAAACCAATGATGTAAGTGGTGGAATGATAACCTGAAATAATTAATAAAAGAGAAAGGAAGAGATCGGATAAATGTTTTTTACTGAAATACCTTTTGAGCAAAAGAAGCGCGAAGATTAATCCTTGCAGAACAAAAATTAATAAGGTTAAACTGTAAAGATTAAAATTGGGAAAAACTAAATACATGCTCTAAAATGAATTAACTATTTCATTGGAAACCACTAAATTATAAAAATGTTTGGAGGAGAGGTTGATTTTGGAAAATTAACCTATAAATGCAATAAAATAAGTTCTTATAGTATCACATTTATAGGCTAGCATTTATTTTATTTAAAAATTTTATACGTCAATTTCTCATTTTTAAGAAAAACGGAAACAAGGTAGATTCCTGACTTCCAATTTTGGGTATCAATTTTTTCCAATAAATCAGGTGTACTATTGATGAAAACAACTTGACCTAAAATATTGTAAATCTCAATTTTATCTGCCTGCTGATTCATTTCAATAGTTAAGAAATCATTTATTGGGTTTGGATAAAATGTTATGTTTAATTCCTTCCCTAAATCAGAAGTAGAGGTAATCATTTCCAAATCCTCCAAATATCTTGGCAAAATCTGATAGCCTTCCAAAAAAGGATTATCCGAATCATACTGTCCACCCAAACCAGTTAAATTAAAAGAAAAATTAGGAACATCCATTTCAAATAAATCAACATCTTGATCGATTCGCATTTCAAAAATATCGGTTCCATTGGTCACTTCAACATTAAAACCATTTGGATCTGAGTTATCCCAATCGCTAGTATTGACAATAGTTAGATTTTTAATTTCTACTAATTGTGATTCTGTTGATTCATCGAGAACAGTTACTTCGGTTGGGTTTGTAAGAGTATTGTTATTTGATAACACGAAAAGCGTATCTGGAATGATTTCAGCCAATCCATTGAATTGAGTAATTGTTCCCTGAATCATAATTTTATCTCCTTCATTAACTGAATATCCAAATGTACTTGAATTGTTATAAACCGTTATTCCATCTCCAAGATCATCAATTATAACAAATTGCAATCCATTATTGGTTTCATTAAAATTCACTCCGTAAACGATACCTTGCAATTCACATTTCCGATTTAAAGAATCAATTTCGCCATCAATATTAGTTGAAGTCATCACTCCGATTTTACGAATGGGAAACTGAGATAAAGGAATCAAACAATTGTTTTCCATATTCGGATCAGCTTTCAATTCAAAACCTTCAATCGTAATTCCTGTTTCAGAAATAGATGAATTCCAATTTGTAGGATCATTGTTATTGGCATTGACATCGCAAAGGACTAGCGATGCACCCATGCCATTGGCGAGTTCAGACCATGTAGCAGTATTGGAATATTCGACCACATCTGCGACGCTTCCTCCTGGATTTCTTAACTCCAAGATTTCCCCTGAATTAGTCAAACTTCCACTCGTCCATTCTAGTGGTAAAAATCCATAATAATTTGCAAAAGCCAAGGAATCACGGGCTATAACAATATATTCACCAGCTCCTAGAATGACCTCAGGAAAGGTATAGTTGAGGCCTTCCGAAAAATAATAATTCACCAAATTAACATCCAAAACATCGTTATTATAAATCTCAATAAACTCTGTCGAATCGCTTCCCGTTTCAGGTGGATTGTACATGATTTCTGAAATCATTAAATCGGGTAGGGTAGCATCGTCGTCTTCGATAATTAATTTAAAAGTATGATGCATTGGATTAACGATTGCATCATTTGTCGGATTGAGTAATGAAAAATTAGCGACTTCATTTGATTCAATATTAAAGTCTTCTATAATTTGTAGCGTAATATTTTGGGTATCTTTTTCGATACCTGCTGGAAAAGTAACAGTAATCGGTAGAGTTGAAGCTAGAGTGAAATCTTCATTTAAAATCGCATCAGAATTCGGATCTAATTGAAAAATAACTTCCGTTGGATTCGCATTTCCATTTTCCAAAACCATAGAAATATTAATCAATAAATCATCCTCCAAAAGACTAATCGATGATTCCAAAAAACGAATAATTGGCCCAATGGGACATTCAGAATTTTCAAATGGATTAGCAATGATTTCTTTTTCATTAATCATAAATCCAGTTGAAGTCATCGCTTCCATCCAGTTTGTAAGTATATTGTTATCACTTTGTAAGTCGCAAAGGACGACCGATGCACCAAGACCATTGGTCGGAGGTGAAATTTGGTATTCTACTAGATCAATGGTAGTCCCAATTCCATTAATCAATTCTAAAGTTTCACCATTATTACTGAGTGTTCCAGATTCCCATTGGAGGGCAAAAGTGCCAAAGACATTTTGAAAAGCAACTGAATCTTTTGCTACCACAAAATAGGTTTGAGCAGCAATATCAATATTGGGAAATGAATAAGTGATGCCTTGACTAAATTCAATTCCAGCAAGATTTACTGAGGTATTTTCATTGTTATAAATTTCGATATACTCCAATGAATCCGTTCCATCCTCGGGCGGATTATACATGATTTCTGAAATAATTAATTGTGGAGTTTGTGCAGAAGTTGTTTTTCCAAAAAAGAAAAAACATAAAAATAAGAAAGTGGTTGTTTGAATTGTTTTCATGCGAGAGGTAATTAATATTCAATACAATATTGTACCTCTCTAAAATAAATATTTGGTTTTGGAAAATTCAATATTGTTGTGTCGTATAATTTTTGACAATATGTGTTTTGAATTCAAAATGAAAATTTGAAAGGTGATGCTGAAATTGAAAAAAGCCCTGTTAGCGCTCGAAGCGCTACCAGGGCTAGTAGTAAATTGGAAGGAAAGATTTTATTAAATATTACCTTTCAATATTTCTCTAGAAATTACTAATTTTTGAATTTCAGAAGTACCTTCACCGATTGTCAATAACTTCGAATCTCGAAGAAATTTTTCAACTGGAAAATCTTTGGTAAATCCATAACCTCCAAAAATTTGTACTCCTTCATTCGCACATTCTACGGCAACTTCTGAAGCATACAATTTTGCCATGGCACCTTCCTTCGTCATTTTCTTTCCTGCATTTTTAAAATCTGCAGCTCGACGAGTCAATAATTCCGCAGCTTGAATCTTAGTAGACATATCAGCTAATTTAAAACTGATCGCTTGGAAAGAAGAAATTGGTTTTCCAAATTGCTCTCGCTCTTGTGCATATTTTACAGATGCTTCGTAAGCACCTTTGGCGATTCCCAATGACAAAGCAGCAATTGAAATTCGACCTCCATCCAAAATCTTCATAGACTGAATAAATCCATCTCCAATATTTCCTAGAACTTGACTTTCGTGAATTTTGCAATCGCTAAAAATCATCTCACAAGTTTCACTTGCACGCATTCCTAATTTATTTTCTTTTTTCCCAGCCTCAAAACCTGGAGTTCCTCTTTCTACCACAAATGCTGTCATTCCATGACTATCTAATAGTTCTCCTGTTCGAGCAATCACGACTGCAACATTTCCAGATTTACCATGAGTAATGAAATTTTTAGCACCATTCAATACCCAATGATCTCCTTCTTTTACCGCAACACATTGCATTCGTCCAGCATCACTTCCTGTGTTTGGTTCCGTCAATCCCCAAGCACCGATCCATTCACCAGTAGCTAGTTTTGGAAGATATTTTTTCTTTTGTTCTTCATTTCCAAAAGCCATAATGTGGCCTGTGCAAAGTGAATTATGTGCAGCAACCGACAAACCGATTGAACCACAAACTTTTCCAATTTCAGTTAAGATAGAAATGTATTCTTGGTAGCCTAAGCCTGAACCATTGTATTCTTCTGGGACGAGAACTCCTAAGAATCCAAGTTCACCAAGTTTGCGCATGGTATCGATAGGGAAGTGTTGTGCTTCATCCCATTCCATGACGTGAGGTCGGATGTGATTTTCTGCAAAATCTTTTGCACTTTGTTCAATCATTTGAAGATTTTCCAAAAATGCGTCTGTCTGTACAGTCATTTGATATTTTTTTCAATAATTATAAAATGGTTAAATAAAGGTTGACGTGCAGGAAAATCTGCATCTTTCATTTGCGAATTTTCGCTTAGGGTTTGGTTAAAATGTACGTTCAAAATTGTTCAATAATGCTTTTTCTTTTAAGCGAACAAAATTAAGACTTTTACTTCATTTTAAACCATAAAAATGGAGAATAGTTTTCCAATAGGCAATTTCGATGTGAAGGTCTGCATTAACAGACTTAAAAAAGAACAAAGCGAAATTTTCCCAAAAAAGAACAAAGCGAGAAAATTCGATAAGGTGTTTTAGAGGCAATAGAAATTTTGATTCTTAGACAAAAACTGTGAAATAAATAATCACTTATGTATTAAAAAAACTCGTCGATTATTTATTTCAAATCAATTAGTCCATTGTTTTCAAACTCATCTACTTTTAGGATGTAGAGGCTTAGTTATGTAAATGTATTGTTATTTTGTGGAAATGAATGGCATAGGAAGGCATAAAATAAGCAACTAAGATTAGTGTCTTTCTTTTTCCAAGCTTTAAATTACTTAATTGGATAATGATCAGCATCTCCATAAATCACTTTCCATTCTTCCTTTCGTTTTTCCCAAACAAAAGTATTTGGTCCTGTGGATTGAGTAATTTTTCCATCTTTTGCAACTAAAGAGTCTGTAAATATAAAAGAAGAAATTGCATGGGAGTGATCAAGTGGGACAATTTGTAAATCCTTCCATTCGGTATGAAAGACTTCCAAGGAAGCCATAAATGTTTTTGTACCTGTTTTTACATCTTGGTATCCGATTCGATTTCCATCTACTAACATCGTAAATTCAGGCCAGATCAAGTCCACCAATTTCTGAGCATTCAATGATGTGTCAGCGGCATAAAAAGCATTGACTTGGTTTTTTACTTGTTCAATCACTCGCTGAGAATTAATTTCTTTATTTTCAACTTTCTTTTGACAACTTGCGAGTAGTGTTGCTAAACTTAAAAGAAGGGAAAAAGTTAATTTGATACTCATATTTCTTTAGCTTGATAGTAATTAATGTTTTCGTTTGACTTCTTAGGAAATTTATATTTGTGTATCCTGTTGCCATAAAATTATCATCTAATAGATTTTATTCTAAATGAAGTTGTATAGGAGAACGTAAAACGTTCAACGTCCATCGAATAAAGTCTAATCTAGTCTCGAGTTCTATTTTCTTTCTTATTCATTTTGACCAAGTGCTTAGATTCTTCCTATAAAAGATGTCATCTATCGGGTTGTGAACAAAACCTACTGGTAATTCAGATTGACGAATTTCTTGAAATCCATTTTTTTCATAAAACCGATGTGCTCCTTTAAATTGAACCATTGTGCCAAGATATACTTTTGATATTCCTTCTTCTTGACACCATTGAAATGCTGTTTCCAAAAGTAGATTAGAAATGCCTTTTTCTTTTCCTCTATATTTTTTATGTACAAACATTTTCTTTAGAATAGAATTTCTATTTTCAATTTTTAGAATAGCAATTGTTCCAATAACCATATCCTCCTTTATTGCAATCCAATATTTATCGACTATTTTTTTTCTGATATTAGAAAATGGTTTTGAGATTGGATTTTGAAATTCTTTTGCAATTTCCGCGACTAGTGAATTTACACTTTCTTGATATTTTTTTCGAAACGAAATTATCTTTATCATACTTATTTTACTTGCTTAACTTATGGTTCGATTTTCATGAATTCATGAATTGCTGTAAGGGGAGGGGAGCCTTTGGAATATTTAGACTTATCTGATAAGAGTTTTTTTTGCCTAAAAAATTACGTTACATAGATTTAAGATTTCATGAGTAGATAGTATGTATATATGATTATTAATTCGTAATGAAAGAGATACCTAGTATTCTTATTTTAGTGATTATCCTTTAATATAAAATGGAATTAGAATCATCCCATTATCGTGCATGTCATAGGAAAACAATCCTCCCTTTTTAATTTTTAATGGTTCAAAAAGACCTAATACATCAGTTTTTTTAAAAGAACGATGAAGCGCATATCTACAGATCGTATTAATTGTATTCCAAATTTGGTCGTATCCAGAATTGGAATCTTTATAGGAAATTAAATCAAAGTAATCGTCATCATTGAGGTTGCTGTAACCAATCGGTTCTGTTAATTTGAAAGGTTCTAAGTCTATTCCTAGGCCTGCTTCCCAATAGGAAAATTTATAATCATATCCGAAATCATGTGAGTCAATGGTTAATTGGTATTCCTTCATGTCAAATATCCCGTAGGATAAGGCTTCTGAATATTCGTGGGATTGTTCGTGGTACTCGAAATAGATCATATCATATTGTTCGACATCTTCTTTAGATTGATATTTGACCCATTCTATAATTAGTTTATTTTCTAATAGATTAAAAATATTATTTTCAAATTCCTCCATATCGAAATCAAGAATTTTTTGCTTTACTATATTTATTTCGGGATATTTGGAATCTAAATTGATCAATGTTTTTTTAGAATCTTCCATCTCCTGTTTTAATCTATGGGAAAGTGTATTATTTAATTCCTTTATTTTTTCCATCTATTTTTTATTTATCAAATTGGTCTTGGATAAATGTTGTGCGCCCGAATTGGGTGAATGTCCATTTGTCTATTTGTTCGTTTTATATTATTGATTAAGTTGTTTATTAGTCTCAGAAAAGGTTTAAAAATTTATATTTTAATATTGTAAAAAAACGAATTTAGTCGTTTGTGTTCAACCCATCTACTTTCAGTTAGAGCCGTAGTTAGATTACAGCTTGTGCCTCAATTTCAATCATAAATTTTTCATTTGCCAATCCTTTTACACTAATCCAAGAACTTGCTGGAGGATTTATAGTCCCAAAATTACCTTTCAAGATTTGGTTGATTATCGCTCCATCCTCCTTTTGATAATTCACTATGTAAATTCTCAACATTACAATATTTTCTAAGGTGCCACCTGCTGCTTTTATTGCGATTTCTAAATTGTCTAATGACTTTTGAGTTTGCTTAGCTAAATCATTTTCTCCTACGATATTTAACTCTTCATCCCATGCAACTTGACCTGAAATGAAAATCATTTTACCTGGATTTGAAACTACTATTTGAGAAAATCCATATTGTCTTGAGTCGAATAAAGATTTGGGATTTATAGTTTCTCTTTTCATTTTATTTTTTGGTTAATGGAAATGAATGGTTCGCATTAATTACGTGCTAACTGAATGAGTGATGTAGTCTTTGTTTATTCCCATAAAGTTAGGTAAAGCTACTTATGGACTAGTTATGTTTTTTTATAACAATACAATTACATCTTAAAATAGAATCCAAAGTGTTGAAACATGTGATGTAAAAAATGAATTCTCTATTAATTAATGAACTTGTTTTGTTGCTTAATTTTATGGAATTGACGCAATGGTATCGATGGTTGTTTTTCTATTTACATTCCATCTGTTTACCCTCTTTATCCCAACATTTTTCTGAGACCATTTTATCTTCTTTAAAAGTTTGTTCTTTCCATAATTTATCCTGGGCATTCTCATGATAAATTTTCCATATTCCGTCTCTTTTACCATCCTTGAAGTTTGCGTCAATACAAAATCCATTTTCTTGAATATCGCAGATTTTCCAAGGGCCAAATCTTACATCATCTTTCATATTTCCTTCTCCTGCAAGGTGTCCTTTTTCATGAAACCATTTCATCAATCCCTTTGCTTTTCCTTTGGAATAAAAACCTTCCAAGAATAAGATTCCATTATCTTCCCATTCTCGATGCAATCCTTCTTTTAGACCTGCGGTATAATTTCCTTCCTATTTCAATTGACCATTTTGATAATATTCTCTCCATAACCCGTCTTTCTTACTATCCTTTTTTTGATTCAAAATAACCTGATCATCTAGTTCGGTAATTTCGGTTTGAATCGTTGGTTTAGTTAGAGTGTTTTCTTTTTGATTCCTTTGTCCACTACAACCTATACCATTCAATAATGTTAACATTATTATGATCAAAATTGTAGTGGTATTTCCAAAATACTTTTGGTTTAAATTAACCATCTGATTTTTATTCTTTTTTTGAAAAACTAATTTCACTATCGATAAAAAGGATTATGACCAAGTACTTACCTATTTGAAAAAACAAGATTAAATAAAGTCGTCATCCTCTAACGGTTTTTTTTCAATTTCTTTTAACTCTAAATTTTCGAAATCATCTAATAAGTTTTTCTCTTTTCTAATTTGTTCTTTTAGTTCTCTTTTTCGTGTCAATTTATTTAATTCATTTTCTAACTCATCCTCTTCCCAATTAGGACTAATCCCAAAGATTTCCAAGTTCTCTGTACCAAACGTACTCAGGTAATGAGCCGCTAAACCAATCCCCCAAATCAATGCTATGATTATCATAGGAAGTATTTCACCATTATTATTAGTAGTCAAAATGGCATAAAGCATTCCTAGAATTAATGCATAAGCTAAGAAATGATAAAAGAATCCTTTTTTTGCTTTTACCTTTTTATTGGCCTTTTCGAAAATATCTTCGTTCTTCATTTTATAAGTTTTACTAGTTTTTTAAACATGAACCTTGAACTATATTTCAAGTGGTCTAACTTCTTTCGTTTTTTAATTTAATTTTTTTCTTTTGCTATAACGAAGGTCAGGTTGTTAAAAAAAACTCCCACCTGCGATTTTGCTTTTCTAAATATACGTCAAAGTTTTTATATTTGATTTATATGAATCTCGATTTTTTCCAATGTAAATGTATTGTTATTGGTTGAGAAATAAAATAGAATAATCATATTTCTAAATAAAAAAAGTTGCTAACCTTTTGAGTTAGCAACTTCATTTTATTATTGTAAATTGTCGGAAATGGTCTGCTGCTTCTGACAGTAGTTTACCATAAGTTAATACAAGCAGTTTTTACTTATTGATCAGATTGCTTTTTATTGGACAGCAGAGTTTTTACATTTTAATTAAATCGTTTACCTTTTCTTATATATTTAATAACTTTCTTTTCAAAGCATCTACCATATTTACCGTTCTTACGATCAAGAAAGCATTTTTCAGCAACTGTTGCTTGTTGTTCTAAATTCATACTTCCCCAACTGCTATTGCATTTGACACCATAGACGCTTCCACTTGAGGTAGAGTTTTTTACTTGGGAAGAAATTCCCCCGATCGTCCAATTGATATCGGCGGTTACATGTAATTGCCATACATGTGCTATTTCATGTATAAATAAACCTTCGTCTTTAAGAGCATTTTTGTAACCAGCGCTTCCCATATTCATTAAGAAATGTCCAGTTCCTGTAGGCCATACAAATTCTCTATTTCCAATACCCAATAAATTGGTGATCAAAATTTTACTTCTCGGAGGTAATGTACCACCAAACAAATTTTTATTTGCGAAATTATATTCTTGTTTAGTTACTCTTCGATATTTTGGTATTCGTCCATTGACAACTACTTCCTTGGTAATTTTATATCCTTGAAATAGGATAGTTCCACTAGAACTCACTACAACACCTGCAAAAACCTTCCCGCCATTAAATACTAGTTTTCCTCCTTTAGTGGCATATTTTTTTGTTACCCTACCAGCTGTTTTTGCTCCACTCCAAACTTTTTTGCCTCCTTTGCTAGCATATTTTTTTGTTGTGCTGCCAGCTTTTTTTGCTCCGTTCCAAGTTTTTTTTCCTCCCTTTTTTGCATATTTTTTTGTTGTACTACCCACTTTTTTTGCTGCTTTTTTTATAGACCCCCATTGAGCGTTTGTATTGAAATTTCCTAATAAGAATAAACAGGTGATAAGAACGATTGCGTTTTTCATTTTATATTATTTAGATGGTTCATTAATATTTACAATACAAAGATGCAGTAGATTACATCTTTATAAATCCACCTTTCTAAGGATTGTATAAAAACCCTCATTTATGAGGACTAACTAATGTTCTATCTTTTAAGAATGTAAATGTGTTGTTAAGACATAAAAAGAAGGAGGCATTCATTATCATTTTTAATTTAATAATGGTCTTGTACTGATATAAGTTTTGTTGATATTTTTGAGGCAAATTTCATTTTAATCTAAAGAATTCCCCGATGCTTGCATCGGGTGTAAAAGAATTAAGAATAATAAATCAGCGTCTAAAAAACGCCAGTTGTAAATTACATTTATCTGAATTTTTAATTCCTCGCCAGCTTGCTGTGAGATTGTTTAATAACAATACAATTACAAGAGATAATATGAAGATAATTCTAATGTCAAAATATTTAAAAAATCACATTTTAGTTTTTTTTTAAGACTGACGGTTTTGTATATACGTAGCAGTTGGTTTTGCTAATTTTTTCTGTGTAATGCTTTGTTGGGTACAGCATTCTTTTTATTTCCCAAATAATTTATTCCAAAATCCTTTTTTCTCTTCTTTCGGTTTCGCTTCCTTTGATGTGTTTTCTACTTTTGAAGGTGTAACTACTTTGGTTGAAGCTGCTTCGGTATTTGGTTTCATATCCATAAAAAAAATACCTTCTTGATTCATTCCAATTGGAAACGAAGTTCTATCAATCCAATTCTTTGATTGCAATTCTTGAAGTGGCTTAGATTCAATAGTTTTTTTGAAAATTTCAATTCCTTTTTCAATAATTTGGTCTTCGATATTTATTTTAGAATTGCCAAATATTGAAACTCCTTCTTGAGGAATATTTAAAAGTAAGATTTGAGTTTTTCCATTCCCTTTTTGAATATCTAAAACTTTAAAAAATGCACCTGATTGAATTACGATATGTCCAAGTTCGGGGTTTTGACTAAACATGGATAAATCTTTACCTTTTGATGAAGCAACTAAGTATCTGCAATTTTTTCCAAACCCACCGATTTTATGGCTCACGTCGGTAAAACCTCTTTCTATTAAAATTTGATTTGGCTGATATTTAGAAATTAATCTTTCATCTAAATCCAAATCTCTGCAAAAAAATGCTAATCCACCGAAAGTGGAATTCATAATTGATTGTATTTCTTCGTTTGTCATTTTTTATTTTTTTGGTTACACTCAACCTCAGTCTGCGAAAAAAAACTAAAATGTGATTTTTGAAAACCAAATTTAATTTTACAAAGGATCACTTTTTAAAAGTACTGCTATTTTATTGTTTGTATTTCTATTGTTATTAAATAAAATTTGCCTCAAAAAAATCATGAGACTTTTTCACAGTTGACGTCCGCGTATCCAGGAGGTGACAAATTTTGCTCAGTATGGAGGTTGGATGCATTTTTTTCTTGCGTTTTTATTTCAAATAAACTACTCCAAACTTTCTTGCAATAAGTTTCAAGTCAATGTTACCAGTTTTTATCTGTTGACTGGTTACTGCCATAAAATCTTCAACCTAATCTCCAGGTTAGGTTTCGATTGTTCTTGGTTGCAACAAGTAAACTGAATTAGAATTTCAAATATTAATATGAGTCCATTCATTATTTGGCTTGATTTGTTTTTGATTTTTTGATGGTTCATTTTTCTTTGGGATGCAGAACGTCAGTTTGTGAAAAACCCTCCCTCCATTGATCTTGATAATCGAAATATACGTCAAAAGTTTTATATCTCATTTATAAGCATCTCTGTTTTTTGACTAATGTAAATGTATTGTTACAATAAATTGGGTTAGGTTAGTATTGGACAGCGGGAGAGGTTTGAGGATTTGTTTTGTTTTATTGATCCTCTTAGAGATACGAAATATTATTTTTGTAAATGTATTGTTAGCAGTAATTTTTTATTCTTTTAAAGAAGTAAACAACATAGTCCAATTGGTTTCCCATTCATTGTTTATTTCGTCATAATATGCTTGTTCCCATTTTGCAGTATCAACGGAAGGCTTGTTCCAAATAAACCTTAATTTTACTTCTTTACCCTTGTAAATTTCTTTGCCGAAAAATTCTCCAATCCCATTTTTAAATTCTCCTATGACCTGTTCTTTTAATCCAATTTCTGCATTAGCGGTATCTGCCCAATAAATTGTCCATTTATTTGATGTTGGGTTTAACATTCGGATACTAAGTCCAATAAACTCATCTCCGAAATATGAGGATTTCATTTCGTCCATTAATCCTAATCCGTTCAATATACTCTTTGTTTCCATTTCTGCTTGGAATTCAATCCATTCATCACAGTTCATTAAACGTTCTTTCAATCTTCTATTTAGAACTGACCATTTTCCTATAAGAAAACTGAAATTTTGAATTTTTACCATTATTTAAAGTTTATATTATTCCGTATTTCGCAATCATTTTTTCAATTTGAAGTCTATGTCTT
The DNA here is from genome assembly GCA_045104975.1 of Saprospiraceae bacterium. Taxonomy (GTDB): domain Bacteria; phylum Bacteroidota; class Bacteroidia; order Chitinophagales; family Saprospiraceae; genus CAJQQY01. Next base: position 66,552 of record JBGCCY010000009.1, read on the forward strand.
AAAATATGAACGATTGCGTGTTCAGTAATAGCTTCTAAATCGTAAGTTGTCCAAGAAGTTTTGATTATAGTATTCATTAGTTCGTCATATGTCAAATGCCATTTGTCTTCAAAAGTTTCAACCGTATATTCAAACATTTTTTCAAGTTCAGATATTCCTTGTTCAGTTTTTTCAATTTCTATTTTTGGAACAACATAATTATCCCCAAACCTTTTTCTAATATGATTCGCATAACCATATCCTGAATTAATCAAATGCAAAACTATATTCCTTACTGATTGAAAGTCAACCTCAGTTTTTTTATTATATGCTTTTTTGAATTCAGCGTTAGGAATCTGCAAGAGTAAGTCTTTTAATTCGTTCAGAGCTTTTTCGTATTCGTCAGTTAAAGCTCCAATAGCTCCTTTCCTATATTTTGTATTCATTTTTTTGTTTCTTTTAATTACTGCCAACGTCAGTCTGTGAAAAAACTAAAATGTGATTTTTAATTACTTCATTTAGCTTTACAGAATGTTACTATTTAAAATTACTACGGGTGTTATTGATTGTAATTGTATTGTTATTGAAATAAAATTTGCTTCAAAATTCAGACAAGAGGTTTTTTCACATACTGACGTTTTTGTATATGCGCAGGTCAGGCGCATAGCCTGACTTGGCGTATAACTAGTTTTTAATTTTTTTCATATTCGTAAGTGATTCTTCCTCTATTTTTGAATTCTATTTCGGATAAAATTCTTCCCAAATTTATTTTCTCTATTATTGAATCATTCGAATTGTATTTGTAATCTGTTCTAAACTCAATAAAAGTATTTGGGTTGGTTCTATTTACAAATGAACTGTCAATTTCAGATATTAGTCTATTCTTTTCATCGTATTTAAAAGTTGTCTTCATTTTGTGATTATCACCAAACAACCAATTTTCGATTTTCAACCTTTCTTCTTTATCGTAAATATAATTCGAAATTCTTGGATTAGAATTGTACTCTTTCGAGACTTTCTCTGAGAGATTCCCATTTTCATATTTAAAATCTATTTCTTTAAAACCTGTTTTTGATAGAAGCATCTGATTATTTTCGTTGTACTTGAACCTTTGAATAGTATCAACTGTTTCCCCAATCATGAGTATCAATTCCAAATTACCATTACTATCGTATTTGTATTCTTTGTCGATTATTTTTACTGTTCTGTCTCTTCTGTAAATCGAGTGTTCAGTTGCGATTTTGTTATCCGAATTGTAACGATAAAAAATTGAATTATTCTTATTGATTGCTCTATTTAATGAATCGAATGCTGTAAATGATTTCCTTATAGAATACATTGAATCAATTTTGGTATATGATTTTTCTGTTGTCCAGATTTTGAATTTTTCTTTTTGTTTGAACTCTTTAATTATTGAAATTTCTTCCACAATTTGAGAACTAATGCACCCAATTATAAAGATTAGCATGATGTATTTTATTTTTTTCATTTTAATTGAATGCAACGTCCCGCATAAATGGCGTGAGGGCGCATAGCCCTCATGAACATTTTATGCTTTGTTGCAGGTAGTGTTCTTTTATTCGTTTTTATTTTTCTCTATCCATATTTCTGGTCTTCTTGGTTTCCATGCTTCTCTCAATTCAATATGTTCGTCAAAATATTCTTTCAATTTATTATCCAAAAGAATTAAATCTCCGTCATTTCCACCTGCTAATAAATATAATCTCTCTTTCGAATTTAGTATTTCTAATTGGTCATTAATTATCTTGACGAAATCATAAGCATATTGAGACCAACCTGTTTGATACAAAATGTATGATTTACCGTTGATTTGAATTTTGTTATACGCAAGGTCTTTTTCTTCATCGAAGCCCTTTTTTATAGATTTCCATGAAAAAGGAAGATTCATTTTGTCAAAAGAGAAACTTAGATATTCAAGGGTATCTTCAGCGTGACTTTCAATCAACTCTTCGTGGTCACAATTTATATATCGGAAGTCTTTTGCAATGAATTCTTTTTCTGGTTCTTCGGAGTAAATTGTATGTAGTTCCTTGTGTTCCCTAATACATCTTTCTAATTCGGTTTTCAAATCATTTATATCTTCAGGAGAAGAATATTTGAAATATCCTAATTTCCCTAAGTCTTCGATATTTTCTTTTGTTGTTTTTTTCATTTCTTCATTACCTGCAGCACTAATGTTTGTATCATCTGTTGAGTCGTCAGCACCTGTATCAAAAAAAACTTAACGTTCTCGACTCCATTGCTGACAAAAATAAGTTGCACACAGGCACCCTATATTTTTCCTGTGTAATTTATAAAAATAAAGTAAGATTGAATGACCTACTTCATATTAAAGGAAAAGAAAAATGCGAAAAGAAAAAAGTAAAACAACATTTTTCTTATACGAATCTTTGAAGCAAAAACATCTTAAAATTTCGGTTATCAAAAACCCAACTCCCTACCGATGTGTCAAACTAATAACACTCACATTACAATTGGGATAAGAATACCTTGGGAAGTAATGATTTCCAAAATAGCAGGAGGACTTCTTCTCAAACTCGGTGAAGAATGAACGATATTGCCCAACAAAATCAAATTTTTTTGTTGGCAAAAAGGGCATTGATCAGGATGCTTCCCTGTCAACTGTTCCAATCTTTCTTTCCAATGCAAAGGAGAAACAGGCGGTGGTTTAAATTTTAAAACTTGTTGAAGATTTTTGAGTTTCAATTTTCTATTGCGAATAGCCAGAATACCAAAGTATCGAATCCGCTGAAATCCCTTGGGCAAGATGTGCAACAAAAACGCCTAATAAATTCCATCACCGTCAAGGTTGTTTTTTCAATAAGTGGTAATCCATTGCTATTTGTTTTTTTATAGTTTTATAAGAAAATGTAATTCTAATATTTAATCCATTGATTCACAATCGAATCCCATCAAAACAAAAAAGCGGTATTAACCCCACAAGGCTAATACCGCTAATTTTTTCTTTAGGAAAGATAATTAATCGATCACTACAATCTTATCCATTACATCACCTTGGCTGATTCCATCAATCAATTCCAGGCCTTCAAAAACTCTTCCGAAGCAAGTGTGATTTCTATCCAAGTGAGCAGTATTTTCTCGACTATGGCAAATGAAGAATTGTGATCCTCCAGTATTTCGTCCAGCATGAGCCATTGATAAAACACCTTTGTCGTGGAATTGATTATCGCCATCTAATTCGCAATCAATTTTGTAACCAGGTCCTCCGTTTCCAATACCATTTGGACAACCACCTTGCACGACAAAATTTGGAATCACTCTGTGAAAAGTTAATCCATCATAAAAACCTTTTTTTGCAAGGTCTGTAAAATTCTTTACGGCAATGGGAGCATCTTCTTCGAAGAACTCAACCTTCATAATTCCTTTCTCAGTATGAATTTCTGCAATCATATTATGTTATTTTTGAGTATTGGGATGTTTAGATTGAAGTATTGAGACTGACCCCAATACTCATTTATCAGAACCTCAATACGTTAGTAAAATTTATTTTGAGTGAGTTTTTGGGAAAGTAAGATTTGGGAAACCCCAATACTCAATGCCCAAATCTCCAAATCATTTATTCCATATTAGTGAACACCGCTTGGACATCTTCATTTTCCTCCAATTTGTCCAACATCTTTTCAATGTCAACCATTTGTTCATCAGTAAACTCAACAGGTGAAGTTGGAAATCGTTGCAAATCAGCCTTAGAAACTTCTATATTTCTTTCTTCCAAAGCAGTTGACATAGTACCAAAATCAGTATAATTGGAATAGATATAGACCGTGTCTTCATCTTGCTCAATTTTAGTTAATCCAAAATCAATCAAGTCTAATTCCATTTCTTCCAAATCCATTCCTTCTACAAACGCAATTTCAAAAACTGCTTTTCGATCAAACATAAATTCTAACGAACCAGTTGGAACCAAAGCACCACCTGCTTTACTAAAATATGATTTTACATCAGCGACTGTTCGAGTAGTATTATCTGTTGCACACTCCACAAAAACTAAAATCCCATGTGGTCCTTTACCTTCATAATTCACCAAACTATAATCTGTCGCATCTTTTCCCGAAGCTCTTTCGATAGCTTTTTTGATATTATCCTTAGGCATATTGGCAGCCTTTGCATTTTTGATTGCCAATCGTAATTTAGGATTCATTTCGGGATCAGGTCCACCTTCTTTAGCAGCCATTGTAATCTGTCTCGAAATTTTTGGAAAAATTTTAGACATACTTGCCCATCGTTTTTCTTTTGCAGCTCGGCGGTATTCAAATGCTCTTCCCATGATGAAATTTATTTATATAATATTTTAATAATTTAAACACTTTAATTTTGATGGCGCAAAAATAAAAAAAAATAGCCAATTATGAGATTTCATAATTAGCTATTTTTTAATAGAAGCATGTCAAAAAAAATTAACGAACTGAGAATCAATAGTTTATGGTTCTAACCATAAATTCCTGAGTTAATTTGAAGTTAGGCTTGCCTGTCGATAGACAGGTTCATAAAATATTAGTTCTCAGGAAGTTAAAATTTAGACATGTCCTAAGGTCTATTTAAAAACTAATTTTCTGAATCAGTTTTTTTTACTGATTTTCCTTTTGCCATCTTTTATAGTTGCATCCAAATCATTCAAAACTTTTTCCGCTTTTTTGATAGCCATATCTTTTCGAGAAGCATCCTCTTCTGATATTTTTCCTTCCTTGATTTGTTTTGCCAATTCAGCTTTTGCATTGGCCACTTTTTCTCTAGCAGCATTTGATTTTTCCTCTCCTTTGTTGACGTTTGCGTTTGCTTTTGCTCTCTTTTCTTTGACGCTATTTCTAGCTTCTTCAGATCTAGCTTTGCCAAATTCTTTTCCTTTCAGATCACCTTTGTTTTTTCCATAAGCCTTGCCTTTATTCTCTTTTTCCTTTTTCTCCTTTTTGGCTTTTTTCTCTCCATCGTGATCATGGTCATCATGATCATGTCCATCTCCATCTTCGTCATGATCATGGTGATCACTTTTGTGATCTCCCTTTTTTCCTTTCATTTTTTCCTTCATCTCTTTTCCCTTTGTTTTTACTTTTCCTTTTGCATCCTCAACCTCGGTTTCAGTTTCAGCTACATCAGCATCTATCTTTTTATTAATTTTACTGGCTTTGGCTTTGCCATTTTTTTTGGCTTTTTCCATTTTCTCTTTTTGTTTGTCTTTTCCTTTTCCTTGTGCAAATGCTTCATTGCTAGCAAGAGAAAAAACTAAAAAGAAGGAAAGCGATAAAATCATTTTTAAATTTTTCATAAAATAAGTTTTTGATTTGTAAAAGTTTATGAGTTTAGAGTTCTTATTGTTCTAATTCTTTTTCCATTGCTGAAATAGCTTCATCTAAAGCTTTGGTTTTGTCTTCAACTTCAGTTGCTACTTGATCAATTTCAATACCGATAGAATCTAATTTTTGAACTTCTTCTTTGATCGCAGCTTCTTCTGCTGCTGCATTTGATCCACCTCCGCAAGCAGAAAATATAAGTAGAAAAAATACGGAACATAAAATCATTGAATTTTTCATATTGTCGATTTTGATTAAAAAAAATATATTGGATTCGAATGTTTGAAATAATTTTTCTGATGAGTGGAGTTTAAATAATTTGATGAGATAGGTGGTTATTAGATCCTTAAAAACCTAATAACAAATAACTTAATAACTCTACAACCAGAAGGTGAACCTTAAAGCAAGGTTTTTAATTAATCTTTTATAACAAAGTATTTACGGTAATATTTATTGTAATTCTTTTTCCATTCTCTAGCAGCTTTGGTGTAGAGTTTGGCAAGTTGAGGTTTTTTGTCAGAAAGTATTTTGGCATTATTTAAGTTCATCGTTCGAGGATCGATGAAGTGATCGTAGAGGTCATTTATTTTTTCAAAATTTTGCTCATTATAATTTGTTTGAGAAAAATCCTTTTCAGTTTCTGATGCAAGAAAAATTAAATTTCGAGTTGCCTCATTTCCTGGGGTCGCTAAAATATCAGTTTTAAAACCAGATTTTTTTAACGTTTTATAAACTGATCTTGCTGCAGTTCCAAGTTCCCCTTTTACATATCCATAAAAATTAATCATAATCATGCCGCCAGGGTTTAAGATTTTTTTTGTGTCTTCAAATCCTTCAATCGTCACCAAGTGTTCAGGCACCGCTTCGCTCAAAAAGGTATCAAAAATAACGATATCATATTTTTTATCCGTAATTCTTACATGATGTCGAGCATCATCAATGATGACATTCGTAGAAGGATCTAGATTAAAATAATCAACGGAGACCTCCCAAATTCTTTTGTCGATTTCTACTACATCGGTTTCAAAACCTAGTCGATCCAATTGCTTTACTAAGGTGCCTCCACCTAAACCAAGCAATAAAACTTTCGATCCTTTTGGAAAAATAGATGCTGCAGTTGGAAAGTAATTGGCCCAACTCCAAATACTGTATTGCAAATCATTTTCCAATCCAACATAAGTTTGCAAAGTGTTGTTGACAATTAAAGCTCTACCTTCTCGATGATCAGCAGTAATGTCATAGGAAGGATGATCAACGACTTTTACCTGCCCTAAAATTCCTTCTGATTGATAGAGTACTTTGTACTCTTCATTAAATTGTTCAGAAGGTTTTAAACTCAAAAATGCAAATCCACCTAACAATACAATTACAACTGCTACATTTTTATTTTTTTTCCAGAAAAGTGAAATGAGCGGAAAGAGGCAAAGTAATATTCCAATGATAACAGCAGGCATTTCCAAACCATAATTTGGAATAACATAAAACCCCATCACAAAAGTTGCAAGGATTCCACCAAGGGTAGAAATGGCATAAACATTACCAGCACTATTTCCAGCTGACTTAACATCTTCAGTCAAAAGATTAATGATAATAGGGGAGACCATTCCCATAAAAACCAAAGGTGGCAGCATAAAAATAAGCAAGGAAAAAATAGCACCCATCTCCAAAGAAAGATGAATGGTTTGATTCATAATCAATTCACTCGTAAATGGCATCACGACTAAAAGTAATCCTGCACAAATTAAAACCCAATATAAAAAGGAATAACTGCCTGCATATTTTTTAGAAAATCGACCACCTAAAAAATATCCGATGGTCAAACCTCCAAGCGTTAATGCTAACGCAGCTGCCCAAACATAAAGTGAAGTTCCAAAAAAAGGAGCTAACAGTTTTGCTCCAATCAACTCGCAAGCCATCACGGAACCACCTTCTATAAATGAAAGGAAAAATAAATATTTTTTACTAGGGTTTTTCATATGCTAAAATTCGTAAACTAAGAAGGCGGGCAAAATTGCCCGCCTCTAAATATCATATAATTTTTTTCAAAAAGAAAAAAAATTAAATCAATTAATGATGTGCGATTGGATCAGGATTTCCGTCAGGATCATTATTAACTGTTCCATCAGAAGTAATTCCTCCGATCAGTAAGATTCCACACACGTGCGGAGCAGCCATTGATGTTCCACTTATCGTATTATAACCGCCACTTTTCCATGTAGATGAAATACTTGAACCAGGTGCACAATAATCTACTGGAGGATTTCCGAAATTAGAAAAACTTGACCAGTTGTCTGTTGAAGTCATAGAAGAAACAGTATAAACATTGTTTCCATTAACTCTTGCTGGAGAACTATTGTTAGCATTTTGAGATTCGTTTCCTGCTGCCAAAGCAAAAGGACAAGTAGAAGAAGCAGCAAGAACTGCAGCATCTAATGCTGAAGAAATTCCGCCACCTAAACTCATATTTGCAGCATCACCGCTAGCAGCATTTGCCGCTACATAATCAACACCTGCAATTACGCCTGAGTTAGATCCACTTCCTCTTCTGTTTAAAACTCTAACTGAAACAACAGGAGCACCTGCCGCAACACCGATTACCCCAATAGAATTATCAATAGCAGCTACCGTTCCAGCAACATGAGTACCATGTCCATTTTGATCATCTGGAGTTGTGTTTCCACCCAAAAATGTTGCACTATTCGCTACATCAACATTTAAGTCAGGGTGATCCAAATCAATTCCTGAATCAATAATCCATGCAGTTCCTGCATTAGTTCCATCGATAGCACCACCTACTCGAGTAACTCCCCATGGAGTTGATTGTGGGTCAGCTCCACCTCCACCACCGCCTCCACCTGGAGGACCACCCATCGTCACACTAAAGATCTGATCTTGCTCAATATAAGCAACTCGATCATCTCTTCTCATAGTTTCTAATTCATCATTATTTAATTCTACCGCAATTCCTTTAATCGTTTTAACAAAGGATTGTTTTACATCCTTTTCAACAAATCCTTTTTCTCTTAACATCAATTTGGAATCACTTTCCAATTTAGATTTTTGCACTTTGTAATTTTCTTTGTTGATGGCAGCTCTTCCTAAAAGAGAAGGAAAGGCATCTTCTTTAAATACAACAATGTAGCTACCTTCTATCGGTTGGCCTTGGTTGTAAGTGATGACATGAGCAACTTCAGCTTCTTGAATTTCTGTTTTTAAAGTAGTACTATCTTTAGTACAGCTATATAACACAAAAGCGCAAATAGCAGTAGCAAATAGTGTTTTGATGGTTGTGTTCTTCATACAAGCTTAAAATTTAGTGGGTTTTATAATAAAATGGTTAAAGGCAATACGGTAGTATTACCATAAATAATATAGTTTACAACATCTCTTTTCAATAGAGATATATGTACAATTAAAAATCAAAGGTTTTTATCAAAGGGGGAAAATGGTGGTGTGACTAATATTTAGTTTTATGTGTTTTAAAATAAGTGAATT
>JBGCCY010000010.1:0-19798 GCA_045104975.1 Saprospiraceae bacterium
AATCCCAAGAATTAATAATAGAGGAAGAAGTTTTTTCAAAAGACCACCACCTTCTTCTGTTGTTTCGGTTGCCATTTCACGAGTTACAGCTTCTACTCTGTCTCCCATTCCTGAAGTATTAGGCATAGAAAAACCTAAAAGACTACCCATTCCAGCAGGAAGCGCACTTGCTACATGCTTACTTTGAGAACCTAAAAATTTACTCAATCCCATTGCATCGAGCGCTTTGCTTTTGACATATTTTCCAACCATACCCATAACGATTGGTGCCGCCATACTCATGATAGAAGAAGAAGATCCTTTGTTAAGACCACTCACAGAAGAGATGATGTCTACAACAGATCCAAGCTTATTACCCATCAAAGATTTTAAAATACCACTTCCTGAATTAAGGAAACCGCTAGTTGCATTACCACCTCCAAGTACACTTCCTAAATTATCGAAAACACTTCCATCGTGTCCTCCTTTGGTGATCATATCAATCAATCCTTTTGATCCTTGAGTAGTAGATCCTGATGCGATCATACTTCCAAGAATAGAAGGTAGGGCTGCGCCCATTGCAGATTTTACACCTGAATTATCAGCGCCTAAAAAACTTCCAGCTTGTGATATTACTGCATCACCAATCTGGTCTTTAAGCATGTCTAATAAATTAATTGCCATTATTGTTAAGGTTTTGTTTGAAAAAAATATCTATAAGATATTAATCTCGTGAATTATAAAATAAGTAAAAAGTATAATAAATAGAATATTGTTTATGGGAAAGATAATTTGGCTAGATTTAGCGAATTCATTGAACCTCTGACTATTCTCTATAGGAATAGATGATATTCGCAATATTAGTATTTGGTTAAAAATGTAAAGTATTTTGTTTTAATATGTTCACTTATTTATACGTGATAAAAATGAGAAGTAACATTTTATTTTTTTATATTAATTTAGCCGTTAGATTTTGGGTTTTTTTTTGTGAAAAATGAAAATTGCCCATTCAAAAACATCAATCATTTTCTATGAAAAAAATATCCCTCTTCCTTTTTAGTTTATTGTTTTTTATCGGAGCATGTGCTCAAGACATAAAAGTAGATCCAAAGTTTGCGAATACCGCACGAAAATTAGATACTAAAAAGACTCTCCAAACTATCGCATTTGGCTCTTGTAATAATCAGAGTAAAAGCCAAGAAATGTGGAAACATGTGGTGGTCAATAAACCTGATCTTTGGATTTGGTTAGGTGACAATATTTATGCAGACACTCAGAATCCAAAAGTGATGGCGGATAAATATTCTTTGTTGAAAAATAATTTAAACTATCGAAGATTATTAGCGTGCGCTCCGGTTATTGGAACTTGGGACGATCATGATTTTGGATGGAACGATGCAGGGAAAGAATTTGGAATGAAAAATGAAAGTGAACGATTGCTACTTGATTTTTTGGATGTTCCTAAAAATGCAGAGGTGCGAAAAAGAGAAGGAGTTTATCAATCTTACGTTTTGGGAGAAAGTGGAAAAAAAGTAAAAATTATTTTATTAGACACTCGATTTTTTAGAGATCCTATAGAAAGAACTGGCGGGAGGGATATGAAATATTTAGCGAACGAAGAAGGAGATGTTTTAGGTGAAAAACAATGGGCATGGCTAGAAAAAGAATTAAAAAATAGTGATGCCCAAATTAATATTATTGCAAGTGGGTACCAAATAATAGCCAAAGAACATCAGTTCGAAAAATGGGGAAATTTCCCTAAGTCAAGAGCACGTTTATTTAAACTTTTACAAAAAGTAAAACCTGCTATGCCTATTCTAATGAGTGGTGATCGACATATAGCAGAACTTTCTAGAACGACATTGGTAGGTTTAGAAAATCCACTTTATGAAATTACGTCAAGTGGTCTGACGCATACTTGGAAGGAAAAAAGGAAAGAGGCGAATCAATATAGAGTAGGGGATTTGGTCATCGAAAAGAACTTTGGAATGCTCAAAATTGATTGGTCAAGCAAGCAGCCAAAGGTGAGTGTAGAAGTGAGAGGATTGAAGAATCAATTGTTTTTGAAAGAAAAATTATTTTAATTTTTTTCAAAAGATAAAAACCATGAATAATATAATACGAAATGTGATTTTTGGTTTAGGTTGGATTTTATTGATCTTGTTTTTGATTTCAGGTTATGTTTTTAATAAATTTTCTAGTGACTCGAAATCTGTATTTGCTCCTATCGCTTGGGAAGATCATGTAACAGTTATGCAAGGAGCGCTAAGTTGTAGTTTGACTGATGGAGAATTGATAGATCGAAAATTGGAACTAAAAACCAAAATTTTCTCTAAACTAAAAAAGAAAGTAGAATTAGAAGATGGATTCGTTTATTACTTCGATGATGAAGAAGGGTTAGCTGCGACGATTACAGAATTCATGTTGAAAGAAAAAGATTGTTGTCCATTTTTCAAATTTGATATTTCCATATTGCCTTTTGAAAAAGGGATAGCATTTCAGATATCAGGGTCGAATGGAGTGAAGGAGATGTTGGTTGATTTTGAAGAAGAGATTTAAATGAAAAAACCTCGAAGTAAATCACTTCGAGGTTTTCTATTTTACCATAGATTTAATTTGAAAGGAAAGCCAAAACTCCCCTTCCATACAGATACGGTTTATCTTTTCAACAACATCAATCCTCGATATGCTAACCAATACATTACTGGTACAACTACCAAAGTCAAAAACGTAGCGAACACCAATCCATAAATCACTGTCCAAGCCATCGTTCCCCAAAATTGTGCATTGTCACCTCCCACAAAATATTGCGGATCAAGATCTGAAATCAATGTAAAGAAATTAATATTTAAACCGATCGCCAAAGGAATTAATCCTAAAACTGTTGTAATCGCAGTCAGTAAAACTGGACGCAAACGACGTCCACCACCTTCGATAATCGCTTCTTTTATTTGCTGTTTAGTTAATTGATTCATCTTATCAAAACCTAATTCTTCTCGTTTTCGTTTGATGACGAGGTTAATATAATCGACGAGTACGATGGCATTATTTACGACAATCCCAGCCAGCGAAATAATTCCAACACCAGTCATCACTACAACGATATCCATACCTGTAAATACATATCCTAAGAATACTCCAATCGTACTAAATACCACCGAAAGAATAATAATAAATGGTGAAACGATGCTATTAAATTGCGCCACCAAAATCAAGAATATCGCAAATAAAGCAATTGAAAATGCTCCACTTAAAAATGCCATCTCTTTAGCCATTTCTTCTTGCTGACCTCCAAATGCATATTGATAACCTGCTGGCATTGGATAATCTTCGAGTAAGTTTTTAAGGTCTTGGACAATTTCATCACCATTGTATCCATCCAAAATATTGGAAGTGATTCCGATATTTCTTTCTTGATCTTTTCGATTAATCAAATCATAACTCGACGTAAATTTAATATCTGCTACTGTCGAAATTGGCACTTGGGCAATTCGTCCATTGGCTGGATTTCGGAAAGTAATTCTTTGATTTAAAATATCCTCTTTGTCATATCGATATTTTTCTGCCAAGCGCAAATTAATTGGATATTCATCTTCTCCTACTTTGAAGGTGGAAACCTCTTTTCCAAAGACAGAAGTACGAATCGCATCAGCAATATTAAAAGTAGAAATCTGATAAGTTCGAGCAGCTTCTCGATCAATGGAAATTTCCATTTCTGGTTTTCCAATCTTCACACTTGCTTTTAATTCTTCAATCCCAGAGATATTTTTACTTTTGATAAAAGCAATCAAGTCTTCTGAAAGCTGAGCTAATGTATCTACATTTTCACCGGTTAATTGAATATCAACTGGCTTTCCTTGTGGTGGGCCAGATTGTTCTCTGTCTACTACGATTTGAATTCCAGGAACCCCTTGGACGGCTTTCCGAATATCGTTCATCGCTTCTACGGTTGAGAGTTCTCCACGATCTTGGGAAGGAACAAACGAAACGGTAATTCTAGCTTTGTGAGGAGAAGTTCCGAAACTAGGGCCAGCATTTGGGTCACTTGTATTTTCCCCAATTTGCAATAAACTCGCTTCAATAATCGGTTCGTATTTTTCCATCGCCACATTTACTTTTTCTTCCAATTCCGTTAAAACTTGGTTGGTCACTTCGATATCTTTTCCCATCGGAAGTTCGATAAATGCATTGACGTATAATGGATCAGCTTCTGGGAACGGAATCATTTTTGGCATGTTTGCTCCGAGTAAAGACAAAGAAAAAATCAGCAAGGCAAAGGTTCCTGCGAAGACAAGAATTGGTACAAAACTATTCAGCACTTTTCCAATAAACCAATTGTATCCATTTTCTAATTTTGGTAAAACTGAATTTTGAAAAACAAATGACATCGGTCGAAGTGCAAAGAAATTAAGCAAGGTGATTCCTGCTGCCATGGTGAATAAATTTCTCACCCAAAAGGTTTTTGAGAAATGACCTAATACCGCAACTGCTAACATGATTAATGCACCAATTAATATATTTCTCACCTTTCTTGCTCGGACATTTGAATCCTCTGTTTTCTCATCTACTTTCATAAAAACAGAAGTCAAAACTGGATTAATCACCAAGGCAACAAATAAGGATGAAGACAAAACAATAATCAAAGTCTTCGGCAAGTAACCCATAAAACTCCCCATCAATCCTGGCCAAAATGCCAATGGCACAAAGGCTGCTAAAGTGGTCAATGTCGAAGCGATAATCGGCAAGGCAACTTCACCCGTTCCATGCTTTGCAGCTTCGATACCTGAGTAACCTTCTTGCATATAATTATAAATATTCTCTACCACCACAATCGCATTATCCACCAGCATTCCGAGGGCAAGTATGAGAGAAAAAAGCACCACCATGTTCATCGTGAAACCCATGATATTCATAATCATAATCCCCATCAACATCGACAATGGAATCGCTAAACCTACAAACATCGCATTCCGTAATCCAAGGAAAAATAATAAAACCAAAACTACCAAAATGACTCCTGAGATAATACTGTTTTCCAAGTTGGAAACCATGAGTCGAGTCTGTGTACTCAGGTCATTAAAAATAGAAACAGTAATGTCTTTTGGAAAAATGTCTTTGACCGCCAAATCAACTTCCATCTTGATTCTGTCGGATGCTTCTAACAAGTTTTCACCACTTCGCTTGATGACATCTAGCGAAATAACGGGTAATTTATCAGATCGAGCGATACTTGTTTTTTCTTTATCACCAAATGAAACTGATGCGATATCTCGTAGGAAGATTGGAGCATTACTTTCATTTTTAACAATCATATTTTCCAACTCCTTAGCATCTTTGAACTCTCCCAAAACCCGAATCGAACGACGAAATCCATTGGTTAAAATTTCACCCCCAGACATATTTAGATTCTCTGAACGAACGGCATTCTCGATGTCCATAAAACTCACTTGCATGGCTTCCATTCGAGGGAGGTCAACTTCGATTTTCATTTCTCGATCAAGCGCACCTTTTAAGTTGACTGCTTGGATTTCGCTAATGTCTTCGATTTTGTCTTGTAAATATTCTGCATAATTTCGAAGTTGTTCATTCGGATAATTTCCAGAAATATTTACCGACATCACAGGCATTTCCGAAAAATTAAAATCAGAAACATCTGGTTCAGAAGGCAAGTCATTCGGCAACTCTGGTTTTGCCTTGTCTACCGCATCTTTTACTTTTTGCATCGCCTCATCCACATTGACATCCATATTGAATTCCGCAATGATGATGGAAAAATCCTGTGCGGAAGAGGAAGTCAATTCTTTGATTTCTGAAATACTCCCCAACTCTTTTTCAAGTGGTCGAGTCACTAAGTTTTCAATATCCTTTGCCGAGTTTCCAGGGTAAACGGTATTGATAAAAATGTTAGGCATCGAGATTTCAGGGTAAGCTTCTTTTGGCATACTGTTGTACATCGAAGCCCCAAAAATCATAATCATAAACGTGAGCACAAAGACACTCGTTCGATTATCAACTGCGAAAGTAGTCAACCCAAACTCTCGCAATCCTTGTTTTACTTTATCTATTATTTTATTGGACATTTTCTTTTTTTTTGAATTTTAGTGTTGCTCTATTCACAAGGTGACTCAAAGTCACCTTGTGAATATACTCACTACTAAAATTATTACTGAACACTTGGTTTCTGCACTTGAATCAAAGCATTATTTGCCATGCCTCTGGCACCTGTAGCGATAAGTTCTTCTCCTCCTTTCAAGCCATCAGTAATAATGATATTACCATCATAACTTTCGCCAGTAGTCACATAAACTTTACTAGCCATCGCTCCTTCTGCTCCATCTTTTTTGACAAAAACATAGTCTTTTCCACTCACTTCTTGTTGCACCAATTCCAAAGGAACAGTAATCACATCCTTTGCAGAAAAATCATTCAATAGCATATTGGCTAACAAATTAGGTTTGAGTAAACCTTTTGAATTGGGTAAGTTTACTTCCACTTTAAAAGTTCTATTGGCTGGATTGATCGTTCTTCCAAGCATCGTTACTCGACCTTTTGTTTCCATGTCTAGAGCAGGAACCTCAATCGTCATCATTTCGCCTTGTTTTACATTTCTCAAAAACTTTTCAGGAACATTAGCTGCTACTTTTACTTGACTAGTATTTAAGATCTGAACGATCGGAGCACCAGGGCCAACCATCTCGCCAGCTTTTGCGATGACCATTTCGATCACACCACTTTTAGGCGCATAAACATTTCCTTTGGTCAGTTGATATTGAATGGTTTCCATACTTTTCTCCAATCGCTCTTTGTTATTTTTGGCTTGTAAAAATTGAATTTCAGAACCAATGTTTTGATCCCACAATCTTTTTTGTCGATTAAAAACATCAACTGCGAGTTCCAAAGATTTATCTAATTCTGCAATTTGTTTTTTTACTGCTTCCAAGTCGGTAGTTGCGATTAGTTGTCCTCGTTTTACATATTGACCTTCTTTCACATTGAGAGACATAATCCGTCCACCAGTTTCGCTACTAGCAGCCACCATATCTTCTGCTTCGACTGCTGCTTGTAATTCGATAAAACGATTGAAATCAGTTTTTGTAACAGTTTGAGTAGTTACTAATGTTCGAGGTTTTTCTTTTTTAGCATCAGGGTCTTCTGCTTCGATTTCTGCCTCAAGTTTTGCAATCTTTTTTTGTAATTCCCTCAATTCAGTTTGTTTAGTTTTGAGGTAAGTTTTTTTCCCTTTCAAGTCAGTTGGAATTTCTTCTGCTTGTTGGCAAGATGCTAAAAGTAGACTTGCAAGGATGAGTATGTTTAAAAGGTATTTCATTGTAAAAAAGTTAAAACTCCTGGCTCTTAAAGGGGAGAACGAAAAGCTGTATTTATCTACTTTCGTTTTCCAATTTGAGGAAGGAGTATTGTTAGAATATTATTTTATTTAAAAAGAAAACTTCTCTCAGTTTTCTCTAAAGTTTATTTTTCCGTTCCCCTTTATGGGACAGGGGAGGACTACTTCCCTAGCGCTTGATCTAACCCGACCTTCGCTAACAACAATTCATATCTTGCTTGAATGACATTTTGTTGCGATTGAAAAAGTGCTTGCTCCGCTTGAGTAATTTCCAAACTTGAACCAACTCCTTCTTTATATTTAATTTGGGTAGTATCATAAATCCGTTGTGCTAAATCCAAGTTTTTTTGTTGATCTGACACTCGTTGAACTGCATTTCTATAAGCAATTCTTGCATTGCCTACTTCCATCCAAATAACCCTTTCCAAAGATCTAATTTGGTTATTCGATTTTTCCAAATCTAATTTTGCTCGTTGGAGTTTTGCTTTTTTTGCACCACCCGAATAGATCGGAACATTGATACTTAATCCAACCACTCCGAGATCAGTCCAAAGGTTGTCTTGGAAAACTTTACCACTTTGTCCTGTCTGTTGGTATTGTGCAAACGTTACTAGATTAGGGTAGTAAGTAGATTTGATATAGCTGACATTTAAGTCTTGAAGAATTTGTCCTTGCTGAGCAACTCGGTATTCTGCTCGAGTCGAATAATTAATATTTCCTTCCAAGTCTCCAGCATCAGCATCTACTAATAATCGGTTGATGTCATCAGCAATAATAATAGGTTGGTCGGCCGGATAGTTCATCGTAAACTTTAATACATTGTACACTAAATCTTTTTGTCGATCCAAGTTATTGACTTCCGTCTTCAAATTAGCTAAGGACAATTCCAGTCGATCCACATCTAACTGTTCTACAAACCCAGCTTTGTATAATTCCTTAGTTTCGAAAAATAATTTTTCTAGATTAGCAATGTTTTTTTGCAAGGTCTTTTTAGTTTCTTCCAAAATAAGCGGTGGTAAATAAGCTTCTCTTACTTGATTTTTGACCGACATTTCTGCTTGTTCCTTTTGAGAAAGAGCCATGCTCCTAGCAGTTCTAGCAGCTTTTAATGCAGTCAAATAGCTATAATCAAAAGCTAAAAAAGAAGCATCAACTGTTGCGGTGATTCTATTTTTTGCACCAAAAGCAGGAAGTTTTTCAAATTCTCCTTCGATGGGCATGCCTGTGAATAATCCAGCAGGAACAATCGTTTCAGGTAATTTGAAAGAGTAACTGTATCCTAAACTTCCAGATACCTGAGGCATCCCAATTGCTTTATTTTCTTTAATCAATTGGTCAGCATCAGCAATTCCGATATGGGCATTTTTGATTTCGTAACTATTGGTAAGAGCGTAAGCAATGGCCTCATCGAGTGTGAATGATTTGGCGTTTTGAGCACTTGCAGAAATACTAAACAGCAAAAGCAAGAGCATCATAAAGTTGTTTCTCATGATAATTTTTTAAAATGTTTTTCGAGTAATTTCAATCCTTTCGAGGTAGCAATTCCTCTAATATGATATTGTATGTGTTCTTTAAATAAGTTCTCTTTGTTGTAATCTTTCAGCGGAAAAATATCTTCATCAATCACGACCATCGTTTTTCCAACATATAATTTTGCGATGATTTCTGGATGAAATTCATTTCGATAAATTCCTTCTTCGATTCCTCGTTCGATATTCTCTTTGATCACTTTGAAGATTTCTTGTTGATTAAAATCTTGCATGAGTTGCCAAATTTCTCGATAATATTTTTGCATATCAAAGAGAATCGTTGGCGTAATTTGTCGAAGTGTGGGAATGACATGTTTAGCCACTTCTATCATTTCATCAATCGCATCGGCAGCCTCGGTTCGAATATTGACGATAGCATCTACTTCCTTTTGCGCATGATTTTGAAAAACCTGCAAGACTAAATCTTTTTTATTATCTACCGATTGGTACAACGTTTTTTTGGAGATACCTAGTTCCCTAGATAAATCATCCATACTGATACTTTTGATTCCATATTTGAAAAAAAGACTTTCAGCTTTTGTGAGTATCCTATTGTCTAATTGCATTAAATTTTATCTGTTAAGCTTTGTTTCGGACTATAAATGTATTCCTTTTTTATGTAATGGAAACTTTTTTTGGGTAAAAAGTTTCCAAAGTTTTTAAGGTTTCCGATGAAGTAACAGAAAAGGGGGATGAAGGTTTAAAATGGAGAGATGAATTGTAGCATAAAATGGTAGGTGAAAAGTATTTTCAAAAGATAAAATGTCAATATTGTTTTTGCTTAATGTCTGAGAAAACAAAATATTAATCTATAATTATGACTAGGGGTATAGTTCACTTAATTTTTTCGGATCCACTTTTTTCTCTCCCGTTTCTAAATAATGTTTGTAGGCTAATACACCAGTTCTTAAACCCGATTTTTTTAATTTCTTTGCTACTAGACCTGTAAGTAGTCCAAAGTTCGGCCTAACTATAAAAACAGAACCTAAGTAAGTTTTTCCATCAGTACCTTTTTTTACGACCCAAGTTCCATATGTTTTTACAGGAGCGCCATTTGATTCATACACATCATAAGTTAATTCACGATGATCGCCACATTCTTTAAAATCAATTATTCGTTCTTTTATCTCAATCGTTTTACCTTGAAAATCAAGATTACATAATCTAGCAGCATCTAACCCTGTTGTGGTATCTCCACTCAGACAACGAGTATAATTTATACCTGTGACTATCTCATCTATATTCATAAAATTTCCTGCAACTTCATTCCATACTTCTTCTACAGATTTATCAATGACTACTTCTTCATATAAAACACGGAATTTCTTTTTGTTTATAATTCTTTTGGTTTCATAACCACCATTAGAGGAGTTTAGGTTTTGTGCATTTACACTACCCAAAATGAATATTATAGCTGTTACTAATAAATATACTTTTTTCATGATCTCGTTTTTTATTATCATTTTGAAACTAGAAATATAGGCCAATCTTTTATGCACTAAGTAAACTCGTAAAACGAGACTTATTAAAGTATACATTCAATAGCACTATGATTACTGCAGCTACTACTGGCCCTAAACCTGCTGGATCGTGGAGGATATGGAAAACCAAAGCATTGAATATAATTGCTGCCATGATAGTTAAGGAAAGCGGAACAAATTTATTGGCTAAAAGGCTAAGACCTGCAATAGCTTCTAATCCTCCTATCATCTTCATGAATCCTGATTCGACATAAATATTCATTAATTCACCTGCGGTTCCTTCCATCGATGGAGTAGGAATAAAATGAAGGAATTTGTTTAGTCCAAATATCAACAAAGACAAGGCAAAGAGAATGCGAATTACCATAGCAACTTTAGAACTCATAATTTTTTATTTTTTAGTTAAAAAAAATGTTTGATTTATGAGTGTAAAACTAAATGGTAACTAGAGGAATGGAATTGCAGATTTATTCAATTACTGCTCAATTTCGTTCAAGCGGAATTCTGAAGGAGATAAATTAAATGATTTTTTGAAAAGCCTATTAAATGTAGAGGTACTATTGTAACCACAATCGTATGCAATATCGGAAATTCGTTTATTTTTATTACGTAACATTTCCTTTGCTTTTAACATTCTTTGCTCATGAATATATTTGGAAGGTGTTTGTTCAAATACGTTATAAAATGTTCTTTGAAAAGTAGAAATACTCATCCCGCAAAGCGTTGCTAATTCATTTATGGTTAAATTAGCAAAGGTGTTTTGTTTAATTATTTTTTTAAAATCATACTCGTATGGTTTAAATAAGGAAGAAACAAAATCCAAAAGGGTAGGGGCATTTTCTGTGTTAGACAGTAACAATAAAAATTCTTTTAATTTGATTTTTATCATTGAATCATTTGAAACGGATGGATTGTCTAATAAATATCCAATACCATCTATGAAGTTTTTCATTAGCCCATCAATGTTTACTTTCGTAGCATCATAATCTGTTTCAAAGTCAGAAATAGATAAATCAAAATCAAATAATTCTTTAACAATAGAAGGATAAAGGTAGATTCCAATACCTTTTGTTATAGTCGAATTGTCGTGATCAGTTTTTGTTTGTTCAAAAAAGTAGTCACTACATTTAGCTAAGAATGCATCACCTGTATTGAATTGCAACACTTTTTCAGGAGTTCTAAACTGAAAAGAACCTTCGAGTAAATACATAAAACAAGCCTCCGTTTCGTTAAAAATTTTGGGCATTCTATCAAAATTCTTAAGCGTCATTTTTTCAAAAATAACTTTGTCTTTGTACCGTAATGTTTTATGTTCTATTATCATTATCTCTGTTGTTTAAATTCGTCCCAGTCCTCTTCCGTATCAATATCAATTTTTCCTTTTTCAAAAATAACCCGTTCTACTCTTTCTAAGTTATTTATTATCAATGCTTTAGCTCCCTTTTGCCCTTCGAGTGTTTTTAATTTTTGGAAAAAAGAAATATCGAATATCGCAGGCACTCCAACTTTACCTTCGTACTCTGAAGCAAGAATAGGTAACTCACTCTTTTCAAAAACTGAAATCATTTTTTCCAATAAAATAGCATCCACAAAAGGTTGATCGCACAACATGATGAGCACCGCATCGCAATTTTTATTTTCCAAAATAGACATTCCAGTTCGAATCGAACTACTCATTCCTTCCGGCCAATTTTCGTTTAAAATAATCTCAATTGGGAAATCTGAAAGTGTTGGACGAATCAATTTTTCATTCGCACCTAACACTACAATTACATTGTTTGAAATGTTCAATGCAGTATTAATAGAATTTTGTAACAATGTATTTCCGTGGAATTCTAAAAGCTGCTTTGGACGACCCAAACGGGAAGACGAACCAGCAGCAAGAATGATGATGGCAATATTTTTATTTTTCTGATTCATCAATTCGATTATATTTTTTTAGAATTTCTAAAACCTTTTTGATTGGCAACGCTTCAATTATTTTTTCTTTTCCGTTCATCTTTGAAGTCATTGTTTCTGCTGCAAAAAGTGAATTTAAAATGGCTTCTTCCGTAGCTTCATTCGCAGCCATAAATAGGGGAGACATTTCATCATTTCGCAAAACCTTTTGATTTTCAAATTTTGAATCACTTTGATATGCAACTCGTAGATCTTTTGCGGTAGAAAACGCAATCACATAATCGCCACTTCCATTGGAAGCAATGCCACCCGTTTTTCCCAAACCTAAAAAAGCACGTTTTGCCAATCGTTTGAGATTACGTGCATCGAGTGGCGCATCAGTTGCCACGACAATCATGCATGATCCATCAGGCGATTCATTTAATTTATCTCTGAGGTAATATTTATTTAATTCTTTGCCGATGGGAACGCCATCAATTTGTAAGATGCCACCAAAATTAGTTTGAACTAAAACACCGATGGTGTAGCCGCCAAGATTTTTTGGAAGTTTTCGAGAGGCACTTCCGATGCCACCTTTGAAACCAAAACAAACCGTTCCAGTTCCTGCTCCGACATTGCCTTCTTCCACTTTTTTGGAACTCGCGTTTTTGATCGCTTCCAAAATATGAGTTCGTTGCAAATGCCTTCCTTGAATATCATTAAGTCGTGCATCATTTGTTTCTCCAACTAATGGATTGACGGAGCGGATGTTATTTTTTTTGATAAAAATAGTGTAATCAATCAACGCATCGGCAGCGGTTGGAACGCTCAAAGTATTGGTCAAAACAATAGGCGTTTCGATATTCCCCAATTCTTCCACTTGACTGATGCCCATCAATTTTCCAAAACCATTTCCGATGTAAATCGCCGCAGGAACTTTTTGTTGAAATACATCTTCGTCATGAGGTAAAATAGCAGTTGCTCCTGTTCGAATGCTATCTCCTTTGATGTAAGTAAAATGTCCAACTTGTACATCTTTGACATCCGTAATTGTATTGTTTTTTCCAGTTGGTAAAACTCCGATTTCGATTCCAAAATCACGGAGTCGTTTTTTTTGTGCTGACATTTGTAAACAGATCAAAAGTGAAAAGAAAAGTAGGAAAATTTTTCTCATGAAATTTTATTGAATTTTTTTTATTGAAAACTAAAGATAAGTACCACATGCTAATTAATTGAGTGATACTTAGAAAGAAAACTTTAAACTGCTTCAATACTAAATTTCAACGGATGCAGCTCAAGTTGTCGTTAAAATTCACAGACCTAAGCTTTGCGAAACTCGTGAGAGGGCGAAAGAGGGAGCGTAAAGTTTCGTAAAGCGGATAATATTGACAAGGCTTGACGAAACTTTGCCTGACCTCAACTCCATCTCGCAAGTTTCGCAAAGCTTAGTGGAAAAAAAACGGCATTTTGAAATGCACCCAAATTTCAACAATTATCGTACTTTCGCTTTTAAATATTTATAAAAAATCAAAACATATCAAGATGAGAATTTCAATTGTTTTTGCATTTATAATTGTAGTCGTATTTGCTTGTGGAGGGGAGAAATCTGCCGATGGATCTAAAAATGCAAGTATTGGAAATGGCGAAAAACAATCACAAGTTGATCAATTGGCGATAGGCAAAAAAGCGTTCAAACAATTTTGCGTAGCCTGCCACGGCATGGATGGAAAATTAGGTGTAAATGGAGCAAAAGATTTTGCCCAATCTGATTTGAATTTGAAAGAACGAATCGAAGTGATTACCAATGGCCGAGGAATGATGACTCCTTTTAAAGGTGTTTTAAAACCTGAGCAAATTAAAGCAGCAGCGGAATATACGATTCATTTGGGCAAGCAAACAGAAGAATAAAATAGACTTTATTCGATGGACGTTTTACGCTCTCTCATACAACTTCATTTAGAATAAAGCCTAATTAAGATTTATGAAAATTAAAATCGTATTTATTTTAATAGCTGTATTTGTTTTTGCTTGTGCTGGAACGAAGGAATTAACGATGGATGAAGAGTTGATTTTGGGAAAAGAAAAATTCAAATTGTTTTGTTCTCCTTGCCATGGAATTGATGGTAAGTTGAATATTAATCACGCAAAAGATTTAACAAAATCAATTTCAGGTTTGAAAAGTAGAGTCAAAACTATCACGGAAGGAAAAGGAATGATGACTCCTTTTAAAGGTATTTTGACTCCAGAAGAAATTGAAGCTGTCGCTAAATACACGATTTATTTACGAAAGAAAAGCAAGCAATAATGTCTGTAAAAACTTATCATGCAATCGGTCTGATGTCGGGTAGTTCGCTCGATGGTTTAGACATTGCGTTTTGTAAATTCGAAGTAGAAAATGATAACATTTTATCTTGGGAATTATTGAATGCTGAGACAGTTCCATTTTCTGAAATGTGGCAAAGTCGATTGACTCATTTACCACAGCAGAGTGCATTGATTTATGCTAAAACTCATGCTTACTTTGGACATTATATGGGGGAATTAGTGATTGATTTTATGAGTCGAAATAATGTGGTTCCAGATTTTATCGCTTCACATGGACACACCATTTTTCATCATCCTGACAAGCGAATGACTGCGCAAATTGGAGATGGTGGAGCGCTGGCAGCGGTGACTGGTCTGAAGGTGATTGCTGATTTTCGAACACAAGATATTGCAATTGGTGGCGAGGGAACTCCGTTGGCGCCTGCTGCGGATAAATATCTTTTTGCTGGATATGATTATTATTTAAACATTGGCGGAATTGCAAATGTTAGCTGTAATGTAAATGGAAAAATGATTGCGTTTGACATCGGTGGAGCGAATCAAGTTTTGAATGGCTTGGCTTATTTGGCAGATCAAGAATATGATGATGGAGGAAAAATAGCTGCGTCAGGAGAGGTTGTAAATACATTGTTACAAGAGGTAGATTCGATAGATTATTTTTCTCAACAATATCCAAAATCATTGGACAATCAATGGGTGGTGCAAAACCTATTGAAGAAGTATCGAGAATATCCAGAATCGGTGGAAAATAGGATGCGAACTGCCGTTGAACAATTGGCAAAGCAGACTGTTTTATCTGTGCTTCAAATTATTGAGAATGAAGGACTTACGAATAAAAGATATCGAATGCTCGCAACAGGCGGTGGTGTTTTTAATTCATTTTTAATGGAGCGAATGCAAACACTTTTTAGAGAAAAAATTGATTTGGAAGTAGTGATTCCTGAGCAGGAAATTATTGGATTTAAAGAAGCCATTTTAATGGCACTTTTGGGGGTGTTGAGAATAGAGAATATTCCGAATTGTTTGGCGAGTGTAACTGGAGCAAAAAGGGATACGGTTGGGGGAGCGATTTATGAAGGAAGAAATAAAAATAGAATACCGATTTAAGAACAAGGATTTGAGATTTGAGAAGTTTGATGAAACCACACGATTTTGGTCTCGAGAAATATTGTCAAACTTCTCAAATCTTTAGCGAAGCGTTCGATATTCTTTATTCGATATTCAAATATATATGGATTTTAACAAAAAAATATTGGTCACCGGCGGAACTGGATTTTTGGGTTCTTACCTTTTGCGATACCTCGTGCAAAAAGGTTATAACAATATATTTGCAATTCGACGAGCGACGAGTAAAATGGATTTGGTGCAACCAATTGAAGATAAAATCCATTGGGTAGAATGTGATATTTTAGATGTGAAAGGTTTGGAAAAAGCAATGGAGGGAGCGCAGCAAATTTATCATTCAGCGGCGATGGTTTCTTTTGAGGCCAAGCATCGAAAAAAAATGCATCAAGTCAATATTCAAGGAACTGCGAATGTGGTGAATTTGGCTTTGGAAAATAATGTTGAAAAATTAGTTCATGTTAGTTCGATTGCAGCACTTGGAAGACGCAAACGATTGAAAGTGATTAATGAAAAAACGAAATGGGAGAAGAGTAAATTTAATTCAGAATATGCCATTTCAAAATATTTATCAGAGCAAGAAGTTTGGCGAGGAATGGCGGAAGGATTGCGAGCTTGCATAGTTAATCCTGCGATTATTTTGGGAGCAGGTTTTTGGGAGGAAGGATCGGCAAGTTTTTTTTCCAAAATAAATAAAGGCAATAAATTTTATGGAGTAGGTGGAACTGGTTTTGTCGATGTTCGAGATGTCAGCCGACTCATGATTGAGATGATGGAAAGTGATATGGTTGGAGAGAAAGTAATTGCAAATGGGGAGAATGTGAGTTATCGAAAAGTATTTGATTTGATTGCTGATTCGATTAATAAAAAACGACCGAATATTGCCTTGAATCCAATATTGGGAAAATTGGCTTGGCGAGTAGAATGGCTTCGCTCTAGAATCACAGGGTCTTCTGCTTTGGTGACAAAAGAAACGGTCGAAAATTCCTTTAGAACGTGGATTTATGAAAACCAAAAATCAATTGATACATTTAAGTTTAAATATACCCCACTTGAACAGACCATTCAGGAAACAGGTGAATTGTTCTTAGAAACTATTAAAAAAAATAAAAAATCAACCTATCTATCTGTAAATCAGTTAATTACAAATTAACTTTTTAGTTAATCAAATAACTACCTTTAATCTGGTATTTTTAAAAATAACCCATTTAAAAACCTTGTTTGGCTAATTCTTTGTACCGTCACAGTTGAATATTATCTCTCCAATTACTAAATTACACTCCTCCTTTAAAAATTAATTTTTAAACGTGACATCTTAAATTCCCTCTACCGATTGTCAAGAAACATTCTAACAACTCATCCATGGGAACCAAAAAATACATTTTTTTTACAGCATTACTTACACTTACATTTCTTTCTTCTTGCAAAAAAGATTCACCTATTTCGGATCCTATTGACGAACCAATAGTTGAAGAACCTGCCGAAAAATTTAAATTCATTCCACCGTCCAGTCAACGAAATGGCGATGCAACTGCAGGTTATGAATATTTAGTTTACGGAGATTATATTGATAGTGGTGTGCCGGTGGGTTTATATTTAGGGTTCACAGGGCAAGGTTCTAATCGATTAAATCGAGAAGGGGATAATGCCGATATTAGATATTCCGAAACTGCGGTGACTGCTCCAAATGGAACGAGGGTAGTCTCGGCTAATTGTTTGACTTGTCATGCTCAGACATTGAATGGAGCATTGGTCGTGGGATTGGGAAATACGATTACGGATTATTCTGTGGATCAAGCTGTTAATATCAATCTGGTGGATCAAACGATGACATCATTATATGGAGAAAATTCAGCGGAATGGGAAGCTTACGCCTCATATAGTCGAGGAATTCATGCAGTTGCTGATCATGTCCAAACGGAAGTACGTGGAGTAAATTCTGCGGATAAATTAGCAGTTGCACTTGCATCTCATATTAATAAACATGACTTAACTTGGTTGGAAGAACCGCAGTTGCCAATTGCAGATGAAGTAATTCCAACTGATGTTCCAGCTTGGTGGTTACTGAAAAAGAAAAATGCGATGTTTTATAGTGGATTAGGGCGTGGCGATTTTGCTAGGATTATGATTGCCTCCAATGGATTGGCAACTTCTGATTCTACGAAGGCAAGAGAAATAGATAATAATTTTGATGATGTATTGGCTTATATTTTTTCATTAGAAGCTCCTGAATACCCCAAAGAAATTGATGCTACAAGAGCATTGGCAGGAGAAGTTTTATTTAATAATAAATGTTCGACTTGCCATGGTTCTTATGGAGATAATGAAACGTATCCTAATTTGTTAGTTACGGTTGATGAAGTGGGGACTGATCCATATTTGGTGAGTAGTAACTTTGCTTATGCTTACTTTGTGGATTGGTATAATACGAGTTGGTTTAGTAAAGGTGAAAATGCAGCTTACCTGAAAGCAGAAAATGGTTATATCGCTCCACCATTGGATGGAATTTGGGCGACTGCTCCATACTTGCACAATGGTTCGATTCCCACTTTGGATGATTTATTAAATAGCTCGCAACGTCCTGAAAAATGGAAAAGATCTTTCGGAACTTCTGCTTCGGAATATGATAATGAAAAAGTCGGTTGGAAATATACGCTTGAATCCATTAGTGGAAGTTCGTTGATTTATAATACGACTTTGCCAGGTTATGGAAATCAAGGACATATTTATGGAGATGATTTGACGGAGGAAGAGCGGAAGGATTTGGTGGAGTATTTGAAAACGCTTTAGAATTTTTTATCAAGAACGAGGGCTGTTAGCGCTTTAAGTACTAACAGCCCTTTCTAGTTTTTAAACTATTTTTTTAACATTTTTTTCAGCAAAAGAATCTGCCCTGAGTGATAAATATCATGTTGGATCACGCCATGCAACAAAGTGTAAAAAGTAAATTTATTTTCAGGAACCATCTCTTCTAATTTTGAATCATCAATTGTTTTAATAGCCTCTGATAATTCATCTGTACTTTTTTTATACAATTCTAATGTTGCTTCCCAAGCTTCTTTCGAAAAATCTGTAATCGTCGTCCAATCTTTTTCTGTATTCAAATCAATAATATATGGTTGATCATCCAACAAATTTCGAATGGCATATTTTCGCCAATTAATTAGGTGTAAAAGGTAATCCCAGATTGAATGACTATCAGGAATAGGATGAGTAGCAGCCTCCTCAGCGGAAATATTTTGCAGGGTTTCCCAAACAGATTGTCCATGCCAAGTCTTACCGTGAGCAGCTGCTCGGAACATTTCAACTAATCGGTTTATATCTTTTTGCATCAATTAAGTGAATGGTTTTTGACCTAAATCGTGATTTCTAAACCTAAGAAAATTACTAAGAATCAGAATTAGAACTGAAACTCACTAATCGTTCTCCTTCAGAGAGCAGGGGTAATTACTCCTCCTCCTCTTTTCCCATTTGATTTTCTTTTTCCAATCGCTGAAACAAATCAGTAACTCGATACATTTCGTCTAAAGTCTCATCGATGTAAAAAGCAATATGTGGCATTCTTCTTACTTTCTTTCTGACTCGATTAGCCAAACCAGCTTTGAGTCGGTTTGTTTCTCTTTCCATCAACAAAAGCACGGCTTGTTTATTTTCAGTATTAAAAATACTGAGATAAATTTTTGCCAAACCAAAATCTGCTGTTACTTTTACTTGAGTTACAGTAACCATGATTTCATGTCCATAAATATAACCGCCTAATTCTTGCAGCACGACACTAAATTCTCTTCGAACTAATTCGCCCATTTGCTGTTGCCGCTTATTTTCTTTTTTCATATTTATACATATTTGAGTTTTATAACAAAATTTGTGTTTTAAGTCAGGGAAAAATATATTATAAAACAGAAGTTTATTTTCAAATAAAAAAACTTGCAAAGGCGCAAGTTGTTATATTGAAAAAATTAATTTTTGCAAAGATATTGATAACCGAACAGTAAACCAATTTTGAAAGTTCGATAAACCTCTTTTTATTTGCATAAAATAAAGAAGAGTCAGGTGTCAGGTTGGTCGCTACGCTCTCGGTCAGGAGTCAGGGGCTTCTCGTTTCTCCCAATATGTATGTTTTCAAATAATGGGAAAAT
>JBGCCY010000011.1:0-91595 GCA_045104975.1 Saprospiraceae bacterium
TTTGCAGTCCTTTTTAAAAATTAGTAAATAAATTTAAAATTTCAATATCATGGAAGCCATCAAATATGTTCATGAGCAATTAAAGACAGGGAATGATATTCCGGATTTCAGACCTGGTGATAATATTGTTGTAAGTTACAAAATTGTAGAGGGTGCTAAAGAGCGTGTTCAGCAATTCAGAGGTGACGTAATTCAAATTAACGGTACAGGTGCTACTAAGACCTTTACAGTTAGAAAAATTTCTAATGGAGTAGGAGTTGAGCGTATTTTTCCATTTGGCGTTCCTGCAATCGAGGATATCAAAGTCTTGAAAAGAGGAAAAGTAAGAAGAGCTAAATTATACTACTTACGTGAGTTAGTAGGTAAAAAAGCACGTATCAAAGAAAAACAAAGAAGATAGTCAATACCTTATTTTTCGATATAAAAAAACAGTTTGTGGAGTAATTCACAAACTGTTTTTTTTTGCTTGTTAATTAAATTAATGAGTAATTGATATTTCCAAGTTGACTTCGAGTCGAATGGAAATAATTTAGAATTGATTAATCAAGCTGTTTCACATTGATTAAAAATAATTCATCTGCCACCTTAAAATCCTCTACTTTCATATCAGGAAAGTAATAATTAGATTTTGAAGAGGACACATTAACACTTCGATAATTATCTGGATCACCCATTAAAATAGGCATATATAATTTTTTCACATCAGATTTTAGCACAACGCTAACATCAACCCCTTCGCCACTTTTTTTGATTCGATAAAGCAAGGTTGGAATGGTCGGATGTTCTAAATACTGCTCAAAGAATTTTGACAAATCTCTTTGAATATAATCGCTTGCAAAGGTTACAAAATCCTCTGTTTTGACAATTGACATCTTATGTTTTTGATAAAATGATTTGATTAATCCAAACCATTTTTCATCATCATTAATTGAATTTCTAAGTGTATGCAAAATCCAAGCACCTTTATAATAATGATCACTATGTCCCCATTCTCCAAAATTGACATTCATCGGACCGAGGATAGGTTTTTTATTTTCAACAAACATTTTTTGCATGTCTAAGTACCGAACGGCTTCATCAAAATTATACATGTATTCAACATACAAAGCTTCAGAATAAGTACAAAAAGATTCATGAATCCACATCTCTGCATGATCTCCACAACTGATACTATTTCCCCAATACTCATGTCCAGTTTCATGAATGATGATGTAATCGAAATCAATTCCATCTGGAATTAATCGGCCTAAATATCCTCGCATATATTGATTGCCATAAGCAATAGCACTTTGGTGTTCCATTCCCAAATAAGGAGTTTCAACTAAGGCATAACCATCATCCCAAAATGGATATTTCCCAAAAAACTTTTCATAGCAAGCTAACATCGGTTTTACTTGTTCGAAGTGTTTTTTTGCTTTTTTTAAATTTTTTGGAAGGACATAATAGTCAAGTGCCAACACTTCACCATCTTCACTTTTATAGGTGTCAGAGAAGTGAGCGTAGTTGGTAATATTGAAAGTTATATTGTAATTGTTGATGGGGTAGGAGACGAACCAATTAAAGCGAGTGTAATTGCCTTCTTCTTGAGTATTTTCTAAATTTCCATTGGAAATGCAAGTCAACCCCTTAGGAACAGCAATACCAATTCGAACACTATCAGGTTCATCTTGGAGGTGGTCTTTGTTAGGAAACCATAAGCTTGCTCCAATTCCTTCACAAGATACAGCCACCCAAGGTTCCCCTTTACCATTCTCTCTCCAAACGAAGCCGCCATCCCAAGGTGGATTCTTGGCGGAAATTGGAGCACCTTCATAATGAACTGTAAATGAGTTAGTTACGCCTTTTTTTTGTTTAGGGAAATCAATAAAAACGGCATTAAATCTTCGTTCAAATTTCAATTTTTCTCCTTCAAAAACAATCTCATTAATTTTCATATTATCAAATAAATCAATCTGAATTTTGGAAAAATCGGTGACTGCTTTGTAGTGAATTTCATTGTAACCGCTGATGTACTTTTTATCAATATCAATTTTTATTTGGAGATCATAAAACGTAACATCGTAGCA
The DNA here is from genome assembly GCA_045104975.1 of Saprospiraceae bacterium. Classification (GTDB taxonomy): domain Bacteria; phylum Bacteroidota; class Bacteroidia; order Chitinophagales; family Saprospiraceae; genus CAJQQY01. Next base: position 2,067 of record JBGCCY010000011.1, read on the forward strand.
AGTTCGTTCAGGGCGAAGCATACCTCTTAGGGTATCCGCTTCTGTGAATTTAAAATTTTTGAAATAATCAACCTGTGAAAAAGTAGGTTGGAGAAAGGCGAAAAGTAGTAAGGTTAATAGGGTGCGCTTCATTATTTTAAGGATGTATTAGTTTATTTATTTTGGGTTATAAAAAGAATATTTTTTCATTGCCTTGGTTGTTGCATTGTCTAACCATTTATCTGGAAGCATGCTAAATAATTTATATTGCCATGATTTTTTAGCTACTAAATATCGAGTTTTAGGGTTTTTCAAAGCAATGCCTTGATGTACTAATTTGGCGACTTCCTCAGCTGGGATAGCAGCTGCTTCAATCTTTTTCAAACTCTTGGCTCGCTTGCTCAAAATTCTAGCATAAGGAGTATCTGCATAATCGGCTTCTTCGTCAGAAAGTGCTTTGCTCCAAATCGGAGTTTTGATTGGTCCAGGCTGAATGACCACCACTTTGATTCCAAATAAAACTAGCTCCCTTCTTAAAGCATCAGACATGGCTTCCAAAGCAAATTTGGAAGCTGCATATGGACCAGTAAATGGAGGAGAAATAATTCCATTGATAGAACTAATCTGAATGATTCTTCCTGGCTCATGGTTGCAATTTTCGGTTGCACCCAAGAGATGCAAAAAAGCACTAGTTACTCGGTGAACTCCCAATACATTGACATCTAATTGATAGCGAAGTTGCTCAGTCGTAACATTTTGCATTGGTCCTGAAACTGCGATTCCAGCATTGTTAACCAATCCTGCTAAACCATTTTTACCAACAATTTTTTCCACAATCGGAACAGCATTTTTGATCGCTGCATCATCAACTACATCAAAAATTAATGCTTTGAAGTTTTCCCCAAAATCATTTTCTAATTTTTCAGCATCACTTGACTTTCGAACGCTTCCAAAAACAAAAAAACCTTCGTCTAACAAATATTTTGCAGAGGTATAACCAATTCCTGTGGAGGCTCCTGTGATTAAAACGTATTTCATTTTTTTTGTAAATATCGAAAAATATATTGAAACCGATTCTTTTTTATTTGAATAACTGATGTTTTTCAATCTTCATCAAATGAAGGAGGTAAACATTCCCTTTTTTTAAACGTTCTTATTGAGTAGATTTATATGTCAAAAATCATTGAATAAAATATGAGAGTACTTCCATTAATTATTTTACTTTTTATTTTGGATTATTTTACTTTTCAGGCCTTTGTGGCTATATCAGTAGATTGGTCAAATTGGAGTAAAACAATTTTAAATACCATCTATTGGATGATCCCAATTTTAGCAATTGGGTTGACTTATTCTTTTTCTAAAGGTGCAGCAGAGAAGTGGAGTAAGAGTACATTTACTATTGTTCGATCAACAATAATGTTGAGTTATTTTTCTAAATTTCTTATTGTTGCAGTTTTAATTTTAGGAGATGTTGGCCAATTGATTTTTTCACTTTTCAATTCTTTGACAAGTGAGAATGTTTTTGATTTTGGACGAACTAAATTACTTTATCAGGTTGCCATAGCAGTTGGAGTGATTCCATTTTTCACTTTGTTGTACGGGATTTTAAGAAATCAATATCGATATAAAATTTATAATACTTTGGTAACAATTCCTGATTTGCCAAAAGCGTTAGAAGGATTGAAGATTGTTCAAATATCAGATATCCACTCTGGTAGTTTTACCAAAAAACATCCGATCAAAGTGGCAATTGATATGATTAATGATCAACGGGCAGATTTAGTTTTTTTTACTGGTGATTTAGTCAATTCTATTTCCCATGAAATGGAGCCTTTCGTGGATGTTTTTGATAAAATAAAATCACGATATGGTATTTTCTCTATTTTGGGAAATCATGATTATGGAGATTATGTGCGTTGGGAAAGTGCTTCGCAAAAAGCGCAAAATTTTGAAAATTTAAAAAATATCCATCTAAGACTTGGTTGGGATTTAATTTTAAATGACAACCGATTGGTCAAAATTAAAGGAGAAGATGTCGCAGTAATTGGCGTAGAGAATTATAGTGCTCATGGCCGATTCATGAAATATGGAGATTTGGAAAAGGCCAATCAGGGAACAGATGAAGCAGGGTTGAAATTATTGCTTTCTCATGATCCATCGCATTGGGAAGATGAAGTTTTGGAAAAATTTAAAGATATTCACATTACTTTTTCAGGGCATACTCATGGTGCGCAATTTGGTTTAGAAATTCCTGGAATCATAAAATGGAGTCCAATAAAATATGTTTACAAACAATGGGCAGGACTTTATCAGAAAAATAAACAATATTTATACGTCAATCGGGGTTTTGGTTTTTTAGGATATCCTGGACGAGTTGGAATTTTACCTGAGATAACGGTGATGGAGTTAAGGAAAAAGTGATTTTTTATTGTTTTGACTGTTTTTCCCAAATTATAAAATAGTTTAAATTGTCAAAATAGTAAAACAGTCAAAAAATCAAAACTGAAATAGAACAAAACTTAACACACATGAAATTTTTAAAATTAGCACTTCCTTTCTTCTTGTTGGCTTCATTTTTCACCGCTTGTGAAAATGAACCCAAAGTCAAAATTATAAAATTAGATCCTACTTTACTTCTTGGAAAATGGGAATTGACAGGAGCAACAGTCAATAAAATTCCAAGCCCTCGTTTAGATGGAGCCTACTTTGAATTTGTTGATGGCGGCATTTTAAAAACCAATATTTTGGGTTCAGAAGAAGAAGGAAGTTATGAGATGTCAATTGAAGAGGAAAAATTAACCCAAAAAACGGGTAAAACAATTGAATATAATATAGAGAAGTTGGTTAAAGATTCCTTGATTATGAATATGGATATCGCTTCTAATAAGTTTGTGGTTCTTCTCCAGAAACCATAGGTAATAGATCGCTTCTCTGTCAGCGAAGCGGTCAATTTTACGCCACCTTCCTGACTTTTCCCATATTTATGGTTTGTCAAATGTATCGAGTTGTAGTAACTTTGAGAATTATATAATTATCGTCAGTCTGTCTTCTGACAGAAAGCGAACCGTATGATCTGACCTCTGTCAGCGCAGCGATCTAAAAAAAAAATGATGAAAAAAATATTCCAATCGTTGGCGTTCTTACTGTTGTGCTCCTTTTCTAGTCAGGCTTTGGATGCGAGTATCACGTATTCCACATTCAAAAGTCCGTCTCAAAATTATGTGGAAGTCTATTTGTATGTAGTTGGGAAAACGGTAACATTTGTTCCTAATGTAGATTCTACGATGTTCCAAGCAGGAGTAGAAGTGGTGATTTTATTTAAGCAAGGGGAGGAGATTATTAAATTTGACAAATATAATTTGAACTCCCCGAATAGTAATTTGCAAGAAGATTTTGTTGATTTGAAACGATTTGCTTTGCCCGATGGAGAATACGAAATTGAAGTTTCTATTCAAGATAAGCAAGATGCGAAAAATGTAGTTCGCTATGATGGAACGATAAAAATGAAATATCCCAAAGATGTAGATGTATTGTTACAATCTGATATTGAATTATTAGCTTCCGTGAAAAAGGCAGAAAATGAAGATCATATTTTAGTGAAAAACGGATTTTTCGTAGAGCCATTACCTCATAATTTTTATCATAAAAATTTGGATAAATTAATCTTCTACAATGAAGTTTATGATACGGATAAAAAAATTGGTGATGATTTTCAAGTTTCTTATGGTATCGAAAGGATGGAGAATAACAAAATTAAACCGATTGTTATTGGACATAAAAAACGAAAACCACAGTCGATCAATGTGTTGATTTTACAAATGGATATCAAAGATTTACCTTCTGGGAATTATAGTTTTTTTGTCGAAATTAGAAACCGAACGAAAGAATTACTTTCTCGAAAATCTGTTGATTTTACTCGAAGCAATCCTTATCTCCAAGCTACTCATGAAGAAATTGAAACGGTAGAAATCAAAGATGAATTTGTGGGGAAACTTTCTCGAAAAGAATTACGCTATAGTTTGAAAGCAATTGCTCCATTGGTTAAAGATGGCGATGTGGAATTATTGAATTCAGTTGTCCAAAATAAAGACTCTATTGTTCAGCAACGATTCCTTTTTAATTTTTGGGTAAACCAAAATCCGAATAATTCTGAAGTTACTTATAAGGCATTTATGGAAGTGGCTAAAGCTGTGGATAAATTATATGCTTCTGGTTTTGGTTATGGATTTGAGTCAGACAGAGGTCGGATTTTTATTCGATACGGCCGTCCAAATGATGTAATAAAAGTAGATAATGAGCCAAGTGCACCACCTTATGAAATTTGGTTTTACAATGATTTTCCAGCTACGGATCAAGCGGATGTAAAGTTTTTATTTTATGCACCGGAATTGGGTACTAACTATGAATTATTGCATTCTACAGTTAGAGGAGAAGTGAATAATCCACGATGGCAATTAGAATTATATAAAGCTGCACCTGAAGAAATTAGTGGTTCGAATTATATTGATGCGACAGGTATGCAGCCTAATAATAATCGTCGAGCTGCAGAATATTTTAATGAAAATTAATCTAAAATAGGTAGAGACAAGGCATGCCTTGTCTCTACTGAAATTTCAAGGATTATTGAAAAATTACGGGTGTGAAATTTCTATTTTTCGACTCACCTTAAACCCATCCATTTGAATTTCTAAGAAATAAATTCCTTCGATAATTTTAGTCACATTCAATTCTACCAATCCAATTTCATTCACAGATTTTTGTAAAATTTCTTGCCCTAAAATATTGATCAATCGGATATTCTCAATCGGAGTTTTATTCTCATTTTTAATGAAGATTAAATCACTAGCTGGATTTGGGAAAATAGATAAATTGCGATTTAATTTATTTTCAATTATTCCAGTTCCAACTTCCACATAATTTTCAGGAGTGTTGAACGGAACTAACGTTTCGCTATTAGTAATTCCTTTCACATCAATGATACCTAATTCAATTGCAGCATAACCTGAGAGATCATCAATGATACCTGTGATGGTTCCAATTTTACCTCCACCTCCGATATTGTTTTGATTGATTCGAGAAACAGCAGCTGCCAGTTGTCCATCTTCCTCTTTTTGAACAGAGATTAAATCATCTGTTCCATTATTATTAAACCAACCACTTTCAAAGGCGATTTCCATAGACGACGCATCAAAGATTTGGTTGTTGAATTCTACCGTAAATGCTAAACCATAAATTGCATCTATCGCATTGACATTTTCTCCTAGATGGATTTCTGCTTCAAATGAACCAACCCCAATATCATTTGGATTAGGCATCACAATATATAATGCAGGATCATCTGACGAAGGAACTGGAGCAACATAAGGATCAACATTTCCATGAGTCAAACCAAAATTTTCATCTATGGCAAATTTATCTTGTGCATTTATTATTCCATCTCCGTTTGCATCTGCATGTTTGTAATTGGTACCATCTTCAAAAACTTGTGTCCAATCATCAGAAGGTTGTGCAATCCAAGCAATACTTGCATCATCACGAGGAGTGCCAGTTGCTCCATAAGCCAAGCCAATATTAAGCAAGTCAAAATTGTTGGCAATAAAATCTGAATTAGTATCTCCTGCCCAGCAATCACCAAATTGATCGTAATCCAAGCAGATATTGTCAAAGTCTAGCGCATCATTTGCACCTATGGTAAATAGTCCAATGAAGCCATCTAAAATTGCTCTTCCTGCAATTGGGTCAGTTGGATCAGGAATAATAGTAAGTGTCACTCCTGGCGCGATCTCCACACCATCCAAATCAAAAAGAGAATTTGCTGAATTAATCGGTGCATCATTGGCTCCGATATTAATTCCACCTCCTCCATTGTAGAAATCAAATTCAAGGTGAATTACAGCAGCATTTAATTGAAGGAAATTAAATTCCAAGTTTGCCATAAAAGGCGACAAATAATTTCCATCAAAAAACGGAGAAGGATTTCCTAAAACCGCCACACCATCAAATGAGTTTTCATATTCTTGAATTTTGACCGGAACCCCACTTACTGTAAAGACTATATCATCTGGAGCATAAATAGGTGTTCCATAATAAGCTATTGCCAAATCATTAAACGTCAGACAGGTTTGATCGCAATTAGGACTTTCAAATTCGTAAGTTTCGCAGCAAGTCGGCAAATCATTTTGACAAATTTTAATGACATCATTATCATTTCCACTCAAGGGGAAATTTTCAATCGTCAAGGGTAAATCTGCAAATTCATAGAATCCAAAAAAATCACCATTAGCGAATACATCAAAGAAGTCATTGTTGACATTCGCATAGTTGAAATTCAAGGTGAAATTATATGTACCATCTGAATTACAATCTGTATTTGAAATTTCTATATCCCAAATTTCACAATCTGGATTACAATTTATAGGATCTAATCCTGTAAAAGCAGTACAATCCGAATTTTCAGAATCAATCACTATGAATTCAAAAACCGTATTTCCATCTCCCAGGATTGGTCCGAAAGTAAGCCACAAATCTGCATAAGCAAATGTCCCATAATTAGTTCCATTGCCAACTAAGTGAAAAGAATCACTTGGCATATTTTCATGATTAAAATCTATATCAACATAGAATGTTCCTTCTGGATTACAAGGATGAGCTTCGACAATTAAGTCTGTAATTTCGCAGTCATCATTACAATCAATTGATTCCCAGAATTCAAAATCAATACTACAATCTGAGTTCTCGGAATCAGTTACAATAAATTCATAAATCGTGGATCCGTCACCAACAAGTGGTCCAAAAGTCATCATTACTACACCGTTTCCATTTGGTGTATTATCAGCATAACTAAAGGTGCCATAGTTCATTCCATTTCCAGTAAGCTGAAAAGTATTACTTGGCATATTTTCATAAGCAAATTGGATTTCTGCCATGAACGTTCCATCTGATTCACAAGGAAGCGCCTCTACAAAAATATTACTGAGTTGGCAACAGGCAGGTACACTTAGAGTAGAAAGATTTGAGGTAACAGCATTTGGATTTTGATCAAAAATAGAAATATTATAAATAGAAGAACCATCTCCCCAAATTGGGCCAATGGTAGCGGTAGAACTTGTAGTTAAAGAATATGGAAAAGGTCCATAAGTTTGGGTCCACGGAAAAGGGGAACTAATATTATTAATGAAAACAAAAAACGAGTCAGAAGTGTAATCTGATAGGGTCTCAAATTCAACATCAATATTAAAAAGACCAGAATTATTAATACAATCTGCTGATTCAGTTATTAATCCAAAAATAAATTCAGGCCAACAGTTAGTTTCGATAAATTCATTTTGACTGCAAAGTGGATTCACCTGATCTTGAATCACAATCTCAAAAAGGGTAGAAGAATTATTGGACTGAGGGGGATAAGGAAATTGATCGGTAATCGTAATTCCTAAATCTGTATAGGCAAAAGGACCGTATTCGACATCATTAATGAAAACAAAAAATGAATCACTCGGCATCAATGAAAAATTAAAATCAATCTCTAAATCGACAAATCCATCATTACAATTAGTTGGAGTTATTATTATATCTGTAGGTGGACATTGTGCCAACATAGATGGAAGGCATCCTAAAAAGAGGAAGCAAAAAACTATAAATGATTTCATTTTCTTCATCGTACAAAAGTTTAATTTGTTGTAAATATGATTCCTGATGATACAAATGTGCTCACTACATCTTTATTTTAAAAGTACTTTTATGATATATTTTTGGATTTTTTTTAATTAAAAAAAAGTAAATGTAAATGTAAAGTATTGATAATCAGTTTTTTATAATTTATATTTGTTTATTTTTTTTGAGAAAAAAAAGATTTTTTTTATGAGTTTGAGGCATCATTTTTTTGCATAAAAAGGTCTTTTAATTGAAATGATATCAAAAAATGAAAAAAGTATTACTTAAAATTATAGTGCATTTATGTTTTCCAATAAATTAATTCAAGCTTTTCAAGGACTTTCACGAAAACAAATGACTCGGTTTTACGAGTTCGTTCAGTCGCCATATTTTAATAAACATGGGGAGGTGAAAACATTGGTTGGACATTTTAATAATTTATATCCAAGGTTTTTGGAAAAAACTTGTGAGCGAAAAATACTTTTTAAAAACGTATTTCCAGATCGAAAACATGACCAAAAACACCTCGCACTTTTGTTCACTTACACTTGGCGATTGCTCAATCAATTTTTGACGCAAGAGCAATTTCGTAAAAGTGAAATTCAGCAAAATATTTTTTTACTCCAATCGCTTCGCAAAAATGGATCCCATCGAAATTATGAAAAATTACTATCGGAAGTTGAAACGGAATTAGTTAAAAGTGAAATCCAAAATAGTGATTTTAGTTTCCAACAATTTTTAGTCAAATCAGAAGCGGAGCGTTTTCATACACAATTAGAAAAACACGAAACGGATTGGTCTATTCAACAAAAACAAAATCACCTCGACCATTTTTATTTTTCCGAAAAATTAAAAGACGCTTGCGAAATGATGATGCGTTCCAAAATTTTGCAAGTGGAATATTCCTATCAAATGTTGGATGATATTATTGCAGAAATTGAAAAAAGCGTTGAAAAATACGAGCACATTCCTTCGATCATTATTTATTATCAGGTTTTTCAAATGATGACTAAAGGGACGTCTGAATTTTATCAAGATCTCATTCCGATTTTAAAAAAATACGAATCGTTTTTTCCCAAAGAAGAGTTGGAAAGTATTTATAATCACCTCCAGCATTTTTGTATGACAAAAATAAATACCGGTGATGATAACTATTTGAATGAACTTTTTCAGTTGTATAAAATGCAATTAGAAGCAGATTTATTAATCGAAAATAATTACTTATCCGAATGGCATTATAAAAATATAGTGACTGTGGCACTCCGTTTAGATGAATTGGATTGGGTGAAAAAATTCATTGAAGTTTATCGAAATCGACTTGATCCTGAGGTAGTGGAAAATGCTTATACTTTTAATTTAGCAGCATACTATTATCAAACGGAACAATTAGAAAGAGTACTAGATTTATTAGTTCAAGTTGAATACACCGATATTCGATATCGAGTCCACGCTAAATCTTTGTTGCTTAGAACTTATTATGATTTGAATGAGTATGAAGCTTTTGTTTCGCTTACCGAGTCGTTTCGACAATATTTGCAACGCAATAATCAGATCTCAACTTCTCGTCGAGATGGATTCTCCAATCTTGTAAAATTTGCAAAAAAAGCATTTCAAATTAAAAACTCAATTTCCATTTCTAAACGTGAAAAACTACAACATGAATTAGATAAGTTGCTGAAAGACATTGCTTTAGCAAATACTATCTTTAATCAGAGTTGGTTAAATATGAAGGTAAATGAGTTGCAAAAAGAAATAAATTGATTTTTTTTAAAATAAAATAAAAAAACATAATATATCGAAATTGACTACCGTTTTAGAAGTGGTCTTGCATAACAAATTCAAAAGAGCTTTAATTCGATCAATCGGGTTAAAGCTCTTTCTTTTTTTGCCAACAGATAAGCGTGCTATTGTTTAAACTATGACACGCATAGCAGCGTAAGTTCTCATAAAAGTTACCATTTTTTCCTTACTTTTGTCAAATTCAAATTCGAAAAACAAACATATTCAGCTTTGATTTATAGTTTTGTCAGACCAATTGCGGCGTACGCTTTGAAAATTTTCTTTCGTAAAATCTACTTTACCAATCGGGATCGAATTCCGCAAGGTAAGCCGTTAATCCTTGCCATAAATCATCCTACCGCTTTTATTGAACCTTGTATATTAGCCTGTTTTTTACCGATCAAACTGTACTTTTTGGTACGTGGTGATTTGTTTAAAAAACCACTTTTTAGAAAAATATTGAATGTGTTACACATGGTTCCGATTTTTCGAAGGCAAGAAGGATTAGATCAATTAAAAAAGAATGATGAAACTTTTGATTTCTGCTATGAGGCTTTGAAGGATCACAAAACGGTAGTTATTTTGCCAGAAGGCAGAACGATTCAAGAAAAAAGATTGCGGCCGATTCGAAAAGGTTTAGGTCGAATTGCTTTTGGAACTTATGAAAAATATGGAGATATTGATTTGCACATTGTTCCAATCGGAGTAAATTTTACGGAAGCTGATAAATTTCGATCAGTTGCCATGTTTGATGTGGGAGAACCGATTCGATTAAAAGATTATTATGATCAATATCATGAAAATCCTCAAAGGACGATTCGAAATTTGACCACAGTAGTAAAAGAAGGTTTGGAAAATCATATTGTCAATATTCCAAATCCTGCAGATGATGCTCTAGCGGAAGATCTTTTTTCACTTTTCAGAAATGATCATCTAGAGAAAACTTTTCCAATTATTTCTGAGGATCGACAACCGCTCGAAGGGGAAATGAATATTGCAGATCATGTAAGTCAAATGTCAGAAGAAGAAAAATCCGAGTGGTCTGAAAAAATAAAACAATACTTTTCCAAATTGAGATTTAATGGAGTTGAGGATCAAGCTTTGCAAAATCCTGAAATCTATAATTGGAAAAATACTTTATTTTTAGTGTTGGGGTTTGTGCCTTACTTCTTAGGCTATTGGTTCAATTATCCCATCTTTGGCTATGCGAAGCATGTCTCTAAAACTAAAGTGAAGCAACTCGAATTTAAAGCACCGGTGGCATTAGCAATTGGATTAGGATTGAGTATTTTGTTAGTTTTATTTTTGGTTTCGGTCGGAATATATTTGTGGGGATGGTGGTCGATTTTGGCGTTAATCCTTTTGTTTTACATGGGGCGATTTTCGCTGGTGTATTTAGAGTTTTGGGAAAAGTATAATGCAGCTAAAGCGGTGAGGAATTTAGATAAAAATACCTTTGAGAAATTGAAAAATGAGCGTAAATCATTAACTGAAATGACTAAGGAAATTGCGAGTACTTTAGTTTAATTTTTACTACTTAGGCAGATAGAAAACATAGGTTTTTGTTTATAATAAAATCTATGTTTTCTAAGTGCTTATGTGGTAAAATAAGAATCAAAACAACTGCGACAAATCCTTTTTCCGAAATTCCAACAACAATTCCTTCGCACTTGCACCACTCATATCCTTAAAATAATATTTTTGTAACAATGCTCTTGCAGCCTCTTCTACAGATACATTTGGGTGATAATTATCCCTGGCAAAATGTACATACTTCATCAAAAAAAAAGCATTAAACCATCGAAAGAATCTTCCCCCAAAAGTAATTGGAATCGTCGTATTTGCTTGAATTTCAGCCAGTTTCGCATCGAAATTATTATCATTTAAAAAAACACGAATAGACTCAGGTAATTGTTTTTTCATCATTTCTATTTGCTCATTTTCGAATAAGAGTAAGTTGGGAGCAACCGATAGAAATGGTTCTAAATCTTCAAATATTTTAAAATTATAAGTCGAATATACTGACTCTGCATTCAATATTTTTTCTGCTAAAATTTCATTCACCGCCTTTCCTGTTCCAAAAGGAACTCGATCAGAACGACGAGGGGAGGGAATTGTTTTCGTTTTTTTCAATTCCGTATGAGCATTAAGAATGGTAAACTTATGGAGGAAATAAAAATCCTCACCTGCCTTTCTTTTATTCATTCCACTTTGCTGCTGATAAGCATTGCACCGTACTGCCATGCTCGATCCAATTGTCTGGAATGCTAATGGAAAACCTGCAAATTTTTGTGCATGAATATAGTATCTCAAGTGCAATTCATACTTTGTAATCGCATCGTATATTTCAGGTTTGTATTCCTCTCCTTCGAGTGGATGTTCGAAGTGAATTCCGCAAGTTTGGGTTTTTGGATTTTGGATAAAATGTTCCTCGATGGCTTGGAGATAATTTTTTTCACATAAACTATCTGCATCAAAACAAATAATTACTCCTTCCGATTTTTCGACAGATTCAAGTCGTCGAACTGCTTCATCCATTCCAATTTTTCGAGCAGTTCCAACACCTGCAATTTTCTTAGGAAGAGTTGATTTATATATTATGTGAAATTGTAAATGTTGTGTTATATTTTCTTTTGCCCAAGTTGTGGAAGCTTCGAAAGTTGCTAAATTTTGCGCTTTGACTTCATTAGAAGTTTGTTCGCCATCATTTACGACAACAATTACTTCTGTTAAACAATTAGGCGCATCACAGTTTTTTAAACTCTCCAAACTTCGAATTAATTCTGTTTCATCGTAGCAAGGAATGACTACGACCATACCTAAATTTTCAGGAACAGGTGCATCAATTAATTTGGGAAAAAGGGCATTTTTTTCAAGGTAGGTAGCCATTTATTCTTCTTCAGTTTTTGCTGCTGAGCTTTCAAAATATTCAAGGTCATAAGCTTTGGCTGTCCATTGTTGAAATTCGCCATTACCTACAATATTCAAATACTTTTCTTCAATCACATCATTCGCGTCATTGTAATTATAAACCGTCAAACTATTAAAATTTCCATTGATTAAAATTTCCTCTTCTGTAATTTCATTTGTCTCATTTCGCTTGACGAGCACCTGTCTTTTAATATTTTCTTTGGGATTAAAAATCTCCGTTCCAATCACTTTCCCATTTTCATCTTCCAATACTTTTTGGTCAACGATCAAATCTTCATCGTCGGAATAATAGATTTGTCCACCAATTAATTCACCTGCTTCATTATATTCAAAAGTTGAAGTAGTAGCATCTTTATCCGCAAATTTTTCCTCTTTTTTAACTACCTTATTATTAATATCATATTCGTAAGTAGTTGATACCCATGGACTTGTAAAGTCATTGGTGTCATATTCCACTTTTTTGATTAGGTTGCCAACTGAACTATATTCATAATCAATTTTGCTTTCTATTTCACCATCATCATCGAGCACAGCTTCCATTTTTAATTTTCCTTCGGTGGTATATTCAAATTTTGTAGGAATAAAATCGCCTTCTTGAAAATGTTCTCTTTGTTCAATCTTTCTTCCAAATTCATCGTAAATAAATTCCCAAGTTTGCTGAATTTGGTTTACATAATCAGTTTGTTGGATTTGTTGTAACAACTCATTTACAAAAGTATTTTCTACCAAAACATCAATCTCCCCTTCATTGTAAATTTCCTCTCGAATTACATTTTCTTTTTCATCTAGATAAGTAATATTGGTCAAATTCTTTTCTACTATTGCTCCTTCTGAATCACAAACACAATCGTATATTTTTCGTTTTTTTAATGCTTTTTTCATTTTTTTAATTTCCTTTTTTAATAAAATTATTTGCCTCGAACTGTCCGAATCACACTAGGCACCAAAGATAAAAGAATCAAAACAATTCCAATACTCGCTGCGATTACAATATTTTGTTCTACGCCTTTTTGTTTTATAATAATTCCTGCAAATGCCCAAATCAAAACTAAACTGTAGGCAACATCGCCTCTTGAATTCAACATTTTTTGACCAATCAAAGTCGCAATAAAGATCATTCCTACCGTCCAAAAAACTTCCGAAATCCCAAATCCATCCCAACCAATACTCACCAACAAAGCGGTAACATTAGCAATCGTTGCCACAGTTATCCATCCTAAATAAATACTAAAAGGAGTGTGCACCAACCATTTTACCCCAGAAGAAACTGGCCCTCTACCAATGGCCAATCGTTGATAAATCGTAATCAGTAAAATCAAGAAAGTAACCATCACCGCTACCGATACTTCTACATGATTATAATGCCAAGCGAAGATCCAACCGATATTGGCAGCACAAGTCAATAGGAAAAATGGGCCAATCTTGGAAAACCAAGGCGTTGCATCTTGAGCTGACTTAAATAAATCTTTGGCTTGATAAACCAAAAATCCCAACAAAAATAAATAGATCACTCCCCAAATCGAAAAGGTAATTCCAGCAGGAACAAATAGATTGGGAAATGAGTCAGAGATTTCGCCTGGATTTCTACCATTGATCGGTAAAGCATTGGATAAATAATTGACGTAAACCATCGCACCAAAAGCGAGGATGTTGAGGATTTGGAGGAGTTTTTTCATGTTGTAAATTGATTTATGTTTGTGTTATTATTGTTTGACAATTTTATGAATACTATCGCCAAAGCTACTAGAAATTTTTAGAAAATAGAATCCTTTTTTCAATTTTGAAACATCAATAGAATTGGAGGAAACATTCTTTTTTTCCAAAACTAATTTTCCCACAGTATCAAAGATGGAAATGGAAAATGGAGTGTTTTGATTTTTTGAAAAAAGAATATTGAGATATTCGGAAGTTGGATTTGGGTAGATTTGGATGAAAGGTTCTTTGTTTGTAAGAGTATTGTTATTTGAGGTGATGAGACATAATGGATCGATATCTCCTTCAATGATATTTCCTCTTTTATGACCAATTAGTTGAGATTCATCGTCACTAAAAACACCTCCTGTATAACTATAAACCAATCCAAAGTCAGAAACGTAAATTTGATTTCTCCCGTTATCAGATGGGACACCATAGTCGGAACAAAATTCAAAACTATACCAGTCCCAAGTATTTAATTTAAATTGTAATTTATCGTTTTTATCTTTTTTTATTGATTCTAATTGCATCCTTTACATATTTCTCCCCAAAATAATGCTTCCGATAATCCGCAAAAACTTCTGTTGAGTCATTATAATACATTTCCAAAAATCCATGATCTCTCTCAAAATAAGTGCGCTGACCAAGTGGCGAAAGATCCCAATCTTGAATAATTTGCGCAGAGGAAAAAGTAGAAAGGAAGAGAAGTGAAAAGAGGAATTGGTTTTTCATAATTATAGATTTTTATATTTTTTTAAAAACACTAAATCGTTATATGAATTTGAAATAATATTTGAAGTATGAAAAATTAAGAAAGGATGGCGGCAAAAAAAAAACGAGACATAACTTAAAGTCATGCCTCGGAAAATTTCTTTTTTTTAGAACAAATTATTTTTTAATCCACTCCAACGCCTTTTCCAATACTTCATCTTTTCCTTCAGTCAAACCTTTAATCGTTGGTTTCACTTCCACATCTGGCACAATTCCAACTCGTTGCGTTTCAGTTCCATCAGGGTAATAAACACCAATTCCCGAAATCATCGTCCGGATTCTACCTGGTAAAATAATAGTTGAAACATTTCCATCTGCACCTGCAGTTGTGCTTCCAAAAACTTTATTATTAGGTGAAGTTTGGAAAGCCATCGTAGTGTATTCAGCTTGACTTTGTGTCTCTTCATTGATTAAAATGGCAATCTTTCCTAGGTAAGTTCCATTGTCATTTCCACCGACTGATAAACTAGGTTCAAAATTGAAATTGCCCGGTTTCATTAAACTTCCTTTGGTAAATTTCACAAATGGTTTTAACTCAGGAGTTAAGAAATTTCCAAAAGCAAAAACCATGAACTCTGAAGGATAACATCTCAAATCAATCACTATTCCTTTTTTATCCAACAAGTTTTTCTTCATATCCTCAATGTCTCCATCTTTAATTGTTCCTGGATAAATATAACCAATATCACCATCCATCACTTTCCATGATTTCTTTTCAGACCGTTTCCATAACTTAATTTCCTGGGTCGGGAAAGTTGTAAGAGTAATGTTATTTTCTTTTCCGCTTCGCAAATAAGTAACGTCCAAAACTTTTTTACTCGTGCGTAAAAGTTTTTTGGCAACATCTCTTAATTGGGTAGGGTAGTTGGAAGCAGGTAGATGTGGAAGCATTTTTTTGATAACATCTTCTACTTGCGAACCATCAATTGTGGTGATAATGTCACCGATTTTTAAGCCACTAGTTTTTCCTTTTTCTTCATCATGATATCCAACGACCATTGCTTTTTCTTCCACCATTTTAATTTTAACGGCAGAAATATTATTTCCAAAAAATCCATTTAAGGCCTCATCTTGCATCCAAATATTAGCATGAGTGTCCTGCACCTTTCCAATCAACTCGAGCAAGGCTAATTTGTATTCCAATTCATTTTTTGCATTCACAAATTTTGGAACAAAGTCTACCATCACTTGATCCCATTTATCATCAGTCAAATGTTTGTAAGGAAAAAAGTAATTAATAATATTCCAATATCGATACAACGCCAATAATCGAAAACCTACATCTGGATAATTAAAATCGGCATAGTCTGCTTCATTTTTGATAATCGGATTTCCAACATTTGAAGCAAATCCCATTTGAAAATGTTTCCCAGTTCGATCAGCCGTTCGTAGTCTAATCAGCAAATAAATTAATTCGTCATGTCGAAGTTCCCCAAACCATTGGTAATCCGCTTTTAACTTTAATTCCAAGCTTTTGTCATCGTAATCACCTTCCTCAAAACCTCCCAATTTTTCAATCCATTTGATCGAAGCTTCTGCTCGTTTTTTATGATCAGGAGCAGCAAGGAATTCAGGCATAAATCGGAAGAGTTCGTAATCCCAATTGATATCGCCAGTTGCTACTTTGGGATGGTAATATTTTAAGTAACCCCACATTTTTCCAAGTGTCGCTAGAGTTTTAGTATTTTCAGGAGTTAATTTTATGTCCTTAATTTTTGACCCATTATCAAATTCTTTGTCGAGTTGAGCAGGGAATAATTTTGGTGCAACTGGTTTTAATTTGGTAATTGATTTTCCATCAATCATCACATCAAAATTATCAAACCAAGCAGTTCCTTTTCCAAATAAAATTCCTCCAATATAAATAGTTTCTGCGCCATCTGGATAATCCAATTCTATGGTATATTGTTTCCAATCACTTGTTCCATTGATGTTTTTATTTTGCATATTATCAAACGCTAAGGAACCTCCAGCTCCATCAATTCGTAACAATAAACCAACACTTCCATCTCTCACTTTTTCCATTTTGATGTAGCCAGTCAACTTGATTTTTTTGCCCGCATATTGCGCTTTAATTTTGTAAGCAGGACAACCAAATTCTTTTCCATTTTCAGATTTTGAAACTACCTTTATGGAAGTTTTACCATGCTGTTTTTCAATTTGATCCGAAGTGATTTCGAAACTAGGCATGCCCCATTTAAACCAATCTTTAGGAAGTGTTTTAGCTTCTTTGACGGTTTCAAAATCTAAATTAAAAGTGGGAATGTCTTGTGAAAAACTTAAGAAAGGAAGACAAAGAAAAAATACGAGTAGATTTTTCATAGGTAAACTATCTTTAATTTTATGGATGAAAAAATAAGAATAAATTGATTTGGTAAAGAATGAAAAAATTAAATAAAGGCACGTATATTTTCAATTTTTTATTTGAAAAAAAATATCCTTTGGGGAAGTATATCATTCTTCTATCTTTGTAGCAAAATCAATTTTAGTATAGCTAGATTCAATTGAAATAACTATTTGTAAAAGCGAATTTAACAATTAAACAACAACAAACAGTAATAAACAGTAAAATAAATTCAATTTTAACAAGGCAATATTTTTTATGAAAAATCATTTATCAACCTCTTAGTTCAATATATTTTGGAAAAAACAGTACTTCTCGAACTTCAATATCTGCCATCCATACAATATGTAAGTAAATTGTTACAATATCCAAAAGTGATGTTGGAGCAGCACGAAAATTACTCTAAAGGTAGTTATCGAAATAGATGTCATTTGGCTAGTTCGATGGGATTGTTACGATTGAGTCTTCCTCTTGCCGGTGGAAAAAATCAACAACAGCCGATTCGTGAAGTAAAATTAAAGTATGATGAACCTTGGCAGACTCAGCATTGGACTGCAATTAAATCTGCTTATGGGAAATCGCCTTTTTTTGAACATTATGAACATTTGCTTTTACCAGTTTTTCAAAAAAAGTATGAATATTTATGGGATTGGAATTGGGATTTGCTGCAAGTGATTTTGAAAATAATTTCATTGGAAAGAAAAATTGAATTGACTGAAATGTTTGAAAAAGAACCTGGTCAAGAGATGGTTGATTTACGCAATAAAATTTCTCCTAAGGAAAATATTAAAATGGAAGATACTGATTTTGAGCAAGCAAAGTATGTTCAAGTTTTTGAAGCGGAAAATGGATTTTTGCCTAATTTGAGTATCTTAGATTTGATATTTTGTGCAGGACCGGAAGCGGAAATTTATTTAGAAAGAAGTTTGCAAAAAGGGTGATACTTTCAACTTTTCAGATCGTCTAAAAGTTGTTAGAAATCAAAATAGAAAAAACTATGGATCATATATTAAATAACGACCTTCAGAAATACAAAACTCAAATCGATCAAATCGTCAAAGAATTGCACGATTTGACTATCGATATTTCCCATTCCGAATTAGAAAAAGTGGTTAGCGATTTGCGGAATCGAATCAATGAACCATTTATGTTTGTTATCGTAGGTGAAGTAAAAGTGGGGAAAAGTAGTTTTGTAAATGCATTGTTAGGAAGTGGTAAAGAAATTTGTAAAGTGTCACCTGCTCCGATGACTGACACGATTCAGCAAATTATTTATGGTGAAAAAGAGGAGACGATAATGGTGAGTCCTTTTTTGAAAAAAATCACTCAGCCTGTCGAAATTCTTAAAGAGATTGCGATTGTCGATACACCTGGAACGAACACTATTGTGGATCAACATCAAGAAATTACGGAGCGATTTATTCCAGCCTCCGACTTAATTGTTTTTGTTTTTGAATCCAAAAATCCTTATCGACAATCTGCTTGGGATTTCTTTAATTTCATTCATGATGATTGGAGAAAGAAAATCATTTTTGTGTTGCAGCAAAAAGATTTAATGCCAGAAGAAGATCTACAAGTGAACATTAAGGGAGTGCATGATTATGCGGTAAAGAAAGGAATTGTTAATCCAAATATCTTTGCAGTTTCGGCAAAATTAGAATTGGAAAACAATCATGAAGCTAGTGGATACCTGCCTTTACGAGATTTTATCAAAGAAAATATTACAGGGGGAAAAGCGCCAGGTTTGAAATTGCAAAACAATATTGCTACTTCAAAAAATATCAATGAGCGAATTTCTAGTGGAGTAAATGATCGGAAAAAACAATGGGAATCTGATGTGGTTTTTAGAAAAGATATTACTCAAACGCTCGATGAACAATCTGTCAAATCTAGTACTCAGGTAGATCAATTAGTTGAGAATTTACTTTCAGCCTATGATCGAATTACCTATAAAAAGCAAACCGAATTGAGTAACGGTTTATCCTTCTTTTCTTTGCTTCGACGACAAATTAGTTCGATTTTTTCCAAAAAAGAGAATCCACAAAAGTGGTTGAATGATTTAGCAGACAGCTTCGATCAAGAGTTGAATTCTGAATTGAAAAATAAACTCAATGATGGGGTAGTGGACATTGCTGATAGCATTCAACAGATGGGAAAAATGATTGATTTGAAAATTCAAAACAGTCAAACTATATTAAAAAACAACCATGATATTTTTAGCGACATTGCTGAGCGACGAAGTAATGTTTTGATAGATTTACAAAAAACGTTTTCAAGTTTTATGTCAAAATCTGAAAATTTTACTGACCAGGAATTATTTGGCGACAAGGAAAATTTAGTTCCCAACTTAGCTGCTGGAAGTGGAATTGCGGCAGTTGGAATTATCCTTTCTACTTTTTTGAGTGGAATGGTGGCGGATGTGACTGGTGGCATTTTGACCACGGTCGGGTTGCTTTTTGCTGGGGTGAGTATGGGAAAAAAGAAACGTCAAGTGCTGGGAAGTTTTAAAGAAGCAATTGCTAGCGGAAGACTTCGATTAGATAATGAAGTGACTGAAAAATTGAAGACTTATATTGCCAATATCAAAGGTAAAATTGATGCGAACTTTCATGGGTTTGATGAATTGATTGAAACGGAGGAAAAGCAGATTGAGGTTTTGGAACAAAAACATCAGTCCATTGAAACGAGATTAGATGAATTAGAAAAGCAGGTTAGTTAATTTTATAATTATATCCTTTAGATGGAAGTGCCCTGATAATTAATTGATTATCAGGGCTTTGTGTTTTTTATAAATAAAAACTATTCTATTTTTATACTCTTGATTTTCTGTTTAAATTTGCATCAAAAAAAAAGAATAATATAAATGGAAAAACCATACATCATAGGTATAACAGGAGGGAGTGGAAGTGGAAAAACTTCGTTTATTAAAGCATTAAAAAAGTCATTTACCAAGGAGGAGATTTGCTTTGTTTCGCAAGACGATTATTACTTGACTAAAGAGCATCAAAGAAAAGATGATGAAGGCATTGAAAATTTTGACCGTCCTGGTTCAATTGATAAAAAATCATTTGTACGAGATGTCAAAAAATTGATGGCTGGGGAAACGGTAACTATTGAAGAATATATGTTCAATAATAAGGAAGCTAAACCAAGGATTTTGACTTTTGAACCAGCTCCAATTATTATAGTTGAAGGAATTTTTGTTTTTCATTATAAAAAAATGAGAAAAGAAATGGACATGAAAATCTTTATTGAAGCCAAGGAAAACTTAAAAGTAATTCGTAGAATTAACCGTGATCAAGTAGAGCGAAATTATCCTTTAGATGATGTTTTGTATCGATACCGAAAACATATTTTACCTGCCTTTGAAAAATACATTTTACCTTATAAAGATAGCGCAGATGTTGTGATAAATAATAACACACATTTTAATAACGGATTGGAAATGTTTAAAGGCTTTTTAAAAAATAAGATAGTTGAATTAAAAAAGGAAAATTAGGATAGATTTAAAATTCCAATTTTGGATTCGAGTTTCCTGATTTTACCAAATGAGAACACTATGAGAAAATTATATTATTACTCCGTAATTGTATTAGCGACAGCTTTATTTTTTTTTAAAAATACAAGCCTTCAAGCTCAAATTGTCAATATTGAAAATAAAAGATCTAATCTTGCCGATACCTCAGGTGTATTTGGTTACCTTTCTGTAGGAGCGAATTTTGTGAAAAATACTAAATCAATTACCACTATTTCTGGAGATATTAGAATTGAGCTTTTACATAAAAGAAGTAAATTCCTTTCATTGACAAATTATAATTTGATTAGGTCGAACAACGATCGGTTTATTGATAATGGATTTTCCCATTTGAGGTATAATTATGGGATTAGTAAGAAAATCAGGTATGAATTTTTTACACAAGCTCAATTTAATAAACAAGTTCGGTTACAGCTTCGAGCTTTGGTGGGAACTGGATTTCGTTTCCAAGTTTATGAGGCAGAAAAACAGCAAGTCTATTTTGGCATTTCTTACATGTATGAATATAACGAAGTTGAAATAATTTCAGATGTTGTTTCTTTCTTTTATGATCATCGAATGAGTACTTATTTATCAGCTTCCATTCAACCATTTTCTGAAAATGTGACGATCTCAAATACCACTTATTATCAACCCGTTTTAACTAATTTTTCAGAAGTGAGATTATCTTCTCAGACCAGTTTAAATTTTTTACTCTCCAAGCGACTTTTATTTTCTACTATATTTAGTATTACAAATGATACCCGTGTTCCTGAAAATGTACCTGCTACTTATTATAGTGTGAGAAATGGAATTCGTTGGGATTTTTAAAAATGGTTAATTATAATCAGATGTCACTAGATTTCACCCTGTCTTCATCTTAAAAAATCCAAATAAGTTTTTTCATAAAAGGTCTTTTATATGAAAATATTTTAAATTAATAAATATTTATTTTGTAAACAGCTGATAGTCATGTATTTATAATAAAAAATATTTTTCCACATTTTGAAATAAAATAGGATTTTTCATTAATTAATAATAACTTTGTCATGCTTACTTGAGTTACCTATTGTTTAGCATTTTTTAATTAGTGTTATTTTAAGTTTTAATTTAAATCTTTTGTCCCCTAATTTCTTTCTGCTCTTCATTTGATTTCTCACTTTTTTTAATTTTTTAAATTGTTTCTAGATGAATATTTTCGTAGCAAAATTAAATTACGATACTCGCGAGGGTACGCTACAAGACCTTTTTGAATCATACGGTACTGTTGATTCTGTAAAGATTATTAACGACCGAGATACTGGACGATCCAAAGGATTTGGATTTGTTGAAATGCCAGATGATGGTGAGGGACAAGCTGCTATTGACGGGCTTAACGATACTGAGGTAGATGGTAGAACTATTGTTGTGAAAAAAGCTGAACCAAGAAATAATGATCGTCGAGGTGGCGGTGGTGGTGGCTACAACCGCGGAGGCGGAGGTGGTGGCTATAACCGTGGCGGTGGTGGTTACGGCGGTGGCGGTGGCTACGGCGGTGGCGGAGGCGGAAGATACTAGAACCTAGTGTCATCTGACTTTTAATCACAAAAGAATTAAAGCCTCGAAGTTTACTTCGGGGCTTTATTATTTTGAGCACGTTTTATGATTTGTGGACAGAATATAATCTATAAGTTTGATTTCAGAATTAGTCCAAAAAAGATGAATCGTCAAATAATTTCTTCAAATTCTTCTTCCTCTTCTTCTGACAAAAAGTTACTCAAAGCTTTGTTTTTAAACTGATGCATTTTTTGAAATTCGATCAGTACATTATTTACAAACTCTCCATCAACTAGTTCTTTAATCTTTTCCATATTATTGAGTTCATCCATTTCTCGAAATTTATAAGTTTGCTCATACATACCTGTTTCAAATTTGATGGAAGTTTTATTGTCCATTTTGAAAACGGTGATTTTTAAATTAGGATGTTCTATGTATCCGACGATTCTCATAATTATTTTTTTTCTAAGAGGTCTTTTTTGAAAAATTTGAATTAATATTTTGAGTCATTGTTTGATAGACTTCGATAAATTCTGGAAAGTTATTTTCTAAATATTTTAAATGTAATTCTATTGTTATGTCATCACCTCTTTTAGCTGGACCAGTTTGCATTTGACTAGGAGAATGTTGTGTGATTTTTTCAACAGTTTCTTTAATCAATGGTTTTAAGATGTCAAAGGGTAAATTTTCCGTAGAAGTTATTTTCTCTCCAATGGTAAAAAGATTGTTGGAAAAATTATTGACAAAAACTGCAGCGACATGCAAAATAGCTCTTTCTCGATCGTTAATTTGATGAACGTTTTGAGAGAGACATTTTCCTAATTTCTCCAAAAGTGTTCGATGCTTTTTTAGGTTGCTATCTATGCAAATTGGGATATTGTCAAAGTAAACTTCTCTTGCAAAGGAAAAAGTTTGCAATGGATAAAAGATACCGTAGGTTTTAAAATATGGTTTTAAAACTGTTGAAGGAGTTGCACCTGAAGTGTGTACGACTAATTTTGTATTTGGAATTTTTTTTGATAAATCTGCTGCTACTTTTTCGATGGCACTATCTGGAACGGCCAGAATGTACAAGTTTCCATCCATCGAAATATCATCTAAGTTTTGAATAGATTGACATTTTATGATTTTCCCTAATCGTTTTGCTTTCGATATTTTCCGACTATAAACTTGTATGATTTTCAAACCAACATCATGTAGTTTTTTTCCTAAATGAAAACCTACATTGCCTGCACCGAGTATAACTATTTTCAATTCTTTAGACATGGTTTTGATCATTCCTAAGTTGAAAAAAAAGTGTTGATTTTTTCTGAATCAAGTAATGCATTTAAGGAATATAGAAGTTTACATTTTATCAAGCTTATATGTTGTTAAATGCATTATATGGTTTAAAAAATAGTAGGGTTCAAAACAGAAATTATCTTTTCAATTCAGCTCTCCTTTTAATCCAACTCATTGCTAAACCAATCATCATCATAATTGAACCTGCCCAAAAGAAATTTATTCCAGGGAAAATGATGGCTTCAAAAACAATGTAATCAGTTCGAAGTGAATTGGTTGAAAACTCAATTGGATAAGTCATATTGGCTTCAGACTGAGCAATTCCAATACTCATTTTTCCAGTCGCAGGATCAATTTTCGTGAATTGGAAATTTAATCCCTCCACAGCTAATTTATCCTTAATCATCATAGGGTTCATTTTTCTAATCAAATAGATTGGTTGAACGAATTGAGATTTTGATTCTTCATTTTTAGTCACTTTCAATATTGCCCCAACTGCGATATCATCCTTTTCAGGTTGGTAGTTTGGATGTTTTGGATCACGAGCCACTTGTTCTAATTTCACCTCATAACCATTAAAGTTGATTGCTTCACCTTCCTTCAATTCAAAATTTTGATATTCCAGGTTCATCTCCGTTGCAAAAACTTTATCAAAAAAGCTAGTGGGTAATTTTATTTTAAACGCCAAATCATTGATTTGAATAGGGTAGGTGTAAACCAGGTTATTTCTTAAAACGGCAACTGGAGTAGCTTCGTAATTTTCAGGTTTTCCAAGTTGTTGTATTTTTACTTTTGCTCCGATGGCAAGATCCTTTTCCTTTGGTTCGTAATCAGGATGAGTTGCATTTGGAATGATTGACTCAATAGAAATTAAGAACCGATTGATCATAGTGGTATCTGACAGAACTAAAGTATCTACGAAAGTCATTTCCGAACCAAGTGGTACTTCAATGATTCGATAATTCAGGCTGTCTTCCATTTTTTGAGCTTCTTCTCGGTCAGCCTCTTTTTTAGGAAGGGTAGCTATATGCGTAAAAATATCTTTGTCTAAATAATGTTGAGTGTCAGGATTGTAGGCTGCAACTTTAACTAATTTATTGTCAAATTGAGCAGTTGGATAAACCGTAAATTCTTCCACCACTTTACCTGCTTGATCTAATTTTTTAAAATTAATATCATAGGTGCGCAGTCGATCAATCATCGAATCACGTTGGTAAGTAATTTCATAACCATTCAGCAGCGCAGGTTTTCCTTCAAAAAGAATAACATTACGTTTCAACATTTCCTCATTCAATAAACCTCTTTGCGTAAAAGGATCAGTTGAGATATGTTCTTTGTTTAATCCTGATGCTAAAATACCAACGATCATCAATCCAAATCCTACATGCGAAATAACTGAACCAGCCACTTTTAAATTTCCTTTGACGAAAGTAATTAGGTAGTCTAAGTTGGTTATCACCGCAAATATTCCAGAAAATAATAAGATTTGATATTGCCAAGCATAAACGTTAATCCATTGAGCTGCAGCAAAAGTCAAGATTGCGGAAATCAACAAAGTAATTCCCAAATGCGTAAAATATTTTTTTGAAACAGCTCCCCAATTCGCTTCTTTAAATCTAAAGAATTGAGCGGCTCCTGTAAGTATTCCGATAAAAACTCCAATCCACAATTGGTATTTATTATGATGTTCCACCGGATCTTGAATGACATAACCATCAAAACCTGGCTGAAATAACTCTGCAATTTTATTATAGACAGGAAGTGAAGTAGAAGCGGTAATCAAACAAGCTGAAAACAACAAAACCAAAGATCCGATAAACATCCAAAATTCTTTGGAAGCCAATGCTTCTTCTTTTTCAATACGTGGAATAGTTTTTTGCTTGACAAAAAAGATGACAAGTGGGACGATAAAAAAGAAAGAAGTAAAAACCAACAACTGTCTTTCCAAGCCCATTTCTGTAAATGCATGAACTGAAGTTTCTCCTAAAACCCCACTTCTTGTCAAGAAGGTGGAATACAAAATAAAAAAGAAAGTCATGATATAAAACAGGTAAGTACTTCTAATGGAATGCCCCGTTGCTCTTGCCACTAAGTGTGTGTGAATCCCCGCAACGATTAAAATCCAAGGAACCAACGATGCATTTTCTACAGGATCCCAAGCCCAATATCCTCCAAAAGTCAATGCTTCATAAGCCCAAGCTCCACCCATCAAAATTCCAGTTCCTAAAATAGCCCCTGAAAATAATGCCCATGGAAAAGATACTTTCAACATTTCATCATGTTTCCCATTCCATAAACCTGCGATAGCATAACAAAAAGGAATTGTTGTAGAAGCAAATCCTAAAAATAAAGTAGGTGGGTGAATAGTCATCCAATAATTTTGCAGCAAAGGATTCAATCCATTACCACTCAGTAATTCTACATAATCTGCTTGTGCAAAAAGTGGAATATTCATGGTGTCTCTCAGCAAGAGTAGCGGATTTGCACCAATTTTAGTTTCAAAAATATAAACACCTAAAACCATTGAGCCAATAAAAAATTGAACCAATGACAACATCGACATGACAGGTGCTTCCCAATTTTTAGCTACTCGAATTAATATAAATCCGAGGATCACATGCCAAAACATCCATAGCAAAAAACTTCCTTCTTGCCCTTCCCAAAATGCGGAAAGAATGTATTTCATTTCCAAATCATCGCTCACGTGAAGTTGCGCATATTGGTATTCATACATCCGAAAATACATCACATAAAAAATACATCCGATCGTCACAAAGAGACTTAGCCCGTGAACGATGTAACCTGCTCGGCCTATCTTTAGCCAATTACTCACTTCCGCTGATTCTTTTCTTTGCTCGGCAAAATAGTAAGCAATACATGCCAGCATACTTGCTACAAAGGATAAAATTATCGTCAATCTACCGATTTGACCTGGCAATAAGTTTTCGCCAATATATTGGATTTCGTCCATTTCAGTTTTATAAGTTTTGGAGGTTTTTTAGTTGAACAAGTAATTAGTTGATTAGTTGACCAGGTAAATAGTTGAATAGTTTATTTCTCAAAATAATTACCTGACTACATACTCAACTGATCAACCAAACTATCCTTTTTCATTTTTCAAGTACACTTCTTCATCCTTATATTTCGAAGGACATTTAAGTAAGATTTCAGATGCTAAAAATTCATCACCTTTCATTTTGCCTGTCAAAACGATTTGCTCTGACAATTCAAAATCTTGAGGTTTCCCTTGATTCAGAATTACCTTTCGTTCTTCTTTATTATCATCCACCATATAAAATGAAAAATAATTAGGATCCTCCAATTCATCATAAATAATCTTTTTGTCTTTGACCAAGTGCCCGACCACTTTTACTTTACCTTCTGTCCCTCGTGCATCTTCAAAGTTGGAGTAAGTTGCTACCTCTCCACCTGCTGTGATAATTAGGTAAATAGCAATGCCGATCATAATCATTCCGATAAGATGTATCTTTTTCATAATCAATGGGTTTTTATAAACTTTAGGAATTTTAGCAAAGATAAGATGTGTTCTGTTGGTAATATTCTTTTTTATGTAAAATTTCGAACTAATTGGGAATTTTTAGAGAATTTTTGATGCAACATATTAAAAATTAGCACTAAAATTTTATTCGAAAACCAGTTTCCAGCCCCACATTATATAAATGCTCTTCCACTTCCACAGCTGAAAATGTTTGTGTAAAATGATACCGAAAAATAGGTTGGAAAAAAAGTGCCAAATCAAGACTGAAATTATAATCAAAACCAACCGCTACAAAAGCAGAATGGTGAACTAATCGCTCATACCTGAAATCATCGATGTCAAAATTTAAATTAAAAAGAATGCCTACCCCTAACTCTGAATAAAGTTGAATCTTTCTGTTCCCGTAATAATATCTTAAAGCCAAAGGTATTTCCAAGAAGTTATGGATAGTGGAAGCAGAATCAAGATCAGATTGGTAGCCCGTTTTCAAATATCGGATTCCAGTTTTTAGCGCAACTTTTTCTTCGTACAATTCTCCTAAGTAAAAATTGAAATTTAAACCATATCGAAAACTGGTTCTTTGTTTATCTTTTAAATTTCGAGTTTGAAGCGTTAAGAAATTATCAGATTGAAGTGTTCGATAAGATTGCTCTATTGAAAAAACGGGGTCAACCGACATTTGAATTTGCCCAAAAGATAAGCTGGAGTAAAAGGAAAAAAATAGGATTAGTTTTAAGAACATGGCTTTATTAAAATTGAATTTTAGTGTAGGTGATCTACTACTCAGCAGGTTACCCAAAATAACCTGCGTGAGTATATTTCAAAACGATCTTTTCAAAAAAAACTTATTCTGTTTTCGTTTTTAACAAAGCTACTACTCGCATGGTTACTAATAAAATTATTGGAAAGGCCGCTGAATGAAATTCTTGTGGTAATATTTTCCAAAGCAAAATTAACAATACATTTACAAACAAAGTGAACCATAAATATTTTTTCCAAAAACCATTTAATTTGTTGCGTAAGATGTTGATAGCTAGTAAGATATGAAAAGGACTCATCCACAGCATATTTAAATTTTCATGACAAACTTCATGATCCGTACCCATCCACATAAATACAAACAGCGCTCCTGATAATCCTAAAAGTAAAAAGATAATGAAGTCCAACACTTTTGTAAGTGTATTGTTTTTTACTAAGAATAAAAGCCCAGTTAATCCACATAAAATCCAAAACAGCAATAAAGGAGTAATGCTAAACCCAGCCACACTTGCTGGTTTTTTTTGAGGAACAATGATTGAATAGGGTTGCACGAGTGGGATCGAATTTCGAAGTTTTCCAAAAGTGAAATTTTGAGAAAGGAGATCCGGTAAATAAGTCTCTCCTTCAAAATCAGCAATTTCATCTGCGGGCATTCCTAAAATTAAATCCATTCCAAAATCAGCCCAAGGGCTTTTTGGATAAGTATCACCATTGATATAATAATCTAGTTGTTGTCGATAAGTCAGGTATGTTTTTTCAGGAATATCGTAAGTTAAATTTTGTCCCAAAGTATCTTTTAATACATCGAAAACTCTACTCGAACAATTATCGTAAAAAAAATCATATTGGTAATAAGCATTTTTAGGTTTGGCGTTATTGAGTAAATAATCAAAAATGATCTGCTTTTCAGTAGAATTAAAATTAAAAACCTGCTCAATGACTAGTCGATTTTGAACAACATATTGATATTCAAATCTTCGATATTGATCGACGCCTAGTTTGTATAATAATTTTCCTCGGACAAATTTTACGACAAAATTAGGCGTATCGAAATCAAAAATCCCATAGTTAAAAACCATGTCGATCCCTTGCGAAGGATCTTTTACTCGCACCGCCGTATGCCCAAATAATTCGTAAATCGCTTCCCCTGGAGAGCAAGTTAATAAACTGATTTTTGCTTCTGGGCTTAAAGGTCTAGTTTGTGCAGAAATACTTCCACAAAAAAATATTAAGATAAATAGGAAGAGAAGTTTTTTCATATTATTAAAACCTGTATTTTTGAGTTATGAATAACGAGCAGCAAATTACAAATAATACTATAGTAAGTCTTACCAATGTCTCCATTTTTCAACAACAAAATAAGGTGTTGGATGAGGTAAACCTAAAAATTAATCGAGGAGAGTTTTGCTATTTGATTGGAAAAACGGGAAGTGGAAAATCTAGTTTACTAAAAACATTATATGGCGACTTAGTCTTTAAAAATGGAAATGCACAAGTGGCAGGATTTGATTTAAGTAAATTGAATCGAAAATCCATACCTATGTTGAGAAGAAAATTAGGTATTGTTTTTCAAGATTTTAATTTGTTGGAAGATCGAACGGTAGGAGAGAACCTAGATTTTGTTTTGCAAGCGACGGGTTGGAAAGATGCAGCAGAACGAAAAAATCGTATTAATGATATTTTAACTGATGTTGGTTTATTTCATAAAAGTTTTAAAATGCCTCATGAAATTTCTGGTGGAGAACAACAAAGAGTGGTCATTGCACGAGCTTTATTAAATTCTCCTGAGTTGATTTTAGCAGATGAACCAACTGGAAATTTAGATCCAGAAACAAGTGATGAAATTTTATTTTTACTTCGAAGTTTAGCACGTAATAATAATACGGCGGTAATATTTGCTACTCACGATTATCGAATTTTAGAAAAATTTAATGGACGGATTATCCGATGTCAAAAAGGGAAAGTTTTGGACGAAGAGAATTTTGTTTTCTAAAATAAAATTGCTTTTAAAAAAAGAGCTTCCAGATTTTTAAAATTTGGAAGCTCTTTTTTTTTTATGAAAAATGGTTCACTAATTATAACAATAGACTTACAAACCTGACTTTAAATAAAAGGTAAAAAACGTATTGCTATTTTTTAACATAAAATTAATTGACTTTCTGCAAAATAAAACTCAACTTGAAAGTGTTACTATTTAATATTGTGACATTAAGACATAAAAAAAGCTATAAAATAAAAATTCTAAAACTAAGTTTCATTCGAGATTAAAATCACTTTCAAACCTGTTGATTTTTCTCTGATGATTAACTAATCAAAACAAACCATATCGAAAAAAAAATTACCATTCTTTATTTTTCCTATTAATTTAATTTAGTACTACTGTATCTATTTAGTATTCTTCTTAGGCGTATTTTGCGTTTAACGTAGTGATTATAACAATGTAATTACAAGTCAGGAATACAAGAGAATTTGTAATTAAAAAAAATCTCAAGCAACGTTTTGAATTATTTAAGCATATAAGAATATAAGAAAAGCAACAAGATATTAATTCAATAAAAAAAGTTTGCTTTGATAATTACAAGAATGTATTTCCATAAAGGAATGGAAATGAAAATTGAAAAATGATCAGAAAACGAAATCAATAGATAGACTGATTTCTTTTATTTTTCCTTTTAGATTTTAGGATGTG
Source organism: Saprospiraceae bacterium (assembly GCA_045104975.1). GTDB lineage: Bacteria > Bacteroidota > Bacteroidia > Chitinophagales > Saprospiraceae > CAJQQY01. The sequence continues at coordinate 32,494 of JBGCCY010000011.1, forward strand.
TTTAAATTTATTTATTTGAACTAAAAAGAATTATATTCTGATTTTGCTGTTAATTTAAAATTATGTTGTTTTTTGTATGCGTGTGTGTCTTGTTGTTGAAATATAATTTTAACATTTGCTTATTAAAAAAGTAACTTAAAATTGCTTTTTATTAAAAATAAAAGCAGTTATTTGCGCCCGCTTTGAAAATCTGACAACTAGTTTCCTTTTTTAAAATTAAAAAAATAAAACATAGGGGGAATCCAATTTTCAAGTGTCTTAGAAATATATAACCTATTTAAAAACATTTTTTTTCGCTCAATTTATTTAGAAAAGCTAAATCATTAAAACTATTAACTAACTTATTTAAAATCAAATCACCATGAAAAACCTATTTGTAATTCTATTGTTATCAGCAAGTTTTTTTACAACTGCACAAATCAATTCATTTTCAGTAAGCGTTGACGGAAGTATTCTTTTTTCCGAATATGCGATGAGTCGTTCAGGTAATGCAGGAACAACTGCAGGAGTACGATTCGAACTTCCTATCGATCTTCCAGTAGGTCAAATTGCCATTAGCTCTGGATTAGAAATGTCAAATTATGGGAAGCAATATAACTATAATGACATGCGAACGGTAGGAGGAGAAGATCCTGGATTTCCAGTAATTGATGTAACTCGATTTGACTATAAGTATGTTGCAATTCCTTTGCGATTGAAGTATACCTGGAGAATGGTTTATGCTCAAGTTGGAGTAAAAGCAGAGAGATTTCAAAAGCAAGATTTAGTGGCAGAAGGTACTATGTCTGACCCAGCATACTTGGAAAAACCTCTATTAGAGATTGATGATATTCGAGAGAATAATCTTTCGACAGAGTTTGCTTTAGGTTTCAATGTACAGATGCCTAATCGTCCAAACGTTGGAATTTACTTCGAACCAAATGTGAATTATATGACTAAGTCAATTTTCAAAAATTCAACTTTGGAGAATAACCAACTTTCTTATGGATTAAGAATTGGTGCAAAATATACTTTCAATAATTTAGGAAAGAGAAAATAAAACTCAACTGCGTGAGCAGTTTTATCATAAATAGAAAACGATACTCCTTAATTTTTTTTGAACAACACACCTTATTTTGGTATCACAACAACATCCTTAAAAAGAAAATCCTCGAAGGTCGAATGACTCTCGGGGATTTTTTTATGTGATAAAATAATTATTTAGTAGATAATTTCGTCGTTTTAGTATTACTGAAAAGCTGAGTTAGCGTTTCAAGCGCTAACTCAGCTTTTGGTGTGAATTATATTAATCCATTAATCCCAATGCTTTCTCCACTTCCAAGACTGGAAATTTACACACCTTATTTTGACAAACATAAATCCGAGTTTCGCCTTCGATCAGTTTGTCTTTTAACAATTGTAAATTTCCTTCAGATTTTCCTCCAAGAATAAGTGCATGAGGTAGGTAGTTTTGTCTCAGTTCTTTAGAAAGTGCTTTGGAATTATCTCCCATCACAGCTACTTCATAAGGAGGGTTTACCACGGTCCAATATAAACTACACCAGTTGGAATAGAAATTTGGTTGTGGCGTTTCGGTGATACTTTTTGATAAATTATTTAGCATTTGCTTGCTTAAATCAACCCATTCAGGCTGATAAAGAATTGTTCCTAATTGGTAAAGATTCCTTGCCATAGTTGAGTTGGAACCAGGGATAACATTGTCAGCTATTTCCTTTTTTCGAGCAATTAATTCTGGATCTAAATCAGAAGTATAGTGAAACATACCTGTTGATTTATCATAAAAATGAGTTTGAGTATAAATAGTTAATTTTTTAGCGTGATCCAACCATTGCTCATCAAAAGTTACTTGGTACAAATGAACAAATGCATCGATCAACAAAGCATAATCATCCAAAAATGCATTGATCACCGATTGTCCATCTTTAAAATTTCGATTTAATCGATGATCCTCTTTAATGGCATTCTTTACTAAAAAATTAGCATTCTTAATCGCTGCATCCAAATATTCTTCCTCTCCAAAAGCTCGATATGCATCCGTATATCCTTTCAGCATTAAAGCATTCCATGAAGTCAAAATTTTATCATCCAACCCAGGACGAATTCTTTTATCTCTTGCACTCATCAAAGTGGATTTGGAGCTAGCAATTTGCTTTTCTAATTTAGTTATAGATATGTCAAACTTCTTGGCAACTTTTTCATCGGAAGATTTTCGGTGAAGGATATTATTTTTATGTTCCCAATTTCCAGATTTTTTTACTTCGTAAAATTCATTAAATACTTTTGCAAAATCATCACCTAATAATGAATCAATTTCTGATTTTTTCCAAACATAAAATTTCCCTTCTTCTCCTTCACTATCAGCATCCAAGGAAGAATAAAACCCTCCCTCAGGATTAGTCATTTCTCTTTTTGTGTATTCCAAAGTTTCTACGACAACTTTTTTATACAATGGATTTTTAGTCAACTGATAGGCTTCGGAATATAAACTGACGAGTTGCCCATTATCATATAGCATCTTTTCAAAGTGTGGAGCAAACCAATCACCATCAGTTGAGTACCTAGCGAAACCACCGCCTAAGTGATCGTAAATTCCTCCATTTGCCATATTGTCCAAAGTGGTTGTAACCGCTTCAAGCGCTTTTGCATCTTTGGTGAAATAATAATAGTTGAGCAAGAATTCATAATTATTTGGCATCGGAAATTTAGGCGCACCTTTTCGTCCTCCTTTTTTGAAATCAATATTATCTAAAAAGTTAGTAGCGATACCATTTAATTTTTCTGCATTAAAATTTTGATCGCCATCATTCAAAACAATATTGTCTTGTTGTTGTATTCCTTCTTGTAGTTGACTAGCAGATTCTTCTAATCTTCCTGGATCTTCTTTTTTGATTTTGATGAAATTCTCCAAAACACCTAACCAATCTTTCTTCGGGAAATAAGTGCTTGCCCAAACTGGTCGTCCATCAGGGAGGGCAAAAGCATTTAACGGCCAACCACAACCTCGACCACTTGCTAGTTGACAAGCAGACATATATACATCATCAATATCAGGACGTTCTTCCCGATCCACTTTAATACAAATGAAATTTTCATTCATAATTTTACTAACCAAAGTATCCTCAAAAGATTCGTGTTCCATCACATGACACCAATGACAAGCTGCATATCCTACGCTGACGATAATCATTTTGTCTTCCGCCTTAGCTTTGGCTAAGGCTTCCTCCCCCCAGGGATACCAATCTACAGGATTGTGTGCATGCTGCAGCAAGTAGGGACTACTTTCATTAATTAACTTATTGGTGTATTTGTGGTTTCCATCTTTCGATGAATTTCCGTTTTGAGAAGATTTACAAGAGACAAATGCGATTAGGGCAAAGCAAATAAGATATTTATACATATTGATTTTTTTTTTGCAAAAATAGAAAGGTTTATGGATTGTTGAACGGTTTTTTTTCAAATGAGTTTTGAATGATATAAGGTATTGATAATGAGTCAGTTAAAATTTATAAATATAATATATGTTTCAAGGAGATGAGAAAATTTCTTTTATTAAAACTAAGAACAAGATTTTAATAAATAATAAAATAGAGAAAAAAATGAACTTTATACTTACGATGATTTGTTATAAGGTTGGCATTACCGAATTTATTAAAACTGAATGATTCAGTAGCCGAATTTAAAACCTTATATTTAAGGTATTGTAAAACAAATAAATAATCAGATCATGAATTGGCGAAGATTAAACGGAGACAAAATTGAACTGCCAATTAAGGAAGCAGTAAAAAAAACAATTATTAGAGAAATCGAAGCAGGGTACAAATTAAAAGTTTGTATCGGAACCGATTCCCAGGTGAGAGGAAGTGTAGTAGAATTTGCTTCTGTAATTGTTTTCTTAAGAGAAAAAAAAGGTGGGTTCATGTTTATCCACAGTTACAAAAAAGAACAAACGATGAGTCTGCGAGAAAGAATGATTTTGGAGGTAGCGAAGTCTGTAGAGGTAGCTTATGGACTATGTGATTTGTTGGATAAATATAATGTGGCACTTGAAGTTCATGCAGACATTAATACAGATCCTCATTTCCAATCAAATATTGCACTCAAGGAGGCAATGGGATATATCCTTGGTATGGGGTTTGAATTTAAAGCAAAACCTGATGCATTTGCAAGTTCATCTTGTGCTGATAAGGTTGTTTAAGTTTTAAATTTTTATAAAAAAATAGAGTCATGTTACAGTTGAATTTGTAGCATGACTTTTTTTTTGAAAATATTTTTTGAGGTACATTACTGTTATTTTGTATATTAGATTTTTTTAAACCTCAAAAAAAGCAAAATGAAACAGAAAAAAGTAATAGTAACTACAGATGACTATGGTGTAAATCCTAATGTTAATAACGCCATTATCGATGCGGTCAATGCAGGTAAAGTCAATTCCATCGCAGTTTTACCCAATTATGATGGGATGACCATAAAAAGGAAAAAGAAGTATAGAACCTCCGCTGAAAATGCTATTCGATTGTTGGATAAAACGAATGGAAAAGGAGAAATAGGTTGTCATTTAACCTTGACCTCTGGAAGACCAATCACTAAGGCAAAATCCATGATTGATGAAGATGGATACTTTCGAGGTATTTATGAATTTAGGCGAACCATCAAACCCAAAGAACTTAGAGAAGAACTGAACGCTCAAGTGAAAGTATTTACGGAAAATAATATTCCGCTTACTCATCTAAGTTGCCACCATAATGCGTTGACCTTCTTTCCCGAATTATATCAAGAGTATTTGAAAGTATGTAAAGATTATAAGTTGGCCATTCGGTCGGCGAATAGCCGTCCACGAAAATCAATGAATAAATTCCTTAGTTTTTTGAAAATAAAATTAGTGGATGACATGAAGAAGCGTGATCGAAGGGAAATAAAAAGATTTTCTAAAAAAGCACCTAAAGAATTTTTTGTTCAAAATATACAAGGGAAATATAAAACGACCAGTTTCCATGATAGTGGACATTATGGTCCTATTCCTGGAGCACCAATTCATAATACCAAAGAAAATATAAAGAGATGGATTGATAAAAAACATTTAACTTTAAATAAATCCTTAAAAAGGTTAGCGAAATCGGAAGAACAAGATTCTATGGAATTTATTTTACATATTGCTAAAAACAAACTTCAAACCCCAAATAAATACAAGGATATTGACTATCCTGGTGTTGATTTGAAATATTTTGACAGTCGTTATTTAGAGTACAAATCAATTATGGAATTTGATTTTGCTAAACATCCAAATATTAAATTGGCGAGTTGGAGCGAATTAGAAAAGTAGAAAAAATACTTTTGTAAGTTGATTGTTATATGTTTTATAACAATCAACTTACATTTTTTAAAATTACTCTTCGCTCAAAATTCCACGGATATTCCAATTCACACTAACATTTGCTCCTGTACTAGGATTAGCTGAAAGATCTCGGTAGGTTTTCCATTCTGTTTCTCCTTCTCCCAACATCCAATCTCCATTCGTTCTTGCTGGACCTTCATCACAACCCATGCTTCTGATTTCTGATGTATGAACTAATCTAACTACAATCCACAAATCCTCATTACTGATCTCTACTGGAGTAGTTAAGGTATGAGAATTCCAAGAATTAGCAGAGACTTGATTGATCACATTTTGGGAATATAAAAGTGTTCCAGGTGAACTAGAAGTTCCTGAACCATAAATCAATATTTCGCAATCCACCGGCTTATCTTGAATGTAGAAATCTACTTCATCTAAAGTTCTACCGACATAATTATCAACAATGCTAGCAGGAAATCGCTGTCCAGCATCAAAGGTACCTGCTGGTAGAGCAGGAGCTGAAAAATTATCATCATCGTATCTTAGTTCAATGGTAGGACTGTCTTTTTTGCAAGACAAAAATAGTATAGTGCAACTTAATATTGCAAAGAAAATATTTTTCATGTAAAATGATTTTAGGTTAAATAATCTGTGTCAGCAAGTTAAATCTTATCAGACTATAATTCCATATTAAATTTACTTTTAACCTAATTTTAATAATTTAGTTTTTTATTTAAAGGTAAATTCCACCGTTTCATTTTCCTCTAATGTTTTTTCTAACAATACTTTTCCGAAATTATTTTCAATCTTAATTATGGTCTGATTGTTTAATTTAAAAACTTTAATATTGAAATCTTCGCCAAATGCTTTCACTCGATTCAATTCCATGAAATTCCAGTCCTTAGGCAATCTTGGCGTACATTTAAAACTCTTCAAACCCGTTGGAACTATCCCAAACATTCCCTCCGTAAACACTCTACAATATAAAGCACTTTCCGCTGAAAGATGAGCCATGTTGCCTTCCGGAAATGCCTCCACCACATAAGGAACTCTTTTCCCTAATAGTCTTTCTTTTGAAAATTCGGTTAGTTTTTCCAAAGAAACCTCTGTCGCCCCTGCAAAAAAAGTACCTCTCAAAGCATATAAGGTTCCACGATCCCAAAAGATTTTAGAGATTGCTTTATTGGCACTATTCTTTTCAACATGGACTCCGTTAGTTGACCAAAGTTTTTCAAATAAAGCTTTTACCGTTTCTTCTTTTCGATCAAAAATTCCAACGACCAATGGCAAGCAAATCCAATGACGCAAAAATTGATGCTCTTTGTAATATTTATAAGTTTCGAGTCCTTCGACTTTTGCTCCAAAATATTGGTCAATGGCAATTTTTAAATCAGCGTATTGTTGTTCATATTTATCAAGAATAGATTTTTTCTTACCAAGTGATTTGGCTAAACTTTGAGACATTTCTAACGCTCCAAAATATAATGCTGAAGTGGATAAGTTTGCTGTACCAGTTTCGATACGACCTTCCATTTCATCAGATTCCGATTTGACTACACCTTCTTCATTTAGTTGGCGATGACAATATTCTAAGCACCATTCAATCAATGGCCAAAGTTCTTCTGCAATTTTTTTATCTCCATTCGCCAACGCAAAATGACTCGCTCCATAGGCGATCATCGCTGCATCACCTCGATCCAAAAGGAAAGGTGGAACTTCTCCTTCGATTTCAAATGCATAACGAATTTTTTCAAACTCAGGATTGATCTCTTTGGCGAATGCACGATAAGTATTCATCGCAGATTCATTTCCGATATCATAACCTAAATATGGAAAAAATGGATTGACATATTCCGCTTGATCATTCGCCCAAATTCCTACATAATATCGACCACCACCAGGCGAATGAATCAAACCTAATTTTGATTCAAAAATACTTTCGGAGGCTCTGATTTTAGAAAATTCAAAAAGTTGATTGAGGATTGGATTCGGAGTATTTAATTGAAGTGAATTTTTTAGTTCCTTGAGAAGTGCTTTTCTTTTGGTTAGGTTTTTTTCAAAATGAGTAGCAGAGGGAGAATCTTCTTCGCTCCTAGATGCATTGAATTCAATGGAAAATTCAATAGTTTTTCCAGGAGCAATATTTGAAATACTTGGAATGTTTTGAATTTGACGAATTAGATAAATATCATCTTTAGTGTATCCAGTTATTTCCTTATTTTTTGAAGCAAAACGGAAACGAATTGGTTGGTCAGAAGTATTGGTCAAGTAACATTTTTCAATAAATAGTCTTTGATCGGTCGATGGAAATAATTCTCTTTTTAGGGCTAATCCTGATTTGGAAGGTTGGTGTTGGAAAGTCAGTAGACCATCAATTTTTACAAAATCAATTGGGCCTGGAACAAATTGTCGATCACCAATAATGATCGTTGGAAAGCTTTCATCACCAAATGTTTCTTTTGCATAGGCTCGATAAATAAACCAGTTGGGATCAGTTTCTTTGATAATCGGATGAATCTGTGGAAAGAAAATTTGACGTTCCAATTTTAGATTCTTAGCAGTATCAATCTTATAAGAAATAATTCCCGCAACTCGCGTTCCAGCCATTTCAATATTGTCTTGATGCGGCAAATTTTGATCATTTTTTAAATCCCAAATTATAGAATTGTTATCACCTATTTCCCAATGGTTTTGATAAGTTTCTTTTTGAGAAAAAATATGTTGGGAAAGGATAAGGAAAAAAAGGATTAAGCAATTTTTAAAAAAAGGAATCTTGGTCATGTTGATTTTTTTATATTTGTATTTTTATCTGAGAACAGAACCAGTTAGGAAAGCACGCTTAAGCACAGAGAATTATTTTAGTTATGAATATTCAGTTTTGTTCTAAAATTAATTTTTTTAAGAGAACAAAATAGAAAATATTTCTTTTTTAAAACGGAAAATATCTAATGGCAAAAAAACAAAACACTAAAAATTTTGGAGCATACATTGATCGGACGATAAAAATTATCCGACAAAATTATTTGAAAGCCTTCAAAGAAATCGAGGTGGATTTGACGACAGAGCAATGGGTGCTTTTGGATAGTTTGTACCAAGAAGATGGAATTTCACAAAATGAATTGGCGAATGGAAGTTTTAAAAATGCACCAACTGTTTCTAGAATTGTTGATTTATTATGTAAAAAAGGCTTGACAGAAAGGAAAAGATTTGAAAATGATAAAAGACGGTACAAAGTATTTTTAACAAAAAAAGGAAAAGACACGTATAAAAAAACGAAACCTGTAGTCGTGAAATTGAGGAGAAAAGGTTGGAAAAACTTGTCAGATGAAGATTATGATTTCTTTTTAAAGATAATGAATCAAATTTTTGAAAACTTTGAAGACCAAAAATAAAGTAAGTGTCCTTAAAAAGAAATATATTTGCCATGGCAACTGTTGCTACAACAACTATTATTTATTTTAGTCAAATAAAAACATTTTCAATATGTCAGATGTAAATTTAGAATTACCAAAAGTATACAATGATGCGGCGGATTTTATGCCAATCAATGGAACTGATTATTTAGAATTATATGTGAGTAATGCTAAGCAAGCGGCTCATTATTACAAGTCTGCTTTTGGTTTTCAATCATTGGCTTACTCAGGTTTGGAAACTGGAAATCGAGAAACCGAATCATATGTAGTAATTCAAGACAAAATTCGAATTGTTTTGACTTCTCCACTTCGAAGTGGCTCTGATATCGGAAGGCATATCGATAAGCATGGAGATGGTGTAAAAGTGAATGCACTTTGGGTAGATGATGCAACTTACGCCTACAATACTGCCATGGAAAGAGGAGCAAGGTCATACATGGAACCTAAGACGGAAGAAGATGAAAATGGAAAAATAGTGCGGTCAGGAATTTATTCTTACGGAGAGGTCGTTCATATTTTTGTAGAAAGAAAAGATTACAATGGTATCTTTTTGCCTGGATTTGCGAAATGGGAAACACATTATAACCCAGAGCATGTGGGGTTGAAATTTGTGGATCACATGGTTGGAAATGTAGAGTTAGGTAAAATGAATTACTGGGTAGATTTTTATGAAAAAGTTATGGGATTCACTCAAATTTTATCTTTTGATGATAAGGATATTTCGACTGAATTTACAGCTTTGATGAGTAAGGTGATGAGTAATGGAAATGGTCGAATCAAATTTCCAATCAATGAACCTGCTGCTGGTTTGAAAAAATCTCAGGTAGATGAATACCTAGAATTTTATGAAGGAGAAGGTGTTCAGCACGTGGCAGTAGCTACGGATAATATTGTAAAGACTGTAACTGCTTTGCGAGATCGAGGAGTAGAATTTTTGAATATACCAACATCTTATTATGATGTCTTGGAAGAGCGAGTTGGGAAAATTGATGAAGATATTGATTCGCTGAAGGAGTTAGGAATTTTGGTAGATCGAGATGATGAAGGTTATTTGTTACAGATTTTCACTAAAACAATTCAAGCTCGACCAACGATGTTTTTTGAAATTATTCAAAGAAAAGGAGCAACCTCTTTTGGAAAAGGAAATTTCAAAGCTTTGTTTGAAGCGATTGAAAGAGAGCAAGAGTTAAGAGGAACTTTATAAAAAAAATAAATCGATGTCGTGAAATTCTACGGCATTGATATTTTATAAAAAAGAGAATCCGTCAATTGATTAAATTCAGTTGGCGGATTTTTCGTAGCTGGGCTTTCCCGAGTCCAGCTACAAGAAAGTAGTTATTGCACCAAGTGATCTTCCAAATCCAAATCTTCTTTGACTACTTCATGTTCACCATAAAAATATTCACTTTTTCCAAATGCCAGAATTGGGAAAAAAATAAATGGTAGAAAAAATAATCCAACCGAAAAAGAATCTGATCTACCAAAAACTCTAGCCATTCCATTGGTGATGGTGGCTAAGGCAATTAAATTAAAAAGAGGAACAAAAAATAAAAATACCCATGAACGATCTCTATCAATGATGTCACACATGATAATTAGATTGTAAATTGGAATTAAGGCATACCAACCCTTGTAGCCTGCTTTTCTAAAAATTCGCCATTGAGAGGCAAGTGAAATTACAATTGTTCCAAGTAGTAAATTAAAAAGAAAACCGATGAGAATAGATAATTGGAAGCTAGAATTATTAAACATTTTGGCAATGTTGTCATCTGAAAATGAGCGATAATAAAACATTCCAAAATTGAAAATCATTGGGATTGTAATTAAGATTGCCATGAATGCAAAAACAGATCCGACTGAAATATCATATTTATTTGATCTACTAAGATTTCTAATTCCTAATCCTGTAGAAAGAAAAAAACCAACTACTGAGATAAAAGGAAATATAAAAGAAAATAATCCATTTCGTTGAGATAAAAAATTTGAGCCATTAGATTGCACTACATAATAGATGGCATAGTTGGTCAAATAATTAATTGCAATTAAAACGAATAACCATTTTGCAGTAATCTTTAGGAAATTATCAGGCATAAGAATTTGGTTTGAATGAAAACTAATATAATTATTTACCTATGCTTTTTTTTGTAAAAAAGTAAATGCAAAATACTAGATATTATTCTAAATTAAATAGCATGAAAGAAGTTCCAGATTTTTAAAATATTGAAACTCTAAATAAATTAGAATAAGATTTATGCATAAATTAATTTTATTCATTTAAAATATTCAAATCATAATCTTCATAAAATCCTAAATCTTTATCGCACATAAGTTTGGTGAAGAATGCGATCTGTCCAACATGGTAAGAAAAATGTTCGGTGATGTGGATGATGATACTGATGCCAGAATAATTGAATCCTTGGACATTTCGTTTCCGAAGCAGTTCATCATCAGAGATATTTTCCATGACTTGAATTGCCTTCTCGGTTACCGCAGTTATTTTTTCACGTAATTCTTTTTTGGAAAAACCACCCTCTGCAGAAAATTCTACATCTCGATTACGAGTATCTTTTTCATTTCCCAAACTTGAGTGAGCATACTGAGTAATGTTTCCACATAAATGTAAAATCAAATTTCCAATACTATTCGTATTCGCATTTGGTTTTTTCCAAACTTGATCTTCAGATAATTGTTGAAGACATTTTTCGATTCGAGGAAGATTGAGTGAGAAGTAATAAATGCTTTGCTGGGTGAATTCCTTGGAGATTTTCATTGAGACGAAAAATTATTTTTATTTTTAAAAATGACAATCTCAACTCTACGATTGAGCTGTCGACCTTCCATAGTTTGGTTGTCGGCCTTGGGAACAAGTTCGCCTTTTCCGATGACTTCTGAGGAAGTATTTTTAAAAAAATCATAGCGGTTCAAATAATTTTGTACAGCAGTTGCTCTCTTTTCTGAAAGTTTTTGATTGTACTCTTCTGACCCCATATTGTCGGTATGTCCAAGGTATTTAATTTGTTCGGGAGCCAAATATTGAATTTGCAAAGCAAAACTATCGAGCTTACTTTGAAATTCTTTTTTGATTTGAATATCATCAAAACTAAAAGCGACCAGAGGTACCTCAAAAATTAAAGTATCTTTTTCATTCCAATTTCGGTTGGGTAAAATTGGTTTGATGATTTTTACAACTTCAGGTTGAATGGTTGAATCATTTTCAAAAGGTTTATCAAAGAAGTTTTTATTCCAAGTTTTCCGACTTCGATCCTCTGGAGTTTGGTCAACTGAAATTTTGTTAGTGTGTCGATAATCTTGTTTGTATAATTTATCTTTTCGGGTTAGATATTCCTCACAGATCTTTTCATTTTGATCCACGGGAATTAATTGAATATCATCAATCAGAATCACGATGTCTCCTTTTTTATTACTAATCTCTTTTCGAGTTGCAGTAATTTCTTTTTTTGAAAAATAACCGATGGTAAGAAATTTTTCATCACCAGTTGCTTTATAAATTGCTTGGACTTTTCGCCAGCCTGTTTCCTTATCTTCTTCCATCTCTTGCTCAATGGTAAATTTCAAAGTAGGTTTGAAATTAAGTGGATTTTTTTCGCCAGCAATTAATTCTTCTTCAGAAAAAAGTGTTTCAATCAGATAATCGTCTCGATTTAGATTATGGAGGAAAAAAGATAGTTGGTAATTTTTTCCTTTTTGGAGAGGGCATAAAATTTTAGTGTATAAATAGACTCGACGAGCCAATGGATGAAAGGTATTTTCGACGACGATCAATTCAGAGATATCTCCTTCGTGAGGAATCCGTAAAGCTTTATCAGTTACGGTTAAATCATAAGGAGGTATTCTAAACCAAGCTTCCGCGGCGCATTTGGCACCAAACTCTTCGCATTCATTGATGTCTTCAAAACTTGGATTAGCTAAAAAATTTTGACTCCAAAGAGAAGTTGAAAATAAAAGAAAGAAGATAAAAGTTGATTTTTTCATAACGTCAAGGAATAAAATTTAGGAATAGTCAAAATGTTGTAAATTATTGTTTGACAATTCCTTAAGTAGATAGTTTTATCAAAAACCAATCACTTAAGTATAACGCTAAGAAACAGGAAGGAGACATATTTTAATAAAAAAAGGTTTGCAAAACTCGTCAAGAATTTAGCACACCTCTTTTTATATAAAAGTACAAGTACTTTAAATTAATTTAATTTAGCAAGTGCTTCTTTTATTCTTCGCATTGCCTCAGTTAATTGTTCTTCACTTGCTGCATAGGAAATTCTAAAGCAATTATTATCTCCAAATGCAGATCCAGCAACAGCTGCTACATGAGCATTTTGCAATAAATATTCACAAAATTCACTTGAATTATTGATGGTAGTTTTCCCATCAGTTTTTCCATAAAAAGAACTTATGTCTGGAAAGAAATAAAAAGCTCCTTGAGGATTATTAGTTTTTACACCAGGGATTTCATCCAATAAAGATTTGACTAAATCTCTTCTTTTTTGGAATGCTTCTTTCATTTTGTGGGTTGGAGTCAAATCAGCGGTCAATGCATGCGCACCAGCCATTTGGCCAAAAGCAGTTGCTCCACTTGTAAATTGCCCTTGAATTTTTGCACAAGCTTTAGCAATCCAGGTTGGTGCTCCCATGTATCCTAATCTCCATCCAGTCATCGCAAATCCTTTAGCAAATCCATTAACTGTTACCGTTCGATCTTTTACATTTTCGAAAGATCCAATGCTGACATGCTTGTCTGTGAAATTGATATACTCATAAATTTCGTCAGAAACGATGGTAATATTTTCATGTTGAGCGACAACAGCAGCGATGTCTTTTAATTCATCATGCGTATAAACTGAACCAGTTGGATTACATGGTGAAGAGAATAAAACCATTCTTGTCTTTTCAGTAATGGCTTCCTTGAGTTGATCGCCAGTTACTTTAAAATCTTTTTCAATTCCTCCACTTACCGGAACTGGAGTTGCCCCTACCATTTTTACAATCGCAGAATAAGACACCCAATATGGAGCTAAAATTACACATTCATCACCTTCGTTTAACAATGCCAAACATAGATTTGCAATGGACTGTTTTGCACCATTAGAAACTACAATTTGATTAATATCAAAATCTAAATTATTATCACGTTTGAATTTTGTAACAATAGCTTTACGTAATTCTACTAAGCCAGGAACTGGAGTATATTTAGTGTACCCATCTGACAAAGCTTGCACCGCCGCATCCTTGATATGTTGAGGTGTGTCAAAGTCAGGTTCACCCAAGCTTAAACTAATAACATCGTGACCTTCAGCAGCTAAATCACGAGCCATTTGAGCCATTTTGATCGTCGCAGATTCAGACATTTGCAGGACTAGTTGCGAAAGATTTTGAGTAATTGTTGAAGACATTATTTTAGATGTTTTAATGATTTGTATTTTCTGCCTAATCAAGCAGCTGAATTAAAAAAATAAGCGCAAAAATAATTGTTTTTCGCAACTAAGGTATTTAATTTTTTAGGTTTTTACAATGAGTAATTACGGAGAAATAGGGGAGAGGTTGCTTTGGGGATATTCGATATTCAAAAAAACTCCCCAAGAAGTAAATTCTTGGAGAGTTTTGAAAAATAATTATTTGGATAAAAACGGATTTGGAAATCCGTCCTACATTTTCATCAGTCGTTTTACCACAGCACCATTGTCTGTCACGATGCGTAATAAATACATTCCGCTACTCCAACTTTTTTCCATTGGAATAGAGAATAAATGATTGCCTTCAGAAAGTTGTCCTTTGCTCTGACCCATTATTTTTTGACCATGGAGAGTATACATTTCGATCACCACGTTTTCTGTTTTTCCTAAATCAAATTCTACATTTAAGTATTCCTGAAATGGGTTAGGGAAGGCATTCAAATTTAAGATATGACTTCCTTCTAATTCAGAAACATTAGTTTCACATTCAGTTGTGAAAGTTGTTGTAATATATCCACTCAGAGAAGTTTCGCAAATAGATCGAACTTCTAATTCATATTCAGTACATGGATTCATACCAAAAAATTCAAATTCGATTTCTGTAGTAGAAGCAGAAGTCCAGTCAACTGTTCCAATTTCTCGATACCTAACTTCATAACTAATCGTATTGAAAGGTCCTTCCCAACCTGCATTCACTCCATATAATTGAGGCGTGACTACTAGTGCATCAGGCTTACCACATGGAATCCCAGGGATGAAAAATGCTGTTACAACATCTTCCATTTCCATTGCGACCTCAATTGCAGCAGCAAATTGATCAGGTCCAAAAGATTGATTCGCTACTTCCCAATGATCGAAAGACCAATTTACCGCAGGAGCAGCTTCTAATGCTACATCAATTCCTCCAAAGTAATCTCCGACATAAGGAAATTGATTAGGAATAAAAGTATTGACTTTTACTTTATTTGGAGAGTTGGCAGGTTCAATATTTACTGTCAAAGGATAAGGGCCAGTTACATCATAACAATCCACAATACCTTGGTCAATATTATCGCATCGAGTTAATATGAAATCTTTGAGTGTTTGTACATTGTCTTGCCAATCATCGTAAGAATCTCCGCCATTTCCCCATCGATCGATATGTCTAGTCATTTCAGGTTCGATAACTGAAACCATACTATCCACCAATCCGATCATATAATCACAACCGAAAAAGGAGTTATTCAAATCAGCATAACGATTGATATAAAGTTGTCTAAAATCTTCATTTTCATAAAGGTTCGTAAATATTTCAATGTGTCCTTCGAAGTCAGAACCAATCAATTCCACATTACATGGATCTGCATTTGCTGAGGTACTTGGTACACCAGTATAATTGATATAATGTCCAAAAGTTGCATCTTCATCCCAAAGGATATATCTCCATTTTTGAGCTCCACCATCAGGATCTCGGCCTCGCCACCAAGCTGTATTCCAATTCAACCAATCCGCACTTACAATATGTGCATGGAGTAAAACATAGTCAATCAGACTAAGTACTTCCATTTGATCTTCGACAAGAGCATAGTTAGCTGCATCAGTCATATCATTATTAAAAATGAAGTCTCGCATGGTATCCCAATCATCTCTACTTCCATACTCTTCCCAAGTTCCTCCCCATGTTTTGATAACATCAATCCATTCTTTTCCTTGGTCATAATAGTAGTCTGTAAAATCATGATCGTCTACTTTTTCACGCATATCATATACTCCCCAATATTCTCCGTTGACATAAACAACACAAAATTTGGATGTTCTTTCATCCATTTCCAAATCAGCTAATTGAGATAGTGTATGGACATATGCATCTCGAATGTGGGCACCATCTTCTGATTGATAATTATCATTAGCGGCTGCCTTGAACATCAACCTTTGGTAATCAGTTCTATCTTTTTGTTCAAAAATTTGTCCTGAGACATCATCATCATATCCTGTTTGATCTCTCATAATCCAATCAAATCCTCGTTGAGGATATGCCCATGAATCATTTCCATGCTTGTTATATTCACCTTGTCCTTCGTCTACTTCGTTTCCATCTTCATCAAACAATTCAAAATATCCAAGAGGTTCAGGCTGACTTCCACCAAGTAGCGCATTTATTTCAGCTCCACCTGAAACAGAAACAACAGGTACAGTATGAACCTCATCAATAAAATAAGTATTTGTAGTAATAAAACTTGGTAAGATGTTAGGATCATTGTGAAAAGCAGTTGCTCTTAAAACTGTTGTATTGGAAATGACAATATCACTCGAATAAACAGTCGAAGTATTAGAAGGTCGACTTCCGTCTGTGGTGAATCGAACAGTCGTATTAGCAGGCACGGTAATTCCAACAGTTACTTGAGCAGAATAAAATCCAGCAACTGTAGAGAAAACAGGTTTCTCTGCATAGCCTTCATAAATAGTTCCATTAGTATTTCCAGGAGTTGGATTGATACTTACTCCCCAATTACCATTTGCGTCTTTTCCATAAGAATGATGAATTTGATTAGGGATGGTTAATTCATTAAAATCAATGACAGTTCCATTAGGATCAGATAAAACAATATCTTCATTGTTTTTCGTTTGGGTTACTCGAAAACTACTGTGGAGTGATCCTCCAAAATTGCCATCAAGACCTGAACACCAAATTCTTAAATAACCACCTGCATTGATCATCGTTCCTGCTGGAATTTCCCATTTATCAGGATTCCCTAATCGATCACTTAAAAAATATCCTCCAATATCAACAGCAGAACTTCCTTGATTTTGCAATTCAATCCAATCATCATTATCATCATTGAAGCTGTTAAAGTCTCCTTGATTGGCTGCGGAGAATTCACTAATAACGATTTGTGAATGAAGGTGAATACCTAGAAGCATTAAAATGGAAAATGAGAATAGTCTTAGGTTTTTTTGAAAAAAAGGTAAATTATGGGTCATATCGAAATAGGTTTTATTCATCAAATATTAATCATGTAATATTAATAAAAAACCTACAGATAACTTTCCTTAGAAATACTTAAAATAAGATTTGTCGTATGATGCGCAATGGAAATATTGGTTTTTGGAAAATAAAAAGGAGTTATCAAAATAAATTGATAACTCCTCTATTTAAGATGTGGTAATTTTATTAATTACATCCTAATTCGTTGGCAGCTAAAGGATCATTGAAAGGGAAACAATTGCCAGAAGGTAAACTCTCTGGCTCGTATCTTTTCAAATCCGGGTCACGTAATCCATTTTCCAAAAATGCTGTAATCGCATTGACTTCATTGTCAGTCAAATTTAATGGAACAAAATCCTCTGCTAAATGTGAGGAAGGAACGGAAGAACTTTCAGCAATTCCAATATTTTTATAAATGACTACATCTCGTACATTTCTAAGACTAGATCCATGTCCAAAAAATGGAGAATCAGCCATATTGTATAATTGTGGTACTTTGAATTTATATTTATCCTCATCTAATTTCGTAAACCCACCTCGTCCTAATTCTGTTGCTGCAAAGTCTGGTTTGAAAACTTCCTCAGGACACTCTGACAAATCTTTCATTCCGTATGAATGAAATTCCATCGAATTTAAGGCTGGTCCATTATGGCAATTCCCACAATTTGCTTTTCCAAAAAATAATATTGCTCCTTCTTTTTCTAAATCAGACAAAGCTAATTCGTCCCCTCGTAACCATTTTTGAAAAGGTGCTTTGTTAGCAAATAAAGTTCTTTCGTAAGCTGCAATGGCAAGTCCTGCATTTTTTAATGTATATCTTTCTGAAACATCTGTATTGGCAAAAGCTTGGTCAAACATCTCTTGGTAAGAAGGATATTTTGTGAAAAAATCTGGATTTACTTCCATTCTATGAACTCCTAATCCAGCAATTGCTTGAGTTTCCAAACCTTCAAAGCCTAAGGAGTTGGTTTCAATTGGAGTGCCTTCAGTCCATTCACTTTCCGTTCCTTCATTTACGTCAGTTGCTCCAAATTGACCATTCCACAACATTACTTTTTGATAGGCTCCATTCATCGCAGTTGGTGTTCTAATTGGTTGAACATCAAGTTCAGCTCCTTGATATAAAGCACCTTTTACTCGACCTTCTCCATTTACCCCAAAACCAATTCCACCTTCTGAAATTCCTTGAAATCTGCCTGCTTGAAATCCTGCCGATGCGAAATGGCAAGAAGCGCAAGAGTAAGTACCTTCCGATATTTCCTTCATAGGATTAAGTGCCAATCCCGTTTCATGATATAGCAATTGACCTAAGGCAACTTTTTCAGTAGAAATAGGATTATTAGGATCTTGAGGAATATTGTTAAAATCATCGCTTTCTGGAAGTACAAAATGATTGACTCCAACTCCATTAGAAGCAGTTGCAAGAGTTTCTGTCAAATCAGTATCTAACTGTAAGTTTCTAGAAATTTCTCCACTTCCACTATCAGAATCATCTTTTTTACAAGAGGCGATGAATAATCCTAAACATAAGGCAAGTATAATCTGTTTTCCCATTTGATATGACTTTTGATAATTTTTTATAGTATGTTATACTTGGAAATTCAAAAAGCATGCCCATCAAAGTGAGATAATCACATTGAAATTACTTTTAATTGGTTAATTTAAAATGGTGAGGTTATAAGAATAGTAACAAAGTGAGTATTTTTGTAAAAATTAAATAATAAGATGTCAATAGAAAATAAGGAATTGAAATCTAAGTCTTCTTCAATTTTTAGATTCAAACAATTTCAAATCGAACAAAATGGATGTACGATGAAAGTTGGTACAGATGGAGTTTTATTAGGAGCTTGGTGTGATGTTCATGGAAAAAAGGAAATTCTAGATATAGGAACAGGAACAGGAGTGATCGCTGTGATGCTTGCTCAACGAAAATTAGATGCAAATGTGGATGCCGTAGAAATTGATTCGACTGCTTGCCAAACTGCGAAAGAAAATATGCTTAATAGTCCTTTTTCAGATAGGTTGAATTGCATGGAAGAATCCATCCAAGATTTTGCCAAAACGACTCGTAAAGAGTATGATTTAATTGTTTGTAATCCTCCATTTTTTACTGGAGGGACTCTATCTGCACAGACGAGTAGGAATGAGGTACGGCATACCATTAAATTACCGAATGGAGATTTATTCAATAGTGTTCAAAGGCTATTAAAAAAAGATGGAAAATTTTGTGTGGTTTTACCTTTTATTGAAGGATTGCGATTTAAGGAATTAGCTCAAAATTATAATTTATACTGCACTAAAGTCACTCAAGTTAAATCTAAAAAGGATAAGCCTATTGGGCGATTATTATTAGAATTTGAAAAAGTAAATAAACCAGAAATTACTGATGAATTAATTATTCAGTTTGAAAAGCGGAATGACTTTACACCAGATTATATTGCCTTGACTAAAGATTTTTATTTGAAAATGTAGAAAGAAAAGTTAGTCATAAAAAAAAGCTCGCTATCATTCATTCTCTGGTTATTCTTTTTGTACCAAATGATAGCAAGCTTTTTTTATTAAAAAAGGGAAAAAATACATTCGTATTATTTCCCTTTTTAATTTAAGATGGGGGTTGTGGAGCAGACTCTTCAGTCTGAACAATAATTTTTTTAGCCATTTCTAAAATAGTTGTGTCATTGATGTTAACGATTCCGCCTTCAGGTCCCGCTTGGAGATGCCATTTTGGTGGTTCTCCTGGTGTTTTTTTAGCTCCAAAAAAGTTTCTTACGGTTTGTTCTTCGAGATTTAAATCATGTGCAATTTTTGAAATGCTACCAGTTGGAAGTGCATGTTTGATATTTCTTAATTCTTTGAAGGTAATATTCATATTCATAGAAGTTTTAGAAAATTAATGAATAAAAGAATTGAAACCAGAGAATAGTAATTGTTTGGGAAAAATAAAACTTTCAGAATTAAAATCAAAACATTTTAAATAAAAAATAATAATAATTTTGATAAAAGTGGATTTTGGGATATTTAATGAATATTTTCAATCGTAATATGTGTTAGTTTTTATACGAGCGTTTTATTCTAAAAAAAAATCTACAAATAAGGATTTCACTCATTTGTAGATTTTTTAAATATAAGAATTAGTTAAATATAGCTCAAAAAAATCAGTTTAATTTTACTTTTTTAAAATTAAAAAAATAGATTTTATTCTAATTGAAATGAAAGCACATCCAGAATTTTAAAAATCTGGAAATTCTAAGTAATTCAGGATAAAGTTTTATTATTGACTGCTAGTTCCTTTATTTACTTTTTGAGCTACTCCAGTTCTTTCTTTTTCCTCAGAAACAAATTCAATTTCTGATTCTAGTAAACTCGAAAGCCTAGTTTCTTCAAAAGGATCTAGGAATATTTGAGCGAATTTTAATTGATCTGAAGCTCCTTCGAAGTCATTTTGATTTTTATATTCCATAGCAGCTACATACCAAGCCAAAGAAAAATTTGACTCTACGGAATCATTATTACTCAAGCTACTATTTAAAAGCATTTTTGCTAATTGCTCTGGTGATCCAGATACATTAAAACCATTAGCTTGTTTATAAACTGCTTTATTTTGAATTTTTCCTTTCTCCCAAAATTGAACTAATGATGTACCATTTTCAAATTTGAAATGACTTTTTTCATTAAGCAACCCATCCTTCCAAACTCCTCTCATGGTATCCTTTGATTCCCACACCACCATTCCTTGGCCATCAGGTTTTCCATTTTTATATTCGCCTATGAATTGACTTCCATCATCTCGGAAATGTGTTCCATTCCCATTGACTTTTCCATCTTTCCAAATAGCCGAAAGGGATTCTGTTTCACTCAATCGTAAAACACCTTCGCCGTTCATTTTGTCATCTTTAAAATTTCCCAAGTATTCAAATCCACAAGGAAAAACAAATGCACCAAAACCTTCTTTCTTTCCAAGTTTCCAGCCTCCTTCATAAGTGGCTCCATCTGCAAAAGTGATTTTACCTTCGCCTTCCATTTGTCCATTTTCGATTGATCCATTGTAAGATGTTCCATCTTCCCAGGTAATTTTCCCTTCACATTTTGATTCAGGGCAATCTGTAGAAACAATTGCTGATTTTTCATGTTGTAAAGTGTAATCTGAATTTTCAGAATTACATTCAAATTGAGCTGATAAGGTAGTAAGGGAGGCAAGAAATAATACGCATACGGTTATCAATTTATTCATCATAAATTAAGTTAATTGTAGGTTATGAAATGCGGCGTGGAAAAGTTATTTCTGATAGGACTTGTGCGTAATATTGCTGCAACATAAGTATTGTTTTGTTTTGAAGTGAATTTCATTATATTTAATTGTGACGATTAAAAAGCTTTCATAGTTTAAAAAATAATAATAGAAAATGGACAGAGCAAAAATCATTAGACTATTTATATTGGTTTTAATTATTTCTTTAGGTACCTTTTTATGGGGCTTTTCTGAGTTTCAAGAAACATTTCAATCAGGGATAGGAGTTTTAATGGCAATAATGGTTGGCTTGTGGATAATTAGTTTAGTGATAAAAGATGCTAGTATAATTGATATTTTTTGGGGATTTGGTTTTGTGATCATTGCATGGTTTTATGCTTTTCAAAATGATTTGGGTAGTTTAGGCATACGAGAACAGATCCTTCTAGGGATGATTACGATTTGGGGATTGCGGTTGACGATTTATTTGGCGATTCGAAATTTGGGGAAAGGAGAAGATTATAGGTATGCTCAATGGCGAAAAGACAATGGTGAAAAATGGTGGTGGTTATCTTTTATTAGAGTATTTGCATTGCAAGGATTTTTACTTTGGATCATTTCAGCAACGTACCTTCCTTCTTTTAGCATCACGGCAGAAATGGGAGTTTTGGAATATGTAGGAGTATTGTTATGGGCTATTGGATTATTCTTCGAAGCCGTTGGTGATTATCAATTAAGTCAATTCAAAAAAGATCCAAATAATAAAGGGAAAGTATTGGATACGGGAGTTTGGAGATATACTCGTCATCCTAATTATTTTGGTGATGCGACGATCTGGTGGGGATTTTTCTTATTTGCCTTGGCTCATCCACATGGTTGGATGTTTGTTTTTTGTCCGATTGTGATGACGTTCTTTTTATTAAAAGTTTCAGGAGTGGCGATGCTCGAAGTGAAGTTGAAAAAAACAAAACCACAATATGCGGAGTACATTCGAACGACTAGTTCTTTTATTCCGATGCCTCCGAAAAAGTAAAAAATCAAAATTACCATATCAATCCAAATCAAAAACTTCAAAGTGAATTCACTTTGAAGTTTTTGATTTTAAAGAGTTTATTTTGAGAAATATTCCTCTTTAGTAATTTCAAACCAATAAGCTTGGAAGTTGAAAAGAGGAAAAGTATTCAACTCTTTAAAACCTGATTTTTGTAAAACTCGTCGAGAAGCTAAATTTTCACAATGAGCAGCAGCATTTAATTTTTCCAATTCCATTTCTTCAAATCCATATTTTACTGAAGCAATTACAGATTCTGTTGCGTAACCTTTGCCCCAAAATTCTGGAAGCATTCGATAACCAACATCATAGAAGTTTATCTTACCATTCATTTCCATATCCTCTAATTTCAAACCAGTCCAGCCAACAAATTCACCTGATGATTTTTCGATCATAATCCATCGACCGATTTTATTTTTAGGATATTGGTCGGTGACCCATTTGACATCTTTCATGGCTTCGTCCATATTTTTCATTGGTTCCATGTGTAAATATTTGATGACTTCTGGATTGGAGTTTAACTTTAAAAGTCCAGGAACATCTTCCTCTCTAAATTCTCTAAGAATTAATCTTTCGGTTTCAATGTGAAATTTCATGATTCTTTTTTTGTAAAATATAAATCACCGAATTAAGGTTAAATCTCCATTTTTAACTTGTAAATCTGAATCATTAACCGTTTGATATTTTAGTAAATAAATATACACATCAGAAGGTGCATTTTTATTTTTAAATTTACCATCCCAACCTACATTAGGATCTCCAGAAGTAAATACTTGGTTTCCCCAGCGGTTATATATTGTCATTTCATATTTCTCAAAACAATTTATATTTTCTGTAATGGGAAGATAAAAGTCATTTAGTAAATCTCCATCAGGAGTGAACACATTGGGAATTTTTACTTCACAATCAAAATTACATTCCTCAAAATCTACATTGATACTGCCTTCCAAACCAAGACAATTTTCTAAAATAATATTGACAGAATAAACTCCAACATCTGTCACCTCAATTGAATTATTGGTCGATCCATCACTCCATAAATATGAAACCGCTTCAGCGTTTTGAGCATCTAAAGTAATTGGTTGAGAAATACATCCACTAGTATCTGTCGTTGAAAATGCTCCCTGAGAATAAATTAAATCTTGATAAAAAACGTTAATGGTATCTGTCAAAGAGAAACAATTATTATAGTTGATGGTTACTGAGTAAGTTCCTTCAGTCGTCGTACCAAATGCACTACCTGTGCTGCCATCTTGCCATTCATAACTATTTGCTAAGTCATCTTGTACATTTAAAATTAACCCTAAGCCAGAACACAGCGTAGTATCTGAAGATGGAAAAATTTCTGTTGGAAAATCTATGTATTCGATATTATTACCTGTGATAATTAGCTCAGGTGCTCGGTCATAATCAGGATAATCACTTGAGGCAAAATTCATAGAACCATAAGGAGATTCATCAATCTGCTTCAATAAAAAACCAAAACTTCCAGCTGGATCATTAAGCATCTGCTGCACTAAATCGGTAACATTCACCTCAATAAAATCATAATTATTATTTTGAGGAATGATAGCTGAAATACTAAGATCCACATCAGGTTGATTGGCCCAAGAGACCTCTTCTTCCAACCATGGGTCTATTATCCTTAAAATTTCTACATCATTAACTTCCGCCTGACCTCCATTAGCATAAGGAAAATCAGGATAAGCATATAGTTTTAACGTTGCATTTGTTAAGTCCATATTGGAAATAGTTTTCAGTTCTTCAAACTGCACGAGCGAGCGATGATCGTGTTCTGGAGATCCATTCGAATTAGCCGTCCAAGCTTCAATTCTTAACCATTTTGAATCTGGATTTGGTGATGAGATTGGAGTTGAACCATTATTCCAAGTTGGAGAATTAACGATCACCGCATCCTTACCACAATCGGTTTCAGGTTTGAACGTAAGGGTAGTTTGACCGATAGAAAAAAAGAAAAAAGAACAAAAGACAAGAGTGAGTAGGAGTTTCATATTTTAAGTTTTTTGTGAAAAAGAACTAGTCTATTGATTGATGCTATCAAGATCAAATTCGCTTCTTTTGTTAATTAATGGCAATTCAATTTTATTAAGAGAAATTTAAGTATAAAAACTAATATGAATTTTTTTAGAAAAAAGTAAGGTTGGATTTTATACATTCTTCAAAATAACTTCCTCTAATTGAGCAGCAGTTTTGGTACCTGCTTCATGCCATAATTTTTTCCCATGTTTAAAAATCATAAAAGTAGGAACACCCATCACGCCCATGTCAGCGCCCATTTTAGCATATTTATCTACATCGATTTTGATGATTTTTGCCTTGCCAGAAACATTTTTTGCGACTTCTTTTAGCACAGGATTCATAGCCATACATGGTCCGCACCAAGTCGCATAAAAATCTACGAGTACTGGTTGGTCTCCATTGAGGAGTTCTTGGAAAGTGGGTTTTTTACTCATGAAAATAATGGATTTGGTGATTGAAAATTGAAGAAACAAAGTTACATTTGCAAATCTAATTTTTCACGTATTTTCTAATTAATCTTCGGATGACGTACCTACAGATCATAAAAGAAATCAAAGCCAAAAAATATGCACCCATCTATTTATTGCATGGAAATGAGTCATATTATATTGATAAGATTTCAAAATATATTGAAGATAATGTACTAACGGAAGGGGAGAAGTCCTTCAATCAAATGATCATGTATGGAAAAGATACTGATCACAAAACCTTGATTGATACCTGCAGTCGATATCCGATGATGGCTTCTCATCAAGTGGTGATTTTGAAAGAAGCGCAAGAAATGAAGTCCCTGAAAGAGTTATTGCCTTATATTGAAAGACCAGTTCACACTACTATTTTAGTGATTTGTTTTAAACATAAAAAATTTGATGGACGAACTAAGTTTGGGAAATTAGTCAAACAAAAAGCATTAGTTTTTGAGTCTAAAAAATTATATGATAATCAAATCCCAGATTGGATTCAATCTTATTTAAAAGATAAAAAATTAAGTATTTCTCCTTCAGCTGCTGCGCTTGTGGCAGAATACTTAGGTGAAAATTTATCGAAAGTCAGTAATGAATTAGATAAATTGGCGATCAATTTGGCACCAGGAACGGAGGTTAATGAAAAGCATATTCAAGAACAAATTGGAATTAGTAAAGAGTATAATGTGTTTGAATTACAAAAAGCATTAGGAACAAAAAATGTAGTCAAATCTAATCGTATCATCAATTATTTTATTTCCAATCCGAAAAAAAATCCATTAGTTGTTGTTGTTGGAACATTATTTAATTTTTTCTCAAAGGTTTATTTGACTCACTTTTTAAAAAATAGTTCGGAAAGAGAAATGATGGAAAAATTGGGCGTACGTCATGCTTTTTTCCTAAAAGATTATAAACTCGCTGCACGAAATTATCCTTATCAACAATCACAAAATGTAATTTCAATTCTTAAAGAATATGATTTAAAATCAAAAGGCGTTGATCGAGTCAATGCAACAGAAGGAGATTTGATGAAGGAAATGATTTTTAAAATATTACATGCATAGTAGCTGGATTCTCCTGAATTCAGTAGTTATTTTGTTACTGGATTCAGGAGAATTCAGCTACGGATTTTCCTATTAAAAATGAGTATTCAAATCTTTTATCGCTCTCAAAATATCTCGCCGACTGATCTGACCAACTAATTTTCCATTCTCATCTTTCACTTGAAGTCTTTTATAATAAGTTCTCAAGAAAATATTTGCTGCATCAACAATTGTATCCTTATTTGAAATGCTTTTCATATCCGAACTCATATAATATGCAACTTTATTTCTAGTAATTGGAATATTATGATAAGCACTTTCTACCAACACTTTCAAACAATCCTTATCATCGATTAATCCTACAACTTGATTTTGACTGCTGATAACGGGAGCACCAGTAATGCTATTTTCCAATAAAGAATCGATGACATCAGTAATATTATCATCAGGAGAAAAAGTAATTAATTTACTTACCATGTATTCCGTAACGAGTGGAGCATTAAATTTTGGAGTTAATGGTTCTGAAGTTAAAACCTTCTGCTTGTAATTTTTCATATTCGTGGAGTTTAAGAAATGAGAAAATAAGAGTCAAATACTTTGCATTTCTTTTCAAAGAAATTGAAAAGAGAAATTGCTTGGATTGGAGAAATGTAGACGGGACGAAAAGTTGTATTTTAAAAGTAGGTTCTATTAAGATACAAAAATTCCCAATCATTATCAATGAAGATGTGATACTCTTTTAGATTCTCATTTTTAACTCAACGATCTTTTAGTAAATTATTTTTTTAATTGAACGACATTCTCCGTTTCTATTTTCGATAATTCTTTCAATTTTCCTTGCTCAAATAATTTTGGTAATTCTGCCAAAGGTGTTCCCACTTTTGCTTTATAATTAACATAATCTTGAAAAATTATTCCTCCAACATTTCGAGAATTATATGCACTTCGAAAACGAACACCACCGCCACTCACTTGATAATTGTACGCTAAATAATCAATGACATTTGATTTTTGATTAATCCAATAATGAAAAACATCGTCATGATCTCGACCACCTCCTTCTTGTTTAAATCTGATTTCCAAAATTTCATAGGTTTTCCCTTTTATGGTTGTGGTTCCTTGGTAAGATTTTTTGACTGCTTTGTCTTGCAATTTGTAAGGAAGAGTAGCAAAGTAAATCACGGAATTTAAACCACCTGAATAACGACTTTTTTCTTTTTCAGAAAGTTGGACTTCCACCCCATTAACTTTTCTGCTTAAATTTCCATTTTCTAAAATATCGACGATTTCTTTTCCATCTTTTTTATTCCTTACCGAATATCGGAATTGGTCTTTATTATTTTTAAAAGTATAATTTTTGTCTCGGAAGGCAAATGAATAATGAGCTGTTTGATATTTTTTACCACCATGTGCTTTTACTGCTTTTTGCAAAATTATTTCTGCTGGAGAAAGTTGAGCAGAATTTGAATTAGTATTTTTTGTGGAATCACATGCGGTGAAAAAAAGGACAGTTGTAAAGAGGAATAAGAAATTATATTTCATGTTAAAATGGATTTTTATTTTTTAAAAAACGGAAGCTAAATAATTCTTACCATTTATTTCTAAGTGATGAATTTAAAGTGGAGAAATCAATTCCTTCCCGACAATTTTTTTCTGATTAAAATGAAGAAAAATTTTTTAATCACAGAGAAAATAGGGTTTACAGAGCACTTCATTATCTCTGTTTCCCTCCTCTGCTTTCTCTGTGGTTAAGAAAATATTTTGGAGGTTGTTAAGTTTTGTATTTGAAAAAATGAAATTAAAAAACGTCACCCTAAATTTTTAGAATGACGTTTTTCAAAAGTGGTTATTAAATTCCTTCTACTTTTTATATCGCTCAAACCAACCCAAAATATAAACCACCTTAGCCATCAAATTACTTGGCTTCGCAGCAATTCCATGACCTGATCCTTGGATTCTTACCAAAGCAGTTTCTACATTATTTAATTTTAAAGCAGCATAATATTGTTCTGATTCACCCATCGGAGTTCGATAATCTTGCTCGCCAGTTAAAAGCATCGTAGGAGTTTTTACATTTCCTACCAAGGAAATCGGGGATCGTTTCATATAATGTTCCATATGATCCCAAGGTTTTCCAGGGAACCAATATTTATAAAAAAATGCTGGACCATCAGCATACAAAACAAAGCTATACCAATTAATCACAGGTTTTGCCACAACAGCAGCTCGGAAGCGATTCGTTTTTCCAACAATCCAACTGGTCAAAACTCCACCACCACTTCCTCCGGTGACCATCAAATTATCTTCATCGATATATCCTTTTTTAATCACCGCATCTACTCCAGACATCAAATCATCATAATCTTGCGAAGGATAATTATGATGAATTAAATTTCCAAACTCTTTTCCATAACTCGTACTTCCTCTTGGATTAGTGTACAAAACGACATATCCTGCCGCTGCGAAAAGTTGAATTTCCGCAGAAAACCGGTCTCCATAATTAGCAAAAGGCCCACCATGAATTTCTAAAATAAAAGGATATTTTTTCGAAGGATCAAAATTAGGTGGTTTGCAAATCCATCCTTGAATTTTCCTTTTATCAAAAGACGACTCGTACCAGATTTCTTCAACTTCCCCTAATTTTTTATGGGAAAAAAGATCATCGTTTAATCGAGTTAATCGATTGATTTTTTTTGACTTGGAATCACCTGTGGCAAGGTCAGCAGGATGATCAGGAGTAGAATGAGTGAAAGCAAATTTACCGTTTTTAGAAACGGAATATTGTCCACCGCTATATGGTCTTCCTATAGAAAGTCCTCCAACATCTTTTGCCAAGTCTGTAATTTTTCCATTTAAATCTGAAATAGCAATTTTAGTATTTCCCTCATTATTATATTGAAAATAAATTCCTAATCCATCTTTACTCCAATTTATATTTTCAACATCTCGATCAAATTTACAAGTGACACATTTTGGAGATTGACCATTTCTAGTCATGACATATAAATGAGTCACTTGATAGCCGTCGTAATTTTCATCATTACCAAGATATGCAATGGTTTTTCCATCAGGAGAAACTTTTGGATTCGAATCCGGTCCATGTCTTTTGGTCAAGGCTGAAACTTCACCTGAATTAATATTAACCTCATAAATTTCAGAATTCCTAGGATCCATTTCTCGATCTTGGTTCCGATTGGAAGTAAACAGAATGGAAGTTCCACCAGAAGACCATTCAGGTGTTCCATTCACTTCGTAATCTCCAAAAGTTAATTGTCGAGGAGTTCCCCCATCAACTGAAAGTACAAAAAGTTGTTTCCGTACATTTCTCAAAAAACCAGCACCGTCTGCTTTGAATTTCATTTGGTCAATATATTTCGGAGGAGTCTCCCAATTTGCACCTTCAGGTTTGGCAGGTAAATTGACCAAAGGTTTTGTTTCAAAAGGTACACTCATCAAAAAAGCAATCCATTTTCCATCAGGCGACCAAGACAAGTTGGAAGGTGAATAAGTAAGATTGGTTAATTTGGATTCTGCATCATTTGTTAACCATCTTAAATACATTTGCGGTTGTCCATCTTTGTTTGAAATGTATAATAACTTATTTTCAGTAGGAGAGAGGCGAGGCGAGAAATCACTTTGAGCACCTGTCGTGATCGGATACATCTCGCTTCCATCAAGATTTGACATCCAAATATTGGAACGATTCCTATCGGTCATGATGTCTTTAAAGTTTCTAACAAACAATACACGTGAACCATCAGCTGAAATCTGTGGATCAGAAACATATTCCAATTGGAAAACATCAATAGGTTCAAAGGATGAATTTGCAGGGAGTTCTTTTTTTGACTGTGCCGTCGAAAAATTTGAGTTGATTAAAAATAAAAGGAAGGTGAAAAATAGTAGTTTCTTCATAATGGTTTTGTTTTTTTTATGAATATAGGAAAAAAAATTAAAGCTACCTTTTAGAGGTAATAAAATTTATTTTGCGATTAAATTAAAATGAAATAAGTAAGCTAGAATCGGGAAATATTTAATCTAAAAAGTCAACTGAAACAAATTGATTAAAATATATTTAAATTTTTTAAAAATAAATTAAATGTATAAATGATTGATTTACAGTAGATTATGGTTTTTTTATTTCCCTTGTTTTCATCATTAATTATTTACCTCAAAATTATTCTAAAAACCATTTGCATTTTAAACAAAAAGAAACATACCTTTATGGCATAAAAAATAACAAATGTTTCATTTAAACGTAAATACTAAAAATTGGTGGTGGCACTTCTCAAACTCTCAACCCGAGTAAGTTAAGTCGCTTCTATTACGTTTATTTTGCAACGAAAAAAGTGTCTAACCGTTTACTCGGTTAGACACTTTTTTTTTGCCCCTATCCATTGAAAGGGGACGATGAATGAAAGTTTAGTTTTAAAGTTCATTTTCGTTTTTAAAAGTAAAGATTATCAGTATTAAAAAATCATTTCCCATTTCGTTCTCCATATAGGAGATGGCAGGGGCAAAATCAAATTATAATGTTAACAGAGCAAATTGAAAAAATAAAATTAGAAACAGTTGCTAAAAGATTCTTAGCAGATACTACCACACCGGTAAGTATTTATCTGAAAATTAGAGATCATTTTGAAAGTTCTCTTTTATTGGAAAGTACTGATTTTCGAAGCGCAGAAAATTGTTTTTCTTTCATCTGCATGGAACCTATCGCGAGTTTTGAAGTAACTGGCAAAAAACTCGAAACACTTAGCGTCGATGGTAAAACTGGAAATGAAGAAATAAATGCCAACGATGAAGTCCCTGCTCGATTGAATCAATTTATGAATCAATTCGACATTAAGTCACCCGAAAATTACAAAGGGATAAATGGATTCTTTGGATATATGTCTTTCGAAGCAGTTCAATATTTTGATACGGTAACTTTCGACGATTCGAAAAGAACAATGGATATTCCAGAAGTGAATTATAAATTATTTCGATATATTATTGCGATTAATCACTTCAACGATGAACTATTTATTTTGGAAAATATTCCTCCTGGGGCTGATTCTGAAATTGCAAAAATCGAAAACTTATTAAGTTATCAAACTTTTGGAAAATACCAATTCAAAACCGAAGGAGAAGAAACTTCGAATATAACTGATGATGAATTTAAAGGAATGGTAGCGAAAGGAAAAGAACATTGCCAAGTTGGAGATGTTTTTCAAATTGTACTTTCTCGACAATTTCAGCAAAAGTTTTCAGGCGATGAATTCAACGTTTATCGTATCCTCCGTTCTATCAATCCTTCCCCTTATCTTTTCTTTTTTGACTACGGAAATTATAAAATATTTGGTTCTTCTCCAGAAGCTCAAATGGTGATCAAGCAAGATGTTGCCAGCGTAAATCCTATCGCAGGAACTTACAAACGAACTGGAAATGACGAAGAAGATCGAGCACAAGCACAACTTTTATTACGTGATCCTAAAGAAAATGCGGAACACATGATGTTAGTCGATTTGGCTCGAAATGATTTGAGTCGACATTGTACCAAAGTAAAAGTGAGTGAGTTGATGGAGATTCAATACTTTAGTCATGTGATCCATTTAGTTTCTAAAGTGGAAGGAAAATTACCAGACGGATACAACCCAATTAAGGTGCTCGGAGATACTTTTCCAGCAGGAACTTTGTCTGGTGCTCCAAAATATAAAGCCATCGAATTAATCGGTCAATACGAAAATCAAAACCGTTCTTTTTATGGAGGAATGATCGGATTCGTCGGTTTCAATGGCGACCTAAATCATGCCATTACGATTCGTTCTTTTTTAAGTAAAAATAATACACTTTATTATCAGGCAGGTGCTGGAATTGTTTCTCAAAGTAATGAAGAACATGAATTGCAGGAAGTGAATAATAAATTGGGTGCATTGAAACAAGCATTGAAGAGAGCGGAAGAATTATAAAATCGTTAAACGTTTTACGTTGGACGTTTCACGAAGGACCGTAAAACGTTTAACGTCCAACGTAAAACAAAAAGAGAATTATGAAAATACTGATGTTAGATAATTACGATTCCTTTACTTATAATTTAGTCCAATATTTGGAAGAAATTATAGACGGGAAAATTGATGTTTTCCGAAATGATCAAATTACTTTGGAAGAAGTCGGAGCTTATGATACCATCATTTTATCTCCTGGGCCAGGCGTTCCAAAAGATGCAGGAATATTGATGGAGGTAATTGAAAAGTATGCGACAACAAAAAATATTTTTGGCGTTTGTCTCGGCATGCAAGCGATCGGGGAATCTTTTGGAGGCGAATTAGACAACTTGGAAAAAGTCTATCATGGTGTGCAAACTTTGATCATAAAAACTGAAGATGAGGAACCCATTTTTAAGGATGTTCCAACCGCTTTTGAGGCAGGACGTTATCATTCTTGGGTGGTGAAAAAAGAAAACTTGCCAGATTGTTTGGAAGTGACTGCAATTGATAAAAAAGGAATCGTGATGGCGATGAGTCATAAAGAATATAATGTTCGAGGTGTTCAATTTCATCCCGAATCAATTATGACTCCAGATGGAAAAACTATGTTGCGGAATTTCATCAATCATTCAAAAAGCCTAATGAATTCAAAGGTTAACAATGTACTTACAAATTCCTAATTTACCGTTTATCATCAAGAATTAATTAATTAGAAAATGAAACAGATACTCACTAGACTTTTTGAGCATAAAGAATTAGATCGAGATGAAGCCAAAAAAGTATTGGTTAATATTTCCAACGGAGCATATAATGAGGCACAAATTGCTGCATTCATCAGCGTGTATTTAATGCGATCTATTTCCGTAAATGAATTGTTGGGATTTCGGGATGCGTTGTTAGAATTATGCCATCCATTTGATTTGGAAGGAATAGAAAGCATTGATATTGTAGGGACAGGCGGTGATGGGAAAAATACTTTTAATATTTCTACTTTGTCTTCAGTCGTAGTGGCAGGCGCAGGTTATAAAGTGACGAAGCATGGAAATTATGGCGTGTCTTCTTCTTGTGGTTCATCCAATGTTTTAGAACATTTAGGATACCAGTTTACAAACGAAACAGATGTTTTGAAAAAGCAATTAGAGACTGCAAATATTTGTTTTTTGCACGCTCCACTTTTTCATCCTGCTATGAAAGCAGTTGCTCCAGTTCGAAGGCAATTAGGTGTGAAAACTTTTTTTAATATGCTTGGGCCATTGGTTAATCCAGCGCAACCAACTCAATCATTGTTGGGCGTTTATAATTTAGAATTGGCCAGACTGTATCAATATATTTTCCAAACAACAGATCGAGATGCGACGATAGTTTACTCGATGGACGGTTACGATGAAGTATCTTTGACTTCTCCATTTAAGTTGCGACAAAATGATAAGGAGCGATTACTTCAACCAAGCGACATTGGAAAAAAGACTTTGCTCCAATCAGATTTGCATGGAGGTGGTGACGTTCCTTCTTCGGCTAAAATATTTATGGATGTCCTTTCTGGAAATGGAACGACTCCTCAAAATGATGTAGTTAGTACCAATGCTGGAATCGCAATTAATTGTTTGCAGCCTCAAAAAAGTATCCAAGATTGTATCTCTGAAGCACACGAATCGCTAATAGGAGGGAAGGCACTCAACCAATTTAAACTACTATTAAATTAACCGTAAGACGACTTTCCAAGTCGTTGTGTTGATTAACGACTCGGAGAGTTGTTGTACTGAAAAAAATCACTACGTAAATTATTGATAATGAATATTTTAGAAAAAATAACAAACAACACACGTATCATCGTGGAAGAACGAAAACGGCAACTTCCAATCTCCGCTTTGGAAGAAAGTATGTACATGACACGTGAAGTTTTTTCTTTGAAAAGTAATCTACAAAAAGGACGATTCGGAATTATTTCAGAATTTAAAAAACAATCTCCATCGAAAGGAGTGATTCATAAAAATGCCGATGTGGAAGCGATCGTTTCTAAATATGCAGAGGCAGGAGTCGCAGGTTGTTCTGTTTTGACTGATGAAAAATTCTTTGGAGGGAGCAATGGTGATTTAGTGCATGCTCGACAAAAAGTGAACGTTCCGATTTTGCGAAAAGACTTTATCATTGACGAATATCAGTTGTATGAAGCAAAGGCAATTGGGGCAGATGTGATTCTATTGATTGCAGAATGTTTGGAAAAAAATGAAGTAGCTGAATTAGCACAAAAAGCCAAAAGTTTAGGTTTAGAAGTATTGATGGAAATTCACTCGGAGAAGCAATTGAAAAAATTACATGAGTGCATCGATATCGTTGGAGTAAACAATCGTGACCTAGAAACCTTTAGCGTAAGTATCCAAACATCATTAGATTTATTTGAAAAAATACCTGATGATTTTGTGAAAATTTCAGAAAGTGGCATTTCAAATGCTCGTTCAGTTGTACGATTAATTGAAGCAGGATTTCAAGGTTTTTTGATTGGAGAAAATTTTATGAAAACGGAAGATCCAGGTTTAGCTTGTAAAGGTTTTATTGAAGAAATTAATTCACTATTGCTCCAAGAAACACGTGGTGGTCTGCTTTAGCTGACTTAAAAAAAATCAAAACTAAACCAGAAAAATCTACTAAATTAAAACCCTACGTAATAGTATGAAAATAAAAGTTTGCAACATGCGAGATCCTAAAAACTTACAAAAACTTCTTGAATTACCTATAGAAAACGTCGGCCTAATTTTCTACAAAAAATCAAAAAGATTTGTCGAAAAAGAATTACCTAAAATAAATTTTCAAGGCAAAGAAAAGGTAGGTGTTTTTGTTAATGAATCACTCGAATATATTTTAGAAAAAAGTCAACAATACGATTTTGTAACAATACAATTACATGGTTCTGAATCACCTGAGTTTTGCGAAAAATTAAAAGGAAAAAACTTTAAAATCATCAAAGCCTTTTCAGTTGATGATAAATTTGATTTTTCCAAAACCAAAAACTACGAACCATTTTGCAACTACTTTTTATTTGACACCAAAGGAAAATTACCAGGTGGAAATGGCTACACTTTCGATTGGAAAGTACTCAAAAATTACCAAGGAGAAATTCCATTCTTCCTCAGCGGAGGAATAAATAGTTCGCATGTTGATATACTTAAAAAACTGGAAATCAATCAATTACATGCAATTGATTTGAATAGTGGTTTTGAAAAAGAACCCGCATTAAAAGATATTTCATTATTGAAAAAATTTATAGAAGATGTTAGAAACTAATCTTGATCAGAAGAAATACGATGTAGATGAACAAGGATTTTATGGCGAATTCGGTGGCGCATTTATTCCAGAAATGTTGCATCCAAATGTAGAACATTTGCGAAAACAATATTTGGACATCATGTACGAACCTGAATTCCAAAAAGAGTTTAGAGCTTTATTGAAAGACTATGTTGGTCGACCTTCGCCTTTGTATTTTGCTAAAAAGTTATCTGCACATTACAACACCAAAATCTATCTTAAACGAGAAGATTTAAATCATACCGGAGCGCATAAAATCAACAATACGATTGGTCAAATTTTGCTAGCGAAAAGATTAGGCAAACATCGAATCATCGCCGAAACAGGAGCAGGTCAACATGGTGTAGCAACTGCTACAGTTTGCGCATTGGCAGGATTAGAATGCATTGTTTTTATGGGAGAGGTGGACATTGAAAGACAAGCTCCGAATGTTGCTCGAATGAGAATGCTAGGAGCAAAAGTTGTTCCTGCAAAAAGTGGAAGTCGAACATTAAAAGATGCAACTAATGAAGCCATTCGAGATTGGATTAATCATCCAAATGATACTCATTACATTATTGGTTCGGTGGTTGGGCCGCATCCGTATCCAGATATGGTCGCTCGATTTCAATCGGTAATTAGTGAGGAAATGAAATGGCAACTAAAGGAACAAACAGGTAACGAAAATCCAGATACCATCATCGCATGCGTTGGTGGAGGAAGTAATGCCGCAGGTGCTTTTTATCATTATTTAGAAAATGAAAAAGTAAAACTAGTTGCTGTTGAAGCATCAGGTTTAGGAAATGATACGGGTAAATCTGCTGCGACAAGTGTACTTGGCTCCAAAGGTGTTTTGCATGGAAGCCGCACACTTTTGATGCAAACCGAAGATGGTCAAGTCGAAGAACCTTATTCCATTTCCGCAGGTTTGGATTATCCTGGAATTGGTCCGATGCATTCACATTTGATTCGATCAGGTAGGGCAGAAGTTTTTGGTGCAACAGATGAAGAGGCATTGCATGCAGCGAGATTTTTAGCAAAAATGGAAGGTATAATTCCTGCGTTAGAAAGTGCTCATGCCTTTGCAGTTTTGGAAAAAATGAAATTTGAAAAAGATGAAGTTGTCGTAGTGAATTTGTCGGGGAGGGGAGATAAAGACTTAGCAACTTACATCGATTTTTTTAAACTAAATGGATAAAAAGAAATGACTCGAATAGAAAAATTATTTTCAAATAAGCAAAAAGATATTTGTAATATTTATTTCACCGCAGGTTTTCCTAACTTAAATGATACCGAAAAAATCATTTTGACTTTGGAAAAAGCAGGTGCTGACATGATCGAAATTGGGATGCCTTATTCCGATCCTTTGGCTGATGGAGAGACGATTCAGCAAAGTGGTTCAGTTGCATTAAAGAATGGAATGACGTTGCAAGTTTTATTTGAACAAATAGAAAGTGTTCGTCAAGAATCTGAAATTCCATTGGTAATGATGGGCTATTTTAATCAAGTGATGCAATATGGAGAAGAGGCATTTTTTAAAAAATGTAAGGAAGTTGGAATTGATGGCTTGATTTTACCTGATCTTCCAGCTGCTATTTACGAAGCTGATTATCAGCAACTTATGAAAGATAATAATTTGAATAATATCTTTTTGATTACTCCGCAAACACCGGATGAGCGAATTGTTTATTTGGATAGTTTGAGTTCTGGATTCGTTTATATGGTCGCTGATGCATCCGTGACGGGAAAGTCAACTGGTATTTCTAACAATCAAATTACATATTTTGAACGTATCGGAAAAATGAATTTGACGAACCCAAGATTGATTGGATTTGGTATAGCAGATCATCAAAGTTTTTCTACCGCTTGCGCTCATTCGAATGGTGCAATTATTGGAAGTGCATTTATTCGAGCATTGGAAAAATCAGAGAATATTGAAGCAACGATTTTTGATTTTATTGGAATGATCAAAAATGAAAAAGTAGAAGTTTAGTATTTATGGTTGATTGTGAAAGGTTTAAGGTCAAAGGTTTTTTATCACCTT
Source organism: Saprospiraceae bacterium (assembly GCA_045104975.1). GTDB lineage: Bacteria > Bacteroidota > Bacteroidia > Chitinophagales > Saprospiraceae > CAJQQY01. Next base: position 69,790 of record JBGCCY010000011.1, read on the forward strand.
ATTTCTTTTGGTTTACTTTTTTAAGATCTTCTGCTGTAAGTTGAACACCTGCATCAAACAGTTCTTGAAGACTAAATTTTTGAACTTTATGTTCAAGGTAATTATGGTAAGTCTCATAAAAATGGGTTCTCCCATCTGAGGTTTTAATAATAATGATTTTACCATCTGGCGAAAAAGATACCTTCGTAATAGCAAAGGTTGTTTCATTTACAGATTGTATTTCTTTTATATCTGCACTAACTTTTATTACCTGTAATATATTACCTTTAAAATCTCTCAATCTGATTAAGCCCTCCGATGTTTTTGTAAGAAAGGTTTTACCATCTGGCGAAAAACGTAATATACTTTCATCTGGATAATCATATTGCTTCTTAAAATCTTTTAATAAATTACCTTTAAAATCCCATAACTTTATAACACCAGTATTACTTCCTGTATAGATACCGTTACCATCAGGAGGAATTTCCCTGAGTACCATTTCCTTAGATTTAAGTTTATTAATCTTTATCTCATTACCTTTTAAGTTCCAAAGTTTAAAATAAGGGTGTTCACTACTTTTTGCAATTATGTTTTTTCCATCAGAAGAAAAAGAAAGACTTTTTTTACCATACTTATTTTTACCATACTGAAATCCCATAAAACTCTTCAATATATTACCTTTAAAATCCCACAATGTTATCGCTCCATTACTATTGCCCGATAAAATATTTTCACCATTTGGAGAAAAAGTTAATGCAAAAATAGAAGAAGGTTTTTTTGTAATTCCTTATCTTTTTTTTAATTCAACAACTCATTTCCTTGTAAATCCCACAACTTTACCACACCATTTTTGTCTCCTCCCAAAATATTTTTTCCATCAGGTGAAAAAGTTAAAATAGAAATTTCAGAATTATGTCCTCCAAAGTTTTGCAATTCCTTTCCTTTTAAATCCCATATTTTTATTTGGTTATTTTTACTTCTAGTGATGATTTTTTGACCATTTGGAGAGAAAGCAATAACCTTAATTGAAGAAGATTTTTTTTGAGGGAATTGCAAATCGTTTCCCATTAAATCCATCAACTTCAAAGTACTATCTTTTCTATTTCTTTTGAAGTAACTTTTACTATCAGGTGAAAAAATAACATCTCCATGGGTTGTCTCAATTTTAGCCATTTCATTGATGAAATTATTATGGATTGAGTTACCACTTGTTGAAATGATGCTTTTGCCGTTTGGTGAAAAAACTGCAGAGTAAGCATTAAATTTAACTAATTCATTGCCATTTAGATTTATGAGCTTGACCAATTTATCATTGCCATAAGTTGTTCCGATAAGTATCTTAGTATCATCAGGGGAAAAGGAAATCCTATTGACTAATCCACAATCATCACTAAAAATTTGCCCTTTAAACTTATTCTCTTCCAACAAATAACCACGACATACACCTGATCCATCACCTAAAAGGATGTGTTTATTATCTGAGGAAATTGCTAATGAAGTAATACTATGGCCTGGATGTTCAAAATCTTTAAAAGTACCATCATTTAGGTTTAAAAGTCTGGCTGTACCACCGCCAAAAGCGGCTCCACCTCCTGCTCCTAGTATACTTTTTCCATCAGAAGTATAGATTACAACATGGGAATCGGGCATATCGAAACTTTGTGATTTTTTACTTTCTAAATCGGATAGCCAAGCCTTATTTCCATAGGGTAAAAGTATACTCTTACTGTCAGGAGAAAAGACTAAAGAAAAGAAAAGGGTTTGATACTCAATACTTTGTAATAAGTTTCCTTTTATATCCCATACTTTGACAATTTCAAAATCACTTATTGCAATTACCTTTTTGTTATCAGGAGAAAAGCCGACATAAGTAATCTCACTTACAAGGCCTTTAAAATCCAATAATTTATTTCCACTAATGTCCCATAGTTCTACTTTTCCATCCAGGGTGCCTGTAAGAATATTTTTACTATCTGGAGAAACGTTTATCGAATTAAATTCGCCTTCGTTTTTATTGGTGGTTATTTCAAGATATGTACTTTTTGTATCATTAAAAATTTTTCTAATTGCAACAAGTGTTGTTGGGTCATCAGGATGTTTTTCATTATTATATTCAGCTATTCGTAAAGCAAGTGTGGGATTATTTCTTGCGATATCAAATGCTAAAGAAACATTTTTTGCTGATTTAGTTGCGTTATCAGCTTTTGCTTTTAAGGAGAATGCCATATTTTTTGCAAGGTCAGCTTCTCGTTTATTTAGTTCTGCTTTTATCCTTTCTCGTTTTGCTTGAGCGGCAGAACTGTCTGCTTCGATTCTTTTTTCCTCTGCATTTTCTTTTGCTAATGTAGCTTCTTTTTCCTTTGCTGTAGCAAGAGTTAACGCTTCGGCAGTTTTATCATTTGCTTCGTTTGCATTTTTCCAAAATATAAAAGCGGTCCCTGCCAATAATAAAGCAAGTTGGGAAATTAGGGAAGCAAACCTTGTTCTCTGTCTGGCACGTTTTTCATTTTGTTCGGCAGCGGCTCTAAGTTTAGTTTGTTCGGCAGCTTTTTGTTTTTCAATTTCAATCTTTTGATTGGCAGCTTCGAGTTCTTTTTCTCTAGCAATAGCTTTTTCTTTTTCTAATCTTTGAGCGATGACATTATATTTTTCCAAAACAGGTTCGACCAATGTATCATGACTTATTTCATAATAGAAATTACCGGTTCGAGCTTCTTTTCTTAACACTCGTTCTTCGTGCAATTGATCCAAAATATTTTTTGGAATTTTTGCATCAGCAATTATTGCTGACTCTTCCATGATAATCCTTCGCTTATTTCGGATTAGATTTTTAGCCATCAAAATTTCTACGGTATCTTGAAGTGCAGGAGGAATTCTAGAAATTACACCAATGTAAAATTCTTTGAGGATGGTTTTTATTCCTTCTTTTCCGCCATAAAAATCAGGAGTGATCGTAAAACCTTGAGATTGTTTTTGATTAATAATTTTGTTTTCCAAATGTTGACAAAGCAGTTGTAATTGAAATGCTTCAATCTCTGGTTCTGAATCAGGTAAATCACTACGGAGTTGGTCTTTTTCCTTTCTACCTAATTCTTCAACTACCTCTGTGATGGCTTCATCAGAATAATTAAATTGAGGAGATTCAAATTTTCCGACCATCCCAGCAGGAAGGGTAATTGCTTCAATGGCATTATTTTTTTTCAACATTTGCAATTGAAAACGAGTCCGTAAAATGGCTGGAATGTCTGCCGAAAGTTCATCCAATAAATACAAATAATCCGAACGGATGGAAAGAATGAATTTGACTTTTGGAGGCGTTTCCCAATCGATATTTTTATCCAAATCAGTAGAGGATGATTTGACTTTTTGTCGAAGACTATCGGGAACATGACCATTTACAATATCTGAAAATTGGTCAATAAAATTTTGTCTTTGTTGCGGTGTGTAGAGGGTAAATAATTCTTCAAACTGATCGAGAACAATCACAGGTGTAAATACTTCTCCCAAATCCACATACCAAAACTGTTTAAGATATTCCCAAAGCGTCAAGTCATCGGGAAGATCAGAGCCGATATATTTTTTCTCTTGAAGTAGTTCTAAAACTTGTTTCTCTGGCGGAAGGGTAGTGTTATTTAAACGAATAAAAACTGGATGTAAATTTCGATCTTCGAGCTGTGGACATACACCTGCATTTAACAAAGATGATTTTCCAATTCCAGATTTTCCAAACAAAACGACAATATCATTTAAGACGATAAGTTGAAATAAATCACGTTTTTCTTCATCTCTTCCTTTGAAAAGATGAGCATCTTCCGCTGTAAATGGTCTTATTCCGGGGTAACGTTTCATTATGTTTGTCTAACAGTTTTTAAAAAGAGTTTATTCCAAATAAAATTGCATGGATCGTAAAACGTCTAACGTTCAACGTCTAACAAATAAAATCTATTAACTTCTTCTTTTTTTCCTTTTATAAATATTTCCACACCAACCTTCCAATTGTTGGATAATATCTGCAAGGGCAACATTTTCATTTTCTTGGGTATCCAAAGGTGTTCGATTCCGAGGAAGAATAGTTGGTAAATTTCCAATAATAGAACCTTGCCACATACAACTTTTCATCAAAATCGGAATCATTACCGCTGATTTTTCTTGATGGCATTGCAAGGCAATGGTCAGTTGTTTCTCATAAATTTCATCTGAATCAAATAAATTCGGAGTAACTAGAATAAGAATGATATCTGCTTGTTTTAATTTTTCTTCTACAACATTACTTCGTTCATCTCCTGCCGCAATTTTTGATTCGTCCCAAGTTTTGATAAACTCATTTCCTTTTAGTGTTGCTAAATGAGTATCTAACGCATTTTTTATATCCTCATCTTTTTCATCAAACATTAAAAAAGCATTCAGACGAGTGGTGTCCTTCGGAGTTGTATTGACTGTATTAATTTTTTCCAAAAAGGTAGTAGCAAATTTCTTAGGCGAAAAATCTACGAACTCGATTTCAAAATTTCTTTTATAGAAAAAACTAGTTAACTCGGATATGTCTTTTGGATCTTGTAAAACATATGTTTCCTTTTGTTTTTGGTATCGATTGATCAGATGTAAAATGAGTCTCAAGTGCCATTGATTAAAATCAAAGCCTAAAAAGATAAAATTCTTTTCGGAATCTTTTTCCCTAGAAGAGGTAAACTCAATGGCAATTTTATTGGGAATCCCTGCGGTATTTTCTTGTTGTAAAACTGTATCTAAGAAAATGAGTTGATCTGACTCAGTAATAATCATCGAATCTGGATCATCGACTGATCCCAGTAAATTAAAAATAAGTGGTGCGTCCGTGGTGATTTCAGTTTTGTTGGAATCAATACTATTATTATGGCTCGGGTTTTTATAGTGGTAAAAAGAATTAGTCGCATCAAATTTATTTTCATCTTCTAATGCTTCTAATAAAAAATTATCTGGGCAAGTATTTACAATAAATCGAAAGGGCAATTTAGCTAGATGTTCATAAACTGGGAAATCAGAAATATCAAATTGTTTATAAAAGTTTTCAATCAATTCTCCTAATTGCGCCCTTGCTCGTCCTTCCTTGAAATTACATTCAGGCAACAACGCATCTTCTAATTGTTTAGAAACATAGGCTAAGTTGGTAGAATTTAGTAATGGAAAATTAGGTTGAATACGATGGAGTTCTTTGGTGAGGTGTTCTGCTAAAAGTTGCTGAAGCGGAATCTGTTTTCCATCCTTTTCCATAGATGCAATATTTGGACCTAGGACAAGCACACACTCATTGTTACTGATAGCAGTAACGAGGTTGTTCCATTTGATTTGGTTAGTAGTAGTTGAGTATTCTGTCATTTTCTTAATTCTGAGAAAGATTGAATTTAAAAAAATGTTTACTCTAGTAAGTTTAATCTAATAAATGTAACAAAATATTTTGAAAAAATATTAAAGTATTCAAGCTTTGGAAAAAGCTTGAAATTAAGAAGTAATAAGTTATGATTTTATAAAATTGTACCATTACTAATTGCACATAAATTTCTACTCTTTTACTTACCTTGTGTCCAAAATAAAACAAATATGAAATTCAATTTTTGTCCTACTTGCAAAAGTGATTTGGCTTTAGGAAAAGAAGATTATATAGCTTGTGTGAATGAAGCATGTAGTTTTGTTCACTATGAAAATCCGACTCCAGTCGTTGCCGCAGTCATTGAATACAAAGACGGGAATGTATTGTTAGCACACAACGCAGCTTGGCCTCCCAAAATTTTTGCCTTAGTAACTGGTTTCTTGGAAAAGCATGAACATCCCGAAATTGCGGTGCTACGAGAAGTGAAAGAAGAGGTTGGTTTGGATGCAGAAATCAGAGGATTCCTTGGCCATTATTCATTTAAAAAAATGAATCAAATTATCATGGCATATCATGTTTATTCCGATGGCGAAGTTGAATTAAATGATCCGGAAATTGATGAAGTGAAAATTGTTCCTTTTGAAAAAGTGAAAACATGGGATGCTGGAACAGGACATGCACTCAAGAAATTCTTAGAAAGTAAAGGATATACGCCAGAGGTGATTTCGTTTGGATAAATTCAGTCAGATAAAAAAAAGAACATCCAGATTTTAAAAAATCTGGATGTTCTAAATATTGTTTTAAGAAAAATGTATCTAACGTTTTTCTAATTATTTTTTAACTAAATTAGGATTTAATAAATCATAGAACTGATCTAATTTTGGCAAAATAATAATTCGAGTTCTTCGATTGATAGATCGTCCTTCCGCAGTTTCATTACTTTGAAGTGCATTATATTCTCCTCGTCCTGCAGCAATTAATCTATTAGGATCAATTCCATAATTAGTTTGTAATACTCTAACTACAGAAGTAGATCGTTTTACACTCAAGTCCCAATTGTCTTGAATACAACTATTTTTGATTGGCTGACTATCTGTGTAACCTTCTACCATTACTTCCAAATCAGGTCGTGATTCTACAATTTTAGCAATTTTTCCTAAAACATCATTTGCTTTAGAAGTCAAGTTAGCACTTCCACTTGTGAACAACATTTTGTCAGAAAGATTTACAAAGACAACTGTTTTATCAACTTTTACTTCTACATCAGCATCGTCAATTCCTGTTTTTAAAACACTTTTTAAGTTAACTGCTAAAGCTAAATTAATTGAATCTGCTCTAGTTTTTGCAGCTTGAAGAAGATTGATATATTTATCTTTTTTCTCTAGTTGTTGAAGTGTTTCTTTGATGTTAGCACTAGCTGATTGTGAAAGTGTAGTCAAGTCATCAACCTGTGAAAGTTGTTTGTCTCTAAGTACTCTTACATCATTAATTTGTTCTTTAAGATCTGCGATTTGCTCTTCTCTTAATGTCAAATTACTTTTTGAAGTTTGAACTTGTCCTTTTAATTTTTCATTTTCTTGCTTGCAAGCAGAAAGTCTTGCCATATATTCATTTAAGTTTTCACCGCATTCACCTAACTGCTGGTTGGCTACATCATACTCTGATTGTAAAGCGGCCATCTTTTTTTTACTGATGCAGGAAGTCATTAAAATTCCAACACCTAAAAACAAGAAAATTTTTATGGAGGTTTTCATAATGTATTGATTTAGTTTTTGATTAAAAAATAGAAGTATTTAATATTAGTATTAAGTCACTTGCAAATGTAAAAAGTTTGAAGGACTAAATTGTTTAATTATATAAGTAAATATTTAAAAATATTTAATGTAACAACTTTATTATTTAATTCATTTTTCTGAAAAAGTAAACTTAGTTGAAGTCAAATAATAAATGGAAATAAGATTTTCTGAAAATTTAGAAATGGAAATTGAGTAGGAGGGAGAAGCATTTATTTTCTTCTTTAATCTTAGAAGAAAAAATAAAAAACAAAAATGATTATTATAAAATCTATTTTTTAAAGTCGTCCATTCACATTTAAATCTATTTGATAGATCAGTTGATCTTTTAAGTTGCTGATCTACCAATTCCTCTATTCGTATTTAATTTTTTTGAAAAAATCCCAAACTACAATTCCCACGCAAACAGAAATATTCAAAGAGTGCTTCGTTCCCATTTGAGGAATTTCGATGCAAGCATCTAGGTAGGGTAAAATTTCTTCGCTCACTCCATCAACTTCATTTCCAAAAACAAGTGCATATTTTTTTCCAAAATCAATCTTGAAATCTTGCAACCAAGTTCGTTGATCGACTTGCTCTATTGCCACGATTTGGAAACCTGCTTTCTTTAATTTTAAAATAGTTTCTAGCGTTGTTTCAGAGTGTTCCCATGCGACGGATTCTGATGCTCCAATGGCAGTTTTTAATATTTCTTTATGAGGTGGAGTGGCAGTAATTCCACAGAGATAAATTTTTTCCAAACCAAATCCATCAGACGTTCTAAAGGCAGAACCTACGTTTAACCCAGATCGAATATTATCCAATACTAAAACTAGGGGAGTTTTAGGTTGCTTTTTAAAGGTTTCATTATCGACCCGATTAAGTTCTTGTAACTTTAATTTTCTCATAAATTTGATTTGGAAATTGTTTTACCTTTTGTTGTCCATACAAGCTTTGATGAAAGAAACAAAAAGCGGATGTGGATTCTCTACTGTACTTTTTAATTCAGGATGAAACTGCACACCAACAAAATAGGGATGATCTTTTAATTCTACGATTTCGACCAGACCAGTTTCAGGATTAACACCTGTTGGCACTAGGCCTGCTGCTTCAATTTTTTCTAAATACTTATTGTTAAATTCAAAACGATGGCGATGCCGTTCGCTGATGGTATCATTTTGATAAGCATCATAAGCTTTTGATCCTCGCCGTAATTGGCAATCAAATGCTCCCAGTCTCATCGTACCACCTTTATTTTTAACATTCTTCTGATCAGGCATTAGATCAATGACTGGATTTTTAGATTTAGGATTAACTTCAGCGGAGGCAGCACCTTTTAATTTCAAAACATTTTGAGCAAATTCGACTACTGCACATTGCATTCCCAAACAGATACCGAAAAAAGGGATATTATTTTCTCGAATGAATTTTATAGATTCGAGTTTACCTAGAATTCCTCTTTCCCCAAATCCTGGTGCTACCAAAACACCATCTAACCCATCTAAATGTTTTAGTACAGAATTGGAGTCGCCTTCCAATTGTTCGGAATGAATAGGGATAACATTTACTTTACATTCATTCTCTGCACCAGCATGAACAAATGCTTCATGAATGGATTTGTAAGCATCTTGAAGTTCGTTATATTTTCCAACCAAGCCAACGGTAACTTCATGTAAAGGAGATTTTAGACGGGCTAAAAAACCTTTCCATTTTTTCAATTCTGGCTCTCGTTTGTTGGGTAATCTTAATTTTGAAATGACTGTAGAGTCTAAATTTTCTTTATGCATCAACAAAGGAACATCGTAAATAGTAGCTGCATCAATTGCTTCAATTACAGAAGAGATTTCGACATTGCAGAACAAAGCTAGTTTTCGTCGGATTTCCATATTGATAGGTTTTTCCGTACGACAAACTAAAATGTCAGGCTGAATACCTGTCTTCAAAAGTTCTTTTACCGAGTGTTGAGTTGGCTTAGTTTTTAATTCTTTTGCTGCACTCAAATATGGAATCAAAGTTAAATGAATGACCAAACAATTATCTGCACCCAATTCCCAACGCAATTGTCTCAATGCTTCCAAATAAGGCAACGATTCAATGTCTCCAACTGTACCTCCTAATTCAGTAATGACAATGTCAAATTCATTACTTTGTCCAAGAAGTTTTGCTCTTCGTTTTATTTCATTGGTAATGTGCGGAACTACCTGAACAGTTTTTCCCAAATAATCACCTGCTCGTTCTCGATTAATAACTGATTGGTATATACGCCCAGTCGTTACATTGTTAGCTTGTGAGGTTGGAGAATTTAAAAATCGTTCGTAATGACCTAAGTCTAAATCGGTTTCAGCACCATCGTCTGTCACATAACATTCCCCATGTTCATAAGGATTTAGAGTGCCCGGATCGACATTCAAATAAGGATCAAACTTTTGAATTGTAACTGAAAAACCGCGTGCTTGAAGAAGCTTAGCAAGGGAGGCTGCAATGATTCCTTTCCCTAAAGAAGAGGTAACTCCACCCGTAACAAATATGAATTTACTCATGTATTTTTTTTATTTAATTACGGGGTACAAAGGTACTTTAGATTATTGAATTTAGAAGGATTTATTAAAATGTTTTTTTTGAAAAAATGGAAAAGGAATAAGGTGGTGAGGTTGATCGCTAGGCTCTCGGTCAATCTCACTCCTGATTACTTTTCCTTTTCCCCAAAAAAAAACCTGATGCGAAATAAATCACATCAGGTTTTTTTTATAAAAAATAAAAACTGATTATTGAACTGGCTTAGCAGCAGCTTCAGCTTTATTTACTTCACCTTTAATGTTGATGAAAGTTTGACCTGGGTTAGTATTAGCAGTAATAGTTACTCGTTTGTTTTGAGAACCAGCTTTACCTTTAGAGTTAAACTCAACTAACATTTCACCAGTTGCACCTGGAAGTACAGGATCTTTAGGCCAAGAAGGAACAGTACATCCGCAGCTACCTTTAGCATCTTTGATAATTAAAGGCTCGCTACCTGTATTTGTAAATTTGTATGTGTGAGATACTTTCTCACCTTCATCGATAGTACCAAAATCAAATTCTTTTTCTTCGAATTCGATAGTAGTTGTAGGTCCAGTTGGTACTTCAATTGCTGGAGGAGTATCTGCTGCTTTTGTAGGAGCAGGAGCTGTAGCAGCTCCACTAGTTACATTAGCACGAGCTGCATCTCTAACTGAAGTTTCGTCAGATGATTTACCCATTAAACCATCAAGCGCACCTGTTAAGTTTAAACCTAAAAGAATAGCGACTAGAGCTAATAAACCGATTTGGATTTGTTTAGAATTTTCCATTTTTCTTTTTTTTTGATTACAAATTGTTAAATTAGAATTAAAGAATATTAAGAATGCGGCGCAAAATTAATTGTTTTTTTTCAATTAAGAAACACCAACAATGACTTACTGTTTAAATAAAAAAAAAATATTGCTAATTATTTTTCCATTTCTTATTTACAAATTTATTAATTCTTGCAAATAGGGCTTGTTAATAGGGTGTTAACGACTTGTTATTTATGTGAAAATTGAGTTTTAAAAGACATTTTCTAGCGCCAGAATCTCTCGAAATGCTAAAATATACGAGTTTTTGATGGGAAACTAAATTGCGATAAATTGAGCAAATTCTTCCACCGACTTAGCATTTAAACACATTTTCTTAGTTAATCTTCCTTTTCTAGCTGGTAAAACCCCAAAATGTATATCGTGAATCCCACCTGTGCTATGTGCATCTGGATTGATGGAGATTAATACTCCTTTTTCCAAAGCATAAGGTATCCAAGTCCAATCTAAATCTAAACGATAAGGATTTGAGTTCAATTCAATCGCAACTCCATAGGTAGCACAGGCATCAATGATTTTTTTATGATCAATAGGATAACCTGTTCTAGAAAGTAATAATCTTCCAGTTGGGTGTCCTAAAATGGTCGTATACCTATTTTCAATGGCTTTTAGCAATCGATTGGTGGCTTTGTCCTTATCCATTTTCAAATTAGAATGAACAGAAGCAATGATAAAATCAAATTGTCTAAGGACATCAGTTGGATAATCCAAAGAGCCATCATTTAATATATCGGATTCAATTCCTTTGAATATCTTAAATGGTGCCAATTCTTCATTGAGAGCATCTATCTCAGCAAATTGCTGCATGACCCGATCCTCTTTTAATCCATTGGCATAAAAAGCTGCTTGCGAATGATCGGTGATTCCGAGATAATCATATCCTAATTTTTTAGAATACTCAGCCATTTCTCGAAGGGAATTAATTCCGTCACTATAAGTTGAGTGAGAATGAATTACACCTTTAATATCGGACTCTTCGATTAAGTTCGGGAGTTGGTTATTTTTGGCTAGTTCTAAGATTTCTGGAGATTCTCTTAATTCTGGAACAATGAAAGGTAAATTGGCTTTTTCAAAAATCTCTTCCTCAGTTTTTAATCCTTTAAAATCTAAACCATCGTTATTTTTAATAAATGCTTTTAAAAAATCATCGCTAGAAGAATATCTGAAAAGTTTGGAACCAAATTCATTTTTAGTGCAGGTGAAAATAGTGACTGGTTTTTCCTTTTCATTTTTAGCGACAAAATGGTTCACTTCTTTTTTCTCTAAATTTAAAAATCCCATTTCGAAAATAGGATCAATTGGTTCATCAGAAGCAATCAAAAATTCCATCACATTTACAATTGGACAAGCTCTTCTCATTTCTCCAACCCAACTCACTTTAGCTTCTGGTAATGCTTCTTGTATTTTTCCTAACAATACATTTGCATCTTTCTCCAAAGTAGCATAATGGAATTTGTTTTTAGAAACTAGGAAGTATTCTAATTTGTTTTTTAAATCCTCTTGTGTTTTTTGACCGAAGCCATTTAGTTCTACCAGGCGATTTTCATTGCAGGCATAAAGTAATTCACCAATACTTTCGACTTCCAATTCTTTCCAAATTACACTAATTTTTTTTGGGCCAAATCCTTTGATTTTTAGCATATCTTGGATGCCCTGTGGAGTGATCTCCTGGTATTTCTTCATGGCTTCCATTTCACCAGTATCCAAGAGTTCTCGAATTTTTCCGCTGATGGCATTTCCGACACCTTTTATTCCACCAATTTCTTCGTCCGACATTTCTGCTAATGGATCGGATTGTTTTCTCAAGGTGATATAGGCGCTGGAGTAGGATCTGATTCTGAATTTATTTTCTCCATGCAATTCCATGAGGCTGGCAAGCTGCTGGAATTGGTTGGCTATTTCTTTATTGGTCATGTAGTTTATTTTAGAATATTTTTAATAGCACGACTCTATAAGGTCGTATTACGAATGGAATCGGATTTATAATTACTTTAAGTTTTTGCATTTCCAAAAATATATCCAATTGATAGTGCAATATTGCTATTTACAATTGTTCCTATTTTTTGTCCATTTAATATTTCAACATTAGCTTTAGGTATGAAATTCCATTCTAATCCAATTGTAAATTTACTTAAATCATATCTTCCAATTACTAACTTATGTAAATTAAATCCTCCTCTAATTAGAAATCCAATTTGATTATTAACATTTAATTCAAGCAAATTTGAAGAACTTCCATTAGCGAAAGCCTTTTTGGAAGTATTCAAAAAATAGTACCCAAAGCCTAAACCTAAATAGGGGCGAATTTTTTTTTTAGTAAAAAAATAATCAAAAGTAGGTACAATCGAAATAACGCCATTACCACCAGAAGCATTAATATTGAAGAATGGAGGTGAATCGGAAATTAAAATTCTTTGAGTATTAAATGCAGCACCAAACCTTAATCCGATGAATATTTTTTTTGAAGTTTTCAATTTAGGCTCAATATTAAAGAAAAAACCGCTGAGATATATTTTTCCTTCAACTGCATCCCAGAGAATTCCAGTTTCTATTTTTAGTTTTATACTAGTTTCTTTTTGAGCATTTAAGTTGAATAAATTAAACCATGATATTAAGGATAATAAAATTATTCTCAGTAGAGCACTTTTATTATTGAGGTAGAATAATTTAAGTTGAGAAACTGTCATAAATATTTTATAAAATAACTATTGATTTTTTTTGTAAATAGATTACAAACGAACTTTAAACTCGCTCAATTACCGTTGCAATTCCCATTCCGCCTCCGATGCAAAGCGTAATTAATCCAGTTTGTAAATCTTGACGTTCCAATTCATCTAAACAAGTCCCCACTAAAATAGAACCTGTTGCACCAATCGGGTGCCCCAAAGCAATTGAGCCACCATTCACATTTATTTTGTCAAAATTATTGATTCGCATATCTTTCATGAATTTTAAAACCACCGCTGCGAATGCTTCATTGACTTCAATTAAGTCAATATCTTTTAAATTCATTCCTGCTTTTTTCAATGCTTTCTGACTTGCAGGTGCAGGGCCGGTAAGCATGATCGTTGGGTCTAATCCAACTAAGGCAGTTGAGATGATTTTTGCTCGAGGTTTTAAATTTAATGCTTTTCCTTTTTCCTCCGAACCAACTAAAACGAGTGCGGCGCCATCAACAATTCCAGAAGAATTTCCAGCATGATGCACATGGTTTATTTTTTCTAATTGGAAATATTTATGTAGAGCAACTCGATCAAAACCTGCATTTCCCATTTGTTCAAAAGATGGATTAAGCGCTGCTAATCCTTCTAGAGATGTTCGTGGTCTGACAAATTCATCTTTGGATAACATAATGATACCGTTCTGATCTTTGACAGGGATAAGAGAGTTGTCAAATCGTTTTTCAGCTTGTGCAATTGCTGCTCGTTTTTGAGATTGAACAGCAACTTCATCCACATCATTTCTTGAAAATCCTTCCAAGGTAGCAATCAAGTCTGCACTAATTCCTTGAGGAATATATCCTATCCGAGTACTCACTAATGGATCTAAAAACATAGCCCCACCATCTGAACCCAAAGGAACTCTACTCATACTTTCGAGTCCTCCTGCAATAATTAAATCTTCCCAGCCTGATCTAATTTTAGCTGCCGTTAAATTAACTGCTTCCAAACCTGAAGAACAAAATCGATTAATTTGAGCTGCAGGAACATCTAAATCATAACCTGCATGGAGCACCGCTGTTCGAGCAATATCTCCACCTTGCTCTTCCAAAGGAGCATTAATTCCGATCAAACAATCATCAATTTGAGCTGTATCCAAATCGTTTTTTTTCTGCAGGGCGACAAGAAGGGTAGAGAGTAATTCAATAGGACGAACTTCGTGAAGTGATCCTGTTTTTTTTCCCTTACCTCGTGGTGTTCTAATGGCATCGAAAATATAAGCTTCGGTCATAATATTGATAAATGATAAAATGTTTTAAAGTAATGTAACTATTTGATAGTCAGGATATTAAAAGATTAAATATATCTTATCGGTAAAAATAGTATGTTTTAAAAGTTCTACCCTTTTTATAGTACGTAATTTAACGGAACAAAGTTAATTGAAATGGATAGAAACGTTCCATTTTTCCCATAAAAAGACTTGTTATCTTTTTTTTAAGATATAAAGTAAGAATCGTTATTTAGAAAAAAAGATTTTAATTACATTTGTAAACCCAATCTTACCGACATAAGTTTAGTTCAATCCTTTTCCCCAGATCCAAAAAACACAAACTTAAATTAATTATAAAATTAAGTCTTCATTTGAAGATAATTTATTTTAATTTTTCATTCCAAAAAATCCGCATTATTTAAAACAACTTGAAAAGTGAAAACTTTTTGGGTTTCCGATTTTCCAAAAAGAACCCCGCATTATTTTAAGTTCAAGGTAATCCAACTTTGAAATCCGACTATTATTTTTTTGATAAAAAAAATAAAGTGATGGCTTGTGTCCATTGCTTTAATCTAAGATTATATAACAACCCTATTTTTTATAACAATTTAATTACGTGAAATGAGAAATTTTTATTCTTTGGTTTTAATGTTACTTTTTGCGGTCTCGGTTCAGTCGCAAACCACCACTATTTGGTTAGGTGGAAGTTCGGATTGGGATGATCCAACTAACTGGACAGATGGTGTTCCTGAAAGTGGATTTACCGTTACCATTCCTGGCAATCCACCCAATGGAAGTAACTTTCCAATCTTTTCAGGAGGCCCTCTTTTGGATTTTACTATTCAAAGTTTTGGAGGAAGTATAACCTTTAATACGGTGGTTTACAATACAGGAACAATTGTAAATTCTGGAGGAGGAAGTGTGATCAATAATTCTGTATTTATCAATGCAGGAATGGTCACCTTTAATAATAATGATGGGACATTTTTTAATAATGGGACAGTTGATAATTATGGTACCATTAATAATGCAGGAACTTCAATTTTAGAAAATCCAGCAGGAAGTGTGTTTAATAATTATGGAGATATCGATAATTTTGGTACGATTAATAATGGAGGTAGTTTATTGAATAATGGTAATTTAGTGAGTACGAGTACGATTCAAAATGATGGAGCGATTACCAATAATGGATTTATGGATATTGCCTTTGGTGGCACTTTTACGAATGAAGTAGGAGGAAATATTGTGAATGCTGCTGGAGCTTTTGTAGAAGTAAATACTGCTTTCACTAATGCAGGAACGATAACCTCTGATGGATCTTGGTTTATTCAAGTGGGAAGTACATTGTTTGATAATTCTGGAAGTTTTACTAGCAATGGTAGATTAGATATTTCTGGATTGCTAAACAATTCTGGAACATTGATCAGTAATGATGAAATGTTTATCAATGATTCAGGTAAACTGGATAACAATAATATTTTTACTAATAATGGAACCATAACTCTTTCTGTTTGTGGTCAAATGATTCAAAATGCTAACAATAATATTGCAGGAACGATTTTGAATGATGGGATAATTTATGTGCTAAATGGATCAGTAACAGTTACTTCAAATTTAGAATTTGGAAGTGAGTTTAATGACTTAGCACAACGAAAAGCACCTGATACAAAATGTCGTTCAGGTATGTTTGTTTTTCTTGATGAGAATGGACAAGGCTCGTTAGATGTTAATGCTGTTGATAAAAATTCTTATGGATTTTGTGGAGCAACACTTGTTACAAGAGTTTTATCTCAAGATCAATTTACCGTTGCAGATTTGGGTGTAAATGAGTTGACTTTTACATCGACTGACAACTTTGGATTTTCTTCTTCTTGTACTTCATTTATTACGGTGGTTGATTATTTTGCCCCCGTAGTAGATGTAGATGATCCTGAAATTGAATTTACCTGCCCTTCAGATATAACAATAAATACACTTCCAGGAGCAAGTGCTGAAGTAGCTACTTGGACAGTTCCGACTGCCACAACAACTTGTACAACTGGAACAGGAGGTGGTGGTGGAAACTTACCTTCTTGCGTTTTGGTTTCCAATAATATTTCAGGTTATACTTTCCTTGGAGAATTTAATAACAGCAAATATTATGTTTCAACGACAAGTACCTCTTGGAGTACAGCTAGAGATAATGCCATTGCCAATAATGGAATCTTAGCAACTATAAATGACGTAGCTGAAAATAACTTTCTTAGAGATAATACTGCAGGAACTAATTGGATAGGGTTAACTGACGAAAACGTGGAAGGAACCTTTGAATGGTTAAGTGGAGAGCCTTTGACTTATACGAATTGGAATGCAGGAGAACCTAATGACTATGGAGCAGGTGAAGATAGGGTAGAGTTTTTGAATAATGGATTGTGGAATGATAACGGTAATAATACTAGTAGAAATTCAATCATGGAAATTGCTTGTTCTGCTGACGCACCAAGTTGTTCAGATGTATCGAATACCATTGCAGGTACTACATATCTAGGTGAGTTTGAGGATAGTAAATTTTATGTTTCCACGAATGCTCAAACCTGGACTGATGGGAAAGTTTTTGCGGAAGCAAATGGAGGTCATTTAGCTGTAATTAATAGTTTAAGTGAAAACCAATTTATTTTTGACAATATCAACCCAGCTAGTGGAAGTGTATGGATTGGATTAAATAATGTGGGAACAGGCAGTATATTTAATTGGGTAAATAGTGATCCAATTAATTATACTAATTGGGAAAATGGAGAACCAAATGGAGCACCAAATGGACATGGAGTAAGATTGAAAAATACTAATGGAAAATGGACTGATAGATTAATTACTGATTTATATGAAGTTGTTTTTGAAATTCCTTGTAGTAGTAACGCTACTTGTGAAGATGTTAATTTGTCTATTACATTTGATAATTATCCTGAAGATATAAGTTGGGTGATTAATGATGATGCAGGAACTACTGTTGCAAGTGGAGGGAATTACGGAACTAATCCTGATGGATCTACTATCAATATTTCTAGTTGTCTAGAAGATGGATGTTATGATTTTATTTTGACAGATAGTTATGGTGATGGACTTTGTTGTGCCTATGGAAATGGTTCTTGGTCTATTGCAAATGCTGACGGAACAGTATATGGATCAGGTGCACAATTTACTACTACTGAAACTGCTAGTTTCTGTATTTCAATAAATAATAACCCTGTAGATCCAACTGGTGGTTTAACGGTTACTCAAATTACTGGAGGACAAAGTGGACAGTTATTTCCAATAGGTGACAATTCAGTTTCTTATTCGGTAACTGATAATTGTGGGAATGAAGAAATCTGTACATTTATGGTTACCGTTTTGGAAAACCCTGCTGATATAACAGTAGTAGATTGTCCAGTTAATATAAGTGTAGATGCAGCTCCAGGTGCGCCAACAGCGTCAGTTTCTTGGGTAGCTCCAACCGCAACTACAGATTGTTTTAAACCCAATACTAATATTGTACAAACGATAGGGCAAGATAGCGGTAGCGACTTTTTAATTGGAAGTCAAAATATTGCCTATTCGATCACAGACTCTTGTGGTAATTTTATGGCATGTAGTTTTACGGTTACCGTAAATGAAGTTCTAGCAACTTTAACTTTAGATCAATGTCCTGGCGATCAATCTATTCAAGTTGCTATTGGAGAAACTTCTGGCATCGCAACTTGGGATGTACCAACTGGTAATTCAAATTGTTATCAAGGATCAGTTGTAGCGAATCAATTAGTAGGATTGTCAAGTGGTTCTACTTTTCCTCTAGGTGTAAATCAAGTAGTTTATGTATTGACAGATGAATGTGGAAATTCTTCCCTTTGTGCATTTAATATTAACGTTTCTGAAGTTTGTCCAGATGCAGGAACAACTTGTGATGATGGAGATGCTTCCACAGAGAATGATGTAGAAGATGGTAATTGTAATTGTGCAGGAACTCCTTGTCCAACAGTAGGAACAACTTGTGATGATGGAGATGCTACTACAGAAAATGATATAGAAGATGGTAATTGTAATTGTGCAGGAACTCCTTGTCCAACAGTAGGAACAACTTGTGATGATGGAGATGCTACTACAGAAAATGATGTGGAAGATGGAAACTGTAATTGTGCAGGAACTCCAATTCTTTGCCCAGATGCAGGAACAACTTGTGATGACGGAGATGCCACTACAGAAAATGACCTAGAAGATGGAAACTGTAATTGTGTAGGAACTCCATGTCCAACGGCAGGAACAACTTGTGATGATGGAGATGCAAATACTGAAAATGATATTGCTGATGGAACTTGCGGATGTGCAGGAACTCCAATCGTTGTTGGTTGTGCATCGACTGAGAATTTATCTTTAAAACCAATTGCAGTTGCCACTCAATCAAGTACTCAACTTGGTGCAGAAGCCAGTCGAGCAATTGATGGAAATACCAATGGAGATTTCTTTGCTGGAAATTCTGTTTCGTTGACCAATTGGGAGGCTAATGCTTGGTGGGAAATTGATTTAGGTTTAGTTTCTAATATTGAAACTATCAATATATATAACAGAGAAGATTGTTGTCAACAATTCCTTTCTAATTATTACATTCTTATTTCTGATGCACCATTTACCTCAACAAGTTTAACTGAGACGATCAATCAAGCTGGAGTTATTAGTTTCTTACAAACTGATCAAGCTGATTTGCCTTCAGCTATTTCAATCGATGAAATTGGAAGGTATGTGCGAATTCAATTAGTAGGAACTTCATTTTTAGGATTAACAGAAGTAGAAGTGATTGGATGTATCGCAGGTTCTGGTTGTGCTCCCGTAGGAACTATTTGTAATGATGGAGATGCGACAACAGAGAATGATGTAGAAGATGGTAACTGTGGATGTGCAGGAACGCCTTGTCCAATTGTAGGAACAACTTGTGACGATGGAAATGCAACTACTGAAAATGATGTAGCTGATGGATCATGTGGATGTGCAGGAACTCCAATTGGAGGAGGATGTGCGGTGACAGAAAATTTAGCATTAAATGGAACAGCAACAGAATCAAGTGTTCAGTTAAATGCAGATGGAAGTCGAGCAATTGATGGAAATACTAATGGAGATTTTTACGCAGGTAATTCTGTTTCTTTGACCAATTGGACTTCTCAACCTTGGGTGGAAGTTGATCTTGGAGAAGTTGGAAATATAGAAACAGTTAATGTTTGGAATAGAACAGATTGCTGTCAAGGATTTTTGAAAAATTATTATATCCTAGTTTCTGATGTTCCCTTTTCTTCTACAGACTTGACTGCAACTTTAGCGCAATCAGGAGTGGATGGATACTTAGAAACAGCAACAGCTGATTTCCCAACTTCTATTTTAATTAACAGAACTGGTCGATATGTAAGGATTCAATTGCAAGGAACAGCTTTCTTAGGATTAGCTGAATTAGAAATAATAGGATGTATTGATGGTGGTGGATGTCCTGCTGTTGGAACTACTTGCGATGATGGAGATGCGTCAACAGAAAATGATGTAGAAGATGGTAATTGTGGCTGTGCAGGAACACCTTGTCCAACTATAGGAACAACTTGTGACGATGGAGATGCCAATACTATTAATGATGTAGAAGATGGCAATTGTAATTGTGCTGGAACCCCAATCAATTGTCCAGATGCAGGAACAGCTTGTGATGATGGAGATGCGTCAACTGAAAATGATGTGGAAGATGGTAATTGTGGATGTGCAGGATCACCTTGTCCAACTGTAGGAACTGCTTGTGATGATGGAAATGCAGATACAGAGAATGATGTGGAAGATGGATTCTGTAATTGTGCAGGAACTCCAATTTCAACTGGAGGTTGTGTCACTACTTCTAATTTAGCATTAACAGGAATTGTTAGTCAATCAAGTACTTTAAGTGCAGGTGGAATTACAGGGAGTGCTGAAAAGGCAATCGACGGAAATACCAATGGAGTTTTCTTCACCGGCAATCCTTCTGAATCTTCTGTAAGTGCTACTAATAATTCAACTCAACCATATTGGGAAATTGAATTAGATGCGAATTATTTGATTGAGCAAATTGATGTTTATAATCGAACGGATGGAGCAGATCGAACAAATGATATTTATGTTTTAGTTTCTGATGTGCCATTCACCTCAACTGATTTAGCGGGAGCAAGAGCAGAGGCAATTTGGGAAGAAAATGTACCAGGTTTAATTGGTTCACCAAGTACTGTTTTACCAAATATTATTGGAAAATATGTACGAGTTCAAATGGAAGGATCAGGTTATTTAGTATTAGCAGAAGTGGAAGTAATCGGTTGTACAGATCCAACGAATGTATTATATGCTGTTCCAAATATGTTATATTTTAATGCCAAGAAAAATGGTATTTATACTAACATTGATTGGTTGATGGCAAAAGATGTGGAAGTTGATTTTTACGAAGTAGAAGTTTCTACGGACGGAAATACATTTAGATTATTAGAAGAAACTAATGCTGCGCAAGTTAACTCACCTCGCCAATATGATTTGGTAGATTTAAAACCTGCCTATGGTGAAAATTTCTATCGATTAAAAGTGAATCAATTAGATGGAAGTTATTTCTATTCTAATATTAGAAGAGTCAATTTTGAAATTGATTTTGATAATGTGGTCATTTTCCCTAACCCGACAAATGACAATATTTATATTGATATGAGAGACTTTGCAGGAAAGAGTGGAACGATTGAAATTTATAATAATTTAGGTCAAAAAATGATGGAGAGAACTTATCTTTCTTTCCCATCCCAACCTGCCATTTTCGACGTAAGTGGATTGAATAATGGAATGTTTACCATTTCTATTAAAGTTGATAACCACAGAAGATTTACGAAGAAATTTATTGTAAGTAAGTTGTAGACCTAAAAGATCATTTAATCATGGGAACGGTATTTTTGCAAGTAGCAGAAATACCGTTTTTTTTTTGAAAGAACTGAATATCGAATGCAAATCTACTTTTTCACCTAAGGGTAAATTGATTCTAGAACCGATCATATTTTGATTCCTTCGAATAGATAGAGCAAACCAAGCTGCATCTGAAAATTGATTCCTTAATCCTCAAATCATAATTATTACCTTTGAGATCATTATGAATGAATATTTTAAATCGATCATTCTGCAGAGGACAGGAGCTACTTCTTTATTTGAAAAAGAGATGATTCAGGAATTGTGGAGTGGCTACGGAAAAATCATGCGAATTGGATTGGAGGATGCTTCTATCGAAAGTGTAGTAGTAAAACACGTTCAATTGCCGACATATAAAAATCACCCGCGCGGATGGAATACAGATATCGGTCATCAACGAAAGATCAAATCATACAAGGTAGAAACCAAATGGTATGAAACATACAGCAAAAGTAGTAC
>JBGCCY010000012.1:0-4075 GCA_045104975.1 Saprospiraceae bacterium
GCTGCACATAAATCTCTTTGATCAGGTGATAATTTTTTTCGATGGTCGTTCCGAAAATAGTAGCAAAGAAATCTAGATTTTCCTGTACCGATAAATCTTGGTACAACGAAAATTTTCCAGGCATGTAACCAATGATTTTTCTAATTTTTTTATAATCTTTTATCGAATCAAAACCAGACACTTTCGCTTTTCCATGGTCAGGCATCAATAGCGTTGTGAGGATTTTAAACAAGGTAGATTTACCAGCACCGTCTGGTCCAATCAAACCAAATAGTTCTCCTTTCTTGACTGAAAAATTAATGTCAGTCACAGCTTGAGTATCGTCAAATGATTTACTAATATTCTTTATTTCAATGGCATTCATTTATTCTTCCGTTTTGGTTTTTTGATGGTCAGTTTCAGTAGGTGACTGGTTGAAATTTATTTCCGCAGGCATTCCGATTTTTAGAAATCCGTCGGGGTTGGCAACATTTGCTTTGACTGCGTAAACCAAATTAACTCGATCTTCTTTAGTCTGAATTGTTTTTGGCGTAAACTCTGATTGCTCTGAAATCCAACTAATCGTCCCATCAAAAGTCGAATAATTTTCTGCTCCATTATCAATGAGCACTTCTATTTTTTCTCCCAACTTTACTTGCTGTAGTTGTTTGCTACTCGCATAAAATCGAAGCGTCATCGTGTCCAATTCTCCGATGCGATAAAGTGGTGATCCCATGCCTACAATTTCATTTGGTTCTGTTAATTTTGTCAAAACAGTTCCGTTCACATGATTGTAGATATATGATTTTTTAATCTGATTATTGAGAATCGCAATCTGTGCAATCAACGGTTCTTTTTCTGCCAAAATACTTCGATTCGTAATTTGAGTTTGCGAACGAATCGCTTCCATTCTTTTATCCATCACTTCCAACTCTCCATTGATATCATCGAGTTGTTTTGGTGTCGCTGCCTTTTTTTCTAACAATCTATTTACACGATCACGTTCGCGAATCATATTTGATTTTTGATTTTGTAAAACCTCGATGTCCGCAAGGGTATTTCGTAGTTTCTTCGGAAGTGTGTTGATACTTGCTCTGATTTGTTGTCGTTGTAAATGCAATTGAGTCGTGTCTACAAGACCGATCAATTTCCCTTTTTTAAGTTGCTGACCTTCTTCGATATGGAATGAAATTAATCTTCCATTTGCTTCAGAGCTTACCGTTGAAATCGTTGCTTCAAAATTTCCATAAGCATCTGAGCGTTCCACTTTTTCTTCACAGGAAAAAAGTAAGAGAGTAGTGATGAGTAATAAAAATGATCTACGCATTTTTTATTTTTTTATAAAAATTAGAAAAGTGTATTTGTAATGTATTGATTTTCAAAAGGTTAGGCGATTTTAAAAGCCGCCACGCTCACTCCAAAATTCCACTTGAACTTTGGACAACTCCGTTTGATGAATCAATAAATTTTGTCGAGATAATAATTCGGCATTCACTTGAGTGATATATTCACTTGAAGTAATGACTCCCTCGTCTAGTTGAGCCGCTAATTGTTTTAAAATTTCTGCTTGCAAATTGGCAATTTTTTCATCCTGCTGAATCTGGTATAACAATCTATTTACATCCGATTGATACTGCGCTTTTTTGCTATCTAAATTGAAATTAAAAGTCTCTTCTGCATGAATTAATTGCTGAGATTGGAGTGATAAAATATCTTTGTCCACTTGACTTTTGTTCCAATCAGTAATTTGCCAATTCATTTGAATTCCTAAAATTCCATACGGCGCAATTTTGTTACTTAAAAAATTCAAAGGATTTGGATATCCAATTCCAGCTTGTGCATAAGCACTTAGTTGAGGTTTTTTATGCACATCAATTAGATCTGATTGCGCTAAAATGGCTTCTCGTTGAAGCTTGAAATATTCGAGTTCAGGTCGATTTAAATTTGGGATTTCGGCAGGAGAGGAGAGTGCTGGGAAATTAAGTTTCACCTCGTTCGAAATTTCTTCTCCCAATAAAATGGTCAAAGTTTTAACTAATCCTTCCACTTGAAAACCCACATTATCTTGCATAGATTTTATCTCTAATTCCTTCACTTTTATTTTTATCAATTCACTTTCCAAAAGGACACCCATTTCCAAACCTGCGGCTACTTGTTCCTTTCTTGCTTCTAAGTCTTTTAGAGAAATATCAAATAATTTTGATTGCTCTCGTAACAATGTAATTCCAAAAAATAAATGATTAATTCTTTCTCGCAAAGCAAACCGATCCACTTCAATATTTTGTAAATCTGCTTTCAACTTGACTGATTTAATTTTTCGCTGGACATCATTTAGACCTCCATCTAAAATCAAATATTGCGCTTCTGCATAAGTTTTTAAAGACCAAATTGATTGATCAATTTCCAATGGAATCATCGGATTATCACTCACCAAAGAAACACTTTGTGATTGAATCCTTCCATCTGCTTTGACAAATAATTTTGGTTTTTTAGCAATATCCAGTTGCTCCAAATCTTTTTGGTAAATCTGTTCCAACAATCCTGAGTTTTGTAAAATCGGATAGTTTTTTTCCAAAAGAGAATATGCCTCTAGTAGCGATAATTCCGTTTTAGTTTGTCCAAAACTCAAAGTGGTCATCAGTAAAAACATTCCAAGAAAATAATTTATTTTTTTCATCTTAACTTAATTGTTTAACCATTTGGTTAATTGATATGCAAAAAAAATCAATCTGTTTTGAGAGCACTTTTGACAAAATCTAAAATGACTTTTTTCCGCAGTTGCATCAATTGTTCAAAATCTTTTTCAGATACTTCAAAGATGGTTTGGAAAACGGGTTTTGCCATAAAAGGGAAAACGGTCATGCCTACAATATTTAAAAATAAATGAATTGGTGGGAATTCTTTGATGTTCCCTTGAGCCATTTCATTCATCATTTCCATGACAAATTTTTGTGCCGCTGGAAAGTGGGATGACTTGTTTTTTAATTCCTCAATGAATCTTTCTCGCTTCTGAGAAAGTTCTGCTATAATGAAAAAAGGAATATCAGGATGCTCTGTTAAAGTATCTATGTAGGTGTTAATTAGTCGCTCAATTTTTTCCCAAAAGTTGCCTTCTTGCGATATTGCATTGGCTAATTTGGGAATCATGAAATTCAAAGTTTGCTTGATAATTTCATGATAGAGTTTGTCTTTTGAGCGAAAATAATAATGCAACATGGCTTTATTTATTCCAGCCTCATCTGCAATTTCTTGCATCCTAGCACCTGCAAAACCCTTGCGTACAAAGTGTTTCCGAGCGATTTCCAATATCTCTTGTTCTGTTACTTTAGCCATATTAACCACAAAGTTAAACTAATTGGTTAAAAAGTCAAATAAAATTTTATTCTAATTTATTTTTTTGATGGTAGGTTCGAAGTGCGGAGAAGAAATTAAGATCTGATCGCCTAGAGTTAAGGTAGGATTGTCGTTTTGATTAACTTCTATTTTGGAGATTTCTTTGCCAATTAATACAGTCAAAATCAAATTTGGGTTTTGCTTTTCAATAGAAACTATCTCTCCTGTAACTTGAAATTTTCCATCCAGTTTTTCATTAAAAAAGATATTCAAAGGGTTTCCTTGTTGGATTATCTTTCCATGATCTAACACCAAAACTTGATCGGACATTTTTAGCACTTCCGACAAATCGTGACTAATCAAAATCGTGGTCAAATTAAATTCTCGATGAACCTTAAGAATATACTTTTGGATTTTATTTCGCATTTCTTCATCCAATGCAGAAAGCGGTTCATCCAACAAAAGTAATTCTGGTTTTTGAACTAAAGCTCTGGCAACGGCAACTCGTTGTTGCTGACCACCTGAAAGTCGATCAGGTTTTTGATTTTGGAGGTCTCCAATTTCCATTATTTCAATTAACTCATCCAAAATTTTCTTGCTTTGATTTTTGTGTAAAGCAAAGCTTAAATTTTCGAAAATAGTCATGTTGGGAAAAAGCGCATAATCTTGAAAAACAAAACCAATTTTTCTTTTTTGAGGAGGAAGGTTTATTTTTTGAGTGGTGTCTAACAATACATTTCCGTGAACAGAAATTTTACCAGAA
>JBGCCY010000013.1:0-24914 GCA_045104975.1 Saprospiraceae bacterium
CTCGGTCAGGAGTCAGGGGCTTTTTGTTTTCCGTAATTGCTATTATCCCAGCGAAGTATTTTGCTATTATTTCAAAATGCAAGAAGAACAAAAAGCCCTTGATTCCTGACCGAGAGCGCAGCGAACAACCTGACTGCCTGACCCCTTTTTTAAGAAAAGAACGGCTATTTAGAATAAATTTATATTTAAAAATACACTCCTTTTTACTCGCGATTTCTTGTATTTTGCAAAAAAAATAAACCAATGACTTTTAATATTCCTGATACGGATCAACCTCGAATTATTATTGTGGGCGCAGGTTTTGGAGGATTAAGTTTAGCTCGAAAATTAGCTAAGTCTAACTACCAGGTTATCTTAATTGATAAAAATAATTATCACCAATTTCAGCCGCTATTTTATCAAGTTGCCATGGCAGGTTTAGAACCAAGTTCAATTGCTTTTCCATTGCGTAAAATCTTTCAGAGAAAGAAAAATGTCTTTATTCGAGTGACAGAGGTAACAGAAATTGATGCGGAGAATAATGAAATTACTACACCTCTTGGAAGATTAAAATTTGACCATTTAGTGATTGCTATAGGTGCTAAGACTAATTTTTATGGAAATAAAAATTTGGAAGAGAAGTGCATATCAATGAAGTCGGTTTCAGAGGCACTATATCTACGAAATCGAATATTGTCTGATTACGAAAAAGCTATTTCAACAACAGACTTTGACAAAAGACAAGGTTTGATCGATATCGCTATTGTTGGAGGAGGTCCAACTGGAGTTGAGGTTGCAGGGGCATTAGCAGAAATGAAAAAATATATTATTCCAAAGGAATACAAAGAATTAGATTTTCAAGAAATCGATATTTATTTAATTCAGAGTTCTTCTTGTTTACTCAAGGGAATGTCTACAGAAGCTTCTGAAGGGGCAAAAGTTTTTTTAGAAGATCTTGGGGTAAAAGTAATTTTAAATACAAGAGTTACTGATTTCGATGGAGAGTTTGTTCGCTTAGCAGATGACTCAAAAATTCAAGCACAAAAAGTTATTTGGGCCGCAGGAATTACAGGAAATACACTTAACGGTTTACCTGATGGAATATTAACTTATGGAAATAGATTGAAGGTAAATCGGTTTAACCAGATTGAAGGGTTTTCTAATATTTATGCTTTAGGAGATATTGCATATATGGAAGAAGAAAAATATCCTAAGGGGCATCCTCAGGTAGCACAAGTGGCCATTCAACAAGCCAAACAGTTGGCAGAAAATCTTAAAAGTAAATTAGCAGGAAAGGAATATGAGCAATTTTTTTATAAGGATTTAGGATCGATGGCAACGATTGGAAGGAATCGAGCAGTAGTTGATTTGCCAAGGTTTAAATTCAAAGGATTTTTTGCTTGGGTGGTTTGGCTGATCGTCCATCTCTTTTCTTTAATCGGAGTAAAAAATAAAATTTTTGTTTTTTTAAATTGGGTTTGGAATTATTTTACCTATGATCAATCGCTACGTTTGATTATCAAACCCAAAATAAAGAAAGAAACAAATAATGATTCATCACTTAAAACAAGATGATTTTTTATCAAAAAAAAAAGAGCAGCTGATAATTAAATCAACTGCTCCGTAATGATAACTAACACACGCCCTATAGTCTTATATATCTTTTACTCTTAAAAAAAGAGACTCTTTTATTCAGAATCAAAATCAGCTACAAGATTCATTTTTATATTCCTCTTTTACAAGTAGATAGTTACTACAAAAACACTACAAATAGTTTTTTTTGAAAGAAGAAGTAATCTTATACTTTCCAAATATAGAAATATTTTTCAAAATAAAGGAAGAAAACCGATTTAGAAATCTATTTATTTTCTAATGAATTCAACACTTGTAACTATCAAAATGGAGGATTAATATTTTTTTTATCAATGATTTTTCCCTTAGAATGAATAGAATCTAGACTTTTAATATTTTGCTTGATCTCTTGAAAACTCTTTTCAGTTTTTAATAATTGAGGTTCATCAGGAATAACAATCTTTTTAGAAAGTAGTGGCTTTTTCTTTTTGCCTTTTTTGATAATTTCATTTTGAGCGGTTTGTAATTTTAGTAAAGTTTCTCTTAAACTTTTATTTTCATTCAAAAGGAAATTAACATTCTGTTGGTCAACATTTGACACTTCTTCTAACTTGTCAATGATGCCTCTTAATTTATCATATTCTTGATGTACTGTTTTAGCTTCTTTTTGTAGAGGCAAAGTAACCATGGAAATGATGCCTGAGAAAACAAAGTTTGTAATTAAGAAAAACCATAGGATGGGGAAAAACTTTTTGTCAAATTTCTCTTTTTTAATAGCTACGTATATTAATATCGCAGAAAGTATGGTGATCAAGACCGTGAAAGCTACATATACATTTCCATTAGCAAATTGTGTAATAGCATTTAACACTTCAGTTGTAAAACTAGATTGATTTTTAATAAATAACATAAGAGTATGATTTAGGTTTTTAAAAAATAGGTTATCGGATCTAACTTTCTTAAAAGCCAATTCCACGTTTTATTTATTAGAATTATTAACTATCTGTATTTTATTTTCTGCGAGTTTTTTAATTGATTAACAAATATTTAATGAGTTTTTTAAGAAAATGGAAAGTTAACTTTAAGACTTTTTTGTCAGGTGGTTAATTTCCTCTTAAAAATTTATTTTACAACTCTTAGCATAGTTTTTGTCTTTTGCTAAGTAAGGTTAAAAGATTTCACCTTCCCACTCTTAATCTCACCTCTATTTCCTTCTATACTTTTATATGTTTTATTAGTTAATTTCAAATAATTAAGAATGAATTCAACATCCTTTCAAGTCAACACAATTCAAGATTTAGAACAAGAAATTCTCAGGACCAGAGAAAATAATTTTAACCCTACTCTGGCTATTCTATTTGGTTCAGTAGATTGTAATCTTGATGCTATTCCAACGATTTTTAATAAATATAATATAGACCTAGTAGGCTGTTCCTCCTCAGGAGAAATTTGCCAAGAAAGTTTTTATGAAAAAGGAATAACTGGTCTTTTAATGGATATCAATCGAGATTTTTATCAAATACGAGTGGAAGAAAAGGTGCAAGATAGATGGTATGAGGTAGGAAAAAATTTAGGGAAAAGCGGAACAGATTTTTGTGCAGATCCATCATATCTTACTTTTTTTGGAATGATTGCTAGTGCAGAAGAGATAATCAAAGGGATAAATGATAGTATCGGAAAGCAAGTGAATATTTTTGGAGGAATGGCTGGAGATGATTTTAAGATGATTCAAAGTTATACTTTTTCAAATGCGGGAATTTATGATAATGCAGTAGTCTCTTTAATTTTCAATCAGGATAAAGTAGAAATGAAAGGTCGAGCTTTATGTGGATGGGAGACTATAGGAACAACTAATACAATAACGGAAGCTGAAGGTAATATCATTTATAAAATTAATGATGAAACAGCTGTTGATGCATTTGAAAGGTATTTTGGATCATTCCATGATAATCAGGAGGAAGTTGAAACTGTTCAAGTTGGAGTCGCCCAGTACCCACTTCAAATTATACGAGGAAATGGTACAGTCTTGCGTGCAGCTCTAAAAATAAATGAAGATGATCAGTCAATTATGATGGCTGGACCTATTCAAACTGGAGATCAATTCAAGTTTTCTGTTGCACCAGGGTTCGGAATTATTGAAGATACGATTAAAGGGTTTAAAGAATATCAAGAAGATAATCCTACTACAGATGCTATGATCTTAGTGTCGTGTAAAGCAAGACATATGTCTCTCGGTCCAATGGTAGAAGAAGAAATAAAAGGAATTCAAAATTTATGGAACAAACCTCTCATTGGTTTTTTCGCTTATGGAGAAGTTGGGGTTGATGCTGCTGGAGCGTGTCATTTTTATAATGAAACTTGCTCTCTTGTATTAATTCGCGAAAAATAATTATCCATAACTTTTTACATACAAGTAAATGTTAACTAAGCCAAACAATAATTTATTAAAACTAATTGAAGCACTTGATGTAGATCAGGAGGCTAAGCATCAGTTAGTAGAGGAGGTGAAGTTGATGCAAAAGAATTTACTCTTTTCTAATTTTAAGTTAAGCAGAACATTAAAGGATAAGGATATTGTTACCAATATTTTGAACGAAACTATTAATAGTTTAGAAGAGAAAAGTAAAGTATTAACTATTCAAGCAAAGGAATTAGAAGAGCAGTCAAAATTCAAAGAGCAGCTTTTTGCAAATGTGAGTCATGAACTTAGAACTCCTCTTCATGGAATCTTAGGAATGGGACACCTGCTGGATCGTACGCCATTGAATATAACTCAAAAAGGTTATACCGATGTAATCAAAGGTTCTGCTGATAATTTATTGGTAATTATTAATGATATTTTGAGTCTTTCGGAAATCAATGCGGGGAAAATAAAAATTACGAATAACCCTTTCTCTATCAGAAAATTATTATCTGATCTAAAAACGGTCTTGGAATATAGAACGAAGAAAAAAGGATTACAACTGTTATTTAATCTTTCAGATGATTTTCCAGATTATCTATGTGGAGATCGAACTCGAGTTTATCAGATTTTTCTAAATCTTCTTAATAATTCAATTAAGTTTACTCATAGAGGGTTTATTAGGTTGAAAGGTGAGGTTGTTTATGTTGATGGAACCGAAACAAGGTTACAATTTGAGATAGAGGATTCTGGAATAGGAATGAAACAAGAAAAGTTGAAATCCATCTTTGAAAGTTTTACTCGTGTTCATTATGAACGAGGTACAGTTTATGAAGGTGCTGGCTTGGGACTTAATATTATTAAAAATCTTTTGTACTTACTCAACGGAGCTGTCGATGTGGAAAGCGAGGAAAATAGAGGATCGGTTTTTAAGGTTCAAATTCCATTTCAAATTCCTGATGATAATGTCATTGAAAGTTTGATTCAACATCAAGAAAATACAACAATTCCAGTAGAGTGGACTAAGCTAAATTTTTTAATGATTGAAGATAATACTGCAAATATTTTATATGCAAAAGATATTTTCGAATCATGGAATTTACCATTAGATATTTTTCCAACATTGGAGGAGGCAGAAAAAGCAATGGAAAATAAATATGATTGTATTCTTTCAGATGTATTGCTTCCAGATGGAAATGGATTGGATTTTATTTCGAATTTAAGAAAAGATCCAACTGCCATAAATTATAAAACACCTGTTATTATTTTGACCGCAAGTGCAACTGAAAAAGGTGCATTGAAAGCCAAAGAATCAAATATTGAAAGTTATTTAAGTAAGCCCTTTCCTCCTGATTTTTTAATCAAGGAATTTCACAGAATATTAGAAATTCAAACAACACCTAACAATTTGGAAAATAAATCACAACCGAAGAAAAAAAATCGGTCAAAGGAACTTAACTCTAGAAGTTTCGAGAATTCATTTCTCGATACACTTTCTAAAAGATTCAAAGGCCGAACATCTTTAATGGTAGAGATGGCAAAGATATTTTTGGACCAAGCTCCAATAATGAAATCAATCTTGGAAAATTCACATCAAGAGGGCGATTATGAATCTATTCGATTTGAAGCTCATAAATTTAAGTCTACCGTAAATATTATTGGATTAGTGTCTTTAAAAGCCTTTGCTTCAAAAACGGAAGAATTATATTATAATGGAAAACCAGAGGAATGTACAGCAGTTTTACTAAATGATTTTGCGAAACAAATCGAAACAGATATTCAGAAAGTAAAATTAGCAATAGAAGAAATTCTTCAGACAGAGGCAAATTGAACGTATTTTTAACTATCTGATTATCAGCTAGTTAAGTGCTGTTGTTGATTTGTTATTTAGTTGGGTAAGCAATGAAATAATAATTCAGTCCTTTCTCAAATTGTTCGATAAATTCTTTTTTGGAAAATGGAGTTGACTGGTTCAACCATTTTTTCATGGTGGAAATATTCAATCCACATTCCTCCTTCAATAATTCGAAAACCTGTTCGGGGCGAATTCCATATACATCTGCTCCGCCTAATCCATGTTCAAAAACGATAATTGGTTGATTCTTTTTGATCGTTTTTTTACCACCTTCCATCACTAAAAATTCTGCTCCTTCCACATCTATTTTAATAAAATCGACTCTAAAATCTTTAGGCAAAATATTATCCATCAGATCTATTTCTATAGTTATTGAAGTATCTTTTTCATTAGGTTTGTCATATTTTCTTTTTTTCATTCCGCTGTAACCGGGATTGGAAATGACATGGTTAAAAGAAGACGTTCCTTTCTCATTACTTAATCCTAGTTGATGAAAATGACAGTTTGAAGGGAATTTTTTTTCTATAAAATTATAAAAACTAGGAATTGGTTCGAACCCATGATGCTGACCATTTGGGGCATGTTTGAGCATGATTTCCAGTACTTCACCTTCATGACAACCTACATCAATACAATTCGAGCTAGGTTTCAAACATTTTTTTAAAACCTGTTTGGTTTGTTGATCATATTGCTGATTTTTGGTAAAAGCAATCGGCAATTTTTTGAGAAGATTTTTAATTTGTTTTTTCACAAAATGATTATTGAAAAAGTGTTTTTTGAAAAAATTAGCACACAAAAGTAAAAGGAAATTTTACGAAATGAAGCTTGTTTTCTATTTTAATTATTTTTGTTTTTATTTCATCATTTCTTAAAAAACGTGGAAAACTTTTGGGTGAAAAAGTTGATTTTAAGTTAAATTTTTTGAAATTTGTAGAGAATATTAAACCCACCTAATCTAAACCCACTCATTTTAATTTATAAAACTCCCAACATATTTTTATATTTTATAATAAAAAGCAATGTTGTTTAGTTATTTTTGCTGACTCTAATTATTATTTCTCAAATACTCAAAACCATACATAACACATGAAAGGAATACTTACACTTTTTTTACTCTCCTTTTCCGTCCTTTCTTTTGCACAAAATAAATCCTCTGAAACAGTTGAAATCGATGACCGACTTCTGGAGGTTTATGACAAAGAATATTTAGAAGATTTAAAAATTCAAAATCCAGTTTTGTTGCAACGATGGTCTTTTTATTTAGATAATGCTTTTTACATGGTGGACTTTCCAAAAGAAAAAGGAAATCCAGATTATCCAACCATTGAGGTTGCTGATTTAGATAATATGAATATTTTTCTTTTGGAAAAAAATCAAAAAATGACAAGAGATTTTGATAAGCCTACCAAATATAAAATCAAGGGAACAAATAAGATTTTAGTATATTATTCTGGCAAAGAATTCAATCAAAAGTTAAATAACTTTTTGGGCCGAAACTATAAATAGCCTCAACTACAGTTTCTAAAAAACACTTCTAACTAAAAACTAAAACGACTAGGCAGCAAAAACTGTCAAAAATCTATCAATGTAGAGTTATTAAGCAGTAGATTTTGGTAAACGATCTACTAATTTTTAACTTTCACTTGATCAACAAAAAGAAATCCAATTATATTCTTCTATTCCTAATTATCCCCTGAACTTTTTAAGAAATTGAACAATTTTTTTATAAAATTCTCATACAAGAGGTTTTATGAAAATCCCAAATCTGATTGCTTTATGTGCAAACACTTACAAATATTTAATTTGAAAAATTTAACTCACCAATCAACCAGTCTTAAATTAAAGCATTGGTTGCTTTTTACTTTTTGTATTGTAGTTTCCTTTGTTGGAAATAGCCAATCTTATTCGATGGATGGAACTCCAATTACTGATTGTAGTGGTTTTTTCTATGATAGTGGTGGAAGTGGTGGTAATTATGGATCATCGGAATCTTTGACTACTACTATTTGTTCGGATGGAACAGATGGAACTCACATTCAATTAATTTTTTCAGCGGTAGAATTAGATGCAGGAGATGCCATTTGTTTTTTTGATGGAACAGATGTGACTGCGCCAATGTTAGCTTGTAACGATGATTTTATGGTGGGATCACCATTTATTATTCAAGCGACTGCAGCGAATACTTCTGGGTGTTTGACGATTACATTTAATTCAGATGGAAGTGGTGAAGCGGCAGGTTGGCAGGCGGATATTAATTGTATTCCTTCATGTCAAACTATTTTGGCAAATTTAGTAGATTCTGATCCTGTGGTTAGTCCTGTGGATACTGGGTATATTGATATTTGCCAAGGTGAAAGAGTTTTCTTTTATGGAGAAGGAATTTATCCACAGGATGGGGTTGTTTATAATCATTCAGATTTTACGTCTAGTTTTGAATGGGATTTTGGAGATGGGAATTTTGGGCTTGGGCCAAATGTGTCTCACATTTATAATGAGTCAGGAGGGTATATTGTTCAGTTAAAAATTACAGATCAATTTGGCTGTACGAATACGAATTTTTTAAATCAAAGAGTTCGGGTTTCGACGAATCCGACATTTGCAGTCCTAGCAGATTTTGATAGTGCAATTTGCGCAGGAGATACGATTAATTTAAATGCTATTGTCAGTCAAATAGATAGTGCTTATTCAGTTGGGGTTTCTCCGAATGAGGGAAGTTTTCCAACTTCTGGAAGTCGTTCTGATTCATTAGCATTGCCAGATGGAACTGGAGCAGCTTATGAAACAAGTATTGGCTTTTCTAATTTTTCACCTGGTCAAGTTCTGACTAATATTAATGATCTAGTTTCTATTTGTGTAGTGATGGAACATTCTTGGTTGAGAGATTTAGAAATTTCCATTGAATGTCCAGATGGAACTTCAATTATATTGCATGATCATCCGGGGAATTTTGGAGGGGAAGTATTTTTAGGGGAACCATTTGAAGCAGATGAGGCATTGCCCGAACCGGTTCCTGGAGTAGGTTATGAATATTGTTGGACACCAGGAGCGACTAATGGTACTTGGATAGAGTTTGCAAATAGCTCAGGTGTAGGTACTTTGCCTGCGGGAGATTATAATTCATTTGATCCGATGTCAAATCTTTTAGGATGTCCCTTGAATGGAGAATGGACGATTTCAGTTCAAGATCTTTGGGGAATTGATAATGGATTTATTTTTGAATGGAGTATCGAATTTGAATCTTCGCTATATCCAAATATTGAAACTTTTACCCCTCAAATTGTTGATTATAATTGGGGAGCTAATCCTTCGATCTTTTTCCAAACCAATGATTCTATCTCGGCAGCACCTCAAAATGCAGGGACAGCAAGCTATACATTTGAAATAATAGACAACTTTGGTTGTACTTATGATACTTCTATTCTTATTACAATATTACCTTCTACTCATCCTGATTGTTTTAGTTGTCCAGATCCAGAACCAATGCTTCAAGACACGAGTATTTGTGATGGAGAAACAGTATTTATTGATGCAGAGAGTACGACAAATTTAGGATCTCAAGCAATTACTTTTGAAACTTTTCCAACTTACGAAATTGGATTTGCCAATCATCCTCCAAATGATCCTTATGAAGCTCAGCTAGAGGTCACCTCAATAAATCCGTTGACGATAACTAATGCCGAGGCTCAAATATGTGGCGTCTGTGTGAATCTGGAAACAGACTTTGATGGAGACATTCGATTGTATTTGCGATCTCCTTCGGGGCAAACGATGGAACTTTCTACGAACAATGGAGGTGCAGGAGATAATTATACTAACACATGTTTTACACCAACTGCGACAACTTCAATTATTGGAAGTTCAGCACCTTTTACAGGAGAATTTATTCCAGAAGGAGATTGGAGTGATTTGGATGGATCGACAATAAATGGAGTTTGGGAATTATTGGTTTCAGATGGATTTGGGGTGACAAAATTTGGGGTATTGAACTCATGGTCTATTTGTTTTAATACTGAAAATGATGTTGAATATAGTTGGTCAGCAATTGCAGGATTGTCCTGTTATAACTGTCCTGATCCCATTGCAAGTCCATCATCCACTTCCACGTATATATTAGAAGTGTCGGATGATTATGGTTGTACAAGTTTGGATACTATGACGATTAATGTTGCTTCAAGTATTCCTGCTCCAACTATGGTTACCTGTGATACAACGGGAAGCGGAAATATTAATTTCAATTGGGATGCGGTCTCTGGTTTTTCAAGTTATTTAGTTAATGTGAACGGAACGGGTTGGGTACCCTCGAATGGAGTGCTTTCTCATTTGGTAAGTGGATTATCAAATGGTGATGTGGTTACTTTAGAAGTTCAAGTGAATGCAACAAATGTTAATTGTACCGTTGGAACTTCGAGTGCGACGTGTACTTACTTTTTTTGTGATATTTCTCTTGAAGTACCTATGAATGGAATTACAGGTCCTTCTTGTTTTAATACAGATGATGGAACTGTAATCGTTCAAGCAATGGGGAATGGGACAGGCCCTTTTTCCTATACGTTGGATAATAATCCACCACAAACAACTGGAATTTTTAGTGTTGGAGCTGGAGATCATTTAATCATTTTGACAGATGTAGATGGATGTGCAGATACTGTTATGGTAAATGTACCAACTGCTGATTCTATTTTTGTAGATGTAGCGATTGACGATGTTTCTTGTTTTGGAAATAGTGAAGGAATAGCAACTGCTACGGGTTCAGGCGGAACAGGAACATTTAATTATACATGGAGTACAACACCTGTTTTGACATTCGACCCAACTATTAATCTTGTGCCTGCAGGTGATTATACGGTGACAGTAACAGATGGAAATGGTTGTTCTATAGAAGAAATTATTACCATTGATGAGCCAGCATTACTAGATGGATTTATTGCGCCTACGCAAGTTTCTTGTTTTGAAGGAGATGATGGAACGGCAACAGTTTTCCCGACGGGTGGAGTTGAGCCTTATCTTTTTAGTTGGAGCAATGGCTCACTAAATTCAACCGCTACTTCATTAGTCGCTGGAACCTATACGGTGACCGTTACAGATAATAATGCTTGTACAACTATAATTGAAGAGACGATTGGAGAACCAACAGGAATGGTTTTAACGCTTGTTTCAACTGATGTGAATTGTAATGGAGAGAATAGTGGGGATATTGATTTGGAAGTGATAGGAGGATTAATGCCTTATACCTACTTATGGGATGATGGAGAAAATACTCAAGACCGACCTTTAATTGCAGCCAATACTTATTGTGTAACTATAACTGATGCTAATAATTGTACTCAAGATACTTGTATCATTATTGGAGAACCAACTGCTTTGACTTTGGATATTTCAGCTACCACCACTACATGTATGGGAAATAATACTGACGGTACTGCAACTGTGGTTGCTAGTGGAGGTGCAATGGGAGGTATGTATACTTTTGTTTGGAATAATAATCAAACCAACAGTACTGCTACAAATTTGATTGCTGATAATTATTGTGTAACTGTAACTGACGGAAATGGATGTACAGCAGTTGAATGTGTTGATGTTAATTCACCGGATGCAATTGTAATTGATAGTATTGTTCCAATTGACGTTTTATGTAACGGCGAAAGTACAGGTTTTGCAGAAGTGTTTGCTTCAGGCGGGAACGGTACTTTCACTTATTTGTGGAGTGATCAATTAGCTCAATTTTCCAATCCTGCAAATAGTCTTCCAACGGGAACATACACAGTTACCATTACCGATGCAGCAATGTGTACTGCGATTGCTTCAATTTTTGTTGATGAGCCTGATGTTTTAATGGCTTCAATTAATCCTACTGATGTACTTTGTTTTGAAGGAAATGATGGGGAAGCTATTGCCAATCCAATAGGAGGAGTTGAACCTTATAACTATGCTTGGAATACCTTGCCAGGACAATTTTCTCAAGATGCGAACTCTTTAATCCAAGGTGATTATACAGTTACAATTACTGATTTTAATGGATGTACAACTTCGGCGATTACCACGATTAATGAACCAGCAACAGCAGTTACAGCAGTTATTGACCAGACTTTTGAAAGTTGTTTTAATCAAAATACTAGCGAAGCGATAGTGACACCTTCTGGAGGAACTGGAACAAATTATACTTTTGAGTGGAACAATACGTCAGCTTCCACAACTGCAACTGCAGGTGATTTAGCAGCTCAAAATTACTCAGTAGTTGTTACTGATGAAAATGGATGTCAAACCACAACTGATATTTTGATCACAGAACTAGAAGATATTACGGCAAGTGCAATTAATATAGATCCTTCTTGTTTTGGTTTTACTGATGGTCAATTAGGTGTCAATATTGTCAATGGTGGAGTAGGAGCTGGAGATTTGAATAACTATAATTATGTCTGGAGTAATGCTTCAACTAATCAATTAAATTCAAATCTTACTGCAGGTGATTACACTTTAATTATTTCAGATGCCCAAGGTTGTACAGGTGAAACTATATTTACACTTTCTGAACCTGCTGAAATTACTGCCACAGCAATCATTGATGATACCAATTGTTTTGGTTCTGCTGACGGCCAAATTAATATTCAAATTACCACTCAAGGTGGAGGTTTCCCAATTGATTCTTATCAATGGGATGCTAATACCAATAATCAAACTACCCAAATTGCGACTGATTTAGCTATAGGAAATTATCTAGTTACAATTACAGATAATACGAATTGTTCAGCGGTGACAAGTTTTGAAGTGAATCAACCAACTCCAATTGAGGCTAGTTTTACGGTAGAAGATAATCCATGTTTTGGAGATAATATTGGAACAATAAATACTATAACTACAGGTGGAACCCCTGAATATTCTTACGATTGGACGAACACAGATACCCTTAATATTTTTTCATCTACAGATCAAAACTTGACTGAGCTTTATGCCAATGCTTATACAGTAACGATCACAGATGGAAATGGCTGTACCGAGGTGGAGGTAGTGAATCTAAATTCTCCAGAAGAACTTTGGGCTACTATTGATGCAGATAGTGTCACCTGTTATGATTATCGAGATGGAGCATTATATGTGGAAGCACAAGGTGGAACTGGACCTTACCAATATAGTTTAGATGGAAATGATTTCTCTGCAACCAATACATTTTTAGGTTTGGAAGTTGGGAATTATTCTACTTTTATTGAAGATAGAAATGGTTGTACCACTTCTATCAGCGCATTGGTGGAAGGACCAGAAGAATTGTCAGTTGATTTAGGAGATAACATTACGATTAACTTAGGAGAAACAGCCAACTTAAATGCAGTAACATATCCAGCTAATGGAAACTATATTTACACTTGGTCACCAGAAGATAGTTTGACTTGCTTAGATTGTCCAAGTACGGATGCGTATGGATTATTTTTCCAAACAACTTATCAAGTGACTATTGAAAATGAGTTTGGATGTAAAGCGGAAGATTATATCAATATTTATATCAATAAATATCGAAGAGTTTTTGTACCAACTGGTTTTTCTCCATTTACCGGAAATGAAAATGACCTACTTCGTACTCATGGAGATGAAGGAACCACTGTAAAATCATTTAAAATATATGACCGATGGGGAGAGTTGGTTTATGAAAATAATGATCCTTATCCAATCAATGAATTAGGTATCGGTTGGGATGGAACTTTTGATGGGAAAGTCATGAACCCTGCAGTTTTCGTTTGGTCATTGGAAGTAGAATATATTGATGGAGCAAGCGATGTATTGAAAGGACATTCTACTTTAATTCGATAAAATCTTAGTAAAAACAAATACAAAACTTCAATTACTTTTCATTGAAAGTTTTATTTAAAATATTTTTATAGAAAAATTGATTTATCTAAGAATTGGATTTTTTGATAAAATCCAATTCTTAGATTTTCAAAATTTGAAAATAACAATCACTATGCAAAAAAGATTTACACAATTATTAGCTGTATTTTTCATCATCATGTCTCAGCAAATTTTTGCTCAAGACAAACAGTTTTCTCAATTCTATGCCTCACCCATGAATTTGAATCCTGCGATGACAGGTGTTTTTGAAGGTAGCTTTCGAGCAGTCATCAACTACCGAGAACAGTACAATAGTATTTTGGATATTCATCCATTTAGAACGATTAGTGCTGGTTTTGAAAAAAGGTTTAGGATTGTCAATAGTGATTATCTTTCCGTAGGAGTTACGGCATTGCAAGACCAATCAGGAGTTGCTGGATATGGACAATATCGAGGAAGCCTTAGTACTTCTTATATGAAGCAAGTCGGAGGAAGTAGATACAGTTCTCAAAGTCAATACCTAATTGCGGGCGCACAAATTGGTTTTGGACAGAATCGAATTGACCCTACTCGACTTTGGTTCTCTGCTCAATTTGATCAACCAACAGTTTCAGTTAACACTTCTGCGGATAATCAGGAAGCAAACTTAACGACTTCAACTGATGTCTTTTTAGATTTTAATGCAGGACTAATGTGGTATGCTCGTTTAGATGAAAATAAAAGTGTTTATATCGGGGGAGCCTTAAATCATATCGCTCCTGCTAAAGTGACACTTTACGATCAAGGCCCTGGAGAAACCTTGTACATGAGAGTAACAGGTCATGCTGGTGCAGAAATTCCATTGAACCGAGAGTTAAGTATTTTGCCAGCTATTTTAGTGATGAGTCAAGGCCCTTCTTTTCAAACTAACTTTGGATTGAATTTCAGGTATAGTAATCACGATTGGAGAGAAGTAGCGATTCGAGCTGGACTTTGGAATAGAATTTCAAAAACAGTTGAAGGAGGACATGCTGATGCATTAATCGTTTCTACAATTTTGGAAATGGAAAGAATTAATCTTGGATTAAGTTACGATGTAAATACTTCAAGTTTAAAAACAGCTTCTCAGTCAAGAGGATCTTTTGAAGTTTCTTTAATCTACGTTCATCCAGGTAAAACTAGATACAAAGTAAATTGTCCAAAATTTTAAGATAAACTACGATTTATTTTGTTCAACTATAACTAAAAAAAAGCGAAATGGAATTTATCCATTTCGCTTTTTTTTTAGTTACCATGCCTCGTTCTAAAGTAGTGAGACACAAAAGAATAGCACAATAAGGAAAAATGAAGAGAATTAATGTTTCACAACTCGAAGGGTTTTTACCCCATTCCCAGCTTGAATTCTAGCAAAATAAACTCCAGCAGAAAGTGAATTAGCTTCCACTAGAACATTATGTTCTCCAGATGTAAATGTCTTGTTAGAAATATTTCTTACTAATTTCCCCATCACATCATAAAGATCAATTCGGACGTTTTCTTTTTCTAAAATAGAAAAACTTAAATTGAATCTTCGATCAAATGGATTTGGAAAAGCTTTGGAATCAAGGATTTTATCAATCTCTTCGGTCGAGGTACTATCGCAACTTCCCACAATCGGCAAGTGTTGGAAATCATCTGACAGCAGCGTTTTTACATTGTCTTCACTCACATCAAACCAGTCCATAAGTATGGAACCGAAGACCCATTTGAAATCATATTGCATCGCCACCCCTTCATCGGAATCTACGTCCGTTCCTATTTGCGGATTATCGCCAATCACTCCTGGATTGATACAACTTCCAAAAACCATCATCGGCGCAGCTGAACCATGATCGGTTCCAACTCCAGCATTAGAGATTATTTTTCTTCCAAACTCTGAAAAAGTACAGCCAATCACTCGGTCTTCCAATCCTTGTAATTTTAAATCTTCTTGGAAAGCATATATTGAATCCGACAAGTTTTTCAGTAAATCTGCATGCCAACCTACAGTTGTATTTCCATCTTCCACTTGTTCGGAGTGCGTATCGAATCCACCAAGTTTTAGAACATAAATTTTAGTTTGTAAACCTCCTGAAATTAATTTTGCAACTGTTTTCAATTGGTTAGCTAGAGTGGTATTAGAATAAAGATTTTCATTAGAGTCTCCCGCATCAGCTGCTGCGACAACTCGGTCAGCATAGGCATTTGATTTTTTAAAAGTCTCTACTAAGAAATCCATTTCAGCACCATAGCAATCATTTGATTGGGGAACTTCCACACCGGTGTCAAGTCCTCCAATATCGTTAGTATTGATGATCGCAAGACTGAAATTAGAATCTATTCCTTGACATGTTCCTGAGATAGATTTCCCCATCGTCACTGCAAAAGGGTCAGGGCAATCAGTCGTCGGAAAGTCAGCAGGATAACCTGGGAAAGAATCATCCAAATATCGCCCCATCCAACCCGTTGGTTTATATTCATCAGCCTTACTCCCCGTATTCCAAATATCAGAAGATCTAAAATGAGAACGATTTTGGTTTGGATAACCAACTCCTTGAATCAAGGTCAGATTGGAATTGTCAAACATGTTTTTGACTCCTGTCATTTCAGGATGCAAACCAATGGTATCGGTCATATCCAAAATCGAACTTTCAGGAAGGATTACGTTTGGTCGAGCATTCGCCAAATTTCCGTAAACATCCATCGGGACAAATGTATTTAAACCATCATTGCCACCGTTGAGGTCAATGAGGACTAAAACTTTATCACTATCTCCATTGATCAATGTGGTCATCAAACTAGCAGGCATTGCTGCCATATCGAAACCACCAAGGAAAGCAGGTAAAGTGAAAACGGCACTATTTTTTAGAAAAGCTCTTCTTTTCATGTTATTATTTTTTTAGCGTTTGGAAATATACTAGCGCAAGCGTTATACATTTTTTCCAAAACGTAATTGTATTGTTATAAATTAGCTCAATTGAAATTCAGGAACTCGCATCATCGACAAAAACATATCGTATAATTTGTTCTCGATGGCTTGTCGCTTAGTTTCGTTCGTCGGATCAGAGAGGTAATCGGTGTACTCCACATTCCATTCGAAATCAGGCAAACCATTGAGCAAAGCCTCTTTAAAATAATCCTTTTGCTCTATGGTCATTGGTCTAGGGAAAATCAAACGACAGACTTCATCGATCATCTCATTCACTTCCAACGGGTTCTCCAAGGTGGCAATAAAATCAATCCAGTTAAATGCTTGTGTATCAGGTGAAAAATATAAAACATGCCATTTTATATTTGGAATCAATCTTTTTCTTAAGGAAAGACTCGCCGAATTTATCCAATCTCGATAGTAACCCGGTGATTGATAATATGCTTTCCAACCAGCTACACTTGGTACTCTAAATATGGCTTGACCTAATTTTTCAAATTCCCAATACCAACCTACCCAAGTGTCATATTCCTGATATTGATCAGCAGGAAGTTGCATTTGGAAAGTGTTGAGCGAAGAAAAGAAAAAGTCGAGTGTACCTTTAATCATACAACCTCTTGTTGCCATGCTGAAAAAATGTTCACTCTTTAAAAGTGCTTCCAAGGCAGGTTGAATTTGATAATCATTATCGAGTAAAATTTGCGCCATCGGAGCGATAACTTCACTTTCGACGGTATCGGTAATTTCGTAATGCACAAACCAAATATAAAGTCTTCGGCAAATGTGATGTGCCACTTCATCTTTTTCAAAAATAATATCAATGACTGTTTTATATTCTTCCTCAGCTTCATCCACAATAACTTGATTGTTGAATCGGTGAGATAGTTGTTTGTCATCTTTGTCATGTCCCCATGAATAATAAAAAATGGCATTCGGATCATCTCCAGACCAAGCTGACCAACCTGTCAATGCTCGTGCGATCGCAGCGATATCTTGCTCTGTATAAGTAGTGTAATCTCCAGGAGCAACCAATGGTCCTTTTCCAATGGTAAATAATTCTAACAATTCTCTTGCATAATTTTCATTCGGCTCATCAGCGAAATTAGTTGTACCATTAAGGAAGATCAACATACTTCGATCAATGGTCATTTGCTTGGTTAATTCTTTAAAATCACCTAAAGCAAAGTCTCTTAATTTATTAAGATATTGCCAGTTCATATTCGCATGACCTGCCTCCGAAATCACAAAATGGTTGTGCCAAAAGAGGGTCAACTTTTCTGTGATCGTTTGATCATTTTTTTTCATTTGCATAAACCACCATGCCCAAAGAGTTTTCGCTCGAGCAAAATAAATTCCCG
The DNA here is from genome assembly GCA_045104975.1 of Saprospiraceae bacterium. Lineage (GTDB taxonomy): Bacteria > Bacteroidota > Bacteroidia > Chitinophagales > Saprospiraceae > CAJQQY01. Next base: position 17,910 of record JBGCCY010000013.1, read on the forward strand.
TCACATCTCCATCTAATGGTTTGTCGACCCAAGTTTCTCCAATCCCTGCTTCGGGATCATCTTCAAAATCATAATAAATTGGTGGATCAACTGCTGTAGGTTCTGCAAAAAGTGTGGCAAAAGTCGCGTCAAATCCTTCATCGACAGCTTGCTGAATTCGTGCTTTGGTTGGCCCAAAAATAGTACGTCGCAAAAGGTGTGCTGCTTCATCGAAAGTCCAAGGACCAGAGTATGGTGAAAGCATATAAAATAGATTTTAATTGTTTCGAAATGAATTCGGGAAAATAAAAATGGTCTGTTATTAAGATTAAGATGGGACAGTTAATTCTTATTGCAAAAAATGTACCCATGTAAAATGTTTTATTAGCAAATTTATTTTCTAAAGTAATAAAATGTTTTTTTTTATTGGAAAAAAAGGGGAGAAAGGTTTTGATGTGTTTGATTTTAGGCAAAAAACAAATCACTACTTTTGTAAAACTAGTCATTATAGAAAAAAAAGAATTCAAAACTCTAATTTCTTTTTTGGTTACCCAACCCATATTGTAAAATAATAGTCTTAATTTATAGAACTTAATATTAATATTTAAATACTAAATTATGAAACTATCAAAATCTTTACTCAAAACCATTGTTGTTGGTGTAACAATCAGTTCTACTACTTCTTGTGGGCTTGTAAAACAAAACAGCGAGATTGAGCACGAACATTTAGAAACCTGTACGGAGAGTTGTGATATAATGCACAGTTCAGATGGAAAAAGTAATATAATTGATAATTGTCTCGGATGCGGAATGGGGTAATTTATATTAAACATTAAAAATAGAAATTTTACATTGAGTAAAATTTCCATTCTTTTTTATGTCAAAAATATTTCCCACCATAGCTTGTAATTTGGATTCCAATTTATTGTTATCCTCCATTCCTTTATTTGAATCGGAAAAGGTTCAAGCTATCGAATGGTCCTTTGATGCTTTATTTAAAGTAAAAGATATTCCTTCGTGGTTTACAGAATTATTGGAGACGTATAGTAAGGAAGGGCGATTGATAGGGCATGGGGTTTTCTTTTCTCTTTTTTCAGGGAAGTGGTCAACAGAACAACAAACTTGGTTAGATCATTTAGGGAAAATTTCGGATCAATTTCAGTTTGATCATATCACAGAACATTTTGGATTTATGACAGGAGAAGATTTTCATAAAGGAGCACCGATCAGCGTCCCTTTTAATAAATCAACTTTAGCATTAGGACAAGATCGATTAAAACGAATTTATCAATCATGTAAATGTCCTGTCGGTTTGGAAAATTTAGCCTTTTCCTATTCGATAGAAGAAGTTAAAAGACATGGTGATTTTTTAGATCAACTTTTGCAACCAATCAATGGTTTTATCATTTTGGATTTGCATAATTTATATTGTCAATTGCATAATTTTGAAATGGACTATGAGGATTTAATTGAGTTATACCCTTTGGAAAAGGTTAGAGAAATTCATATTTCGGGAGGAAGTTGGGAAGACTCTACTTTGCACCCTACGGAAAAAATTAGACGTGATACACATGATGACAAGGTGCCTGATGAGGTGTTTTTTATTTTGGAAAAAACGATGAAGCGATGTCCTAATTTGAAATTTGTAGTGATAGAACAATTAGGATTTGCTTTGGATACATCTGAGAAACAATTGAATTTTCAAAAAGATTTTTTCCGATTAAATCAAATTGTAGAAAAGCAAAACCAAGAAGATAATGCTGGTGCTAAAACTTCTGCAAATAGTTTTTTGCCTAAAAACAAATTTGAATTGGGCGCTCCTTTTGAAGATTTAAGCCTCCATGCTCAACAAATAGAACTATCTAGCATCTTAGAAAATGCTAAAGATTATAATCATGCTTCACAACTTATAACGAATTCTAGCCTTTGTAATTCGGATTGGAAAACAGAAGAATGGGCACCTTATATGTTGGAAACAGTAATGTTAATTGCGCAGAAATGGAAGAATGGAAACTAGAGCATTCTTGATCTTTTCTTAAAGATCCCATAGGTTTAATTTAAACCTATGGGATTTTGCATTTTAACTCGATGATTATTTATTTCTTCTAAAATAATATTGTAATCCAATTCGAAAAATTAAACATCCTCTTAATTCATAGGAAGTACTCTCTTATCGATATTCATTCATCGCAGTTTTATAATGGCTATACTTTTTATATAATTATATTTTCAAATTGCTTCAAGACCTAGCATAATCATTGACAAAAAATGATATGTCTGGTATGATTCCAAATTTTGAAACGGTATTGTGTCTTTAGCGTTTTCCAGAATACTTTCGGAAGATGATCCAATGGCTATATCTAACTCAATAAAAACATGAGCTTATTTTCTAAAAAAAGAACATAACATCTTATAATTGATTCTAATAATAAGTTGTTGGTTTTATGTTACACCAGAGTTGGATTAAGAAGTTGGGAGAGTAAATTTTTACTACCTTTTAAAAACGAGATTTCGGAGTAAATTCTGTGGATATTGTTTTGCCATCATTATCCTTGTATTCTACTTTGATCAATTTTTCATTTCTATAATGATATACCTTTCCTATCAACCCAACTTCGGGTTTCCAATAACCGACTACATATGGTTTTCCGTCATGGTATTTTTTAAAAAGTCCCATTCTTATATTATCAACGTAGGTCAGATAGAGTGTGGTATCAGGATTCTTACTACTGAAGGTAATATGCGCACCATTAAGTTTTCCATTTTTGTAAAAAGACTCGGTGGACAATTTACCATTTTTATAAAAAGCTTGACATTTGCCATCTTGTTGATTATTGACATAATTAGCGGTGAAACTTAGATCTCCATCGTCATAGAAGTGTTTCCAAATTCCTTCTTTTTTGCCATTCAATAATTCCCCCTTCGACTTTACTTTTCCTGATGGATGGAAGTACTTCCAAGTTCCAGTTTGTTGATCACTTTTGTAAGGTCCTTCCTCTACTAATTTTCCTTTTCTATTATAGTTCTTCCAAATTCCTTCTTTCAATTGGGAAACCTTGTCTATAGTTCCTTCACTTTTAATTTTAGTTTTACTGGTATCAAAATAAGTTTGGGTTACCACCAAATTGGTATCCTGCTGACAAGAGGGGATACAAAAGATAATCATTAAATAAGAGAAAAATTTCATCAGTTTTTATTTTTTAAAAAAACCTAAAGGTAGGTCAAGTATTTAAAAAATTGGACACCTTATTTTTGTTGGCTATAAATAAGTTAATCTTTCATCATTCTTTAAGTCCAATCTAAACTTTATGGAATGGAATATTTTCCAAAGTAATAAATTGTTTTTTATTTTGGAATAAAAAAGAAGAAAGCTTTTGGTATGTTTGATTTTTGCAAGGAAGTTGTTTTAAAATGTCTGCTGAAACTGAGCGGAAAGGCTTGTGCCTATTGGCGAAGTTCTTTTTGAGTTTCAACCCCATCGGGTTGGGACGAAAAAAAACTGAAGTTCAATAGTCGCAATGCTTTTCGCGTAGGCCAGCAAGACATTTTAAAACAACTTCAAATTAAAAGATGTTAAACATCCTTTGAAAACCCAGTTGCGTCGATTTTTTTAAAATAGAAAATCGATTCTTGCTAAGTTAGAATCTGTACAAATATTTGTTATTCAAAATTAATTAATGAAATTTTTTTATCTCTTGCTCTTAATTACAATTGGGTATTTTATTTTTTTATTTTTCTTTAAAAGAAGGAAGAATAAAAAAAATGAACTCCTTACTCTGTTAAAAACAGAATGGGGAAACCCTAAAAAAGATTATTTCCACTTTGATGTTATCAGTATTTATTTTGATCAGGTCAAGGAAGATTGTTTTCAGGAAGTAGGCAATAAGATGATGCTAGATCTTGATCTCGAATCGGTGTTTCAAGAAATAGATCATACCAAAAGTAGAATAGGTCAGCAATATTTGTACAACGCATTTAGAAGACCAAAAGGATCAAAGGTTGAGTTGGAAAAAATCGATGAAGCGGTGGAACATTTTTCTAAAAATCCAACGCAGGTATTTGAACTTCAACAATTTCTTTCTTCTCTTGATGATTTTGAAGATTACTATTTTCCATTTTTAATTTTTGGAGAATTACCCAAAAAAATAAGCTGGCTTTGGGTTATTACCTTTTTGCAAATGTTAGCATTTGGAAGTATAATTTTAGCTTTCTTCAAGATTGACTTTCTCCTAGTTCTGATTGCTATTTTTCCCATCAATGTTTTCCTTCATTATTGGAACAAAAAGAAAGTAGGACGGAATACTCGGGTATTTAATCGACTCTCCAAAATCCATGATTCAGCGGAACAAATTCATCAAATTATTGATCCTAAATTTGTGGACGTGTCGTTAAAAAAGGATTTGGCGGATGTGAAAAATATTGTCAATAAAATAAGTTGGATAAAAATAGATAAGACCTTTCAAGAGAGTGAAGTTCTAGCATTAGCTTGGATGGTTATCGAATTAATTAAAATAATTTCGCTAACAGAATTCAGTACATTTTATAAAGTTATTGAAGAGATAAATACCAAAAAGGAAAGTTTTCATCACTTATTTAAATTCATCGGGAAGACGGATTTTATATTATCTATTGCTTCTTATCGATCCAGTTTAACTTCTTTTTCCAAACCTATCTTTACAGAGAATAAAAAAGAAATTCAGGTTGAAAAGATTCAACATCCACTTTTGGAAGAATGTGTAGCTAACGATTTACACTTAGAAAATAAGTCTTTGTTATTGACTGGTTCCAACATGTCGGGCAAGACAACTTTCATTCGTTCGGTTGGTGTAAATGTATTGTTAGCACAAACTATTTTTACCACCCTTTCTGAAAAATATCAAGCACCTTTTTTTAAACTCGCCACTTCCATTCGAATCTCAGATGATATTTCTGAAGGTAAAAGTTACTATTTAGCAGAAGTAGATTCCATCAATGATTTATTAAAAAATGCAAAGACCAATGAAGCGCCATATCTATTTATTATTGATGAAGTTTTCAAAGGGACAAATACTATCGAAAGGGTAGGTGCAGCTCGAGCAATTTTAGCATTTCTAAATCAAAAAAATCATTTGGTGTTAGTTTCAACTCATGATATTGAATTGACTGATTTCTTAAAAGATGGTTTTGTATTGTATCATTTTCAAGAGCAAATCCAAAATGATGAATTATTTTTTGATTATAAATTGAAAAAGGGAATTCTTCAAAAAAGGAATGCGATTCGAATTTTGGAATTAGCAGAATACCCTCAGGAGGTAATTGACCATGCAAGAGCCACAGCTTATTTTTTGGAAAATGAAAAATCAAAAGAATTGTAACATAGTGTATTCCAAATGAACTTATACGAGAGAACGTAAAACAACTAAGGAGACTATCATTCCAATTTTATTATCCTACAGTATTTTATCCAGCACATCCTATTTCATTCACTCGGATGCAAAAGAAACACAAAAACTAAATTTCCATTCTAGTTCAAAACCTTCCATAGAATTTTTCCTAACTCTCTTAATGATCTAATGCTAGATCTGCGAGATTATTTTTTTAAGAAATATTCTTTCCTAAAACATCCACTTCAAACTAGTTTTTCGTATGTGAAATAAAGAGATAATAAAATCTCCTATTTATTAACGAAGTAGAATCCAAAAACTTCAAATTAATTAATTCAAATAAATAATTACTCACATGAAAAATTTTTCCCAACTTTTTATTGGGCTAGTTTTAGTCCTTTTATTTTCTAATAATTCATTTTCACAAATAGTACTAAGTGGAGCAGATGATGGTTCTGATGGAACCTTAAGAAAAGAAATAATGGACACACCTGCAGGTGGAGAAATTACTTTTGCTCCAACCGTTTTATCGGTAATGTTAACTAGTGAAATAATTATTGATAAAGATATTACGATTACTGGCGGAGCAGCTTCTCCACAAATGATTGATGGTAATTCGGTAGGACGAATATTTAATATCACATCAGGAAATGTTGTTTTAAATAATTTGATTTTGACCAATGGTCTCGAAGATAATGGAGGAGCAATTTATGTTGCTAATGCAAATGTTACCATTAATAATTCGACTCTTACTAATAATATAGCGAATGGAACACCTGGTTCAGGAGGAGCAATTTTTAACGATGTAGGTGGTTTTTTAATGGTATCAAATTCTCAAATTACTAATAATCAAGCTAATCGAGCTGGGGGAGGGATTGAAGATAATTCTGGAGCAGGCATAGGAATTAGTTTAGATAATGTAACCCTAGATAATAATAATGCTGGAGTAACACCTGCTACTGCTGCTCCAGGAAATGGAGGTGGTTTGCACATTACCGGTGCTGGAGATGCGTTGATTACGGGAGGAACAGCTAATGGAAATTTAGCTGCACTAGAAGGAGGAGCACTCTGGAATGGAACAGGAACTATGACTATAAATGGAACTACGATAGATGGAAATACAGCAAGTGGAGCAATGGCAAATGAAGGTGGAGGTGGTCTTTTTAATGCGGGTGGAATTCTAGTTGTCACCGATGCAACCATTACCAATAACATCGCGAATGGAGCTTCTGGATCAGGTGGTGGAATTCTAAATGATATGGGAACACTGACCATTTCGAATACAGCAATAAATAATAATACTTCTATGCGAGCAGGAGGAGGGGTTGAAGAGAACTCTAGTGCTACAAGTTTATTGACTATGACAAATGTAAATTTAATGAATAACTCCATAGGTTCTGCTCCAGGGAATGGAGGTGGACTTCATATTACAGGTGCAGGAACGTCTAATATTTCTGGAGGAACAGTAAGTGGAAATATTGCTTCATCCGAAGGAGGTGGATTATGGAATGGGAGTGGAATCATGACAGTTGAAAATATTATTGTTTCTGGAAATACAGCAAGTGGAGCAATGGCTAACCAAGGCGGTGGTGGACTATTTAATGCTGGAGGAACTATGGTGGTGATGAATGCAACTATCTCAAATAATATAGCTGATGGTGCT
>JBGCCY010000014.1:0-12717 GCA_045104975.1 Saprospiraceae bacterium
TAATTTGGTTAATTCAACTTGACGTATTTGATTCCCAATAACAGGTAAATCATCTAAGTGTTCTATTCTCATCAACACAAATTACGCACTTTTAAAGAACTGCTTTCTATTTGCGCGAAACGTCAGATCAAGGAAAAAAAAGTAGGGAAGCGGGGAATTAAACTATGTTACGTAACACGAATAAATAAAATAAACTACAATTTTTTTTTTACGGAAAATCCTTTATGAAGCGAACAGTAAAAAAATAATGGTCAACTGCAATTTATTCCAGTTACCGTCAAAAAATATCCATAGCCATCATTTTTTATTATTCTATAAAATGGTTTAGTAGTTTTGAATCTCAACTTAAAACGTCAACAATAAAAAATATGAAATTAAGAATTTTATCTATCGTTTGTTCACTATTATTTCTTTCCCAAAATGTTTGGAGTCAATTTACTTTGTCAGGCAAAATTGTTGATAATGAAAATCAGCCGATAGAATTTGTAACTGTTTTTTTAAAACTAAAAAATAACGCTAGTGCAATTACAAAAGGAACCATCTCTGAAAACAATGGAACATTTCTTATTGAAAATATTCAAGCAGGAAGCTATTCGCTTTCCATTAGTTTTGTCGGATATGCAGAAACTAAACAAGAGTTGGAAATAACGGAATCTACCGATTTAGGAATCATCACATTAGCACCTTCGGAAAATGTATTGGAGGAATTGACAGTTACTGCTGATCGAGAAATCATAGAAAGGAAAGGAGGTAAATTATTATTCAATGTAAGTACAAGTCCTTTGAAGTCAGGTTACGATGGCATGGAAGTGCTCGAACGATCTCCGAATATTTTGATAGATGGCGATGCGATTTTGATGAGAAATGAAAATGCCATTGTGATGATAAATGGAAGGATTTCAAATCTTTCAGGAGCCAACTTAGCGAACTACATCAGAAATTTACAATCAGATGAAATCAAAACCATCGAAATCAAAAACCATCAATCAGCCAACACCGGTGCTGAAAATGCAGGCGGTGTGATCAATATTATTTTAAAGAAAAAGCCAATTGGTTTCGACGCTACCGTTCGGTCAGATTATACTTTTAAATCAGAAAAAGACTTTATTGCGTACTCTGGATTAAATCTGAACTATGGTGCTCAAAAGTGGAATGTCTACGGATCGTATAATTATTTATTCAATAAAAGTACTTCCAATACCATCGCAACAATTGATTATTTTGAATCCGGGAATGAATTGTTAGAAACGGGTATTTGGAAAGGCGATCGAAAAAGACATACCTACCAAATGGGATTTGTAGCAGATGCGATCGAAAATCATGTTTTTGGAATTGAGGCGTACGGTTCTAATTTTATCAATGATTTTAACAATAGAAATCAAGTTGAATTATCCAATCAAGATAATTTACTGAATAATGGAAATGCAGATTTGGATGGAATAACTGATGCAGATTTATATTATTTTCTATTTAATTATACTTGGACATTGGATTCCTTAAATAGTAATTTAAAATTCTTTGCGGATTATTCTAATCAAAATTTTGTGGGAGAAACTCAAAATACCTCTGATTACGAGCAAGCAACACTTCAAGGAATTACGGAACGTAACAGTACACTTACGGAAACAGATATTTATTCTATTCAAACAGATTTAGAAAAATTTTTGCCTGCAGAAATAAAGTTAATCACAGGTATGAAGTGGACTTTTGTGGATCGATTTAATGATTTACAATCTGACTCGTTGTTTAATATGGATTGGTTGGACAATGGTCGTACGCGAGCATTTAATTATGGGGAAAAAGTTTTGGCGGGTTATGTTTCCATGGATAAAACATTTAATGAAAAGCATTATGTTGAAGTTGGAGTGCGAGTAGAAAATACAGATTTAGAACGAAATGATTTTTCACAGGATACTATTTTTGGACAAAATTATACCAATTGGTTTCCTTCTGTTTATTATTCTAGAGACCTTCCTAAGCGTAATAAAATTTCATTTAGTTACTCCAAAAGATTAAGACGACCGCCTTTCCAATTTCTAAATAACTATGTGGTTAAGTTAAATGATTTTAGATATGAATTAGGGAATCCTAATTTGAGACCTGAGATAGTTCATAATACAGAAGTCAGCTTTAAACAAAAAAAACAATCTATTTCCGCTTATTATCAAATTGTAAAAGAAGCCATCAACGGGATTTATTATTTAGAAAATCAAGCTTCATTTTATAGAAAGTTTAATGCAGGTTCGCAAACGCAATATGGTTTGGAATATAATCGATTTGGGAATCTTTATGAGTGGTGGTATCTCAAAGTTTATGCAGGACTTTACAATCGGAAGTACACAGACGAAGATGGAAATGACTCATTTGAAAGAGTATCAGGAGTAGTCAGTATTTCCAATAATTTTAAAATAAATAAAACAACGAACTTAGATTTTTCTCTTTATTATCGCTCGCCTTTTGAAGATGCATTTTATATTGAATCGGAAGTCTATCGAGCCAATGTAATGTTACAGAAAAACTTTTTTGATAAAAAACTGACTTGTAGAATTTACTTTAATGATATATTCAACACGTTGATTTATAATAATGAACGACCATTCACAACTTTTAAAAGTACTAATTCATTTAATCCACAAACTCAAACTTTGAGGTTATGGTTGACCTATAATTTTTCTAATAAAAGTAAAGTGAATAAGCGGAAGAATAGTTCGAAAAATGATGCGAGGCGGAGGTTGTAGTGAATGGTTTTTTGGACAATGATGTATTGACTTGTGGATCGTCGAAAAAAGTCAGATACCAAAGTTCGGGATCTAGCAAAACTGGTAACGAGCGAGTGGTAGAAGTTTTGTAGATTTTGAATGTATCGAACAGCGAGTTAGTCATTTTATGATGAAAAAATTCAAATATTTTTTATTCTTTGCCTTCTGGCTTTCATTGAATAGTTGTCAAGATGATGACCTTTCAAAATGTATAATTACTGAACCTGATTGCCTTACCAAATCAGGTGAACCAGTTATTAATTTTGATAGCATTGTAGATTTTACGCAATGTATTCATTCACATGACTTTGTTCCCTTGCACCGCTATGAATACATCAATCCAGTATTTAATCCAAGCAATACGAATGAAATTATCTATCTTAGAAATGAGTATTCAGAAACTGGGGGCTATTTGAAAAAAGAATTATTGAAATATAACTTTTGTAGCAATGAGACATCTTACATTACAGATTTGGCTTTATATGGTATAGATTGGAGCAGTAAAGACTGGATTATTTATACAGGATATGACCAAAATTTATACAAAGTAAAGTCCAATGGAGACAGTTTAACTCAATTAACAACAAATGGACAGTTTAATGGTCATGCAAAATGGAATGATAGTGGAACTCAATATTTATATAGGCAAGAAGGCATAGGTGGATTGTTGATAGCAGAGGAAAGAGGAGGAATATTAGATACATTGGATGGTTTATTGGTTTCACAATGGTCTTGGGATAATGACCGTATCTTTTTTACTGGGGGTACTTTTGACAACCGTAGTAGGATTGGAGAATATGACCTCATCAATAAAGAAATGATTGTTATTGACTCAACTCTAACTAGAATACTTGGAGCTATAAAATATAATGAATCTGTTAATGAATTAGTTTTCTTATTTGGTAATCAAGTTTTCGCTTTTCATAATTTAATGACTAATCAAGTTGACCAACGCATCATAGGATACGACAATCGAACCTATAATTCTTTTGATTTATCTTCCGATGGAAAAACGATTGTTTGCTCTAGGTCAAATCTTACACAGGTAGATGCTTGTACGATAGAAGTAGAGAGATTTTTGCATTTAATTGATATATCAGGGGACAATGAAAGGGTCTTATCTATACCTGAGTAGTGTAGTTTTATTACTCTAATGATTATCATCAAAGTAATCTCATCTTTTACCGCCAGCATATGTAAACACAGTTAAGTTTATGATACGTTGTTAGGGGGGCTTAGTGATACTAACCTTGACGACTATAATCTCATTTAATTTTTTCACAGATAGACATGTGATGTCATTAAAAAAAACAATGAAACGGCTCATAAAAATCAGACCTCCACCTTCTAATTAAAAAAGGATTTCTAACTATAAAAAATAATAAAATGAAAAATAAATTAACTTTCAATATTCTTATAGTGGCAATATTTACACTAACCTTATTGTGTACATGTAAGAAAAGAACAAAATGTGAATCTTTAGCTATTGACGATCAAGATTTTAGTTTTCGATTAATTGATACAAATACAGGTGAAAGTATAATTGCTCTTTGGGGAACTATTTATGAATCAGAGAAAGTATCCCTAGTTAAAGAAGATGATACTCTTCCTGCTTCACTATATAAGTCAGATTCTGGGCGCTTCACTTTTACAATTGAAGACTCTAATGATTATCCATTAAACGAAGATATTCACAAAGTTTTTTATTTAAAACTTCCAGATTTACAAGGTATTCCTGATAGAGACATTGATACAATTACATTTAATTATCAAATACAATTTGATGAAGATAATTGTCCTAAAAAGGACTATAAATTTTTTGATGTGTATTATAATGATAGTTTATATCATACTGGACTTTATAAGGATTATATTGAATTTTCAAAAAAATAAATTAATAGTACTAATTTTCTCTGTTGTCCATCCCCGCTCGTTACCATTTTTGCTGGTACACGAAACCTTACCAACGGATTTTATCCGAAAGCTTACAAGTCAAACAAGAATAGATATAACCACTTGCGTTATCAGAACCATCATCACCAACTAATTTTTCAAAAAAAAATAACCCACCCCATCCAAACTCTCCCTGCTATGCGATACCTCCCCAATTTATAAAATTTCCATAGAATGCTCGTTACTCCGCTGTGCAATACATTCCACATCTACAAAACTTCCACTAAATGCTCGTTACCAGGTTTGCTAATACAGGAGCTAAGGAAGCGAATTTTATCTAACAGTTCTCAATTAAATCAAGAATCCATATCATGACCTTCACCACCAAACATTTTTTTTCAAAAAAATAAATTAACTCACCTAAAGAATGATATAAGGTGGAGGTTTTAGTGAATGGAGATTCATACAACGAAATCTAGATAATAAATGTAAAAATATATTAGAGCTAGACCCAACTTGTCTCCATTAATTTCCGTGTACCTCTTTGTAGATGTTTTAACAAATTTGCAAAAGAATTATTCAAAGCATTAAATCAAACAAACATGAAAAAAGTAGCACTTTTATTTTTCCTTTTTACTTATTGTATGGGGCAGGCACAAGATTGGAGTTCAATTGATCTCGGAACAGACGAAGAATTAAGCAAGATATATTTTATTGATGATGAGACCGGTTTTATTATTGGCCAGAATGGTACATTGTTCAAAACTTCTGATGGAGGCGACAACTGGATAGGTATACCTACTGGTGTTTCTCACCACCTACATACTATTTCATTTGCCAATCAAAATGTTGGTTTTATCAATGGGTTAAAAACAACGGATGGAGGAAATAACTGGTCAATTCAATCAGCGAGTGAAGAATTCGGGCTGATTAAAGCATTGGATGAAGAAAATTTGATTGGTGGTGATTACTTGTATTTTCATGGCGAAGTTTATAAATCCTACAATGGTGGTTCAACTTGGGAAACGATAGCTGACCCAGTAGAAACGGGATTTTATACCGATGCATATTTTATTAATGATAGCTTAGGGTATATGACATCGTGGTATTCTGGAAACCTGGTTAAGACGACAGATGGTGGAGAGAGTTGGACGGAGGTTACTTCCATTAAGTTAATTAATCCTCATAACCAATATGGCGTGACTTTTCCATCCTCGGATATTGGAGTAGTTACTTCCAAAAATCATATTGCAAAAACTATTGACGGTGGTGCAACTTGGGTTTCTATTTACTCACACCAAGATAACAATATCTTTTTTACTCCTGGAGGCATTTTTTCTACCTCTGAAGATAACTATATTGTAATAGGAGGCCATATTGCGAATGTAGAGGAAGTCGAAACTATTTATGAAACTACCGATGGCGGTACTACCTGGAATTTGTCCAATACTTCCGATAATCGTCTTAATGATGTTACGTGCATAGGAGATAAGTGTTATGCCGTCGGTTGGAACGGGACGGTATTGACAAAAAGCAATGATGTAGTAAATACTAATCATCTTCTGTCAGAGGTGGTCACAATCGATGTATACCCTAATCCTGTGACCGATCATCTGCAAATTAAAGTTGATGAGATGGATATTGAAGGAATTGAAATACTTGACTTACTTGGTAAAGTTCATGGGAAATATTCATGGCTCGGAAATAGCGTATTTGTTGGAAACTTGGCAAAAGGAGTTTATTTATTGAAGGTGAAATTTGCGGGAGGAGAAAAAGTTATAAAAATCGAGAAAATATAATTATTGCTAATCAATAGTATGTAGAAAGGGGACGAATAGAGAGAACTTTTTCGAAAACAAAAAGAATCACTTTGAACATTCATTGTGGTTCTTTTTGTTTTTAATGATTAGATAGCAGCGGATTTTAGTAAATGTAGGTTTGGGATGAATCGAACAGCGAGACTACCACCAAACCACAAAGAGTTTTTCAATTTCACCTTTTGTATTTTTCAACCAAATCATAGGGGCGATTTTTTTAAGAAACCTTGAATTGATCTCCATCATAATTTCAATATGTGATTTCCAGACGACTTGATCGTTTGGTTCGATAATCCATTCTGATTTAGTTGGCAGATAAAATTGAGCATTGGCGAATTCAGCTTGATTAAAATCATTAAACCGCAACCAATAACCCGCCAAACATTTTTTATTTAAAGATCCAATATTGATCACTTTACTACCATAAAGCTGAAAGAGTTGAGCTTTAAAACAACATTGATGTTCAATTTTTAAATGGTTTATATTTTGATCATGTAACGCTTTAATTCCTGCTGGCGAGTGCAATAGTGGAAATTGTTTATTCTTGATTTTTTCCATTTTGAGGAAGAAGGTATCACGCCTGTTAGGGCCTATGAGACTATGGATAGGCTCTGGAATTCCAGGATTGATCAAGTAAAATTTATAGGTTAATTCTACGTGGATCAATTGGTTGCTTGATTTATCTTTTAGAATAAAATCAATTTCTCCAAGCGTATTTTTTTCTTGTCTGATAGGGAGGTTGTAGATTAATACATTATAGGCTTCCGTATATTCTAGCAATTGCTTAAAGATATATTCCACTTGATGTCCTAAACGAATATTTCCAGGAATGGTTGTCGGTTGAAATGACTGCAATTTCAAATTCGGAAATTCAAATTGCTGAATATCAAATTGTTGTTTTTCCCAAAGGGGAGGAGTGTTTAGGAATCCGAGATATTTCGCTTTAATCATTGAGGGCAAAGGTAGGATAAAGGGATAGTTTTTTATAGAATATCTTTTCAACAAAATCTAAAAAAAGATTGGACTTATAGACTGTCGGACAAAGTTGATGTACTAGCAAGATTGATAATGAGTGTGTAGTGGAAGTTTCGTAGTTTTGAGATGGATGTATCGAACAGTAGGAAAACTTTGAAAGATGATTTAAAATAAACCATGGCCCGAAGTTGTCAGCACGGTAAAAATTTAAGCATGCTCTTAAGCGACCAAAGGAAAATATAATAGTTAAGTAATGATTAAAAAATACGCTGTACTTATATGTCTAATCGTTTCTGTGATATTAATAGGAGTAGCCACCTTAGTTTACCCTGGTGGCTCATTGCTAGACGAAAATTCCATTGGGTTTGATTGGTCAGAAAATTTCTTTAGCAACTTGTTTACTGCAAAAGCGGTAAATGGAGCAGACAACTTATCAAGAATCTGGGCATTTATTGGAATCGTATTCCACTCGTTTGGTTATGGCATCTTTTTTATCAATATGTCAAAAAAGATGTCTCAAAAACATGCTGCTACGGTTTTAAAACTGATAGGTATATTTCATATACTATTTACATTTTTAATTGCAACCTCTTTGCACGACATCATGGTAATCGTATCAAGCACTTTGTTCTTGGTTGGGTTATTTTATATTACGGTATATATCCTAAAGACAAAACTTCATTTTCTTAAACTCGCCTGTATTATTTGCCTACTGATTTTTTACTATACCTTATTCTTATACGGTTCAGGAAATTGGGGATCATTGGCCATAATGCAGAAGGTATCTTTAATCGGTTCTATGGTATTAATTTTGGGACTGGAGTATTTTACCAAAGAGGAAGACTTTAAATAAAATTGAATCAGGTAGGTAAGTTAGCTCGTTACTAGTCATATTGGTGAGGAGTAAATGCTGGAGGTTTTGTGGTTTTGAGATGTATCAAAGAGCAGGTTTTTTGAGTTGTATTGGATGGCAGGACACAGGCTTTATTTTATTGTTATAACCAAAAGTCATCTGCTTGTTTATTTATTTCTTGTACCCGTTTATTCGTGAATTCTAATTCTCTTTTTGTTCTTATGTAATACTCAGGATAGTATAAAAACCACTTATCTTTCAATTTAATTATTTGAGGAACCTCAAAAAAAAAATCTTTATTATTATAATTCATTTTGATAGTTATGTCTGCCCACTCTCCAACTATAAATCTATTGAATCCTCCGTAATTTTTAATTCGAACGTCCTCAATTGTGATTGTATCTATAGTCGCTTTAGTAATATCAAATCCTTTATCATCAATCATTATTTCTGAGATATATCCTGCTCTAACTAAAAAATTATTCATTCTTTTTTCAAATCTTGAATCTAACCATTTCATGAAATTATCTTGGTTTGTTATGTCAGGTCTATATTCAAAATTTTTAGCGAAGAGATATTTTTGAGCTTTAAGTGGAATTGCCGTATCCAAATATTTTGAAGTATCTCTTGTCTGTAAAAATTCAATAACTTGTTTTGCTACTTTTTCAGGAGAATCGAATCCTATCGAATCGGTATTTAAATCGTATTCAATTTGGTTATTCCCGTTCTCTAAATTAATTGATTGTTTTGATTCTGGAGTAATAACTTTTGTTTTTTCAGAATTGCAACCTATTATTAATATTACCAAAAGTATTTGGAAGTACTTCATTTTTTTCTTTTTGTTTACAATTACTAGTGTATATGATATTGGTAGTGTCCAGATGATATGCATCAGTTACTCAATTCTTGTTTTATGTCTACCCAATTTACATTCCATGATCCATAACCTTCTTTATTGTGATTGTCCATTTTAGTGAAGAATAGAAACCTTTCGTCGGGGGTGACAAATGGATTACCTTGTCCTCCAATATTAATGCTTTTGCTTAACTCTTTTGGCTTAGTCCATTTGTCTGCTTGATCTTTAAAACTAATCTTTAATTTGAGTTGATCTTGATGAATTTCTGCAAAGATCAGGTAATTTTCATTAGGGGAAATAAAAGGAGTACATTTTTGAAAGTTTAAATCTTCTGTGAAATGAACAATACGTGCATCTTGAAATTTACCATTCTTTATTTCTGAAGAATAAATCATCATTTCTGAATAGTCCAAATTACTTGAATGGAAATAAATTTTGCCAGAGTTTGAGATACTTGGGTGAGACACTAGTTTATTCCTCATATTTGGAATGTCAACGAATTTCGGTTTGCTCCATTTATGATTAATTTTTTCGGAACTCCAAATATGCCAAGTATCCGGAATTCCTTCAATCTCGATAGGACGAGTTGAACTAAAGTATAAAAAATTTCCATCTGGAGAAAAACTCATTCCATGGTCATCAAATTCACTATTGATAAAAGCTTCACGTGGTGCTGTCCATTTGTTGTCGGTTTTTTGAATTTCTAAGATGTTGAATTTTGTAAAATCACTTTTAGATTCAGTATAAAAATATTTTTTGTAACCTGGTGAAAAAATACCTTTGTGAATGATCTTGTTATCTTCAACAAGATTAGGCATAAAAACAAGAGGTTCTGCTTTCGGGATTTTCGAAGTCAAAAAAACATTTTTTTCAGATTCAGTTGAATTATTTGAACACGAAAAAATAAAAAGTATTATAACCCAATTAAGTATCCTCATTTCAAATTTAATTTTGCTTAGCCAATGTTAATTTATCAATTTACCTTTTGCCTAAATTAATAGCTTTTTCTACACCGAATCGATAATTAATTCTAAGAGAGGAATCTTCTCCATCTGAATCAGATGAACTTCTTCCTCCTATTCCAAATCTTAAATTAAATTTGTTTAAAAGCCTTTTATAAGTTATTTGGTAAGTCGCAGAATAAGGAGAATAGAATTCATTTTGGTTAAAGTTTAAAACTTGCTCAATTAAGGAGGTTATATCTGTTCCTACCTCATTATTAAGTTTCTTTTTTTCGGATTGAGCATTTAGCATCATTGGCAAAATGAAAATCAAAACGAAAATCGAGATAAAGTTTTTTAAAGATTTCATACGCAATTATTTTGATTCGTTTTTTAGGACGGTTTTTTTCTTTTTGGTTGTGCCGACAACGTCAGTTTGTGAAAAAACCTCCCGCCATTGATTTTGTTAATCGAAATATACGTCAAAAGTTTTATAACTTATTTATAAGCTTCTCTATTTTTGACTAATGTAAATGTATTGTTATGTTTTGAAAAATAGAAGGCTGCAATAAGGCTTACCCAAATGACTTCGAGGTTGATAATGGCTTCTCGTTGGAGTCTTCGAGAGAATTGGACACGATTAGAATAACCGTAATAATATAATTTGAATACGTCGGCGGCATGAAAAGTAGGTGCGGCATTTTTGATTTGTCCTTTGATGATGAAGCCGATTTGTTTTAAGTTTAGTAGGTGACGATACTATTTTTGTCTACTACTAAATCCAGCGATAGCATCTGGAGTTGATTTTGATCTTAATGAGATTTTAAATACTCTTAAAGGTACGAATTTTTACATTTGTAAATGTATTGTTAGGTAGGTTTTTTCACAATTTGACGGTCTTGTGTATGTGGTGTTGCTAGCTCTTGCTGGCAATGAATATCATAGACCTTGTTAGCACCAGTTTCTACTTTTTTTCTTCACGCAAAATTTTCTCCATTTTACGACCTCTTGCCAATTCATCAATCAGTTTTTCCATACGTCTACATTGTTTATACAATTCAAATTCATCCTCTATTTCTTCAATTCGATAACCACAAACGACTCCTTTAATTAAGTGTGCGTTTGAATTTATTTTAGCTTTTTGAAAAAATGTTCTAAAGGTTGCTTTTTCATCAATAAGTGCTTGTAAAGCATCTTGATCAAAACCAGTAAACCATTTAATTACTTGATTGAGTTCTTCTTTTGTTCTTCCATTTTTCTCCAATCTATTCAGGTAAAGTGGATAAATAGATGCAAATATCATTTTTGCAACTTTTTCATTTTTCTCAGTTGTAACTTTCATCTTTATTTGATTTTGAATTAATTGGTGCTAACGTCAGTTTGTGAAAAACCTCCCTCAGTTGATTTTGATAATCGAAATATACGTCAAAAGTTTTATAACTCATTTATAAGTTTCTCTATTTTTTGACTAATGTAAATGTGTTGTTATGATTTGAAAAATAGAAAGTTGCTATAAGATTTAACCAAATGGCTTCGAGGTTATTGATGGTTTCTCGTTGGAGTCTTCGAGAGAATCTGACACGATTAGAATAACCGTAATAATATAATTTGAATAAGTCGTCGGCCTGAAAAGCAGTTACACCATTTTTGATTTGACCTTTAATGATGAAGCCGATTTCTTTTAAGTCTAATAGATCGACAAATACATCGATGACTCTGACGATGCTGTTTTTGCTGATTGCTGAGTCCAACGACATCATCTGGAGTTGGTTGCGATCTTGGTGAGTTTTGAGCATCTGAGGTGGTTTTTGATACTATTAAAGATACGAAATTTTATTTTTGTAAATGTATTGTTAGGGAGGTTTTTTCACAAGTTGACCTCCTCGCATATACGGCGTGTTCAGCTTTTGCTGAGCATGACTATTATATGCTTTGTTAGCTATAGTCCTTTAACATCGCCGACTTTAAAAATTGTCGTAATCTATTAATTTTTGTTTTTACTATTTAATTCTTTTTCTTTTGCCTCAATCGCTGGCAAGGCTTTAAATATATTCTGCAATATTCCAAGTGAGATTCCATCTGTTTAAATTTTCCTGCATAGTATTCAAACCCATTTCAGCTCGTCTTTGATCTACGTTTTCAGGATCTTCGAGTGGTAATACATATGGTAATTCAATATCTTTACTCATAGCCAATTGGGTGCCGCATAATTGTTTTTCTCCACGATTTAAAACCAAACGATCATAAAACATTGCAAATTGACGTTTTGGCAAATTATTGTCCTTCATTGCTTTATTAATCATGGGCAAGTACTTTGCTTGGGTATTGTGGTCAGCATGTTGTATCACTAAAAATAAGGTAGTAGTTCCTTTTTCTCCTATTAATTTTTTATCTGGCCATCCATGTTCTGTTAAAATCTCACTTACTTTAATAAGGTTTATAGAATCTCTTTTTAAAATATCTTGCCACAAGGCATCCATTTCTTTAGAGTCTCTTCGATATTGCTCTTCTGTAGAACGTATTTTATTCCGAGTACTCTGGTCATCAAAATAGATTTCATCCAAAACTGATACTAACCTCTTGTCAAAACCAGCTTCATCCTCTTTTTTATTTTTAATAACTA
>JBGCCY010000015.1:0-47756 GCA_045104975.1 Saprospiraceae bacterium
ATCCCAATTGAAAGAAAACGATCCACCACAAATATCTGCAGTCCCAGATTGAGTTGGGGCAACAGACCCCATAACGAGGCAATTTCCATTTTCATTATTAGTATAATCCAAGTCAGGAGCACCCGTAGGAATATTATCACAAGTGACGACTAAGTCAGCAGGCGGATTAATAAAAGCAGGCGGAGCAGGAGGAGTCACCGTAACATTTTGCGTATGCGAAATATTGTTTCCACATCCATCAGTAAAATCCCAATTGAAAGAAAACGATCCACCACAAATATCTGCAGTCCCAGATTGAGTTGGGGCAACAGACCCCATAACGAGACAATTTCCATTTTCATTATTAGTATAATCCAAGTCTGGAGCACCCGTAGGAATATTATCACAAGTGACAATAATATCAGCAGGTGGATTGATAAAAGCGGGAGGAGCAGGAGGAGTCACCGTAACATTTTGCGTATGCGAAATATTATTTCCACAAGCATCAGTAAAATCCCAATTGAAAGAAAATGTGCCACCACAAACATCCGCAGTCCCAGATTGAGTAGGAGAAACCATACCTGATATTTCACAAGCAGCTGAGCCTCCATTATTATAACTCAAGTCAGCTGCACTTGTTGGTATATTATCACAAGTCACCGTTAGGTCAGCCGGTGGATTAGTAAAAGTAGGAGCAAGAGCCGCAGCAACGGTTATGGTTTGAGTATGAGAACCTGTATTTCCACAGGCATCAGTATATTCCCATGTTCTAGTGATTATTCCGCCATTGCAAACATCAGCACTTCCTGATTCCATTCCTGCAACTGTTCCTGATCCATCACAATTGTCCGTCCAATCCAAATCCATCATCAGAGGAACTAAGTCAGAACAAGTCAACATTTCATCTGCTGGAGAATTTGGAAAAACAGGTAGTTCGTTATCTTCAAATGATATAGTCATGTTTTCCAAATCACAACATTCTGCTGCACAGTCAATGGCATTTACATTATTTCCTACAACTGGAGCCGTTCCAATCGCAGGAATATAATTATAACTGTATATCGTAAAAGTCTCACAAGTCATCGAAGTAAAAGTTCCAGAACTTCCACTAATGACTTCCAAGATCACACCCGATGCATCTGTAATCAAAATCGCTTGTGCATTATCTATACCCATATTATATCCTGACACAGAAATATTGGCGACTTCATTTGGACAAAGTGGAGTAGGAGCAGATATTGTTCCTGCCTCTGATTCATAAACATTTATGGTCGTACATAATTCGACAGGTAGATCTGTAATCGGAACACATGGATCATTCGATGCATCAATACATAACTCATAAGAACCAGCAGATGGCCATGGAATATCAAATGTTGGAGTGGAGGAAGTTCCTACTAAAACACCATCTACAAACCAATGATAAGTTGCTGCACCAGTTAAAGTTTCCACCGAATAAGTCTCTGTATTTCCTCCACATGTATTGGTCTCACCAGTTACCCCTTGAGTCCAAGGAGCAATTTCTTCTTCTCCACAAACACCAATAATATCAATCGTCACATCACAATAAGACCCCAAGCAACCATCTACCAAAAAATAATAAACTCCTCCTATCGTCAATCCTGTCATATTCAAAGTTTTACTATTGGTATTGCAATTATTTGCATTAACGTTACACGCCACCGCATTATTAAAAGAGCAATCTTCATAAATGGCAATTTGAACTCCAATGGAACCTCCGACCTGAGTGCAATTACTGAAGCTCGCTTCCAAACTCAAATCAGTACACCAAGCCGTAAACGCAAACCAAGTTGGATTATTCGGAACCGAATTATTTGCTCCAGGACAAAGTGGCTGTGGACCATCTTGTGGATGCTGAAAAGAAGACATGGAAAACATGTAATTATCCAAGTCATCTACAGAACACAATACTGGAGCTGTCGAACATTGACATTCAGGTTGAGTTCCATCGGTGCATTGTGAAAATATATTTTGCAAAGAAATAATACAAAGGGATAAAAGGATAAGGAGGAACCTTTTGGCCATGGTAGCAGATTTAAGAGGTTAAAAGTTAGTTCGTTTGTTTTAGTTTTTTCGCAATTATATTTTTGGTTCTGTTACCAACTCATTACTTTCTTTTATCTCTATGACTCTGATAGTAAGTGTAATAAAAAAGGCTTTACAAAATATAAATTATAATTGAATCTTTGATTTATTTTTTTTTAAATGCCTACTAATTGGCAAAAAAGAAAAGGGAAGGTTCTTTGAAAAAACATGACAGTTGCGCAACAGATTAGGTAATAATTTAATGGGACAGTTTTTTTTTCTTAATTTTAAAATAAAAGATATGAAAAAAGCTATAATAATTTTATCCATCTTTCTTACCCCATTTCATTTTTATCTCTTTGCTCAGTCGGTAGAATTAAATGAGCAAAACGGACAATTCTCCGAAGTGAAAAAAATACAATTACTTAATAATAATAGATGGCTGATAGGTGGGAGAATTAATGAGTTAGATAACTCACTAGTTTATTTTTCAGTCATAGATACGAGCAAGTTACTTAAATCAAATACCTTATTGGACGGATATGAGATTAAGAAAATAAGGACTAGAGATGACCTAGGGTTTGCTTGGTTTCATAATGAAAATAATGGAAAGGGGGGCTTAATTAAAATTGAAATAGATTCGAATTCCTTTACGGTGAATGGTCAAATTGAGTTTATTGATGCTGAAGTAATTAATGAGGTCGAAATTTTACCAAATGGAAAATTAATCATCTTAGGAACTAAAAATATCAATTC
The DNA here is from genome assembly GCA_045104975.1 of Saprospiraceae bacterium. GTDB lineage: Bacteria > Bacteroidota > Bacteroidia > Chitinophagales > Saprospiraceae > CAJQQY01. The sequence continues at coordinate 2,782 of JBGCCY010000015.1, forward strand.
TGAACAACGAGCTTTTTTTAAAATAATGAAAAATAATTTTGCGGTAGAATATGAAAATTATATAACGCCAGGATATTTTGATGACATTTTAATCGATCCCAATTCAAATCTTATGTTGGTAGGTAGGCTAGGTGATAATTTAGTTTATGGAGGAAAAGAATATAATTGGAATTATCAATCTCAAGGAGGTATTATTGAATTAACAGCGCTAGCAGAATTAGATGATATTTTTAGAATGGGGGGAGTGTATTTTAGTTTAAAAAATCAAACCATTTCCAAATTGGATAACGATTTCCAAATAGAAGATTCTATTAACTTAGAAAGTTATGGAGAAATAATTGACCTAGAATTTGATGATGAAATTGCTTTCCTACTTTTTCAAAACGAGGAGGAAGCTTCAATGATTTTAAAAATAAATACTGAATTGGAAGTGATAGATTTCTTTGAGGTGGAAGATAAATACTTTAGAGTGAATGATATGTATTTATCTGATGAGGAAATAGGACTCGGAGGATTTTTGATTCCCAGTATTCCATTTAATAATATTCCATTTTTGTACCCATCCACTTCTAGTTATTTCAAAACATTTTCTAAAAATGGAATAGCTCAAGATGAAAATATTGATTTGGAACTCATTGATGTAAAAGTTGAAGACTATGAAAAAGTATATACTTGTGGTCCTGCTGGGCTAGCTGATGTTTACTTACTCAATTTGAAAAAAATTAAAGTAAGAATGGTCAACAAAGGAACAACTACAATTAATAATGTCTCCTTATTCTCTCAAGCAAAAGGAGTAGAAAATTGTGTCAATAATTCGGATCCAGAGTATTATCTTTTAAAGGAAGATCTAAAAATGCTTGATTTAGATCCTGGCGATACAGTACAATGGAGAATTCCTACGTTAGAATTTCCTCAGAAAAGTACAGACAGCACGTCGGTCGAGTTATGTATTTGGTATACGGTAGTTGAAAATCAGAGAGACCAAAATAATGATAATAATTATTTTTGTGGAGAGGTCAAATTAGAAAGACCTTTCGAAGAATTTCCAATTATAAAACCAAAAGAAGAAGATGTTTTGATTTTCCCCAATCCACTAAATGATTTCATGACTATTTCACTTTTGCAGGCACCTTTCGAACCAACGGTGATTGAATTCTCTGATTTTTTAGGAAGAAAATTAGAACAAAAATATGTTATCGCTCCCCGAGCAAAGTATAAAGAATTTGATATTTCTCAAATTCCTACCGGGTTTCATTATGTATTTATTACTAATGATTTGATCAGCAAGGGAGTTCTAGTTTATATGAATTGATGGAAGGCAAACTGAATGATCAATTCTATTTTTTAAACTACCTTTGATTTTTTATCAAAAAGGTTACATGAATTATTTTTTACATATAAGTTATGATGGGACTCGATATAGCGGCTGGCAATTCCAACCAAATGTTAAATCAGTTCAAGGAACAATTGAAGATACATTAAAAGAAATTTTTAAAATAAAGATTCCTCTCGGAGGGTGTGGAAGAACAGATGCAGGTGTCCATGCAAGTCAGTATATCGCAAGAGTTAATTTGCCAGCGTTTGATTTTGATTTAAAATTCCGATTGAATAAACGACTTCCAGGCGATATAAATATTTATGATGTATTAGAAATGGACGAAAAACGAAGAGCTAGATTTGATGCAACATCAAGGACTTACGATTATTTTATACATTTAAAAAAAGATCCTTTTTTAAGGAAATATAGTTCGCTTTATGAAGTGAAAAGTCTAGATTTTGAAGCAATGAAAAAAGCAGCTACGCTATTTATGAAGTACGATGATTTCAAATCCGTATGCCTTCAACCACTTTTATATAATCATACTCGATGCAACGTAACTAACGCCAAGTTATATGTGGATGAAAAACGAGAACGTTTACGATTTACCATTACAGGCAATCGTTTTCTTCGAGGGATGGTTCGACTCTGTGTTTATTTTTTATTGGAGGTTGGAGAAAGAAGAATGACGGTAGAAGAATTTGAACATAGATTAGCTAACCGTTTAGATGGCATTAGAAAATCTGCTTTCCCAAATGGTTTGTTTCTTTCAAAAGTTGAGTATCCATATTTGAAATTGGAGAACCAGAGTGAACTTTTTCGATTATTAAAAATTGGATTAGAGTAAACAGTTTTCAGTAAGCAATCGTATTGCTGACTGAAAACTGCCTATTGAAAACTGTCACCTAGTACTTCGCCGCCTTCCCCATCGCCGCAGAATTTTTAATAAACTCCCGCAAGTCATCATTCGCTTTGATCAAATCTTCATTTCTCAAGTACATCATGTGTCCACTCCGATAACCTTTAAAAGTCATTCGGTCTTTCATTTTTCCACTCGGATCAATTTGAGACAATGTATATTTTGCTGCAAAATAAGTAGTAGCACCATCGTAATAACCTGATTGGTTCAAAACTTTGAGGTAAGGATTTTGAGCCATCGCCTGTCGCAAATCTTCACGCACATTATTGTTTTCATTATTCCACGGACGAACTGAACCAAACATATTGTACTTAACATCCGTATCAAATTTTAATTCGTTTTTCAAATAATGATTGATTGCAGGCGTAAATGAATGCAACCAAGAAGTCAACTCTGCGCTATAATCTGGTCTCGTTCCCGCTTCCATTTTATCTAAACCTAAATACCGAGAATCCAATCGCCCAATTGTTTGACCAGTTTTATCTCGCAATAAATCTTTCCAAAAAAATCGAGTAGGTACATCCAAATTATGTTGTAAAATTACTTTCTTATTCAAGCCAGAATATCGCGACATTTTCTCTGCAACACTATTTCTTTCTGCAGCCGAAATATTTCCACCTTTCGCCAGCGCAGGAATCAAAGTATTAATCGTATAGTCTTCCACCTCTGGCAAAACTTCCAACAAATCTTTACTTTGTAAATCAGCAGGAAGCATTTTATGATGCCAAGCTGCTGCTGCGAAATAAGGCAAGTTGAGTGCAGAAGAAACTGGTCCACCCGTTCGCAAAACTTTATAATCTGCTGGCGAAACCATAATCACTCCATTCAAATACATCCATTGTGAATTTTGTAATTCCAAAGAAAGTCCCATCACTCGAGTACCTCCGTAACTTTCGCCAATAATATATTTGGGAGATTCCCAACGATTATTTCTTTGCACAAATGTGTTCATCCATTCCGCCAAATATTTAGTATCAGCATTGATGCCGAAGAACATTTTTTTATCTGGCATTTCCCCTTTTGCATTTGGAATCATACGCGAGTAACCTGTGTTGACCGGATTGATAAAAACAATATCGGCGACATCAATAATCGAATTTGGATTACTCTTAAATCCATAAGGTTGAACAGGATAACCTTCCTCATCTATCTTCAAAATTCGAGGACCAGTATAAGCTACGTGCATCCAAACAGAAGCCGACCCCGGGCCACCATTGAAGGAAAAAATAATTGGACGACTGGCTCTATCTTTTACTTTGTCGCGAGTGTAGTAAGTATAAAAAAGTGTGGCAGTTGGATTCCCTTCTTTATCCCACACAGGTTGAGTTCCTGTAGTAGCGGTATAAGAAAAAGTTTGCCCTTTGACAGTTGTGGTGTGCTTTGTAACAACAGTTGTGTCAATTGGAATTTTTCTGCTTTGACTATTAGCCGTAATTGCTATGGATAAAAAGAGAAGTAAAAAAATGGTTCTCATGGTAGGTTGAATTTTAATTGGTTCGGAAAATTGTTATGAAAAATGATGGCTCAAAATAAGGAAATAAAATTATTTTTTATTGGATAATATTTAGGTGTATTTAAAATCAAAATTTGATTTCCTCCCTGCATTCACTATCTTTCCCGCATGAATGAAATGCTTCATTTTCATAATCTATCCACCATATTTATTTCGCTAATTGGAGCAGTCTTGCTCTTGGCGATTTACTTTAATATTCGCAAAAGATTTAAAAAAATATTGGAGGAGGAAGTTGCTCAAAAACGAGTGGACAAGGGCTTGCTCAATCTTGGATTGGCGATGTTAGTTTGGGTAGCAGCAGGAGTTTGGGCATTGGCAGCGACACATTTTGGGTTTACCAATCAATTCATCGATCAAGTAGGTATTCATTTATTATCGACGATCAATAACATGTTTTTGTTATTCGCGATGTCATATTTTTCACATGCGCCAGAATTTATTTGGAATGATAAAAAGAACTTAAGATTAATTACCATCATCATCATTTTGTTAGCAATTGTCACTTTGTTGCTTTCTTATTTTGGTGCGAACCTAGTGGTCAATGGCATAAAATTAATTGCTATTCCTGATTTAATATTATCAGGTTTTATTTGTTTTCTATTATTAATTTCATTGTATCGAACTTTCGAACATCAAGGATTAAAATTGGTCGCAATCATTTCAGCTTTGATGGTTGCCTTGATGTTTGTCTCTCAGTTGCCTCAAGTTTTTGAAAATATGGACAATGATTTTGGCTATAGTTTGATTCGGATTGTGGCAAAAACTTCATTGATTTCTTTGTTTCTTTTGTTGGCAACGACATGGGTAATTGATCTAGCCAATACACCTCGACTTAATGAAATGAAAATCAAGTTCTCCGATTGGTCATTGGTTTCGTTAAACATTCCTTCCAAAGATATTAATCACAGACAGATTGATTTTGGCTCAAAAACTACTCAATATAAAAATCTCTTAAAGCTCGCCATCCGAAGGAAATATGGAAAAGGAGATGACGAATGTATCCTTGTCAACGCAGCCGGGGAAATAAAAAATCAAACCTACCTTAGCCGAGTCATCGAAAATATAAATCAGATTTTGAGTCTTTCTGGTGAAGATAAATTAGATCGAAGAGATTTATTTACCTTTCTTGGAGAGAGTAAATACCGACTTCGGATTTTGCCAGAGCATATTGAAATAGATGAATCGTTGCTCCAAGAATTTATTAAAAAGACTGAAAACACTACGTATTTGGAACTTTGTAACCAATTGTAACCCCAATTACAATTCCTCACAACCCACTATTTTTTATTATTCTTTATTACATCCTTCGGAAAAAATGAAGTAATCCTACTTCTTTGAATTTCTAATTCATTAATTCAAACTATTCTTCAACCAATCCTATTGGTCAAGTTAAAATTGAAATTAAAAACGACTAACGGAAGTGTTGATTTTAATTTTGACTTGACTTCAAAAAATAGCATTTCTTGAAGAATAAATCAACAAGTATCAAATGACTTCTAATTCATCGACCCAAACATTCATGGGACATCCCAAAGGATTATTTTATTTATTCTTCGCCGAGTTGTGGGAGCGATTTTCATTTTATGGCATGCGAGCCTTACTGGTTCTTTATATGACTAAGCAATTATTATTTACGGATAACATGTCATTTGGTGTTTTTGCAGCCTACATGTCGCTTGTTTATTTTACTCCTTTGATTGGAGGAGTTTTGGCGGACAATTATTTAGGCTATCGCAAATCAATAATTCTAGGAGGAGTGATGATGGCTTTTGGTCATTTCTTTTTGACAATAGAACAGCCTTTGTTTTTTTATGGTTCGTTGTCGCTCATCATTATTGGAAATGGTTTTTTCAAACCAAATATTTCCACTTTCGTCGGAGAGCTTTATAAAAAAGATGACATTAGACGAGACTCTGGATTTACTATTTTTTATATGGGAATAAATATAGGAGGAGCAGTTGCGCCACTTTTATGTGCTTGGTTGGCAGAGTCGTATGGTTGGCATTATGGATTTTTGTTAGCAGGATTTGGAATGCTGGTGGGCTTAGCATTTTTCCAAAGCGGACTAAAAAGTAATGTATTTGGAGACAAAGGATTTGTTCCAAACCAAGAAGTGTACGACCAAAAAATCATGGGATTAAACAAAGGTCAACTGATCCCTTTAGCTGCATTTTTATCTGTACCTATTTTTGCTTTGATCATTCGATTTAATCAGTACGAACATTATTTAGTTTGGCTGACCACTTTTGCCATTTTAGGTGCGATGAATTATATCTATCGATCGGTCGATGCAGTAGCTCAAAAGAGATTATTGGTGATCGTTTATTATACTGTTTTGATGACTTTATTTTGGGCGATATTTGAACAAGCAGGAAGTTCATTGACTTTGTTTGCCGATCGGAATGTCAACTTGGTAGGAATGAATGCTGCTCAAACGAATAGTATCAATGGTGGATTTATTATTCTTTTAGCGATTCCGTTTTCATGGTTGTGGGCATTTCTTTCTAGGAAAAATATCAATCCAAATTCTGCCATCAAGGCTGGAATTGGGTTATTGTTACTCGGAGTAGGTTTTGTGATTTTTGCAGCTTCGGCACAAAGTGCAGATGCGTTAGCTAAGACACCAATGATTTATTTAGTTGTAGGATATTTTGTTTTGACGGTTGGAGAATTATTTATTTCACCAATTGGTTTGTCAAAAATGACAGAGTTATCTCCTCCAAAATATTTAGCATTTTTGATGGGTATCTTTTTTACGTCTTCTTTTTACGGTCATTTTTTTGCTGGGAAAATTGCTAAGATGACGACGGTCAATGAAAATGAAATCAATGTTTTCTCCACAGGTGCTTTTGGGAGAATTACCGAAATGGTAACTGGACTTTCCATTACCGAAAATTCAGAACCTGCTTTTCAACAATTGTATTCTTATGTTTCAGTCTTCGCAAGTTTTGGAGCGATAGCGATGGGGATTGGAATGTTATGTATTTTAATTTCACCTTTTATTAAAAAATTAATGGGCGGAATAGAGTAGGGGAGAAATCAAAATGAAATGCACTCATCAAACAAGGAGTGCATTTCATTTTATATTACGGACGTATTTCCCAAGAGGGGTTTAAGGACGAAAATAGGAAAAGCGATAAGATGAAATATATTCTTTCAAAAAGCTAAGTTGTTACATTATAAAAAATATTTATTTTTACTTATCTTTAATTTGATAATTAAAAACAAGCATCAAAAAACCATAATCACATCCAATTTTCTTCTGAGTTATTTTCAAAATTTCAAAAAAAACATATTATTAAATTCATCTTAGAACGGGACATCTTATAAAAGAGATGGATCTGGTTTATTGATTTCAATGACCTCTCGATATAATTAATGGATTAATATTTTACCGTTATTTACTCATTTTTTAACCTAAACTACCAATAAATGAATTACGTCATCATCAAAGGCAACTTCCGTGTTGTCAAGCATTCTCCTGATGGAGATTCTCTTAAATTCCAAGCAAAGAAAGCTTCCAATTGGAAAAAAATAGTTACCGTTTATCATGAGCTATTTGCAAAAAAAATCGAAGAAGGACAAGGTGTTGTTCAATTAAGATTGCAAGGTATTGATGCATTGGAAACTCATTATACTCCTTCCAAAATTTTAGCCCCAAAGACGATAGGAAGTAAGACTTCCAAAAAAGCCACACTTCCTGATAGGAATAATTACAAGCAACCTGAGAAATATGGCAACCTGGCAACCGAGAAATTGTTAGAAATTTTAGGATTGCAAAATGTCGTTTGGTCAAGATACTCTATAAAAAGTGTTGATATAAAAAAGGGTAAAACACTTAAGACTTATTCCAACAAAAATACGGATCCAATTGAAGGATATATTATTGTAAATGATGTAGAAAGAAAAGGGAGACCAATTTCATTTGCTTTTGCTGGAAAGACTCGACTGCGAGATGGAGGAAAAATTACCAAGGAGAAATTGCAAAAGATTCTCAAAGATTCAATCAATTATCAACTCCTTGCAGAAGGGTTAGTTTATCCTTATTTCTTTCACACGTTGTCGGCTAAACTTCGGAATGTATTAGCTGATGCAGTAAAGGATGCTCAAAAGAAAAAATTAAATATTTGGTTAGATGACCAAACAGAGAGAGGAATTAAATTAAATAAATTTTCTCAAATAACAGGCGAGCATATTATTCTTCCCTATTTATTTCGCCGCTTAATCAAACATCAGTATTTGCGATTGATGCAAGAATATTGGAAAGCCTTGGAAGGAAATAAAGCACATCAACCTAAAGCAGAATCCTTATTTCTAAAAAGCTTTTTTGATGATACTAATCCTTATGTATTTGTAATTGATACCAAAGATTTTAAACGGTTAGATGAGATTGTTGTCATTTCAAGAAATAAAATTCGCATGTCAACTCATCCTGGAAATATTGTTTTTCTTTCTTAGGAACAATATTGAACTATTGGTTTTTAATAAAAAAAAGAGCTTTCAGATTTAAAACCTGAAAGCTCTTTTTTGCTAAAATTACTTTTTTATCTCTTAACCACCCTCACCGACTTCACGCCATTCCCCACTTCGATCCTTGCAAAATAAACACCCGAAGGCAAACTATGCGTTTCTACCAAAACATTATGTTGGCCTTCCGTAAATGTCTTGTTAGAAATAGCCCGAATTGTTTTTCCCATCACGTCAAATAAATGAATACGTACATTTTCTTTTTTCAAAATTGAAAAACTTAACGTGAACATTTGATCGAATGGATTTGGAAAAGCTTTCGCTTCCAAAACCGAAACAAGCTCATTGGTGGAAGTAGGAATTTCATTGCAAGTTCCAATGATCGGCAAATATTGAAAATCATCCGTCAACAACATTTTGACTTTGTCCTCTGGCACTCCAAACCAATCCATCAAAATAGAACCATATACCCATTTGAAATCGTATTGCATCGCGACGCCTTCATTATTATTGACGCTAGAAGCAATCTGAGCATTGTCGCCGATGACTCCTGCGTTCAAACAATTTCCAAAAATAATCATGGGAGCAGCTGAACCATGATCGGTTCCATTACCTGCATTGGATTTTATTTTTCGACCAAATTCTGAGAAGGTCATGCCGACTACTCGGTCTTGTAAGCCTTGCAATTCTAAATCTTTTTGGAAAGCAAAAATAGCCTCTGACAAGGTTTGCAACAACTGAGCATGTTTTCCTGTTGCAGGATCATCTCCATTCACTTGGTTGGCGTGCGTGTCAAATCCCCCAAGTGTCAGGACATAAATTTTGGTTTGTAAACCACCTGAAATAAACTTGGCAACAGTTTTTAATCGGTTGCTCAAATGAGAATCGGAATATAAATATTCGTTGGAAAAGCCTGCATCAGCTGCTGCAATGACCTGGTCGGCATAGGCATTAGATTGCTTAAAAGTTTCAACTACATACCCTAATTCTTCGCCATAACAATCGTTGGGCAAAGGTGCTTCCACACCTGTTGTCAGTCCACCAATATCATCGGTATTGATTATTGCCATGCTGTAATTAGCAGCTACTCCTTGGCAAGTTCCAGAGATGGATCGACCCAAAGTTATAGCAAACGGATCGGGGCAATCTGCATTTGGATAGTCAGAAGGGTAGTTGGGAAATGTATCATCAAGGTATCGACCGAGCCAGCCAGTAGTTTTACTTTCTGCTGCAGTCGTTCCAGTATTCCAAATATCGCCGGAGCGAAAATGCGAACGATTTTGATCAGCATAACCGACTCCTTGTACGACTGACAAAGTTCCATTGTCATACATTTGTTTCGCTCGCTTCATTTCTGGATGGAAAGCAAGCGAATCATTTATTTCCAGAAGTGCACCTTGTGGAACAATAATGTTGGGTCTAGCATTCGCCAAATTATCAAAACTGTCTAAAGGGAAAATGGTATTCAACCCATCGTTTCCTCCATGGAGGTCAATGAGGATTAATATTTTATCATCTCCATTGACGAGATTTCGCATGGTTGGAGCGGCCATGGCAGATAAATTGAATCCACCCAAAAAAGCAGGTAAAGAAAAAGCAGTAGATTTTTTTAGAAAGGATCTTCTTTTCATTTTATTATTTTTTTCTAGGAGTGGGATATTTTTTTTGTGAAAGATCCACTTCCCGCCCCTACTGGCGGGGGCGGGGGGTGGATCTTCTACAATAAAAAAACTCCCCCAACCTAGTTTTTTTTGATTTTAAAAATTAACTCATCTGAAATTCGGGTACTTGCATCATGACCATAAACATATCATGCAACTTATTTTCGAGTGCTTCTCTTTTTACCTCGTCAGTTGGATCAGATAAATAATCTGCATATTCTACATTCCACTCAAAATCAGGAAGACCAGGAATTAAAGCATCTTTAAAAAACGCTTTTTGCTCCACGATCATCGGTCTTGGATAAATGAGTTGGCAAATTTCGTCGATCATTTCGTTGACCTCCAAAGGATTATCAAGGAGGGAAATGAAATTAATCCAATCGTAACCTTTCGTATCAGGTGAAGCATTTTGAATAACATAATTGAATTTTGGCATCAATCTTTTTCGAATCACCGCACTTGCCGAGTTCACCCAATCGCGATAAAAGACAGGAGCTTGATGATAAGCTTTCCAGCCAGCCACACTTGGAACATTAAAAACAGACATGTCTAAGTTCTTAAATTCACGGTCCCAATCATTCCACATTCGATATTCTTCGATGATGTCAACAGGCGGTGCGACATGCAACGTATTGAAGGAAGAGTAGAAAAAATCAAAAGTATTTTTAATCATGCAGCCTCTTTCTCCTGGATCAAAAAAGTGTTCAGACTTTAGAAGTGCTTCCAAGGCAGGTTGAATTTCGTAGTCATTATCTAAAAGGACTTGAGCCATCGGAACAATGATTTCGGACTCAATAGTATCAGTAATATGATAGTGGATAAACCAAGTATATAGTCTTCTGCAAATGTGTCGAGCCACTTCCTCTTTTCCAAAAATAATATCAATCACAGTTTTGTATTCCTCTTCCCCATCGTTTTGAATAGTGGCATTGTCAAAGCGGTAAGACAATATTTTAGGAGTTGGATCATGTTCCTCTTCGACAAACATGGCATTGGGATCCTCTTCTGTTTCTGCTGACCAACCAGTCAACGCTCGCGCCATTGCAGCAATATCTTGTTCGGTATAATTGGTATAATCATCTGGTCCAGCAAGCGGTCCTTTGCCGATGGTAAATAATTCTAACAATTCTCTTGCATAATTTTCATTCGGTTCTCCTTTGAAGTTGGAGTTGCCATTGAGGAAGAAAAGCATGCTTCGATCAATAGTGATTTCTTTAGTCAATTCGCGAAAATTTCCTAAAGCAAAATTTCTCAGTTTGTTTAAATATCGCCAATCCAAATTTGCATTGTCAGAATCTGACACCACAAAATGATTATGCCAAAACAAAGTCAACTTCTCGGTGATGGTTTGGTCATTTTGATTCATCTGTTTGTACCACCAAGCAGAAAGTGATTTTGCCCGTGCTGATGCAAGATCATCAATGTCTTCATCAAAAGGAATGTCAACCCAAGTTTCGCCATTGGTAGCTAGTGGGTCATTTTCAAAATCAAAATAAATTGGTGGATCAACTGGGGAAGGGGAAGAAAACAAACTGGTAATGGTTGCATCAAGACCATCATCAACGGCTTGTTGGATGCGAGCTTTTGTAGGACCAAAGATGGTTCGCCGCAAAAGATGTGCAGCCTCATCGAAGGTCCAAGCTCCGGTGTAAATAGAAAACATAGAAGGTTTTAATTTAGATTGTTTACGGTTTTTTTAGATTTTATTCCTCAGGGGATAAGGAAAATATTTATCTTATATATGTTTAATATTAAATCTGAAAAAGGTGATCTTTTTGGAAAAAAGTAATAATGATTTTAACCCAACCTTTTTGTGTATTTTTAAGTCTTTAAAAATATAGAACTTAGTACTTGTCTAGAACACTTTAATGTTTAAATGGCCGAGATAGCTTTATGAAAAACTTAATGACTAAAATTTTTATTCTTGTTCTTTTCCCCATTCTTCTCAATGGGCAAGCAATCTACAATGGACATATTCAAGATGTTGCCAACCGGAGCGCCTTGGTCGGTGTGAAAATTGAATTGCTCAATTCACCTATCGAACAAATCTCAAATTCCTTTGGAGATTTTATCATCAAAAATACAGCGTTAGATAGTGTCGCTCATCCAATTAATAGTTATCGGTTTTTTAATAACTCCTTGATTTGGGATGGGAACTTTGATATTGGTTTAGAAATGTTTTCCATCGATGGACGAGAAATTTTACGGGAATCAAAATTAGGGAATAGTGGAAGTTATCTTTTTCCTGATCTTCCTGTTGGAATTTATTTATTGCGAATTTCGACGGTTGATGAGGTGCAAAGTTTTAAAGTTTTTTCAAATGGAGAATATACCATGATGGCAGATCGAGAAGCTACTTGGCATCGTTCGACTGTGGTAGCAAGACCTGATACCTTAATTTTGACGAAGGAAGGATATTATCGACGAGCCGTTAGATTGTCAGGAAGGGATACCTTTCTCAATATTAGTATGCTCAAAAAAGAAAATGATGAGCTTCATTATTTTAATGAGTTGATCGATCCTATTGCTTTCGATTTGATTAGTAGTAATCCTGCGAGAAGTAATGATGGAGGAGTGGATGCCGTAAAATTAATTTACAATGCAGAGGATGAATTAATGTATTATATCAATACGAAACGCTATCCTTTGCATTATGAATTTGCGTTGAAGCAATTGAAGTTTTCTAAAGGACATGCCGTTTTTAATCAAACTCAATATCGAGAAAATGATGATCGATATATGTATCTGGCCAACCTTAATTATTATCAAAGTTTAGATAAATACATTCTCCATTTTGTTTCGGCCAACGAAATGCCTTGCGAAAAAATAAAATTGTTGTATGAAAAAATAATTGCCACGTCTTATCTCGAAGGCAAACTTTTTTTACTTGCCAATCGACCTGAATTTAATCTTTGTGATGTACCGCTGATCACGCCAGAAGAATTATATGCTGGACAAAATTATCAAGCACTCAACCTCGAAGAGAATTATGGCTATTTGAATAAAGTAGATATAGCTGACTTGGAAAATACTTATTTGGGGCGTCACGATATTGTTTTGTTAAATGGTGTTCCCAATGATGTTTCTGTCGTGGCAGGAATTATTACAACTGAATTTCAAACTCCGTTGAGTCATATCAACGTGCTAAGTCATAATCGAAATACACCAAACATGGCTTTGCGTGATGGTTGGGAAAATGATAATTTAAATTCGTTTTTGGGAGAGTTAGTTTATCTAAACGTGCGAGCTGATTCCTTCGAAATTAGATCTGCTACTTTGGCTGAGGCAACTAATTTTTGGTCGACGCATGAACCTCAAGATACGATTGAGTTATCGACAGATTTGTCGGTGCAAGGATTGGTTGATTTGTACGAAGCAGATTATACTTACTTGGATGCAGTAGGAGGGAAGGCCAGTAATTATGCAGAGATGCTAAATGTCTCATTGGATGGAAATCCGATTCCAACTCCAGAGGATGCTTTTGCGATTCCATTTTATTTTTACGACCAACACCTCAAAAATTCGGGACTTGATTTAGCCATCGACCAAATGTTAGCGAATGAAGATTTTATTAATTCGCCTATCGTACGGAAAGCGATGTTGGAAGATTTGCAAGATCAAATTAAAGCATATCCACTCGATCCCGTTTTGGTGGATTTAGTAAAAAATAGAATTGGCGATTTCCAAAATTTTCCAGCTTACCGATTTCGATCTTCGACGAATGCGGAAGATTTAGAATCATTTTCAGGAGCAGGTTTGTATAGTTCTTATTCTGCGAAAAAAGATCATCCAACCAAAACGATTGATCGAGCAATAAAAAAAGTTTGGGCAGGTCTTTGGAATTGGCGAGCTTTCGAGGAACGCAGTTATTATAATATTGTGCACACGACTTGTGCAATGGGTATTTTAGTGCATCGTTCTTTTCCCAATGAAGATGCGAATGGTGTTTTGATTACTAAAAATTTATATAATCCTAATCCAGGTTTTATTATCAATGTGCAATACAAAGATTTCAGTATAGTTTTTCCAGAACCTGGTATTTTGAATGACCAATTAATTTTATTCACTTGGTCTGTTATTCCGACTGAAGAGTTTATGGTGGAGTATTTGACTTTTTCCAATATTCCAGCATTGAATGGAGCGACGGTGATGACAGATGCGGAACTCATGGAATTGGGAACTTATGCCAAAGCTTTGAAGAAATATTTTTATGAAAATGTTCCCCACGATTGTAATTGTACGGAGCAAGAATTTGGTTTAGATATTGAATTTAAAGTAGACTCGACGGTGAGTGGAAGGAAAATATATATTAAGCAGGCTAGGTTTTATAAATAAAATTAAAAACGGCCAACTGACTTAAAGCCAAATGGCCATTTTTAATTGAGGTGTTTGAATGATTTTACTTAAACCAATTCGAAGGCACTTTTTGTTTATATGCATCTTTGGCTACTCCATAACTCTTAGAAATGCTAACAACGTTGGATGCTTCTGAACTTGATAAACCTTCTCCCATTCTAATGGCATATTGAGCATTGTCGAGATTTTTATGATTAACAGTAGCTAAAAGTCTAAAATGAAAATCGGGATATTTTGATTCATATTGTTTTAATTTTCTAAGTGCAGAACCTTCAGTCATAGAACCTAATGAAGCAACTGTTACATACCAGGTAGAGTTTCTATCTTCTTTAAAATACAATTTTTTCCATTCTGATCGAGTGTATTTTCTTTTTGTAATAGCAGTTTTAGTTTGCTCGACAGGTTTGATTTCTGGTTTACTTGTTGGAACATTTACAGTTAATCTATTATATACTTGATTAATTTCACCAAATCTTTGAAGGGTTTGAATTATATTTTTTTCATCAGTCTTTGATTTTACCAGACCAGATATGGTAACATTATTATTGTTCAAATTGAGTTTTAAATCTTTAATTGGAATGCCAGTTTTTTTAACAGATTTATATAATTGAGTTTCTGTTATGGTTGGTTTTGTAACCTCGATGGGAGAAGGTTTGACGTTGTTACTAGTAGCATTACTCTTGCTAAACATGGAACTAATTCCCCAAATGGCAAGGATAAGAGCTAGGAATGAAACACCTCCTAGAATATATTTTTTATTATCAGAATTTTCTGGTTCTGATTTTCTTTGAGGTATAGGAGTTTTTTTTATAGTAGGTGGTGAAACTTGTTTTTGGGCAATGGGAGTTACCTCCTTTTCTGGAGATGGAATATTAATTTGTTTTGGAGTTATCTTTTTTTCAGGTTCTCCTTTTTGAAGAGTAACGATTGGGGCTTTATTTTTTTCTACAAGTTCTTTTTGCGGCGGTACTTTATTTTCAGGAAAAGAAAGAGCCATGAACTTTGCAGCAATATCAGCATCAAGTTGAAGTGATCTAACCAAGGTGTTTAATCCTTTTTTACTGTGTTGATTTTTTGAAAAATCGGTATATTGTAATCGTCTTATTCTAAAAGGAAGAACACATTCTTCTAGCATTATGGGAACAATTCTTAAGCCTTCTTCCAAGGCGTAGGAAACTTCGTCCATCACATTATGCGAAGCAACGGAAGATTTGGAAAGTATGAGTAATAAGGTAGATGAGGATTTTAATGCAGCTTCTATTGATGCATCCCATCGGCTTCCTGGTTTTATATCAAATTGGTCAAACCAAATGTTGGCACCTGATTGACGGAGGTTGTTTGCAAGGTTAGTAACAAATTCTGAGTTTACTCTGGAATAGCTAACAAAAATTTTTTCATTTGGCATAATAGACCGTGGTATTTGGTGAAAAGGGTTTTTAACACTTTTCAAAGATAATGAATTAACATAATATTTTACGCGTATGATTCTTAAAAATATTCACCTGTTTAATAATTGAAATCAATTTTTTGACACTTTTAAAAAAAATAAATTTAAATACGATCTGTCAAAAAAAAATACTTTTTATTTGTCTTCGTTTTACCTCGGATAAAAAATTAAAATATTACTTTTAGATTAAACCATATTAATTATGAAACTATTTCTACCATTATTTTTTATCTCATTATTTTTTTCGTCTCCTCTTTTTTCCCAAAATAAAATTGGTCAGATTGCCTATGCCCAATGGAATACAACAGAAGAAAAATGGAGTTATCATTCTTTTGATACCTGGAATTACGATGATGAGAAAAGGGAAGAATTATTTTATCACAAAGACTCGAGATACTCAGATTATACACCAACCAACAATTTGACTTCCTCCTCAAAATATGATGCTACTGGAAATTTAATAGAAAAGAATGATTATCATTTTGGCCCCAATGAATGGATAAATGAGATTATTGAATATAGCTACAATGCTGAGCAGGAGAAGATAGAACAATTGAATACTTCGAGTAGTTCTTGGGGGGATGAAGTAAGGCAACAAAAAATTGTTTTTGAAAAGGATGAAAATGAAAACCGTAGAACGACAAAAATGTTTGAGAGAAATGACAATGGTAATTTCATTTTAAAATCTCGGCAGAATAGTTTTTATACTTTGCAAAATTGTATAAGGAAAGAAGAAATATTTAGTTTTTATGATAATGGAGCTATTGAGCATGGACGTATTTGGGAAACAGAATATACTGACAATTGTGAAATTATAAGTTCTCGTTTTTCTAGATGGAATAGTGTCTTGGAAACTATGCAGGAGTTGAATCAATACATTTATGAATATTCGAATGATGGAAAAATGATGATAACCACTTATCTTGAATTTGAGGAAAATACCAATCAATGGGAGACCCGGCAAGTGGCAGAAACAGAATTTGATAATGAGAAACAAACCCTTAGACATTTTGTAGAGTTCTTTAAAAATAATTCTATTGATTCATTTTTGACAATAAATACTTACACGTCTCAAAATGAAATAGAGACTGTTCAGAAATTTCAAACGCAAAATCTTAATGATGGTAGATATTATAAACATTTGCAAACTGATAGTTTTGCTTATCATTACGATTTAGAAGATCGAATATTTTTCAAAGAAGAATTTATACAACGCCATGAAAATCCAGTTAGAAGGGTGACTATTACTTACGATTACTATTGTAATGGACAATTAAAATCACAAATTGGAGCGTATGATGATCGTCTAAATTATAGAATGGATTATAGATATGATGGAGGTGTAGATTGTCCGCTAGATGAAGATGGAAAATATTTGGTTCTTTTTCCAAATCCAACTGTGGGGAAATTCACTATCCAGTCTAATTTACTATCCAATTCAGCTACGACGATTCAGGTCTTTACTATTTTAGGACAAGAGATTTTTTCTGAAAAAATAAATCAGATGAGTTATCAATATCAATTGGACTTGTCTAATTTCGGAAAAGGGAATTATATTATTACTCTGAGTAATGAACAAGAAAGGGTGAGTGAAAAATTAATTGTTTTTTAATCATAACTCCTTCATTACATTTCCTGGATTATCCAAAATTGCTTTGGTTAAAAGGTAATGTTCCGTTTCTCGGTAATTCACTTTTGAAATTTTTCCATCTTGAAAATAAAAAACTTCCGACTCAGGCAAAGACATGATGATCGGAGAATGTGTTGCAATGATAAAGTGGGAACCAGTTTGTTTGACTTTTTCGATAATCAAAGAAAGTAAACCTAATTGGCGAGTTGGAGAAAGTGCAGCTTCGGGCTCATCAATTAAATAAAGTCCTTTGCCCGTAATCCTTGACGTGAAAAATTTCATGAACCCTTCTCCATGAGACATCGCTTCTAAGTCGTGAGAATATCGTTGGATCAATTGATTTTTTTCTCCTTCGATTGCGCCTAACGTTAATTTAATATCACCACCTGTAAAGGTTTCTTTTACTTCTTTGATTTCTTGATCGAGTTCCTTGATTTGATTTTTTATATTTCTGGAGAAACCAATAAAGTCCTCTGCTCGAACAAAAAATCCTTGCCTTGTTTTTTCAGTAAAACGAAGGCTTAAATAATTAGCCAACTCATTGGCTGCTGCTAATGATGTATCATCTTCCAATCTAAAACTTCCTGCCAATGGAACTTCTGTATAAGCTGCGATGGCTTCTAGGATAGTTGATTTGCCACTTCCATTTTCTCCCACAAAAAAGCTGATATTTTTTTCAAATATTAATTCGTCTAAATTTTGAATAATAGGAAGTGTCCACGGAAATTTGTCAGCCTCATCTTCTGGGAAATTTCTAATTCTTAAAGTAGAAAGGATCATGTTTTATTTTTTGCGAAGATAAAAAATAAAAAAAGCTGTTTGAACAAAATCAAACAGCTTTCATAGACCATTTTTTTAACTAACTAACATTCTTATACAAATTCATCTGAACGATAACTTTTTGGTGCTTCCAAAGCTCCATTAGATATGCTCAAATGCATGCCTTGTTTTCCTGATTCCACAATTGGAATTCCATTTCGAGTGATGTCTGCGGTAATTCCCATCCATCCAATACCTGTGGTCAAAACATATTCTACCCAAACGCCATCTTCCTCCACTTCAAAAATATGATCTGTTCCAAACCATGAAAATTTCCTAGAAACTAATTCTCCGTTAACATAAATATTTTCATGTCCTGTCCACATATCATTATCAAATTCAATTATTGTGCTGCCGATGTTTACTGATATGATTCTCATTTTTCCTCTTTTTTTATTGATTAGTTAATGAGAGCAAGTTGTAGACTTTGAGGAAAAAAATCCAGTTGCTTAGACGAGTGTCTAGGGAAATTCGATAAAAATATGAGGTGTTTTTATAGTCTTATTAAACAGTAGCTGCTATTTTTTATCCTTCCCCACCACCTCATCTTGAAAATATCGAATTGCATTTTCCATCATCCAATTAAATTTTGGATTGGCTAGTGGTGTCTCTCGTACACCATGTTTTTGATTCAAATCTAGTTTGATCGGCTTCTTTAAAACCAACTGAGAGTGTGCGATATTTTCAGAAATCAAAAATACAAAACCTCTTTTGACATGAGTTGTCATAAATGTTTGGATGCCTCCAAAACTCACTCGAACATCATGAACCGAGTGCGCAACAAAAACAGGTTGGTCAATTTTTTTATCCGCCATTCGTTTCCACGTTTCATCAATTAATCTAACGACTTCCAGTCCTGCGGCATTATTCAAATACGGGTACCGATAAGGATTCGATCCAATGGATTTTAATTGGCCATCTGTATATCGAGCAATGGTGTGAGCAAATGGGAAATAATTGGTTCCATGAGCAATGTAGCCTAAATCTAACGCCGCTGAAAAAAGAAAGAGTCCACCTGAAATTAATTTTGGATCACGTAACGCTTTATTTAAACTCAAGCATGCTCCTGTTGAAAATCCACCTAAGGAAATTCTTTTTCCTAAAGTTTTGGCAGCATCAACAGCTATGTCAAGTTCCTTTCTCCATTTCCTTTTGAGTTTTTCTTCTTCCATTTTTCCCCCAATTTCTACTCGTCCATGCCCTGGTAGAAGGGTAAGAATAACATTGCATCCAGCTTTGTAAAATTTCCTTCCAATATCTTTTAAATAATAAGGTGAGTCAGAAAGTCCATGCGTGAGGATGATTATATCTTCCGTTGGTTTTCCATGATAAAAAATTCGAGGGTGGTTATCTTCTTTTAATGCAGGTGAAAGGATATCAATGCTTTGCTCGATTCCACTTTTCTGCTCAGAAAAGGTAAGATTAATTTTTCCTAATCTTTTTTTATAATATTCGACTAAGGAAACAATTTCAGGAGATGATTTTTTTAACATTATTGGTGGTTCATAAATGTTTAGGATTGCGAACCAAATATATTTAAGTCGCATTTCTTAGAGCTTGTTAGAAAAATAAATTTTAGTATAAAATAAACTGTTTTTTTCAAAATCTATTTTTTCTAATGAGCATTTAAATAAATGTAAATTTATTCTTTTCCAAACACAAAAAAAGAGATGCCTCCAATTATTTTTGGAAGCATCTCTTTTTTAAAACCAGTTAAATTAATGGGGAGGTAATTTATTTTCTACTCCCATAATTATTATTTACTGACAGAAAGTCTTTCTGTTTTGACTCCTTTTTCGCTTTGGAACTTGATGAAATAAATTCCTGAATTCCAAGTTGAGGTTGAAATTTCGAGATTGACCTTTCCTGTAATCACATTGTTAGAATTTCGGAAAACTTCTTGTCCGACACTATTCACAACTATGATAGAAAGTTGATCTATACCTTGATAATCGAAATTGATATTTACTATTTCGGTAGCAGGATTAGGGAATACAGATAATTCTTGGAGATCCTTTTCTATTTCTTCGGTGGCAACTGGTGGTGCTTCTAAGCTGCCTAATTTTTCTTTTGAATCTATGGTAGGAATAATAGCAGCTTGGCCAGTATATCCTATTTCGATTTCACCATAATATTCAGTTTCATAAGCCATCTCTTTGATGATTACTTTTTGATTTGGTACATCCATAGCAACTCTCATCCAACCAAATCTACCACTTCCAAATATAAAGAATGCTACATATCGATCTTCTCCACTCACCCATCCATCAGCTAATTGATCGGTGTCAGCAGAGTAGCCTGATCCTCGACCATCATCAATAAAATTAAAAGTATTAACTGAGACATCTAAAATATCACCTTCTTGGTGAATAGTTAATTCGCGAGCACCAAAAATAGTAGTTGCGTTTCCGTCAGGACTTGAGAAACATCCTTTTCCAAAAATCGGAACAAATCCTAATTCGTTATTCCAGCCATTCACATAGAAATCATTAGCACCATCATTATCAATATCCACGACAACATTTTCATTCATGTTGATGTGCCAACCATTTGAACCGTAACTAGTGTAATGAAGTTCTGCTTGTAGGCTAAGTGTAACGCAAAGTGCGAAAGAAAAGAGTAATGCTTTTTTCATAGCAAGGGAGGTTTTAGGTTTGTAAAAAAACAAACAGGTGATAGAATAAAATTTCAAACAAAATACTCCAATGAATATATTAAAATTTTTCTTTAATTAAGAATATTCGTTGGTATATGATTAAGTATGCCATTTTTATGCAAAAGGTTGCTTGGTGGTAATTTTATTTCAGAAGACGAATATTATTCTAATGATCCTGATGGAAAGCGAAATGCTGTTTGAGGGAAAGTATTTTAGTTGGGATCCACATCCACATTTACCCTAATTCCTGAAAATCCTTTCGTCTTTTGCAGTTGATATTTGGCTTCGAGGATCAGACGTTTAGCATAGGCGAGCCATTGATTATCTTTTTCCATTTTTAAATAAATCTCCAAAAGAAATTGTCCTCGCACTCTTGGAATACCGGGAACTGCAGGACCAATCATTCGATAACCTAAATTATCTTTTAGAATTTTTGCAAAAATCTTAGTGCCTTCGTTGAGTAATCGAGGGTCTTTATGTTTGAGGGTGATTTTTATTAATCGTTGGAAAGGAGGATAGGAAAAAAGTTTTCGCTCTTCCACTTCTCGCTCAAAAAATCGTTGGAAATCATTTTTGATTACTTCACCCAAAACGGGATGCGCCACATTGAATGCTTGGATGATTACTTTCCCTCTTTTCTTTTTTCGACCTGCTCGACCACTCACTTGAGTCATTAGTTGAAAACCTCTTTCGGTAGATCGAAAATCAGGAAATGACATCAATTGATCTGCACTCAAAACTCCGACGATTCCGACATTATCAAAATCTAAACCCTTGGTCACCATCTGCGTACCCACCAAAATATCAATTCTTTTTTCTTCAAAATCATTGATGATTCGGGCATGTGCATGCTTCGTACGAACGGTATCAAAATCCATCCGAGCAATTTTTGCATCAGGTAAATAGATTTGTAATTCGTCCTCAATCTTCTCTGTTCCAAAACCTCGAATAGTCAAATTTCTGTCACCACATGCTGGACACTCCTCGGGTATTTTTTGTTGAAAACCACAATAATGGCAACGTAGATTATTAAATGCTTTGTGATAAGTCAAACTAACATCACAGTTTTTACATTCTTGTACCCAACCACAAGTGATGCAACGTAGCGTCGGAGCATAACCTCTTCGATTTTGAAAGAGAATTGCTTGCTCGCCTCGCTGCAATGCTTCGGTCAATTCTTTGAGCAAAACAGAAGTGAAATGAGAAGACATTTTTTTTCGTTTCGTTTCGTCCGCCACATCGACGATGACTACTTCGGGCATTTGAATTCCACCGAAACGTTCTTTCATTTCGACCAAACCATATTTCCCTTCCTTGGCATTTTGATAAGTTTCGAGCGCAGGCGTGGCAGTTCCTAACAATACTTTTGCATCATATAAATGAGCTAAGAAAATAGCGGTATCTCGTGCATTGTATCGAGGTGCTGGATCATGTTGCTTGAATGAAGTATCATGTTCCTCATCGACGATGATGAGTTTAAGCTTTTTGAATGGTAAAAAAAGTGCAGATCGAGCACCGAGCACGATGGGTTTGTTTTTTAACACTTCTTTCCATAAATCAACTCGTTCATTATTCGACATTCGAGAATGATAAACGGCAATGTCATCACCAAAAATCTTTTGCAATCGAGCGACAATTTGAGTGGTCAAAGCAATCTCAGGGAGTAAGTATAAAACTTGTTCTCCTTTCTTGATGGCTTCTTCGATGAGTTCGATATAGATTCGAGTTTTCCCACTTCCAGTTACGCCGTGGAGAAGTACAGTATTTTTATTTTGATAAAATTCCTTGATGGAAGCAAGTGCGTTGATTTGATTTTGAGTTAAGTCAAATTTATCGACGACCGCTTCTTCATATTTTCCCACTCGACTAATTTCTCGATCATACAATTCAAAAATGGCTTTCTTTTCTAACGCTTTTAAAACAGTAGAATCAACGCCAGCCATTTTGTATAAATCTTGTTTTCGAACAAACTGTTGTGTTTTATAAATTTGGACAAAAGACAAAAGTGCATCTGTTTGTTTTTGAGATCGAGCGGTAAGTTCAAAAGCTTCTTCGAGCAAAATCGGTTCAGTTGCGTAAGGTTCTTGCAAGCGAACACAACCGATTTTTTTAGGTTTATAATTTTCTTTAAGTTCTTCTTTGAGGTAAATTATTTTTTTTTCGAGTAAGCGATATAATATTGGAAAAACAGTTTTTTGTCCTAAGATTTTTTGCACATCATCGACCGTCAATTCTAGTCTATTCCTCAAAGCTTCTGCAATCAAATATTCTTTGTCTTCCAACATCGAATAATCCTCACTAAAAAAAGGACTGATGATAATGCGAGTTTCGCTACTCATTTTGAGCCCAGCAGGAAGTGCTGCCAACATGACTTCGCCGAGGCTGCAACAATAATATTGCGCCATCCAAGTCCATAATTTTAATTGAAGTTCATCGACGATGGGGAATTTGTCGATCATCGAAAGGATTGGTTTTGGTTTGGTTCCTTCCTCTGGATGTTCGAGAATTTCGTAAACGAGAGCCGAGTATAATTTCTTTTTTCCCAATTGCACTTCTACTCGCATTCCCGGTTGTACGACTTGAATCATTTCACTTGGGATAAAATAAGTGTAAGGCTTAGGAACGGCTATCGGCAAGATGACCGAGGCGTAAGTTCCAGAAGATTGGATTGGATGAAAAGATTCGTTGCTCAAATGTTTTTAGTGTTTTATAGTGCGAAAATAGGCAATGAAAATTATTTATTAGAACTTAATTTTTTTGGAAATAAACTATTGTAGAGCTAACGACTCGGAGAGTCGTATTACGGTGAGAATAGTAAATAAAATTTAAAGGTTTTTGTTCACGATAGATAATTCTTCCCAAAAAAAATCCCGAATTTTTGATTATTCAAAAATTCGGGATAACTCCTTTGTTTAATTTTTATTTGTCTTTATAATACTGCTGCAAAAACACCCCTAATTTCCCCGCACTTTTTCCACTATAAAAAACCTTCAACACTTTCTTGTCCGGCGAAATGACAAGATAACTCGGTTCACCATCAGAATATCCCAATTGCTTTTGTAGGATTTCTTTAGGTGGAGCATCGTCTTGTACATTCGTCCAGTTCATTCCATTGTTTTTAGCGAAAGTTTTAACCTCGACAGATCGACTATCATTGTAGATACTGATGATATTTAAAGGATATTTTTTATAAAAACTTTGCAAGTATTTATTGTTCTGGGTGCAAGTTTTACAATCCATCTTTCTTAAATCGATAATCGTCAATTTGTCTAACTCATCGTGGAGGTTGAATCTTCTTTTGTGGACATCTTTGATCGAAAGATTAGGAATTGTTTGACCTTCTTTAAATCCTTCGGTGGTAGAAGCGGATTTTGCGGTAAACCAAATAACACTTCTCTTCTGTTGACTTTGTGCTGTCGTGGAAATGAAAAGTAAAATCATAAACGAAAATAAAAATCTCATGGTAACTTAGTTTTTGGATTAGGAAAATAGAAGTTTTTTTAATTACTAAACATGCTTGTATGTTTAATCCTAATCTTAACGAAGGTAAACTCCTTTGGCACATATTTTTTTTGTCAAATAATATCAAATAGAGAAAAATTAATAGAATATCTTAGTTTCCGTTAATTAAAAAAAGAAACCCTGCAAGGGAATATCCAGCAAGGTTTCTCTTTTGAAAAAATAAATAACAATACATTCACATTTATCTATTCGTAGTTTTGGATACTCATCAAGTAAGCAATGAGTTCTCCTTTTTTACCTTTGATTTCTTGTTCATTTAGTCCTTCTTGTTTATAGACTTCTCCCCAAACGGGCATTTCACGAGGTCCATGAGCCTTTACTAAATTTCGACCATCGATAAATCTTGCGATCTTTTCGACAGGAAATGTAGTCGTTTTTCTTCTCTTGTTAATTCTGGTAAGATCGGCTGCTTTAGTTTTTAAGGTGTCCACCGTTGCAGCAATACTTCCCATACCATGGCAACCTTTGCATTGTTTTTCAAAAATCAATTTACCTCTTTCTGCTTGTTTGGCTCTCGAACCTTCTGGTGGCTCAAAATCACAACTAGTGTTTATTTGAATTAAAAAACCGAAAAGAAAAATTATTGGAGTCCAGAATGTTTTTGGCTTTGTAATGATTTTCATTAGTGACATTTTTAGGTGAATGAAGGGAGCTGACAATAGATTTATTTGTATTAATAAACTTATTGAGACTCTTTGATAGTCATCTAAAAATAAAAAATTAGGAAGGGATTGGTATTGATAAAAGTCAATAAGAGAAGGTGATAATAGTTAGTTTTTGGGTTTGTATATTTCAGATATTTACTATTTGAATTTTGGCCGAAATAAAAAAAACCTAGTAAATCTAAATTTAGATTTACTAGGTTTTTTATAATTTATGATAGATTCGGATATCTTATTGTTTGACAATTTTATGTGAGATTACCTCATCGTCTAATTCAATTTTCAAATAATAAACACCATTGGGTACACTTTCAATATTGAAGGTAATATTATTAGTGTAAACGTTATTTAACCCTGTTCTCTCTAAGATCAACTGACCACTTAGATTAAATAAAGAAAGGTTTTTAATTACAGCACTAGGATTAGCTAATTGGATATTAACTTTATCCTGAGTAGGATTTGGCGAAACAATTATTTCATCATTAGCCAATTCTTCTACTGAAGTGGGTGGGTCTCCTTCCCCTAAATAAAATCTATACACATTCAAATCTTCTACTAATGAAAGTGAAAGTCCATTATAGAAATAAATGAAATCATCAATTACAAATGAAGATGGTGCCCATCGTGAGGAACCAGGATGAGAAGGCATTCCATTCCATTTATCTTCTAGTGGGTCGTATTCCCAGAATGAACCGAAAGGCATAACTGAATGATCGTCTCCATCTCCACTTAAAACATATCCTTTTCCATCATAGCTGAATTGCGTACCTGCTACACGACCTTCGGCAGGAAGTGTTTTCATCTGATCCCAGGTTTCTGTTTGTGGATCATACCGATACAACTCATCAAATATATTGACTCCTGTAGCAGTATTATTCCCATGTCCTAAACCAGTATAAACATAATCACCAACAGCAAATTGGTAAGGATGATGCCTTGGAAGATCTGGGAAGTTAGGTTTCTGGGACCAAGTATTAGAAGCAATATCATATTCCCACCAATCATTCATATTTCCAGAATTTCCATTTCCCATACCAACGAAAACTTTACCTTGATTAGCAATAAATGCAGGGTGCAAACGTGCATCACAAGGACAACTAGCTAATTCAGTCCAGGTATCTGCATCTGGATCAAATACCCACAAATCATTGAGTGGACCATTTTGACTTGTACCAAAACCAATATAAGCCTTACCATCCCAAGTATCACCAATTCCAAATCCTCGACTTGGTCCAGGGAAATCGGTTTTTTGAGTCCATTCGTCTGCCGTTGGGTTATAGGAATAAAATCGACTTGAAGGGACTTCGTTTATACTACCAGTTACAGAGTATCCAACACCATCTAATGCAAAACCAATACTATGATGGCTTCTATATGGGGACTCATTAAGTAGTTCCCAAGTTTGAGCATTAATGGAAATAAGATAAGTAATAGAAAAAATTAAAGTAAATAGATATTTTGTCATATTAATCATTTTGAGTTAATGGTAAAATAGTTATTGTTTTGAATATTATAGAGAACAAACCTAAGGTAGAATAGTTTGGATTTTAAAAATGATTGGTGAAATTGTAGTGTACTTTACAATGAAATATAGAAGATTGTAATAAGTCGGACTGATTTCTTTCTTCTTTGTTTTGAAATTTAAAATTTAGGGGTTAAAACTCCTGTTTTTTGCTCGGAAAATAAATTAGCAATAAATTTATATTCTGTATGATTTTTCAAAAAAAAAGACCCAATGTGGAAATGTCCAACCTGTGAACGACTATTTAAAACACCCAATCAATCTCATTCTTGCGTTGAACAAGACCTCGGAGTTTTCTTCGAAAATCGACCAGATAGTTTAGTAATTGCTTTTGATAGTTTGATGACTTCGATTCTAAATTGGGAACCGAATAGTGTAGGTGC
This sequence comes from Saprospiraceae bacterium, assembly GCA_045104975.1. GTDB lineage: Bacteria > Bacteroidota > Bacteroidia > Chitinophagales > Saprospiraceae > CAJQQY01. The sequence continues at coordinate 29,657 of JBGCCY010000015.1, forward strand.
TTCTAAAAATGCGATCATTTTTACTAATAAAAAAGCATGGTTAATTGTCCGACCAATGAAGAAAGAGTTGGACGTAAAATTTTATAATGATAAATCTTTGGATGGAGATGTTTTTAAAAAAATAACTTTTTATGGAAGAAAATATGCTCATCATATTCGCATCAAAGAGGAAGATGAAATCACCTCAGAGGTTTTGTATTTTTTGAAAATAGGATTTGATTTTGCCTTAAAATAATAGGATAGTTAAATATTGGAAAACAATTCCCTATTTTCGTTCAATGAAATTACTTCCTTACTTTCTGATTTTGAGTGGCTCATTTTTGCTAGCCTTGATAGGTTGCAGTCATGAATCTACTCCAACCGCTGATGAAAAAATTACCACTTTTTATCCTTCGTCAAAACCATGTACTCGCTGGTGGTGGTTCGCCACAGAAATCAAAAAGCCAGACATCAAATACCAATTAGATTGGGCAAAAGAAAATAATTTTGGTGGAGTAGAAATCGCTTGGGTTTTTCCTTTGCATCGCTATCAAAGTATGTATGCTCGATTGTATGATCGACATTATCCAGTTGATACAAGTGCGCAAAAATGGCTTAGTCCAGAGTGGTCAGAAATGGCGGCATACACCAAATTATATGCAGACTCAATTGGTTTGGCTTGCGACTTTACCCTAGGAAGTGCTTGGCCTGTGGCAGGAAGTAATATTGGAAAAGAACATACTACGCAGATTTATGGAGACACCTCTTTTCGACAAAAATTAACTTTTGCCTGGACTTGGCCAGAGAATCAATTGGTCATCAATCATCTCGATAGTAGTGCATTTAATCATTTCGCAAAACCAGTAGGTGATGCACTCCAAGATGCGTTGAAAGGATCAAAATCAGCCTTGTTTACCGACTCTTGGGAAATTAAATTAAATGGAAAAAATAAAGTTTGGACACCTGGTTTTGAAAAAACTTTCGAAGCGGAATTTGGCTACGACATCATTCCTTTTATGGAAGATAGTCTTGATTTGTTCCCAGATGTTCGCTATGATTATATGTTGCATTTAGATGATTATGTAACCAATGGTTTTTACAAACCTTATGTCGAAAAATGTAAAGAACTCGGAGCCTATTCGCGCGTGCAATGTTTGGCATCCCCGACTGATGTGATGACGACTTACTCCTTGGTCGATATTCCTGAAACCGAATCCATGTTGAATAATCCAAATTATTCTCGCATCGTTAGTTCGTCAGGAGTGTTGGCTTCTAAGCGATTAATTTCGAGTGAAACGTTCACTTGTATGTATGGATTCCCTGCGACTTATTTGAGAAAAGAACAAACCGCAGATTTGAAAATGGTAGCTGACGCTATGTTTGCTCAAGGGGTGAACCATCACGTTTATCATGGGATGCCGTATAATCCTAAAGGAGTGGATTCAATGGATTTTTTCGCTACAACCTATTTTGGACCAGGGGGAAGTTTAACTCCGGAGTTACCTGCTTTTAATTCTTATATGGAAAAAGTTTCGGGCATTTTACAAAAAGGAAAAACGTACTCTGATGTTGCCGTTTATATTCCTTACGAGGATGGTGTAATGAAAGGAGCTTATCCTCCAGAGCGACAACGAGTTTGGGTTTGGGGAGAATATGAATTGCGATATATTTTTCCTCCAAAAGAAACGGAAGGGTATCATCCGTTATGGATCAATCGACATTTTTTAGAACAAGCTAATTTTCAAAATGGGAAATTGACAGTTGGTGATGCACAATTTTCTATGCTTTATATTGATGTGAAATATATGGATGTACGTGCGTTACAAAGAGTATTAGTTTTAGCTAAAGAAGGTTTACCTGTATGCTTGAAAAATTTTCCAAAGCAACCTGGGAAAGTTAAGTTGGAAACTTATAATGATCTACTAAATGAATTATCATTGTTAGATAATGTGTCAAAAGATTTTCAAAAAGTAGTAAATCATCCTCCATTTATTCAAGGTGAAAACCTACCAGAATATTGGAGTAGGGCAGAAGCTGATGGAACGCATTATTTATTTTTAGCACAGTTACCTTCCAAGAATTTGAAATATCCAATTTACTCAGGACAGTCGTTGATGGAGCAATCTGATTTTCAAGAATTGACGATTCATGTTTTGGGGAAAACGATAACTCAGCAATTTGAATTTAAACCTTATCAATCTTTAATGTTGAAAATTTCTCCAAAAGGAAAAATTGAAATGGTAGATATTTCGTTTGTTCCAAAAGATCCGATTGTTCGAACAAAGGAAAAACAAAGAATGAATTTTTAAGTAAAACTAGCACGTGGTGGTCTGCTTTAGCTGACCTAAAAAAAGAGCACAGCGATTTTTTCTTAATTTAAAAAAAAGACAAAATATGTTTTAAGATACGTCGCTGTGCTCCTTCATTTTAGGTCAGCTAAAGCAGACCACCACGTGTTAAAAAAAAAGACAATAATTTATGCGAAATATATTTTTCCTTTTTGTGCTAATCTTTAGTCAAGTAAATCTATTTTCCCAAGATTTCAATATCCTAGATTTTGGCGCGAAACCCGATGGCAAAACGCTCAACACAACTGCCATCCAATCAGCCATCGATGCCGCAACTAAAAATGGTGGAGGCCGAGTGCTCATCCCAAAAGGTGAATTTCTCACCGGTGCATTTTTTCTAAAAACAGGAACAGAGTTACATTTACAAAAGGAAGCAATTATACTTGGCAGCACCAACCCAAAACATTATTTTAAACTTAATCGATGGAAAGCATTGGTTATGGCTGATAATCAAAACGATATTTCTATCACTGGTCAAGGAGAAATAAATGGACAAGGTCGAGAATTAGCATTGCATATTGACAGCTTATTTTATGCAGGACAAATTGATAGTGCGCAATACAATTTTATAGAACGACGGCCAAAATATTATTTGCGACCACAGCTCATTGAATTTGTTAGTTGCAAAAAAATAACCATCAAAAACGTCACGCTTCGCAATGCAGCCTGTTGGGTACAGACTTACGATAAGTGCGAAAATATTATCATGGATAGTGTGCGAACAGAAAGTGATGCCTACTGGAACAATGATGGAATTGATATTCAAGATTGCAAAAATGTTCGTATCACCAATTGTTATGTCAATGCGGCTGACGATGGAATTTGCATCAAATCTCAATATGAAGATTATTTATGTGATAGCATATATATATCAAATTGTACAGTTCGGTCGAGTGCAAGTGCAGTCAAGTTTGGAACAGTTTCGCATGGCGGTTTTAAAAATGTAGTGATAAAAAATATAAAAATTTACGACACTTTTCGTTCAGCAATTGCGATAGAAGTAGTTGATGGCGCGGTGCTTGAAAATATTTTGATTGATAGTATTACGGCCATCAATACAGGCAATGCGATTTTTATTAGACTCAGCGAAAGATCGAAAAAGAAGAAAATGGGAATCTTGAAAAATGTCATTATAAAAAATGTAAAAGTAGAAGTAGCTTTTGAACGACCCGACTATAAATATGAAATTCGAGGGCCTGCGCTACCATTTTTTCATAATACATTTCCTTCGTCGATAACTGGTATTCCAGGTTTTCCAATAGAAAATGTAAGACTCGAAAATATCGAAATTATTTACCCTGGAAAAGGAAATAATGGATTGGCTAATGCACCACTTTCAAGACTTGATCAAGTACCTGAAAAAATAAAAGCGTACCCAGAATTTTCTATGTTCGGAGAATTACCAGCGTGGGGTTTTTATGTGCGGCACATGGATGGACTTACCATGAAAAATATTAAATTGACGATCAAAGAACCGGACTATCGACCTGCTTTTGTTTTTGATGATGTTAAAAATCTTGACATTGAATCGTTAAAAATCGAAGGAGATAAAAAATCAAAACACATCATTTTACGTAATACTGAAAATGTCAAAATAGAAAATAAAGAAGCAGTTTTAGAATTGAAATAATTTCGAGTAATGCGAAAATCCTCATTTTATATTATGTTTTTTTTGATCGGGTTTTTTACTAGCTGTCATGAGCAAGTAGAAGAAACTATTGATTTGGAGGATTTTAAATTAAAAGGAAAAGGCGTTTTGTTGACTACAAGATTTTCTTCTTTTGACGATTTTAAAAAAGAAGTTCAAATTGAATATTCTGAGGATGAAAAATCATGGGTACGGCTAACACAGGTTAGTAATGGTCAAACTCTTTCTAGTGTTTTAAAATCAGGGATTAAAGAATCAGATATATTAAAGGTGCGAGATGGCGGATTTTTGGGGAAGGTGAAGTTGGGGTTAAGGTCTCCATTTTTTGTAATGAATAGGAAGGATATATTAAAGTCGTTTCTTTTGTCGAGAAGAAGATCAGTTTTTTTTGGAGGGGGAGATGTAGCGTTTTATGATATAGCGCTAACTATGATGAATAATATTGATGAATTAGATTTGGAGTCAATTCCCGGAAAAGATCTTTCAGAAAAAGGTTTTATAAATACCTTTAATCATGCTAATTCTCAAGCTTTTATTACTGCCCTTTTTTCAGAGGAGTTAGCAGATTTTATTGCAGATACTCACGAGCGAAGTAATATGCCCGAGTTGCTACATGGGAAATTTACCAAAGAACAATTGGAAGATATTAAGAATGGGCCAGTTGATAATTACATTGATATTATTAATAATGAATGGGGGCAAGAATTAGGAAAATTATTAAAACGGAAATATAAAATCAATCAAGAATTAATTTGGACGCCTGAATTATTGACTAAGGTTTTAAATGATTTGCAGAGCTATTATAGTTGGGTTTTTCAGATCGAGTTTAAGTCTTATAAAATTACTGATGAGGTAGTTTTGAAGTTTGTAAGAAAGTTAAATAGAGTGAATGGAGATCTTTCTGGAATGAGGTGAATTTTATTTTTTTACTTTTTGTAAACGATAAATATGATGAGGTGAAGGATCTTTTTCTACTGTATAATTTTTTTGAATATCCTCGGCTCCGACCACTTTCCACTCCGTTAAATTTTTCACCCAATCTTTGTCAGAAGTTTTCATGTTGCTAATTTGTGTGTTAGTAAAATTAGCATTGTTTAAAGTAGATTCTTCTAAATTAGTTGAAGTCAAAATAGTCTCAATCAAAATAGCATTACTTAAGTTAGTTCGGCTGAGGTTTGCTTCTAAAATTTTTGCTTTTGTTAAATTAGCACCATTTAAAAAAGTGTTTTTTAAATTCGCCCAACTCAAATCGGCTTCAGTTAAATCTACGTTTCGTAATTTTGCATTGGCCAAGTTTGCACCATTGAATGTTGCTTGATTTAATTTGGCTAAATGAAAATCCGCCCAGTTTAAATCTGCATCTTTGAAATTGACTTTTTGTAGATTGGCTTTTTGTAAATTAGTTTTTTGCAACGATGCTCTTTCTAAAATTGCATTACTCAAATTCACCCCCGTTAAATTAGCATCATCAAAATTCGCTTCCTGCAAATTGGCATTACTTAAATCTGCACCTGCCAAGTCTACATTTTTTAGATCTGCTCCAAGAAAAGAAGTCTTCGATTTTAGTTGACTAAAAGAGGTAGAGTCCATTTTCATCTTTGCTAAAGACAATAAGAGTTGTCCTCGCTCAGGACTCCATTTTTTTCCAGAAAACTTTTCCCCATCAAAATAGGAGTAGGGTTTAAATGAATAATTCAGAGCGGCAATTCGCTCAATCATTTCATCACTCAACATTCGATTAGCATTACTTTTCAACTCTTCTTCGATTTTGTCAAAAAGATTATTCATTAAGATTAGTGAATTACTTTTGCGAGTGGTGGTTTCCAATTCGAATTGTTCTGCTAACTTTTTATGTTGCTGTTGCGCTTGGATTTTGGAAAATCTACTTTGTTGAAAAAATAAAAAACTACTAACGAATCCTCCCGCAAGAATTAGCGATAAAGTTAAAAAGGAAAGGAATGATTTTTTTTGAAAAGTAGAAGGAGTAGATGATTTTTTTTTCCAAACATACATGATTAGTAATCCTAAAAAAACGATGACAAGGCAAGCAATAAATCCAAGCAAGAAAGAAAAATTCTTTTCCAAAAAAGGTAGACGAAGGAAGCCTAATGTCCATCCTAGCATAGCACCTAGTCCAATGCCAATTAGAAGATTTCTTTTTTCTCGCATGCTCCAATATTAGTTTTTCCTATGGGAAATTAAAGTAATAAATTTAGGAGGTTAAAGTTAGATGAAAATGTGGGAAAATTTAAATTGATTAGCTGCTTTAGAGATAGATTTAGCTGGATAGACAAAAGAAGAAAGGTTGGGATATTTTAAGATATCGACAGATACCTTTGAATTCAAAGAAGATAGAAAGGTCTTTATAATAAAAGTAATAGTAGGTGTGGGAGGAGAAAATATTAATGGTGCTTTACAAATTGACCTTTCGAGTTATGTTTTCTTTCAAGGATATAAGAAAAGAAAATGACAATTTGTAAAGCACCTAAAATTGAATAGAACGATTTATTTTTTCAATTAATAAGTTTTATTCTAAATGAAGTTGTTTGGGAGAACGTGAAACGTCTAACGTCCATCGAATAAAGTCTAATAAATATTTTTACAACTTAAAGCTTTGTCTTGATCGATTGTAAAACAATAAGGGTTATAGTTATTCCGAAAACTAGTGTTTCAAAAAAGAATATACGACTTGATGTAACTAATTGTCCTAAAGAATTAGCTGGCATTGAAAACTGGTCAAAAGCTGCACTTGGTGAAACCCAAAAAATAAGAACATTAACTATGGCTAGAACCATTGCAATTGAAGCTGTGGTAAATATGCCAAATTGAATACCATTTTTGAAACTGTAATTATTTTGTTTGTCAGTATCTTGAGCATCAAGTCCGTATCGTAATACGCCGAATAAGGCGATGAATTTTAAGAATTTTAAAACGATAAGATTACCAACCATTAACTGACCTGCAATCAAAAACATGGCGATCCCCGTTCCACCTAGCACTCCGAAAAGTATAGCTTCACTAGTACTACTGAAGTCTTTTGAAATCACTTTGTTACCGTTATTTATGTTTCTGAGATGTTTATATTGACTTCTTTCAATATCAATGGACCGAGGATTTCTATTTGTTTGCATCATTATTATTTTTTTGAGGTGTGAAGGTTGATACTACTTTAATCCTATTAATTATTTTAGTGAACCTTTTTTCTAAGTTAGAACAAAATTCACTAGTTGAATATAACATTCATAACTAACTCTTTTTATTTAAAACAGACGAGTTATATATTTGTTCAATTGTTATATTAAAATAATATTAAATAAGTTATCCTTCCCTCTTTTTGAGTTTATACAAAGTGGAAGTTTTGAAATACTGAGGAGGAGTTGATACCTTTTACTTTTCAATACAAGAAAGCGATTTTGGTATAAAATATTGAAAATTGATCAGGTATAAGATCAATCTATTAATAAGATACAAAAAATGAAGCCAAATATCCAGCGTATAATTATTATTCAAGGTTTTTATAAAAATAATAATGATTTTCTACCTACTGCTAGTTCAAATTTACCATTGACTCATCTTCTATTTATGTTCATTTTATTTCGCCCAAATTGAGTTAAATTTTTTTTAAAAAATAAACAGAAATGAAATGAACAATAAAAGAATCACTCCCATTGAAATCGAAAAGGAAACATTTAAAAATATCGGCTATCAACTAGTTGATCGAATTTCAAATTTTGTAGACACTATTGAAAACAGCAAAGTGACGACTGGAGAAACGCCCATACAAATACAAGAATTATTGGAACAAAGCACGCTCCCTGAAAAAGGAACAGATGTAAAAGTATTGTTAGAAAATACAACTGATCTATTGCTCAATCATTCTTTATTCAATGGTCATCCTAAATTTCTAGGTTACATCACTTCCTCTGCTACTCCAATTGGTGGGTTGGCAGATCTCTTAGCAGCAACCGTCAATGCAAATGTTGGCGCAAATATCTTAAGCCCCGTTGCCACAGAAATAGAAAAGCAAACCATTAGTTGGTTGGCTGAATTTATTGGCTTGTCCTCAGGGTATGGAGGACTTTTAGTAAGTGGTGGAAACATGGCGAACTTTACTGCCTTCTTAGCAGCTAGAACTGCAAAAGCTCCCAAGGATTTTAAAGAAAAAGGTTTTGCAAATGACTCTTCTAAAATGCTGATTTATTGTGCAGACACAACTCATACCTGGATAGAAAAAGCGGCTATTCTATTTGGTCATGGGCGAGAATCGATTCGATGGATTCCGAGTAATGAAGACCGAAAAATGAACATCGCACTATTATCAGAAACCATTCAACAAGACCTCAAAGCTGGGCACCAACCTTTTATGGTCGTGGGAACTGGAGGCGATGTAAGTACAGGTGCAGTAGATGATCTTTCTGAGATTGCGGAGGTGTGTAAAAAATATAATTTATGGTTTCATATTGACGGTGCCTACGGAGTGCCAGCTGTGGTATTGCCAGAAATGGAAATGCTTTTTAAAGGAATGGGCGAAGCAGATTCTATTGCCATAGATCCACATAAATGGTTGTATAGTCCTTTGGAAGCAGGGTGTACTTTAGTAAAAAATCCTAAGCATTTAATTGATACTTATAGCGCACATCCCGAATATTATAATTTCCAAAATGATGAAACTAATCCCTCGCATAATTTTTATGAATATGGATTACAAAATTCTCGTGGCTTTAGAGCACTAAAAGTTTGGATGGCTTTAAAACAAGTAGGTAAGCAAGGTTATGTCAAGATGATTCGAGAAGATATTGCGTTGTCACGACTATTGTTTGACCTAGCGGAAAAGCATTCGAGACTAGAAGCTGTCTCTCAAAATTTGAGTATTACGACATTAAGATATATCTCCTCAAACATTTCTGATATGGAAAATCAAGAATTGTATTTGAATATTTTAAATGAAAAATTATTGAACGATCTACAAAAAGGTGGAGAAGTGTTTTTGTCTAATGCGATCGTTTTGGAAAAATATTGTTTAAGAGCTTGCATCGTAAATTTTAGAACGTCAAAAAAAGATATAGAAGAGGTTGTTGAAATTATTGTTAGTGCTGGAAAAAGAATTCATGATGCGCTTCAGCAAAAAAAGGAAATAATTGTTGAGTAGTTACTAAAATACTTTGATTTTTCTCCAACAAAAAATTAATCCCGAATCATCACTTTTGATAATTCGGGATTGTTTTTTTACAAGATTCTAAATTTTAAAATAGGCAACTAGAGTTATAAATGATAAAACGCTTTTAAATTATCGAAAGAAATTGGGTGACAAATTCTTTGAATTTCCTCCGCCATCTTTGAATAATCAATAACTAAGTTTTGCTTTCCATTGGCTGCATGTTGTGCAGGAAGAGATGCTCCACCATCATAAGTTCCAATGATGTTTTCCTCTTTCTTAGTTTTAACTTTTGAATTTGTTTTCATGATGTAAAAATTTTAAGAGTTTGTTGTGAAAAAATAATTTCGCTGAAAAAAAGATTCGAAGAATTGAAGATTGCATTTTGTGAATCTTCAATTCTTCAAACAAAATAATTAGTCATTATTTTTAAAAATAAAACCAAAGTGCTCCGCCACAGTTCCATCAGGACCAAGATCTCCTCCGTAAGTTCTTCCGTCGATATGGTAAGCACCTACTATATGCCATTCGAAATTATCTACCAAAGCACAATTTCCAATTGAACCGACTATAGATAAAGGCCCTCCTGGAGAAGTTAAAGTGATGGAACCTTCACCCATTGAATTGGCTACAAAAGCATTGTCAGAACCATCACCTTTTCCAGCTGCGCCAAGACCTTCTAAACCTAACATAGGATGTGTAGGGTTCATCCCTGGTGCATCGAAAGTTACATTCCAAATAGTGTATTGTCCATAAGGAATTAACCCTTTAACATTGAGGGAAACTTTAGTTTGATTATTCATGCATTCCACTTCGATGTCCCCTTGGACGCCTGCAAATTCTCCCCATGTTATCTGATGCCCATCAGGAGCAATGAGTGGATTGTTCTTCCGTACTTCATAAAGTAAATCATCCGGGTTGCTTGGCATTTCTTGGTTTTCATTTTGAACAAAAAATGGAACGGCGATGACTGTGTTTAAAGTTTCAGTAGCATCTGGAATTGGAGTTGCGATAGCATCATCATCATTTTTACAATTAGTAAATAACAATACACTTACAAAAAATACAAATGTGATTGGTTTGATGAAATTTAAAAAATAGGTTCTCATGATTTAAGGTTTTTAAAATTTCCTTTTGTTTTGAAAAAAGAAAATTGGTTAATAAATAAAAATTGATTTTAAAAAGTTTGTCGTAATTGACAATGCAATTTTAAGGACTTCAGAAAAACCTTAGAGGAGGAAATGAGAGATTGGTAGATGCATTTGTTTGAGAGGAGAATATTTTGAGTGGGAGTAATTTTTTTCTAAAAAATAATTCTTGGAGCATTTTCCCCAACTACTCAAAAAGTATAACAAGTCACTCATTTACCAATTTAAAAAAAACTCCCTTGACCTACCTTTGGATTATCAAAATAAGAAATCCAATTCTTTAACCTATTTAAAATCACCATCTGATGACAACGAATTCAAAAATCAAAACCTATTTTTCTTATGATGAAATTCCAAAAAGAAGGAACCATCAAAAAGGAAAAATCACTCAAGTACCCTATCAGTTTTTGAAAAATTTTTATGGAATTGAGTGATGCAGGAAAATTGCAAAACAACTGAATCACTTTATGAAAACAACTAAATTCTTTTAATCAATAAAACACCAAATCATGTCAATCTTACAAAAGAACCAAACCGATTGGATAGAACTAATGCACGAAATCGGAAAAGACTTTGAATCTTTAGCTTCGCAAAATGACAAAAACGAAACTTTCGTTTTTGAAAATTATGAACAACTCAAGAAGCATAAATTTTTCTCCGCAATGATTCCTAAAGAATTGGGAGGAGGAGGAATGAGTTATTTGGAAATGTGTCATCTCATCAAAACCATGGCAAAATATTGTGGCTCGACAGCCTTAGCTTTTTCGATGCATCAGCATTTGGTTGCTGCTAGTGTTTGGAAATATAAAAACAAAGGTGCGGCAAAACCATTGCTTGAAAAAGTGGCTCAAAACCAAACGATACTCATCAGCACAGGCGCCAAAGATTGGTTGGAATCCAATGGTGAAATGAAAAAAGTAGAAGGTGGTTATTTGCTTTCTGCGAAAAAACATTTTGCCAGCCAATCCAAAATCGGGGATATCGCAATCTCAAGTGCACCTTATTTTAATGAAGACGGAGAATGGCAAGTTTTGCATTTTCCAGTACCAATGACTTCGGAAGGTGTTTCCGTTTTGAATGATTGGAAAGTGATGGGCATGCGAGCGACAGGTTCGCATACGATTCAATTTGATAAAGTTTTTATTCCTGAAACTGCAATTGGTTTGACTCGACCGAGAGGAGAATTTCATATGGTTTGGAATGTCGTGCTTGGATCGGCAATGGCATTAATTATGTCTGCCTATATGGGTATCGCTGAAAAAGCACTAGAGATTGCAATTGCAAAATCTAAGAAAAATCCACAAGACCATACGAAGTATTTGATTGGAAAATTAAACAATACTTTTTTGAGTGCAAAGGTGCAATGGAAAGCGATGTACCACTTGAATGATAATTTTAAATTTCTTCCGAATGAAAAAATGTCAGTCGAAATGTTGAGCCTAAAAACAAACGTTGCAGAGGCATGTAAGAAAACAGTTGCTGAAGCAATGGAAGTAGTTGGCGGGCAAGGTTTTTATCAGAAAAATAAATTAGAGCGAATGTTCCGAGATGTACAAGCGGCGCATTTCCATCCGCTACCGAAATGGAATCAGTTTGCTTTTACGGGAGCAAGACTGTTGCAAGAAGTTTAAGAATTAAACTTAACAAAACCCTGAAATGATAGGGTGTTGTTTTGCTTTGCGTCACGAGAGTGACGTGAAGTTTTTTTTGTTTTAAACAAAAGAAACAGATTCTACTGATTCTTCGTATCCATACGGGGAAGTTGTTTTAGCATATTTCACTAACCTAAGTGATATTCATAAGCAACTTTTTGATACCTAAAAAAAGAGATATGAACAATAATAGGAGAATAGGTTTTATTTTATTTTTGATTCTAAATTTTTCTGTTTTATACGGCCAGGAATATTTTGCGGAAACTCGTGAGATAGGAATGGAAGAAGGGTTATCACATTATAAAGTGCTTGCTTTTTATCCTGAAGATGATGGCATGTGGATAGGTACGGATGACGGACTAAATTTTCATGATGGCTATGGGTGGAAATATTGGAATAAGGATAAAGGTCAACTCACTAAAAAAGAAGTGAATTTTATCCACAAAGATCAAGATGATTTTTTATGGTTATTTAATACAAAAAAAACACATCAAAGAAAAGATGTTCGGTCGATTGATATTTTAATGGCTGATCGAGATAGCATTTTTTCTTTTGAACAAAAAATTGGAAACCTCGCTCCATTCGAAATAAGTGATCTTCAAAATTTCTTCGAAGATCAAAATAATCATCTATACTTTTTTGCAAAAAATCAACTTTGGAGATATGCTTCGAATGGTCTGTTTGATTTAGTTCGACTTCCTGATGGTTTCAAACCCTATTCTATTTTATCAGATAATTATTTTGTGGGAGAGATAAATGGGCAACTCACGATTGTTTCACCAACAGGAGATTTGTTACTTACTTCTGATTATGTGCTCAACGATGAGGATCTTTTCACTATACTTGGAACCCATCAAAAAGTATATGTTTGGCAAGATCAAGTTGCTGCTCAGATATTTGAAAAATTAGGGAATGGTCAATACAAGGTTTCTGATTTTCCAATTCAACAAGATAGAAGGGAAGCATTTTCTTTTGTAAATTTTGATAAAAAGAAAAATCAAATTTGGGTTACTAAAGGCGAAGAACTTTTTTTATTTGATAAAAATGAAAAACAACTTTTAAAGCAGGAATCTAATACTAGAGTTGGATGTATTGATAAGGATGATAACTTTTGGATGGGAGATTTTAATGTAACCATTCTTCGAATTCAAGAGCGAAGGTTCAAAAAATATTTACATCTAAATAAAAAAATAAATAAAGAAGTTTTTCGATGTCGTGGCATTTACGAAAAGAAGGGGAAACTATATGTCAATACTTACAAAGGACTTAAGATCATTGATTTAGAAAATGAAAAATTACTTCCATCTCCTTTTGAGATAGATATTAATTATCAGATTCTAAATGATCATAAAGATCAATTCTGGACAGCTTACCGAAAAGTTTTTCGGCTAAACGAACCAGGAGATCAAACTTTAGAAACGGTAGAAAGTGTTGAAGCATCAGGAGAAGCTCCTAGAATTTGGTCTTTGTTTGAAGATGTAAATTATCGTATTTGGATTGGGAAAATGGGTTTGGCTTTTATCGAAAAAGGAGAATTGCAAGAATTCCAAAAATACAATGGATTTGAAGAACTCGCAGAGGGCATTGTTTTATTTTTTTATAAAGATAAAAATGGTGTAATCTGGGTGGGAAGTAATAAAGGATTATATCAACTTGATCCAAAAAAAGGAATTATTTCTTGCTATGGTAAAAATAGGGAAGGAGCCTTCCAACTTCCATCTAGCAAATTTCAACATATGTATCAAGATGCTCAAGGCGTATTTTGGTTGACTACGGAAGATGCTGGTTTGATTCGATGGGATAAGGCGACGGGTGAAATTGAAAAGTTTGATAAGACTCACGGATTCTTGACCAACAATATTTATTCGGTTTATGAAGATGATTTTAAAAATCTATGGCTCAGTAGTTTTAACGGAATTATTCGTTTTCAAAAAGAGTCAAAAAACTTTACCATATATAATGAAGAGGATGGAATAAGTGATAATGAATTTAACCGTATTTCACATTTCCAATCAGAAGGAGGTCATATTTATTTTGGAGGTCAAAATGGAGTAACTAGTTTTCATCCCAATGATTTCCAAAAAGAAAAATTAGCGGGGAAAGAATTTGAATTAGTTTTAAATCATATCTCCACTTTTGGAGCAAAGGCTTTCAAGGATCAGATGGCTGATGGTTCAAAAATTGATTTGATGAATCTTGGGGCAGGAACTAGAGTAATTGATTTTGAAATAGTGAGTCCCAATATGTTTTGGACAGATAAGATTGATTTGCATTATACATTAGAACCAATTGGTAATTATAAAAAAACGTTACCTACTTTCAAAGAAAAAATTAGCTCGGATCATCATGTAGAACTTTTTGGAATGCATCCCGGAACTTATGAACTTAAAGTTAAAGCCATTCAAAGAAATGGGAAACAACTTGGAGAGACAATGTCGATCTCTATGAAAATTAGGAAGCCAATTTTTCATTCGACCATTTTTTGGATTTTCGTTTTAGTAGGAACTGTTTTAAGTGTTTGGGGATTGATTAAAATTAGAACAACACACTTAAAAAGAAGACAGGAAGAATTAGAGAAATTGGTAAAAGAAAGAACGGAGCAAATCTTTAAAGATCAAAAAATCATTCAAACTCAAACAGAACAGATTGATGCAATGAAAGAACGATTAGATCGCAAGGATGAACTATGGCTAGAACAATTTCAGTTTATCGTAAACGAAAGGTTGGATGACCCCGATTTATATTTACCAGATATTATTGATAAACTGGAAATCAGTCGATCTATTTTTTATGAAAAAGTAAAGTCACTTACCCGAATGACTCCAAATCAATATATTCAAGAACTTAGATTAAATAAAGCTAAAGAGATGTTGGAATTAGGCGATGTGAAAACGGTTAAAGAAGTGTCTTCTTCCGTTGGAATGAAACGCCCAAGCTATTTTTCTAAACTTTATAAAGAGCGTTTTGGGATTCTTCCTTCTGCCTATTTTAATAGCAACAGCAATTAGTTTCTAAATTTTTTTCATGCCAATCTGGACAATTTTGTGGAATTCTGGACAAATAGTTACCAGATTGGACAATTTTCTGCACATTTGGACAATTCCGTAGTCTAATATCCTCTCCCTTGGTAAACTTTTCGCCGTATAATTTTTCGAATGTTGAAATGATAGAAACGATTTTTTAAATCCTTCCTTTCATCATTCACTAAACCAAAAAGAAAATTTACTTACATAAGTAGCCGGACAATAATAAACGATGTTTTTAACGACATCTTATTTCCGATAATTTTCCTTAAAAAATAATTCCGTAGCAAGGCTATGCAATGATTTTTTAAGAAAAATTATCGAAAAAATCTTGCCCTTAAAATTCATCGTTTATTATCCTCCAACTACTTACAATCTATTTATTATGACTCGAAATGTTACATCTCGAATTGGGCGAAGCATGCCTATAATTATAATTCTTCTTTTTTCTATAATTGAAATGAATGCACAAGATGCATTTATCACCACATGGAAAACTGACAATATTGGAACGTCAAATAGTACCTCTATTACGATCCCAATTGATTCGACCTACAATTATAATTATGAAGTGGATTGGAATAATGATGGCATTTTTGAGGAAGGTGGAATTATTAGTTCAGCTACTCATGATTTTGGAAATGCAGGAATTTATACGATTCGAATAAAAGGTGATTTTCCAAGAATCTATTTTAATAATGAAGGTGATAAAGCTAAGATTTTGGATGTTGCACAATGGGGAGACCTCGAATGGGAATCTATGCATGGAGCCTTTCATGGTTGTGAGAATCTAAATATAAGCGCAACTGATGTACCTGATCTTTCCAATGTAACTAGTTTTAGATCAATCTTTTTTGGTTGTTCATCTCTGAATGCAAATCTCGAAAATTGGGATGTCAGCAAAGTATCTAATTTTTATTTTGCTTTTGGAAATTGTTCTCAGTTTAATCAACCATTGGATAATTGGAATATGAGTGGTGCGACGAATTTGCAAAGAATGTTCATAGGTTGTAGTTCTTTTAATCAGCCAGTCAATAGTTGGGATGTAAGTAGTGTTACAAGTTTTGGAGCTATGTTTTCGAGTTGTTCCGTTTTTAATCAATCGTTGAATAATTGGGATGTGAGTAATGGAATTCATATGGGATTAATATTTAGTAACGCCAATAAATTTAATGGTGATATCACTAATTGGAATACTGAGAATGCGGTTTCATTTAAGGCAATATTTTCAAATGCTTCTGATTTTAATCAAGACATTGGAAATTGGAATACGAGTAAGGTGAAAAATTTAGCCAGTACTTTCGAAGGAGCTAAAGCCTTTAATCAAGACATAGAAGATTGGGACGTGAGTCAAGTAACCACAATGGAATGGATTTTTGCGGGGGCTACGAATTTCGATCAAGACATAGGAGATTGGGATGTGAGTCAAGTTGTAAATATGAACTACGTTTTTTTCCATGCTACGAATTTCAATCAGGACATAGGTGATTGGAACACAGGAAGTGTTGTTACAATGGCAAACATGTTTAAAGGAACTCAAAAATTTAATCAAGACATCGGTAACTGGGATGTTAGCCAAGTAGAAGTAATGTCTTCGATGTTTGAAAGTTGTGGAGCATTTGATCAAGATATTGGTAGTTGGGACGTGAGTAATGTAATTAGTCTTACTAGGTTTTTCAACCTATCAACTATGTCCACAAGTAATTATGATAGTTTACTCATTGGTTGGAATAATTTAGAACTGCAAGACAGCTTAAATTTTCATGGAGGCTACAGTATCTATTGCGCAGGTGGATCAGCTAGAGCAAATATGATTGCTACCGATGTTTGGACAATAGAAGATGGAGGTGCTGAAGATATGCCACCAGTCGTTTCCTGTCAAGAAATCATAGTTTATTTAGATGAAAGTGGGGTAGTGGAAATTGCTCCTGAAATGTTCGACAATGGTTCTTATGATTTATGTACTCCTGTCAGTTTTTCCGCTTCGCAAACCATATTTGATTGTAATGATATTGGCTTTCATCAAATCACTTTGACCGTTTCAGATGGGAACGGAAATAGCGATAGTTGTGAGACTACGATAATAATATATGATACGCCTTTTGTTTTTAATTGCCCTGCTGATATGACGGTTTCAGCGAATAGTTCAAGTTGCGAGGCTCAAGTATTTTGGACAGAATTGGAAGAAAGTTGTAACGTTTCTTTTTCTTCCAATTTTAATAGTGGTGATTTATTTCCTCTTGGGAAAACGACGGTACTTTATGAAATCTTCGATCTGAATACTGTTTCTCAAATATGCACATTTGAAATAAATGTGGTAAATAATTTAAAATCAAACGTCGATAGTTTGAATCATCTCAGTTGTTTTGAATCGCAGGATGGAGAAGTTTTTATTTCGGCAAGTGAGGGAGAAAATCCTTACACGATTATTTGGGATCAGTTTTTACAAGATGAAAAATTTAAATTAACAGATCTTGCTATTGGAAATTACTCCTTTCAAATTACCGATGCAAATGGTTGTACTCAAAAAGATACCGTCGAAATTACGCAACCATTCCCTTTAGAATTAAGTGCAACTGTGACCAATTCTTCATCTCCTCAAACCAATGAAATTGACCTAACCGTAATTGGCGGAACACCTCCATATCTTTTTGATTGGAGTATGGATGGTACAGGCGATTATGATGATGAGGAAGATGCAAGCACTCCTTTGGGAGGGACATATACGGTTTCAGTAATAGACTCCAATGGATGTATAGAATTTCTTGGTGTCACTACCTCAGCATTGAATATAAGTTGTGAAGGGGATGATTTCAATATTTATCCTAATCCAAATAATGGAGAATTTTCTCTTGATTTTGAAGATTGCTTCGAAGAGACAAAAGTTGAAATATTCGATCTCATAGGAAGAAAAATTTATACACTCCAAACTTCTGAATTAGAAAATACCATCGAGTTAGAAACCTTATCAGTAGGTACGTATTTTTTAAAAACGACTACGGATAATGGCTCTTTGGTAAAACATTTTGAAGTTATAAAAAACTGATCAAGTAGATTAAGAATGTCTGTTGAACTTATGAAAATAAGGTTTTTGAGACAAGTGATTTTTTGAAAGTTAATAGCAGGGGGTTGTTAACTGAGAATAAA
>JBGCCY010000016.1:0-40159 GCA_045104975.1 Saprospiraceae bacterium
CATGCTTTTTTTATCTAAAAAAAAATACATCCGCTGGCTAGTCACCACCTTAAAAATTGGTTTTCAATTCCATTG
Organism: Saprospiraceae bacterium; assembly: GCA_045104975.1. Classification (GTDB taxonomy): domain Bacteria; phylum Bacteroidota; class Bacteroidia; order Chitinophagales; family Saprospiraceae; genus CAJQQY01. The sequence goes on from JBGCCY010000016.1 coordinate 76, forward strand.
ACATTTTTAATTCTAGGTGCAATTTCCATTATTCCAATTCGAGGAGGCATTGGTTTAAACCCCATCAATTTGAGTAATGTATATTTTTCCAACAATACATTTCCAAATCACTCTGCGATAAATGTTATTTGGAATATGGCTTATACATTTTCCGAAAAAGAAAAACTCTATCAGACTTTTGATTACATTGATTCAAAAAGTTTGGAGCCTTATTTTAAAAAATTATATCCAACAGAGATACCGGCTCCTAGTCTTTTAAAAAATCAAAAACCAAATATCATTTTCATCATTCTAGAAAGTTTTACTTCAAAATTGATCAACGAAAAGTGGAATGGTATCGAAATTACCCCCAACCTAAATCGCCTCACGAAAGAAGGAATTTACTTTTCTAATTTTTATGCAAGTGGCGATCGGACAGACGAAGGTTTAGTAAGTATTTTGAGTGGATACCCTGCTCAACCAATAAGCTATATCATTAACTATCAAAATAAAACAGCTAAACTTCCTTCCATCATTCAATCGCTTAAAAAAATAAATTATCAAACTTCATTTTACTACGGTGGTGATATTAATTTCGCCAATATGAAATCCTATTTATTGCAAGCAGGGATGGAAAATATTATTGATAAAAATGATTTCCCTTCCGAACAATTCAATGCCAAATGGGGAGTACATGATCACTTTGTTTTTGATAAATTATTGGCTGATATTAAACATACAGAAACGCCCTTTTTTAAAACGATTTTATCGCTGAGTAGCCATCCTCCTTTCGATACTCCGATACCAACTGTCATCGAAGGAAATGATGACAATTCACTTTTTGCTAACTCTGCTAACTACACCGATCAAGCTTTAGGAAATTTTATAACAAAACTTTCACGGGAGCTTATTTGGGAAAATACTTTGGTCGTTTTACTGGCAGACCATAGTATTCCATACTTAGATGATTGCCATGTTTCGGCTCCACAAAAATTTAAAATTCCGATGATTTGGTTAGGTGGTGCATTGCTAGATTCAACTGTTAACATCACAAAATTTGCTTCTCAAACTGATCTTACAAATACATTGTTAAGTCAATTAAATCAGGAGGTTTCGACTTTTGAGTATAGTAAAAACGTCTTCTCGCCTTCTTCCAAATCCTTTGCGTTTTATACCTTTAATCATGGCTATGGATTTTTGGGAGATAGCACTCAAGTTATTTATGATTACTCTGGGAATCGGTTTTTAAAACAAGAAGGAAATACTTTTCCCGATTCAATTGGTAATGCTTATTTGCAAAAAATCTCCAACGATTTTTCCTCCAAATAAACCAAACTACTGGATATGAGATTAAAGGAATTGAATATTGAGATTTCTACGTAGGTAAATAGTAATGATAAAATAATTTATTGCAATTCGTCTCTATCACAGTCCCAATACTCAATACCTAAAATCCCATATCCAATAGTTTACAAATAAAACCTTGAAAAAAAATAACAATGTCAGAAGAAAATAAAAAACAAGACTTCAGCGAAGAAGATGATCTTGCCGATTTCACCGCAGAGATCAATCAAAACATCGATGATATTCGAGCTTCTACAGATCATTTTTTCAAAAGAAAACTGGTGATGTTTTGTATTCGATGGACCATCACTTTGGTACTTCTTTATTTATTTTTGGATAGTTATCCTTGGATCAAATATTTGATGTATCTCGCTATTCCGCTCGGAATTTTAAACTTGGTTTTAATCTTCGGAGGAAGAAAAAAAATCAATGAAAAATTATCGGAAACGGAGGACAATATTAAATCGTTGTAATTGTTAAACCTCATGTAACCAATCTTAAAAACATTACACTAACATCATGAAGTTGTTTTAATATGTTTGCTGAGGATATAAAATTTGGATTTAAGTTTCAATTAAGGCTTTTTTTGAGCTGCATAGCCGAGCTATGGGGCGATAAAAAAACGAAAAGTGAAGCTTAAAGACATTTTTAGAGACTAGCAAAACATTTTAAAATAACTTCCATATAAGACTTAGAAAGAAACAAATTTAGAGGACAACAATAAAAGGTTATATCTATCACAGAGAAAACAGAGGAGAGACACAGAGATTACAGAGTTCTCTTTTTGCTCTGTGTCCCTCCTCAGTTTTCTCTGTGGTTAAAAATTTATTCCACTTTTAAATTTTAATATTGCCCTTTATCTAGTTTTTTATTTAAAAAATTGAGACATACAGACTATAAAATTTCGCTACCTAAAAAACATGACAAGATTCCTAATCATCTTTTATTTCACTTTACTTTTCCAAAATTGCTTTGGCCAAAATCTAATTCCCAACCCAAGCCTAGAAGACGAAAACACCTGCCAAAAATACCATGAACTCTGCGCCCCAAAAGCTTGGCGTTCCAATACCTTAAAAGCATTTCGCTATTACGATTACAAAATCTCACGACAAGATGAGACCGTCATGAAACCAGCTGATGGAAGTCGCTGCATTGCCCTAAGAATGTATAACACAGGTCGTAAAATGGATCGCTCCTATGTCCAAACACCCTTTCTTTGTCAACTAGAAAAAGGAAAAAAATATAAACTCAAATTTCAACTTTTAAGCACAACTTACTTTGTCAATAGCTTTGAAATTTACATGGCAGACACATTAATCGTCACTAAAAAGAATGATCCAATTCTTGAAAAAAAACCGCAAATTAAATTCGAATTTTCTCAACCTTTTTCTCCAAATAAATGGATTACACTCGAAACAATTTACGAGGCAACTGGCAATGAAGTCGGAATGATTTTAGGAAACTTTAAACATGATGATGAAACCGTAATTACATTGTTACAAAAAAAGAAAAGAAGAGAAACGCCAATTCGACGAGTCTATCATTTCTTTGATGATTTTTCATTAACTCCGATAGAAACAATCAATTCGAGTTGCGATTTAGAAAAAAATAGAAATCATATTTATTCTGATTCCATTCGACATTCTATTACGCAACATCCCCACTCCATCCAAAATGTAAAAGTATTGTTACCAAAACTATTGGTTGATACGATTCTGATTGAACCAATTCCCCAAAAAGAAGAAATACCAAAGCCTGAAATTATTTTTGAAAAAGAAGTCTTTACTCTTCCTAATATTTTATTTGAAAACAATAGCGATATTTTACTTCCTATTGCTTATAATTCTTTGGATGAATTAATCGTTTATTTAAAAGAAAATCAAAGTTATAACATAATAATCATAGGACATACCGATCATATTGGAAAAACCTACACCAACCAAATTCTATCTGAGAATCGAGCTAAATCTGTCTCTAACTATTTGATTTCCAATGGAATACATATTTCACGAATCAAGACTTTAGGAAAAGGTGAAAGCACTCCTATCACCTCTAAAGAGACATTGAAAAGTCAAGAATTAAATAGAAGAGTGGAATTTGAGATTCTCAAATAAGCAATTCTTTTTGATTTATTTAACCATTTGAATGCCTAAAAAAACAAATTTCGCATAGCTTTTGTTACCTTAAAGAAAAGGAATTTATCAATGAGAAGAATTTTTACTTTATTTATTTTTATAGTTTTTAATGTCGCTTTATTTGCTCAAAATTTAATTTCAAATCCAAGTTTTGAAACTTATAATCGACGGCCTGCAGCCATGCTTGACGAGGGTTTAGAATTTACCCGAGCCGTTCCAGGTTGGGTTTCTCCTAATCGAGCTTCAACTGATTTCATCACCCCAAGATTTCGTTCATCCAAAGTTCAATTGGTAGAACCACACTCGGGTAAAAACATGGTGGGGGCAGTCGTGCAAGGTGCACATTGGGCAGAATATCTTTCCATCAAATTGAAGGAACCTTTGGAAGTTGGGAAAAAATATTATGTAGAATTTTGGATCAATGCCCCTCAATCTTATAATAAGAGTGCAACGGGTACTCCCCTCTTTAACGATCACTTCGGATTACTTTTTGACAAGCGATTATATTTTACGAATACAAAAATCATTGAGGCAAAACCTCAAATTATTGCACATCCTGAAACTCGATTACAAGCAAATCTTTGGCAAAAAATAAATGGCTCATTTACCGCCGGTCAAGCAGCTACTCATATTTACATCGGTCAATTTTTAGATAAAAATAATCCAACCAATATCATCGAAGCGTACTATTTTTTGGATAATATTTTCGTAGAAAAAATTGATAAAGATGCGGAAAAATTTGAGCCAAGTAAAACCTACCAAATCAAAGGTACTGTTGCTTCCATCGTAATGGAAAATATTTATTTCGAAACTGATAAATATGAATTGCTTTCTGAGTCTTTTTCAGAATTAAATAAATTGGTTAAAATCATGAAGGAAAATCCTTCGATGACCATCAATATAAAAGGTCATACAGATAGCGATGGAGGAAGCGATCACAACCAAACCCTTTCAGAAAATCGGGCTAATTCAGTTCATGATTATTTGGTAGAGAAAGGCATTAAAAAAGAGAGATTAACTCATGAAGGACATGGAGCAAGCCAAGCAGTTGCAGATAATTCTACCGCTCGAGGCAAACAAAAGAATAGACGTGTAGAGTTTGTTACTAAATCCCAAGATACGATCGGACAAGGAGTTATACTCTCAGATATAGCTTATAATTTCTCTCAAAATATAACAAACAATCCAATCAAGTTAGCCAATATTGGAAAAGACGAAAGGTCTTGGAATTGTAATGATATCTCCAAAAAACCTTTTAAGATGTCAAGAGAAACGCAACAGCAAATGAATACGTTTGGAGAGTTTAAACCACTAGCTGCTAGCCGTTTTATTTTATCGAAAACCAAAGTGCATCAAATCGTTCAAATCCAAACTTCAGCTCTCCACCCTGAGCATCAAATGTTTATTTTAGAATTATTAGGTGAATGGTATCAGCAAGGATTTAGATATATTGGTTTGGAAAATATAAAAAACATTAGTTCTATTTCGGAATTGGGTTACCCTACTTTTGAAAATGGAGAAGCCTTTCAACAAGCGATTTTTGGAGAGATCATTCGGCAAGGACAATTGGCAGGTTTTCAATTTTTCAGTCTCTCTCCTACTTCAGAAGAACTGCAAAAAGCAAAAACCATTTTGCAAAAACAAAAATTTAACCTTGAGAATCAATCCGAAGAAGTGGCGGCTAGAAATTGGGCAGGAGCCATGAATATTAACCGAATTTTGAAAAAAGAGAAGGATGCAAAAGTATTGTTATTAACCAATAACATTATTGAAAAGAAAAGTGGTCATCCTTCCACTATTGCTTTCTGGTTAAAAAAGTATTCACAAATAGATTTATTAAGTATTGGACAAAGCACTATTTATTCACCTTGCGATGGCCCTCAAAATCCAATTTTAAAAAGAATAAAAATATCAGAACCAACTATCCTACAAAAAAGAAATATTGTTTTAGTTCCCTATGAACGAGAACAAAAACAAGCATTCCAAACGCATGACATCGAAGTGTTTCATCCAAGGAATACCTTTCCAAATAATCGACCTCAATATTTATCAAAGAGCGGAATCAGAAGATCTTATCAACTTAATATTGATAAATATAAAATGAGTTATCCTTGCTTAGTTTTAGCATATAAAAAAGGGGAAGATGTCAACAAATCAATTCCAATAGATGTTATAGAATTAACCAACAACCAAGATGCTACGCCTTTAATTCTACCAAATGGAGATTACGAAATTGTGATCCGAGATAAAACTAAGAGGAAAAAAATGGATACAAAAATTAAGTAAAAAGATAAGGTGCTAGTCTTGTTCAGGAAAAACAAAATTCAAAATCCTGATTTATAAAAAAAAGAGACAAAAACTTAAAGACAAAAAAAACTATTTTTATCAAAAAGAAATTTCCCTTTCCTATGAAAAAAAATAGATTACTAATTCTTGTTTTTCAATTATGTTGCTTGTCATTTTTTGCTCAAACTAATGAGACTTTAAGTGGTAAAATTATTGAAGCAGCTTCCAACCAACCTTTGCAAGGTGTCAATCTTTTCAATCAAACTTCAAATATTGGTACCTCTTCCGAACCCGATGGTTCTTTTAAAATTCAAATAAAAGAGTATCCAACCACCATTATCTTTTCTTATATAGGTTACGAAAATGTTTTACTAGAAATAACCGATGCTCCAACAAAACCTATTTCAATTCAAATGGAACGATCCACTTTTGGTCTCCCCGAGGTAGAAATTACCGATCAACCTAAAATCAAAAAACTGACAAAAGATACTTATACCGTTAAAGATTTTATTCTTGATGGAGAAAATATTTTATTATTGACCTATAAAAATTTTCGGTCAAATAATATATTAAAATTGACTGATTGGGAAGGAAAAGTATTAAGTGAATTAGAAATAGAAAAAGTAAATGTAAACTCCTTACATCGAAGTTGTTTAGGTAACATTCATTTAGTTGGAAAAAAAAAGGGGTATGAAATCAGTATAATTGATGATAACATTCAAATTATTTCAAAATATCCAAGTCGTCAATTTAATGAATTGATTGCACCATGTGTGGAAACCTCAACTGATTTTTTATACCAAAAAGAGTATAAATTAAAAAATCAATTGTTGACCTATAATATCATTTCCAGAAAAGAAAAAACTGTCACTTCCAAGATTTTTGTCATAGATAGAAAAAATCTACTTCGTAGCAAAGATGACTTCCGCTTACGATTACAATTTGGTGCGGACTTTCCTAGACCCCTATCATGGGAGCAACGACGAGCTTGGCAATCCTTGGTTTACAAACCATTATTTTCTCCGCTAATTAATTTAGGAGAAGAACTTTGCCTTTTCAATCATACTTTAGGGTATTTAGAATTCTATACTTTTCAAGGAAAAAATAAACGAATCGTACCGATCACTTATCATGAAAATAAAAAATGGCAAAAATTAATTCTGGAAGATGAAGAAAATAACAAGGTGTACACGGTCTATGATAAAAGGAAAGGGAAAATGATTTATGAAATCGATTTGAAAAATGGAAAGGCAATTCCTGTCTTATCTTTTGAAAGTTCGTTGATTGAAAAAATGCTTATACATCGAGGGCATCTATTTTATTTACAGTCAGGTTCAACAAATGATGAAAAGAATAGAGTGTTGCATCGAGTGAAATTGGGGCAATAGAATTTAATCAAAAATCCCATCCGCTTTCATCTTATCAATAAATATTTTCGCGCCATTAATATTCACATGCTGATAATCTCCGAAGCCGTTGGGATCTTGCACCGCATCTGCATAATTATAAAATGATTGCCCTGTTGCCATGACCACTCTTTTTTGCAAATGCTCAAAGTTGACAATTTTTTTGACGAAAGGAGGAAAAAATGGATTGACTACTAATTTGATTTTTATGTTATTTTCCTTGGCAATTTCTACCGTTTTTTTCAATTCCTTAAACATCATTTCCACCGTAGAATAATCAAACGGCCCAGCATAAAATGGTCTTTGTTCATCCACCGCATTGACCATGTTTTCATTTATCACTCGATCAATAATCCAATCTTTATCTGAATTAGAATAGTAAAACATCGCCCGCTGAAAAATTTCACTATTGTGCAAAAACAAATGACTCAACTTTCCACCGTAAAAAATATTTTTAGAATGCTCCTTCACCAACGCTCCTAAACTATCAGAATAAGGCGTGTAAACATTGAATCCAGAAATCAAAGTGGTATCGACTCGATTCATCATCGTTACATCTACGACTAATAAATCTGGCTTTTTATTATACTTTAAATAATCTTGTAACAATACTCTTCCAAGATTCATCGGAAGGGCATTATAACTCAAGTTGAATGTTTTTTTCCCAGTCACCTCTTCAATGTAAGGTTGATAAAAACCTAGTCCACGAGAATTCCCCATAAATAAAATATCACAATCTGCATCTCCTCTATACATTTTGGAATAACGGAATTCGCTCTTAGATACCATCTTTCTTAAGACGAATCCACCCAAACGATCTCCTACGAAGAAGAGAATGATAACAAAGAAAATCCAATATGTTTTTTTCATAAAACCCCCAGCCCCTAAAGGGGAGCCTTTTTTCTTTGCCTTTCGGCAACGGAAAAAAGTTTATGCTTCTCGTTTTACATGCTATAAACTTTTTTCAATTTTCAATTTCTTTTTCGAAAAAAGACTCACAGTTAGGAGTAACTGGCATTTGCTATTTAATACGTTTAATTAATGATTTAGAATTATTTTAGAAAATACAATTGTAATCGTCAAACAAATTCTGCTTAACTTTCTTCCGTTGCCAAAGGCATAGAAAAAAGACTCCCCTTTAGGCTGCCGAGCTTTTACTGGAAGTAAAAAGGATATTGCTGGGGGTTTAAAACTGAAAATAAATAAAAGAATTCGCCCCAAACGATCCAAAGAATGCAATGATCCATAATAATATCACAAAACTTGCTACCCTAAATGCAGGGCTTTTTTGAATCAGTTGACTATAATTTAGTTTGAAATCTGAGATCTCAACGAGTAATAACATTCCTATTAATATAAAACCCTTGAGCGCCCAAAACTTGTTGACAATACTTCCTGGCGTAAAATTTTCCAACGAAGCGATGCCATGAATATAAGCTGATGCTATATCAAAATCTGGCGCTCTAAAAAATACCCAAGCCAAACAAGTGAAAAAATAGACAATCAAAATATCTGTTCCTTGTTGCAAAAATTTTGGGAAACGAAGTGTCATCATCAACCGCCCAAATGGTTTTCCCAAAAATCTTTGCACGATCAAATACATCCCATGCAAAAATCCCCAAAAATAAAATGCCCAATTCGCTCCATGCCATAATCCTCCCAACAACATCGTCACCATATTATTCATATAGGTAAACCCTTTGACTTTATTCGCTTCAGATTTTCGCATATAAACTGCCGTGGCAAAACTTACCGCCGCCAAAATACTTAAATAAATCAAAGCCGTCTGCCAACTTTCAGCCCAAAAGACACTCAATAAAAACAATGGCATCACGATAAAAAATACTGATCCGAAACTTCCACCTCGGCTTCCGCCTAATGGAATATATAAATAATCTTTCAACCAACTTGACAATGAAATATGCCAGCGTTGCCAAAACTCACTAAAGTTTTTAGAGAAATAAGGAGTTCGGAAATTGTTTGGAAAATCGAATCCCATCACTCTCGCCAACCCAATCGCAATGTCAGAGTAACCACTAAAATCACAATAAATTTGGAAGGAATAAAATATAATTCCAATCAATAAATGTAAGGACGAAAATCCTTCAGGTGATTGAAAACATTGATCTACAAATGGTGCTAAAGAATCTGCAATGGCAACCTTTTTGAAAAAGCCCCATATCATTTGTCCTGTTCCAGAAATTAATCTATCCCAAGTAAACGTTCTATCTTTTTGGAATTGAGGTAAAAAATCGCTGGCTCGAACAATTGGTCCTGCCACCAACTGAGGAAAAAATGAGATAAAAGTAGCAAAGCGAATAAAGTCTCTTTCTACTTTTATTTTTCGCCAATACACATCAATCGTATAACTCATCGATTGAAAAGTATAAAATGAAATCCCGACGGGAAGTAATATTTTCAAAGTGGAAGGATGGGCTTGCATGCCCATATCATTTAACATGGAGATAAATGATTCTTGGAAAAAATTAAAATATTTGAAGAATCCCAGGAAACCTAAATTGACGACCATACTGATGAGCATCAATCGTTTTCGTTTGCTATCCTCGTCCTCTTTTTCCAATTTCAATCCGACCACATAATCAATCAAAGTGGAAAACATCACCAAACTCAAAAACCGGTAATCCCACCAACCATAAAAAAAGTAACTTCCGATCAAACATAATAATAGTCTTGCCTTACCTTTCAAGGCAAAGTACAAAGGCAAAAAGATCCCTATGAAAATGAAAAATGGAAGACTATTAAAAATCATTAAGTGTAGTTGGTAGTTTTTGTGCTATACTACTAGGTAACTTTGAGTCGCCATGTGAGCTGCATTTATTTTATCAATCAATATATTTTTCTAATTCTTTTTTCCAAATCAAATATCCGCTCGCATCCAAATGAATTCCATCCTGTGTTAGACTTGAATCCAACTTTCCATCTTTATCTAAAAATAAAGAGTGCAAATTAAGAAAAACCAATCCATTTTCAGAAGCGATATTTTCTATTTTTTTATTCAAAAAAACAATATCTGAATTACTCTTTCCACTACTGCGAACTTGATTGTTTACGGGTAAAAGGCTTTGGAGATACAATTTTGTAGTAGGAGTTTTTAACAAAATATCAGCTACGATAGCTTCATAATTTTTTAAAATATTATCTAGTGAATAAACACTTAAATCATTTACTCCAATCATCAAAAATATTTTAGCAGGTTGATGTTGAGTAATTTCACCTAATCTCAATAAAAGCCCTCCAGTCATATCTCCTGAAATTCCTCTATTCACTATTTTTGGATTATCCAATAATTCACTCCATTCACAACTTTGCGTCAAACTATTTCCCAACATTACTATCGCATCTTCTTGCATAGGTAATTCTTTAAAATGATTTTTTCGATGTTCGTAGATTCCTGCTAAACTTTTAGTTTTCATTTTTGCCCTCAAATAAGAAAAACCACCTAGCGCATTCACGAGGTAAAAAAATCCACAAATAAAGAGGATGTTTAAAAGAAGTGATGAGTAGAATGTTAGGTTTTTCATTTTGTTGAACGTTGGAGACGTTGGACGTTTTACTTATCTTTTTTCAAAACATCATCAATCGAAACTTTTCGAGTGTGCTCTGAATGTTTGAAATTTTTATTAGGATTTCCCATTTTAAAAAGTGCGGTCACTTGTTTAAAAACAAAGAAAGGTAATCCCCAGATCGCTGACCAAACCTGTTTTGGAACTTTGGATAAATATAAAGTCCATAAAATAGTAAAACTAAAAATCGCCAATGACGCAATCAATCCAAGTCCAATTTTTGGAGCAATGAATAATCCTACAACTGCCCAAACCATCGAAATAAATAATAAAATAAACAACGGCGGAGCAATCGTAATCAAACCAAAAAAGAACTGATTCCAACTCAATCGAGTCAAACCTTTGAGAATCAAACCAGATGAATTGGGTAAATTTTGAAAATAAGAAAACAACCATCGACTTCTTTGAGTCTCTACTTGTTCTCCACTCACCACTTTCTCATCAAAGACAATTGCATTCTTTGCGTAAACGATTTTCTCATCTTTATAGAGCAAATTGTTTTGCAAAATCTTATCCTCTTGTAACATTTTTTTCCATTGCGTTTTCCCTATTTCAATTTCGGGGCTTGCTAAATATGATGCATACAAATCAGTTTCCACCGCCATTCCACTTCCTGAAATTACCGTCGAAGAACCTAACATATAAGGTACATATCGTTCGATATAATTTTTATAAAATTCTCCAGTCGCGTCTGCGCAAGCATAAATCGTATCTAGATTTTTAGCCGTTCGTTGACCTTGAATGGCTTGGTGTCCATTATTTGCATATTTATTTATTTCCAATAAAAAATCAGGATGTGCTAAATTATCAGCATCAAAAACTACGGTGTAATCATGTTTACGAACATAATTGTCCATCGCATGAATGATACTTTTTGCTTTTAATTTTAACGCAGGTTGAGGATTTAAAACCATCAATTTTTTATCCGTCAAATTAAATTCTGATACATCACAATCATCTGCTACTAAGTAAATATGAAAATTTGGGAAAGGTTGTTTTAATAGAGAAGCGATCAAAGGCTTGGAGATTTCCGCATTCTTGTAGGCCGTGATAATACAACCGTAATCATATTCTCGATAAGCATCTCCCAGTTCTTCCTTCGTTTTAATTTTTTCCTTAGAGAAAAGAGCAAGGAAAACAGTAACGAATGGAAACAGCAGATAGAATGCTAACAATGCACTTACAAAAATGTAAAAGTAAATTATAATGCTCATTTCTTTTAATGGTTAACTTTTATTTCCAGCTAGATTCCACCAGATACCTTTGTAAAAAGCTGAAATATGTCCCCACTCTCGATTTTTTAAAAATACTAAAGTGTTTTTGGGTATGGTGAAAAAAAACAAAAATAAATAAAATATAGCTATTTGACTCCAACTTCGATTTCTTCTCACGAAGAAGATTCGGTTGCGAGTGTGATAATAAGTTTTTAAGGTACTATTTTTTCCAACGGCTAATGACTCCTTGTGATAAACCAAAGCATTGGGTTCTACATAAACTTGGTAACCTGCATTTCTAATCTGTTCACTCCAGTCCAGCTCTTCATAATATAAAAAGAATTCTTCAGGCATAACTCCCACATTATCAAGTACTTCTCGCTTAATCATCATCGCAGCACCATGAACATACGCAGTCTCTTTGGCTACATTAAATTGTCCCTTATCAATTTGTTTTTCCCCTAAAATTTCATTTCTCGCAGTCATCGGATGAACATGAGTCGCACCTGCATATTGAATAATCTGTTGATTATTCGTCAGCTTTGGATCATAACAAATTTGGGGACTAACGATTCCCAATGAAGGGATTGAGTTGAACAATTGCAGAAGCGTTTCGATGCAGCCTTCTGTGATTTCTGCATCATTGTTGACAAAAAAAAGATATGCGCCTTTACTAGCTCGAATACCTACATTATTTCCTCCTGAGAATCCTAGATTTTTTTTGCTAAAAATATAATTGACCTCAGGGTATTTTTCAGAAAGAAGTTTTGTGGAATTAGTGGACGAACCATTATCAACCAAAATGATTTCAAAATCTCGAAAAGAGATTTTTCTCAATGAATCCAACAACTCTAAAGTCACTTGAATTTGATTGAAATTAACAGAAATGATTGATACGAGTGGTTGTTCCACCTTCACGCATTTTTTTTGATTCTTATCCAAATTCTGTGCTTTTAAGTCAACCCAAAATGAAAATCAACTCTTCTTTTAATCGTCCTCGCTTTCCTTTTTGGATAAACCACAGGATTTGTACAAGAACGATTTTCCACAAAATTATAAATAAAAATAGGTTTTGAAATAAATTCCTAAGAGAGAAATTTAGTCCAAAACCTATTCCAAATAATTAATATTTTAAACAGATTCTTCTTGAATCATGGCAGGAAGCGTTTTTGCCACGATCCCTAAGTCCATCAATAATGAATGTTTTGAAGCATATTCAATATCCAGATCAATTCTTTCTTGAACGGACATATCTTTTTTTCCTCTCTTAGAAACTTGCCACAAACCAGTCAAACCTGCTGGAGCAATAAATCTTTTTGAGTTTCCATCAGTAGTCAATTGCTCTGCTTCGTAAAGTGGTAATGGTCGATTTCCAATAATTGACATATCACCTTTTAATACATTGAATAATTGAGGCAATTCATCTAAACTTGTTTTTCTGATAAATTTACCGATTGGAGTAACTCGAGGGTCATTTTGAATCTTAGTAAAAGAAGGGCCTTCTTCGTTTTTATTATATTGATTCAAATGTGCAAACTGGTCTAATTTTTTATCAGCATCTACACACATTGATCGGAATTTCAAAAAATTAAATACTTGATAATTTGTACCTGCTCTTTTTGAGCTGTATAAAACTGGCCCTTTTGATGAAAATTTTATCGCAGCAGCAATCATTAATAAGATAGGACTTAAAAAAAGTAAAGCTCCTGAAGCAACACAAATATCAAAGATTCTTTTTCCTGTAGGTATTCTATAATTTGCAGATTTCACCTTGCCAATCATTTGAACATTCGCTTTATGTTGGATTAAGAATTCGATTCGAGTAAGAATATTTTCCCATTTTAAAGGAAGTTCATAACAATCATCCACACCTTTTTTGATCGCATTTCTTAAATCAATTGATTCAGATGTTCTATTAATTACTATGAAGGGAACACTTTGAAGTGCTTTTTCTTTGCGAACCTTTTCTAAAAATTTAAAATTATTTTTTCTTAAAACATTAAGATCACAAATCAAAGCAAACTCAGGTGCATCTGATAAATTTAATTCAATTAAACTTTGAATAGATACTTCTTTCAATTGGTGCTTCTGAATGATTTCGTATGATATCTCTTCGTTTTCGAGTAAACCATTAGATACAAATTCATCTTCAAAACCAATTAGGTACAATAGTTTTTTAGTGAGCTTTGTTTTAGAACGAAGCACAATTACGGATTCTGCTACAGTCGAGTGTAAGTTCATCATATAAGTTTTTGTTCAATTAAGAACATAGTTTAGGTTGTTGTCAATAAAAAAACATTTTTGTTTAGCCTCAATAACTTGAAGCTAAATTTTTATTGATTGTTTATTTTTCAAAATTGTAAGAATCTTTTTTTGTAGGTCACTTGGGTTAAATGGTTTTTTCAAATAACCATTAATCCCTATTTCTAGACATTTTTCAATAATCTTTCCTTCCTCTTCTCCCGATACCACTACTACTGGAATATCATGAAAAAAACCGCTAATTCTCATATTATTTAGAAAATCAATGCCTCCTAATTTTGGCATATTAATATCTAAAATAATTAAATCTGGAATATTCCCTTCATTCATCCATGCCAATGCTTCGTACCCATTTGCAGTAGTTTTTACTTTGAATTTTTTTCCTAGAAAGTTGTTCATTAAAATTCTAAGAGCACTATGGTCTTCAATAATTAAAATCTGTTCTGTTATGTTCATGATTTTATCCAAAATAAATTAGGCAAAAAATAAATAAATAATTAATCCAATCCTGAAGTATAACATTCTAAATAAATAGATGTATATCAATTGATTAGGAGGAAAAAATCAATAACAGTTCTTGAATTCGGTTTTGGAAAAACTCTAAAATAAGACGATTATTGAATCTAGATTTTGGAAATAAGAATGCTTATAAAATAATCGTATTTAGTCATTGAATTGATAATTCTTTAATATTTTTAATAAAAAAGAATGACTAAAATAATCTTTAGGTTTTGGAAAAGGAAGATAGAAGTTACTTTTAGTTTTTTAGTAGGGGAATTTTAACTTTTTGAGGATTGATTGAAGTACAAATTTAACCCAAAAAATCCATTATCTATATACATAAAACAAGGTATAATTCACATATTTCTTAATCTTAATATAAAAAACTATACTTTGCTAGATAACTCTCATAAAAAACTAAAAATAGCTACAAAACCACAACTATCAAAATAAAATACGTATAATATCTATTATTTATTTAATTTAAAAATTACCTAAAAACAAAAGATAAATTAGTTATAATTAAATATATTGAATAAAAAAATTGAATTTTGACTTATTATAACCTCATTTACTCTGAATATCATCTAAATTAAAATTCTATTTTTCATCTATTTTAATTCATCATTTTATTTTATTTCCTTTGATTTCGTTTTAATTTTGGTTCCTTTTCTATTCCAAATTGCCCCATTGAAAATATATTTACGCATCTTCCAATTTAATAGACTCTACTTTTATGTCAATAGTCACTTTAAAAATCATCTTCTTTGTTTTATTATTTATTGTTTTCTATGCTTATTTAGGATATGGAATCCTTCTTTTCATATTACTTAAGATCAAAAGAGTCTTTTCTAAAAAAATTAATATCTATGATCCTGCATTTCTTCCAGAGGTAACTTATATGGTTGCAGCTTTTAATGAAGAAGATTGGATCGGTGAAAAAATTAAAAATTCTTTTGAGTTTGATTATCCAAAAGATAAAATCAAATTCTTTTTCGTTACTGATGGTTCTGATGATAGTACGCCTGATGTAGTAAAAAATTATCCTACTCCTGAGGGTTATGATCTTCAACTATTTCACCAACCAGAACGGCGAGGTAAAATTGCTGCGGTCGAACGTGTCATGGAATTTGTCAAAACTCCTTTTGTCATATTTTCTGATGCGAATACATTTGTAAATCCTGATGCTATTCGAAATATTATAAGACATTATAAAAATGATAAAGTAGGTGCGGTGGCTGGAGAAAAAAGAATTTCTTTGGATGACTCAGGTGCAGCAAATGAAGCTGGGGAAGGTTTGTATTGGAAATATGAAAGTACCTTGAAAAAATGGGATTCTGAATTCTATTCCGTAGTTGGAGCAGCAGGTGAATTATTTTCTGTCAGAACTGATTTATTTCAACCAGTTCCTTCCGATACCATTATTGAAGATTTTGTAATGACTATGCGTATTGCTGATAGTGGCTATAAGGTAGTTTACGAACCTGAAGCAAGAGCCGTAGAAACTGCTTCCGCTTCGGTCAAAGAAGAACTAAAAAGAAAAATAAGAATTGCTGCTGGAGGGATTCAGGCTATTGGAAGATTATCCTCAATGCTTTTGCCTTTCAAAAATCCAGTTCTCACTTTTCAATATATTTCACACCGAGTATTGAGATGGACATTAGCCCCATTAGCCTTGCCATTTTTATTGATCATAAATATCTATTTAGCTCAACAAGGAGAGCCGTTTTTCAATTATATTTTATGGTGTCAAATTGCATTTTATGCTATGGCTCTAATTGGTTATATTTTAGAAAAACAAAAACTAAAATTTAAAGCCTTTTTTGTTCCCTATTATTTTTGTGTAATGAATTATGCCATGTATCGTGGATTCTTTAGAGCTGTAGGAGGAAAACAATCGGTGCTTTGGGAAAGAGCGAAACGTGGATGATGGGAATCATCGAATATCCAACAAGGATTTGGGAAGTCTGACGAAACTTCTCATCGAAAATACAAAACTAACATCGTCAAACTTCTCAATTCCTTGTTGGATATTCGATATTCGATATTCATTAGTCTATATTTATGAAAATTTTGTAGGATTTTTCTAATCCGCATTTTCCAATCTATTACTTTGTATTTATTTTACAATCAATTCCATTTTTTATCATAAAAAAACTAGATATGAATTTTCAGAAAGTAATTTTTCTAGCTATTATTTCTCTTTCACTCTTGGCTACTTCTTGTAAAAATGAGACCTCTCTTAAAGAAGATGCAATCGTTAATATTCCTGCAAATTCCTCTTCTGTTTCTGCTATCAATGTCAAAAGGTTGATGGATAAAGCAGATTTTGAATCGATGCAAAAAATGTCTTTTTACCAAGATTTTATCAAAGATGCTTCCCAAGGAAATCCAGGAGTTGAAGCAGTATTAAAAGATCCATATGCATCAGGTGTAAATTTGGATGGTAATATTTATCTAGTTCAAGATGTTGATATTATGAATCCTGAAAAAGGATTTATGGGAATCGTGGCAAGTTTAAGTGACAAAGCAGCCTTTAAAAAATTATTAGCTTCTGATGGTAATGCAAAATTTCAATCAGCAGAGGGATTTGAATATCTTGAAGCAGATCGAAAAACTATAGTTGCGATGAATGATGACATTGTTGTCATGGGGTTAAGTCGAGGTAATGGAACTGATTTAAAAACTGGTGTGGAAGGAATTTTCAATACAACTAAGGAAACTTCTATCGTTAGTAATGAAGATTTGCAAAAGTGTTTTTCTAAAAAAGCAGATATCACAAGTTGGTTTTCTTCTAACAAAATGGCAGAAGCTGCCAAAGGAAAAATGGGAATGGCTGGTTTTATTATTTCTCCAACTATGTTGACTGAAAATTATGCTCATAGTTATTTTAATTTTGAAAAAGGAGCTATTGTTTCTGAATCTAATTATGATTTCAACGAAAAATTATCTGACGAATTTCGACATGTTTTCAAGGATCAAGTAAAAACAGATTTTTCAAAATATGTTCCTGCTGAAGATTTAATTTTTGCATTTACTGGGGCTATTGATATGAAAGGTATAAATATGATTTTGACTAAAAAAACGATGACGGGAATGGCAGACATGACTCTAAAACAGTATGGATTGACTACAAAAGATTTGGCAAACACAATTGATGGAGATTTTCTTATCACCACTCATGGAAAATCTTACAACGATAATCCAAATATGTTGATGGCAATAAAAATCAATGACATGGATGGTTTTCAGCAAATAATAGACCTAGGTAAAGATTATGAAATGATCGAAAGTCTAGGTGATGGACTTTACCAAATGTCTGGACTCATGGGATCGGCTGATGATATGCCGATGTTCTATGTAACTGATGGAATGCTTTTCGTCGGAGATGCCAAATCTACTATCCCTGCTTTGCAAGCTGGAGAATATGCTAAAAATGGTTTAGTCTCAAAGGATATCAAAAATATTTTCTCTAAAAATATTATGGGTGGATTTGTTAATTTTAGTAATATTGGAAATTATCTTGACGGAGTTGGAATTGATTTCAATGCTATGAAAGATGCCACGATGGAATTGAATCGAGATAATGGAACAATGAAAATAAATATGACTGATAAAAATAAAAATGCCTTAAAAAGCATCATTGATTGGACTAATAAAAATTACGAAAAGAAAGGCGCGATGTAAGTTTTAAGATGATGGATTGAGGATTTAAGATGATGGATCTTCCCAATGTGGAAGAATCCATCATCTTAAATCTTAAATCCATTCTCATCATTCTATAATCAACGAATTAACAACAATGATTACACTTCAAAAAATACTCCCCCACCCACTTAAAGAGAGTGGATTCAATCCTACCACCGAAATTTGGAACAAAGATTTATCTTTCGAAAAAGGTAGAAAGTACCTCGTGATTGCTCCTTCAGGAAAAGGGAAATCAACTTTACTTCATTGCATTTATGGGTTGAGAAAAGATTTTGATGGAACCATATTATTGAATGATAAGAATATCAAAAATTATAAAAGTGACGAACTAGCAGAGTTGAGACAACATAAATTGTCTATCGTTTTTCAAGATCTTCGTTTGTTTGAACAACTGACTGCGGAGGAAAATATTTTGCTAAAAACTAATTTGCAAGACCATAAAACCTTACTTCAAATTAAAGAAATGGCAGAGCAATTAGGGGTCGCCAATCTTCTAAAAAAACCATGCGGAACACTTTCTTTTGGTCAACGTCAACGAATAGCAATTATTCGAGCGCTTTGCCAACCGTTTGATTTTCTATTATTAGATGAACCATTTAGTCATTTGGATGAGGCAAATATTAAAGCCGCAACTCAATTAATTGAAGCAGAATGTAAAGCTCAAGGAAGCAGTCTTATTTTAGTTAGTTTAGGGGAGGAATATTATTTTAATTATACAGATAGAATTACTTTGTAAAAATTCAGGTTCTAATCTCTAATAGTATTATTCGAGTAAGTGTTTTTTTCAATACTGTTCCTAAGCTTTAAGTATCGATCAATAAAAAAATAAAAAGTGAAGATAAAGACGCTTGAGAAATTCTATAATTAAATTCATCCCCTAATAATTACCCTTAGATTTTGTAAATCACACCTTTCCCAAAATCTCCAACACAATACCTTTATAACTCACTCCAATCGGAATTTCCACTTTCCCAATTTCAACATCATGAGGTGTAAAGGCTGTTACTTTGGTCTTGTTAACAATGAATGACCGATGTATCCGAAGGAACGATTTTCCTGCTAATTCTTTTTCAATATCACTAATTTTGTATTTTGAAACAATCCTATTTTCGGTCGTATGAACCTTGATATAATCCTTTAAACTTTCAATATAAAGAATCGAATTAATCGCAACTTTATGATACTTTGATCCTGATTTTAAAAGGATAAAAACATCTTCAGAATCACTAGAAGATGTTGCCGGATTTTGAGGTAATAAATGAATTGGATTTTCTCTTAAATATCTTTCCACAGCCTTAAAAAAACGATCAAAGGTAATTGGCTTCAAAAGATAATCTACCACATCTAAGGAATAACTTTCCAAGGCATAATTTCGATAGGCAGTTGTCAAGATGGTTTTAGGAGGATGCCGCAACGATTTCAAAAAATCAATACCAGTAATCGAAGGCATTTTTATATCTAAAAATAATAAATCAATTTTTTCAGTATTTAAAATTTCAAAAGCTTTTAAAGCAGTATTACAAGTCGCCACTACTTCAAATGACTCTATTTGAGCAACATGTTTTTCAATCAGCCGAATAGCCAATGGTTCATCATCCACAATCAAACATCGTACTTTCATAAAATAAAATTAAACGTGAAGTTTTAAAGTTACTGAAAAGAGGTTAGCTTTTTCTTTAATTTCCAGATCGTAATTTTTGCCATAAATCAATATCAATTGTTTTTGAATATTTTTCAATCCAATGGCCGAAGATGTTTTTTTTGTTTCTGAATCCACCACACTATTTTTTACAGAAAAAATAAAAACTCGTGAAGTCGATTCCAACAATATTTTAATCTCTGGCGAACCTCCGTCCTCCCCTGCCCCATGCTTAAACGCATTCTCAACTAATGATAATAAAATGAGTGGCGCTATTTCAATTGCACTATCTACTCTTTTCTCAAAAGTAATTTTCAGTCGATCATCATATCTTAATTTTTCTAAATCAATGTAATTCTCCAACAAAGATACTTCACCTGATAGGGGAACCAATTTGCTTTCACATCGATACAAAACGTAATCCAAAATCTCTGATAACTTACCAATGGATTCAGAAGTTTTTGGAGAGTTATCTAAAGACAAACTGTAAATATTATTTAGCGTATTAAAAAGAAAATGTGGATTGAGTTGCGATTTTAACATCTTCAATTCTGCCGAAGTTTTTTCCTGTTGGAGCGCAATATTTTTTCTACTGAAATTCAAGTAAGTCACCAACCAAAAAAAGAAAACCATGATATAGGTGGCTGGAAAATATCGAAAGAAAAGCCACTTAATATCAGTAGCAATTTCCCAAAAACTTTCTTGTGAAAAAGGAGGAACTCTAACTATGGGTTCAGCCACATGAACAACCAATACTCTTGCTAAAATAGAAACAAAATATGCGCTAATAATAAATCCTAAAATAAACTTTAGATATTTTTTCTTAGATAAAAACTTGGGAACCAAATAGTAAACGGTAAAATAAGATCCCACCATTTGGGGAATAATATTACTTATCCCAAACACGCAATTACTATATAATTTAGTAAACACATCACCGCTTATTCCATCAAGTAAAAACACTCCAATCCAAAACAATACGTGTGAAAAAAAAGGATATTTATTTAAAACATTCATCATGTTGTAATTTTCAATAAAATTTTAACCTCTACTCTACTGCGAATTTAACCGATTCCTGAACCTAACTGGAACATAGTAGATGAGTTTGCCAAAAATACACCCCAATACATTGATTTAGTAGATGAATAAAGTTTAGGAGGAAAATCTAGTTATCTGACTGCATTATTTAAGTGTTCGTCAACTATCCAAATTCGATATTAATATATTTTTCACATTTGTTGTATCACTAAAAAAATCATACAACAATGAAAAAAATACTATCATTCTGTTTATTCATTTTTTTCCTTTTTTCGTTTTCAATTCCAAATAAAACTGTCAATATAACAGGGAAAGTTGTTGATCAAACTTCTCAAACTCCTTTGGGATACGCAACCATCACAGTTTTGGATGCACAAACAAAAAGCATCGTTGCTGGTGAGACTACCGATGAGTCTGGTACTTTTAAACTAAAAGTTCCAACTGGAAAATATGATGTAAAAATTGAATTCCTTTCCTTCAAAAGTCACTCGCTAGAAAATGTTGACATCCAAAAAGACCTTGATTTAAAAATCATCGAATTGGAACCAGATGCTACACAGTTAGCTGGCGTAGAAGTAGTCGGAGAAAGATCAACCATCGAATATAAGTTAGATAAGAAAGTATTTAATGTTGGAAAAGATGTTGTCTCAAAAGGTGGAAATGTTACTGACATTCTGGACAATGTTCCTTCGGTAAGTGTAGATGCTAGAGGAGGAATCAGCCTACGTGGCAATGAAAATGTAAGAATTTTAATTAATGGAAAACCATCTGTCCTTTCTGCCAATGGAGGCCTCGAACAACTTCCTGCAGACATAGTTGCCCAAGTGGAAGTCATCACCAATCCTTCCGCAAGATATGAAGCCAGCGGGACAGCGGGAATCATCAACATCGTTTTGAAAAAAAATAAAAAGGGCGGACTTGGTGCTTCTTTACAATTGACAAGTGGTTATCCAGCCAATCATCGAACGAACATGAACATGAATTATAAAACAGAAAAATTTAACCTTTTTACCAATATCGGTTATCGCTATTCTAATTTTTTTGGCGAAAGAACTCGCCAACAATCTACTTTACGAAATGGTCAAACAAGAATTTTAAATCAAACAGAAGATCAAATTCGGAATGATGAACACTATAATATTTACATTGGAGGAGATTATTATTTGAACAAAAAAAATACGGTAACCATTAGTTATTTTAAAGACATCATTGAGAATACCGACGAGATGGATATTGAATATTCTTACGCAAATTCTCTAGGTGAAGTTGATAGCATGATTTCTCAATTTGAAAATTATTCTGAGCCCCAAAATTTTAACCAATTAGAAATTGACTATGAAAAAACATTTGATAAAAAAGGTCAAAAATTTACGACAAGCATTGTTTACGATTGGTGGAATGATGATGAAAACGAATCACTTACTTTGCAAAACTTAATTCCTTTTAACGAAGAAAAAATTAATACTGTAACTAGAGATATTGAAAGTAGTAAAGATTTTCTGCTCCAAGCTGACTTCGTTTCTCCCTTGAAAAATAACGGTAGAATAGAAGCAGGTTTTCGAGGAGAAATCAGAAGGATTACGAGTGATTATTCTGCCTCGATAAATCAGGAACCAATTCCAGCCTTTAGCAACTTACTTAATTATGATGAACAAATCTATGGAGCATATTTGCAATATGGAAAAAAAATAAAGCAATTCAATTACCTTTTTGGATTGAGAACTGAACTTTCGGATATTGGAATTGGAGATAGAGAAAAGAAATTTAGTGATGATAAAAATTATATTGGTTTTTTTCCCACAGCACATTTAACTTATAATTTTTCCGAAAAAACGAATTTGCAATTAAGTTATAGTCGACGAATTAACCGCCCTAGGTTTTGGCAGCTAAATCCTTTTGGTGGTTTATCTGATATTCGGAATAGGTTTGAAGGAAATCCAGATTTGAATCCAATGTACACCGATTCCTACGAATTAGGATTCCTTAATCGATGGGGAAATTTCACTTTGAATCCATCCATTTATTTTCAGCACAATACTGATTATTTCCAATTCGTCACAAGAATTGATGAGGAAGGAAATTTCTTAACTTTCCCTGTAAATCTTTCTCACGAAAACCGAGGAGGAGTTGAAATTTCCGCTATTTATAATCCAGTCAATTGGTTGCGACTTTCTAGTGAGTTTAATTATTATCAATTTAAACAAGTTGGGGAATTTGATAATATTAATTTTGATACGGAAAATTCAAATTGGTCAGCTCGATTAAATAGTCGTATGAAATTTAAAAAAGGATTGACCATGCAAGGAACATTTAGGTATAGAGCCAAAAGACAAAGTGGCCAATCTTTGATCAAAGCACAACATTCACTTGACTTTGGAATTAGCAAAGATTTATTGGGAGAGAAAGGAAACCTATCACTTAATTTTAGGAATATTTTGGACTCTAGAATTGAACGAGAAACGGTTACTGGCGAAAACTACTTATTGAAGTCAGAAGGAAAAAGAATGGGAAGACGATTCACCGCAACGTTTACTTATCGTTTTAATCGAAAGAAAAATGAGAGAGATCGGATGCCTGGAAGTTAATTATTTCAAGATTAGGTTTAAGATTTTATGTCAATATATCAAAACCATTCCTAAACACTTAAGTGTTTAGGAATGGTTTTTTCATGGAGAAATAAGAAGTTTTGAGTGGGTATATCTGCTATTAAAAATTGTATCATCTAGGACAAAATATCCATATCAATAAAGAATAGGAATTTCTTAACATTTTAAAATCCAAAATTCTTGTACATTTGCACTAAAAATAAACTTATAATAACATGAAAAAGATAATTTTCCTCAGTCTATTTGCTTTACTTTCATTTTCAGCATTTAGTCAAACTGATTCTTATGAAGCCGAAAATGAAGGTTGGTTAGTTGATATTGATAAAGCATTTGCTGAGTCTGAAAAAACAGGAAAACCAATTTTAGCTAATTTTACAGGAAGTGACTGGTGTGGTTGGTGTACGCGATTAACGGCTTCCGTTTTTTCTAAGAAAGAATTTAAAACTTGGGCAAAAGCTAATGTTGTGCTTTTAGAATTGGATTTTCCGAAAAGAAAGACTCTACCTGAAAAATATCAAAAACAAAATGCTCAACTTCAAACTGCATTTGGCGTAAGAGGCTTTCCTACAGTCTGGGTTTTTAATTTGAAAAAAGATGATAAGGGTAATTTCTCTATCGAAGGTTTAGGAAAAACTGGCTATACTAAAACTGCCAAAAAATTCACTACCGATGTCGATCAAATGATTTCAAGAGGAAAAAAGAATGAAACAAAGGAAGGAGAAGGAGAAGGAAAATAACTTCTCATAAAATATTTTAAAAAAAGAGGATTTGGCTTAGTCAAATCCTCTTTTTTTTTTAGCAAAATTCTTTAGTCATCTGCACCCAATGCAAGCATCTGGGAATTCTCTTGATTAAAATTTGTTCTCCAATTATATTCCAATAATTAAATTGTCCTTTTGAATAATTTCCATTCTCTCAAAATGACAAATCCTCACAAGAACCATCCAAATCTAACAAAGTATTCACAAAATAAATCTAAGAATATCACAAAAATATAACCTTCAAGGTGGTCGGGAAAAATTGACAACTCCTTGGGAATTCTTACCTATTTCTAGCCTTCCAAACCTCCCCATATTTGTATTATCAATTACAACAAATATTTCTTCATCAAAAAAATTCTATTCAAAATGAAATCAATCATCAATTTTATTATCGCAACTTTTGTGATTATCGGAACAACAACTGGACAAAACATTGATAAAAAATTCTTTAATGACACTCAATCATTTTTACAAAAAAATGTAAAAAATGGAAGGGTAAATTATGCGCCTTTGAAAAAGGATGCACAGTTAAAATCATTAATCCAAACTATCGCAAAAGCAGATTTAACTAATGCTGACGATGCTACGAAACAAGCATTTTATATCAATGCCTATAATTTATTAGTGATCAATCAAGCTGCTCAAAAATATCCTTTGAAGTCTGTTCAAGACATAGCTGGATTTTTTGACAAAAAGAAAAACACGGTTGGTGGCAAAAGTTTGACCTTAAATAAATTAGAAAAAGATTACTTGTTGAAGCCTTATAAAGATGCTCGATTTCATTTCGTTTTGGTCTGTGGCGCATTGGGTTGTCCTCCAATTACTGACTTTGCTTACACGCCTCAAAAGTTGGAGCAACAATTAGAAATGCAAACTAAATTAGCATTGAACGATAATAGTTTCATCAAAGTGAACGGCAACAAAGCAGAGTTATCCCAGATTTTCAAATGGTACACAAGTGACTTTGGAGGGAGTACAAAATCAATATTAAAGTTCATCAATAAATACCGAACAAACAAAATCCCATCCTCCGCAAAAGTGAGTTTTTATAATTACTCATGGAACTTAAATGACACAGCAAATAGAACTTCCTCTTTAGGGAGTTCTTCTGCTTTAGGGAATAATGCTAGTAGATACGTGGTTTCTTCTACGATTAAAAAAGGCTCTTTTGAAATAAAAATATTCAATAATTTATATACTCAACAAACAGGAAACGAAGGAAATTTGACTGATCGATCTACTTTCAATACAACTTCTTTAAGTGTTTTGTATGGCTTAACCAATCGTTTCAACATTGGAATTAATACTCGATACCGAAGAGTTAGAAATGATAAATTACCCTCTTCCCCTTTGGCTGTTTTTGGAAATAATTTAGAAGATGGAGAAAGTGCTCGACAAGGCATAACTGCTTTTGGGCCTCAAATCAGATATGCCCCAGTTCCTAAATGGGAAAATTTTTCTATTCAAAGTTCTTTCGTTTTTCCAATTGGTGAAGACTTAGCTGGTAATAGTACTCAACCTTATATTGATTGGAATGGTGCAACTTGGAATACTCAATTTTTCAATGATTTTCCCATTGGAACTAACTTTTCATTATTTACTGAAGTGGATTTTTTGTTAGAAGATATTGGAAAAAAAGATGAAAATTCCAATCGTTTTTCCACTCCTGCTACTGTCATCTTTAGTTATAACCCTAGTCCAAAAATTACTTTGTACTCATTGGGAGGATTTTCTCCTTTTTGGCAATCTGAATTTGATTACTTCGTCCAAGGTGGCTTAGGAGCAAAATATCAATTCACTCCCAATTTAGAATTGGAATTATTGTACACAGATTTTTCTAATAAATTCTTAAACCAATCAGGAGGACAAGCTGCAACTTATAATGTTGGTTTGAGGATTAATTTATAACAATACTTTTCCAAAAGAAAATTAATACAGTTTTATCCCTCTACAAAAGAAAAGTTAGACAAAGGAAGAATTGCCAACTCTACAGGAATTATTACCTATTTATCGCCTCCAAATCGCCCTTATATTTGTATTATCAATCACATAAATATTTAATCAATCAAAAATAAATTATCATGAAAGAAATAAAAAATGTAGCAGACTTCAAATCAATTATCGAAACAGGTAAACCAGTACTTTTAGATTTTTATGCTGACTGGTGTGGTCCTTGCCGAGCACTTTTACCAACTGTTGAAAAATTAGCAGAAGCGCATGCTGAAGATTTTGAAATCGTAAAAGTAAACGTTGACAACAATCGAGATTTAGCTCAACAATTTGGCGTAAGAAGTATTCCAGCTTTGTTCTTTTTAAAAGATGGAGAAGTTCAAGAAAGATTAGTTGGTGTTCAAACTGAGGCTGCCCTTAAATCCAAAATAGAGCAATATAGCGTAACAGTTTAATATAATTTGATGAAGTTTTTCAGAAGGGAGTCATCAAAAGATGATTCCCTTTTTTTATTAATTTAATTATTTTTTCCACCTCTAAAAAAATAAATTATGTTTGTCACAGAAATAAATCAACCAAGCCAAAACACAACCAACACCACCATTCATGAATATCATGATTGCCCAAATTGCTGGGGATATTTGCAATGGGACGGGCAAGATTGTAAGGGAAGTATGAGTATTGATAAAGGCTCCAAATCTGAGATTTTTAGTAGAAATGGTTTTATTCGAAGATTTATAAAAAAGTATATCGGATGAAAAATGAACTAGAAAATCTAACTTAAAAGCACCATTCACAAGATTGTAAATGGTGCTTTTTACTTTTCTGAAATTCTATTTTTATTTTTTTTGAAAAATTCCAAACAGCTCACTCCCCTTCCGTGGTTCTATCGAATTATAACATTTTTCAAAAACTACAGTCTCAAAATGGGGAGACAAATAACCTAAATATTCTTCTCGTGTTCCTCCGAATGGTCGCTTTTCCATATTACCGGTGAGCGGAATATCAAACCAAACACCTACCAATTTTCCTTTGGGAAAAAGTAGCTGAGACATGGTTTCTGCGTACAAATTTCGATTATTTTCCAAAGGTGGAAAAGAACAAAAAAAAGTCTGTTCAAAAATCAAATCATATTTTTCTTCCTGTTTAAAAAAATTCCCTAGCAATAATTGCTTTGGAGGAAATTCAGGATTCCTTTTTTGAAAAGCGTCTAGAGGCGCTTTAGAAATATCTAAGACAAATACATTTTTAAAACCTTGAGTAAAAAGATACTCAGCTTCATAAGCATTCCCAGCACCTGGAATTAGAATCTTTAGATCTTTATTTTCTAATTGGTCGATGTACGTTTTCAATGGCGTAGATGGAAAACCAATATCCCAACCAGTTCGTCCTTCTTCATACCTTTTTGACCAAAACTCATTTTCGGAATTGGTGTCTTTTAATTTTGACATATTTTTTCTTTTTTTGGTAATAGTACATTGTCCAGTTCTGAATTATTGCTTCACGTCTTTAATATTAAAACCAAAAAGCCACCTTCAAGTTTTCTCAAAGGTGGCTTTTTCTTAAAATATTAAATCATTTATTTTCTTAGCGATCCTCGCACATAATTAGCAACTGCTACAATCTCTGCATCTTTTAATACACCTTTAAACGGAGTCATCAATCCTTTCCCATGATAAATTTGTGCAACGTTTTCTTCCAAACTAGTTTTTACTTTGGTCAAATCTTTGGCTCCATTTATCGCCATTTTTCCATCCATTCCATGGCAAGGTGTACAAAATAATTTATATTTCTTTTTCCCATCAATTGCTCCTAAAGCATCCGCTGAAATCGAAGCAATAATTTCTTTTGCTTTAGCAATTTGCTCAGGTGGAATTGGAGTGGTTTGTTCTTCTTCCTCTTCTTTTTCATCAGCAACAGAAGTAGTTGAGCTTTCCTTTTCCTCCGCTTTTTTCTGCTTTGAGGCTTCTGTCTTAAAAGGATCTTCCTTTTTGTCTTTTGATTTTTCTTCGCCACAACTCCAAACTAAGCCTGCTAATAACAATACGATTACAAATGATATTTTTTTCATAAATTATTATTTCAATATTTTTTTAATAATTAATTAGTGCCCAAATATAAATAGTCAAGTTCCCAATTCAAAATGAAAACTTGACTATCTAGATTAAAAAGTAAAATATTATTTATCCTTTCTAGCTTCAGCATATTACTTTAGCTACTTCAGCTTATATTATTAGTTCTTTGCACAAACAGGGCAAGCAGATTTCTCTCCATCATTGACCAATCGAATTCCAGTAATTCGATCTTCAACAAATTTTTGAATAAATGCTTTTTGAGCAGTAGCATCCTTATTTTTAATAGCTCTTTGGCGGTCTTCTACATATTCTACGAATTGATCTCCATATTCTGAATGTCCCCAACAATTTGGACAAACACCAACTTCGATTAAACCTTCGTCAGTAATTTCGATTTTATCTTCTGTTTTCTTAAAAAAACTAAATAATCCCATTTCTTGTAATTGTTTTGTTATTAAAAATATTGATTGGTATTTTTCTTTAACAAAAATAAGTATTTGATATCACAAGATGGTCACAAAGGATTATTAATTGTATAGTAATTGTAATGATTAGGACACAACAAATACTTAAAACCATTTTAAGTGAATCATTTTTATTAAACTATTTTAAAATATTTAAAGAATTTAAAACTTAAATTAGTGGCTCAATATCATTTGATCAAAAACAATTCAACTCAAAAAATATGGATTTAAAATACTTAAAAGTAACTATCGAAAATCACGTCGCTCAAGTTTCATTTAATCGACCTGAAAAAGCTAATTCTCTTCACATGCCAGCATGGTACGAAATGAAATCTGTTTTTGAAGAATTAGACGAAAATTCTGAAGTGCGATCAATCGTTCTAACCGGAGAAGGAAAACATTTTTGTGCAGGCATTGATTTAGAAACTTTGATGGATATGCAAAAATATAATTCCATCAGTTGTCCAGGTCGAAGAAGTGAAAAACTTCGAAGATTTATTCTAAAATTTCAAGACACCATTACGGCTATAGAAAAATGTCGAAAACCAGTTTTGGCTGCCATTCAAAATGCTTGTGTCGGAGGTGGTGTTGATATCATTTCAGCTTGCGATATGCGCTATTGTACAGATGCTGCCTACTTTGCAATCAAGGAAGTCGATT
Source organism: Saprospiraceae bacterium (assembly GCA_045104975.1). Lineage (GTDB taxonomy): Bacteria > Bacteroidota > Bacteroidia > Chitinophagales > Saprospiraceae > CAJQQY01. The sequence goes on from JBGCCY010000016.1 coordinate 29,688, forward strand.
TAGGTTTGGTAGCGGATATTGGTACTTTGCAACGATTACCAAATATATTAAATCCAGGAATCGTTTCTGAATTAGCTTACACCGGCCGTAAAGTTATGAGCGAAGAAGCGGCTAAAATTGGGTTGGTCAATCAAACTTTTGCTACCCAAGAAGACATGATGAATCAAGTGATGGAGTTAGCTAAAATAATTGCTTCAAAATCTCCGCTTGTCATCAGAGGAACGAAGGAAATGTTATTGTACAAACGAGATCATTCGGTGGAAGAATCACTTAATTATATGGCAACTTGGAATGCGGCAATGTTGATGTCGGAAGATTTGATGGAAGCGTTTCAAGCAAGTATGGAAAAACGGGAGGCGGTTTTTAATGGTTAATTTTTAATGGAGAACTTAAATTTTATAGGTAGATACCTTTCAGGAATAAAAAGACCATCGGCTTCTAATAAAGAATGATATGCGAAAATTAACCCAATGCATGAAATGTGTTCATCAAATGGAAGGAAGAAAATGTTCAGCTTATCCCAAGGAAATACCTTATACAATTTTGTCTGATAAAATAAATCATAACAAAATATTTGAAGATCAAGTAGGTGATTATATATACAATCCAAAAAAAGAATACATAGAATATGATTCAAGTCTAAATAAAAAATATGAAATCACTCCGATTGAATTAGAAAAAATAAAAACTGAGATAGCACAATTGTATTATCATGAACTTACTTCTCGAAGTATTATTACAAAAGATTGGGATTATGCAAAACTAGATATTGAACTTCATTCTAACAATAGATTTGGAGGAAAATTTAATGAATTAAGTGTTGTAATTAATAAATGTAAAAAACATCTAGACTTTTTTCCTTCATCTAATTTAACAAGTAAAATATTATTTTTATTAGCTATAAAGGCAAATCATTTTAATAGTAGAAGATTTATACTTAAAATATTTCCAGAAAATCCTGCAATGTTTGAATTTACTTAGAAACTCAAAAGCATAATAATAATGAGACCTATTTTCATGAAATGATTTGTCTTCATTAATAAAATTTTTATTGATTTTATAAAAATTAAATATACCTTAAAAATATATTTAATTAAAAACAGTATCGCTTTTGAAGCTTAAAAAACTAACAAATTCTAATGAACGACGTTGCTCAAAAAAAGACGTACTCACCAAAGTGAGCACGTCTAAATGAAATCTAAAGTACGATTAGTTTTTTCGAATATCGATTTCCGATTTTATCCTCTATTATTATAAAGTACACTCCAGTAGGAATATCAAAAATTTCAAATTCGCTTTGATTATTTGGTGAAAAATTTTGTATTAATTTTCCATCCACATCCAAAATCGAGATATTGGTCAAATCAATACTTTTAGGATTTTCAATTCTAAAATGATTGGTGACTGGATTTGGGAAAATCTTAATGGATGGGTTTTTATCCAAACTTTCGATAGAAGTTACACATCCATTTCCAACTAATTTTATTTCTCTCAATACATTTTGATCTTGAGAAATATATAAGCTACAACCATCAGGGCTGATTTCAATTCCATTTGGTTTGTTGAAAGTTGCTTGCAAAGGATCACTTGAATCCAATTTACCAGGAGCGCCTGTTCCAGCAAAAAGTTCAACCTCTCCATCCTGAGTCATTTTAAAAATTTGATTTCCCGAATAGCTAGCGATATATAAATTATGATCATTCGGACGGAAGGCAAGATGTCCATTTCCCGCAGGCGTACTTCCTAATAATTCCACCTCACCTTGTGGCGTTATTTTTAAAATATCTCCATTACTAAAGTTTGTAGTATACAAGTTTCCATTGAGTCCCTCAGTAATTCCATTCGCACAATTAAAAAGAGTACTCGTCGCATAATTAGAAACTGTTCCAGTTGAAGAAACTTTCTTGATCGTATTTTCATTACAACTACTTATAAACAAACTAGAATCCTTTGCCAATATTCCAACTGGCCCTGCGATAGTTGCATAATTATTATTGACGATATTTCCTGTTGCATCAATTTTATAAATTGCTCCAGTCGCAAAATTTGATTGATATAAAAACCCATCATCATCAATACTATTCCCAGAGCCTACATTTAATTCACCATTTACAAAAAGGGAAACATCGCCTGTTGGCGTAATCTTATATATGTTCTTTCCAATACTTGGATTAGGAGGAAGTGGTCCAAAATGAGCAACAAATAAATTACCTGAGGTATCAACCGAAATGCCTCCATTGGCTGTTACCTCAGCAAGCGTGGTAACTTCTTGAGCGAAATTAATAATGGGAAAAGCCAATAAAATGATTGTTAGAATTTTGTACATAAATTTCATATTAAATTATTTTTTAGATTTGAAATAATGGTACAATTATAAATATTAAAGGAGAAATGGGTGTAAAACCTTGTAATTCTTTACAGTTTTACCTAATTGAATAGGTGGATTTTTTCAAAAATGGAAAGTAGATTACATTTATAAGATGCTTGAGGAATGCAATGAGTTAAAAATGAGGAGTATTAATTATTGGGAAAAAATTCATAGTTCACAATTTATCACTTAAAGCTTGACTTAGAACTTGTTTGTTTTTGTCCCTTCAAATAATCCGAGGCAGTCATTCCTTTTATCTTTTTAAAATTACTGCTAAATGAAACTCGATTATTAAATCCACTTGCGTACATAACTGTTTTAATATTACTTTCCTTTGGTAGATTTTGCAGCAATTGGCAAGCATAATTTATCCGATAAGAATTGAGATATTCATGAAAAGTTTTATCAAGTTCTAAATTCAACGCTTGGGAGATATGATGTCGAGGGGTACTTATTTTTTGAGAAACGTGATTTAAGTCAAGGTCAGATTCTAAATATATCTTTTCTACCTGCATCACTTTTTCAAGTTTAGAAATGGTGTCTTCTAAGTATTCTTTTTTTAATTGGGTTTTATTATATTTCAAACTATCAATTTGATCAAGGATTTTTGCTCCTTTTAATAAGTTTTGGTCTGTCATATTTTTATAACTGATACTATACACGGCAATACACATCACAAAGGAAATATAAAAATCTTTCTCCAGCCCTCCTATCTCAAATGCAATCATTACAAAATAAATAAACATACAAATCCCATAAATAAGAAAAAGAAAATTCAGAAAATTCAACCACTTGATTTGATTGATCTTATGGTCATCTAATTTTTCTTCTTTGTTTGACCAATTGTTTTTTAATCGATTGAAAATAAGAATTGGATAGGCGATCAATTGAACTGCTAACAACCAACTTACAATTTTCCCCAATAGAATAATCATTGGAGTTTGCACTTCCAAAAATGTAGTAACACTTTCTATTTTCCCTGCAGCTGATTGGAATAAAAAAGGGCCATAAATAATTGTCAAAATGATAAAAGGGAGAAAATGCAGCAAATCTTTTTTGCTAAACGTAAATCTAAAATAGGATTGGCAAAACAAATAAAACAGCGGTGCTAATAAAAATCGAGTACTTACTGTAGAATAAATAAAATGAGGATATTCTGAAAACAGTTGATTCCAAAAAATAAAATTATTCAAAAGGATAGTCGTAAAAACAAAAATAAATGCCCCTAAATAAAGTTGAGAAAGCTGTTTGGATTTGAAATATTGAAAAAATAAAATGATCGTTACAAATATACTTTGCGACAAGGCTGATATAAAAAAAATATTCCAAGTTAAGCTGATTCCCATTTTCTTTTTGATTTAGTCATTACTATTACGAGTGACTTAGGGAATATGCTGTTTGTTCTTATTATTAAAATTTGCATTAAGAAGAAATGATCGTTTGCAATAAGCAGGTGTCATAAAAAATAGGAACGGAGTAAATAATAGTGAATGATTAATTCCTCAAGTATTAACCATTCACCATTATCAATTCACCATTAATGAGTATGCCCTCCCCCACTCGCTTCACCTTTCTTCGATTGTGCCATCAAAAAATAAGCACCATCAACAACTATCTCTGCCGATTCTTCTAATTTTTCCAAAGGCGTAATTTCAAAAAATCCGAAATCAGTTACTCCTTTCAATACAGGTACTTTTTTGAAATGAACTTCATCATCGTGTTCCTCCTCTTTGACAAAAATATAATACAATCCATTATCCAAGGCCACCGCTTCCTCTGGCAGGGCAGGTACTTTTCGATCTTCTAAAATGATTCGCCCCTCGACGTACATTCCAGGAATCAATTCCGTTTTGTCATCCACCATTTCGGCGTGTACGGAAATAGATCGATTAGATTTATCAATGGATTTTCCGATGGCAAAAATTTTAGCATGCATCACATTCTTAGGTTGGCTTTGCAAACTAAAACTGATCATTTGCCCCTCTTTTACAAAAGGTAGATCTTTTTCGAAAACCATAAAATCAATATGCAGATGATGATTGTCCACAATTTCAAAAAGATCTTGTTGCGGATTTACAAAAATTCCAGTATTAATTTTTATCTCTCTAACAAAACCATTGAGTGGACTTACTATGCTCAAAAACGTTTTTAAATCAGCATCTCCAGCAGTAGGAATTGGTAAATTTAAAACCTTCATTCGAGATTTCAAGCCTTGCAATTTAGCTTTTGCGATAGCTCTTTCAGAGGTTATTTTATCTAATCCACTTTGCGGTGCAATCTCTTTTTTTACTAAATCTATTTGCCGCACATATTCTTTTTCCAGAAACATTAGCTCACCTTCGACTTCCAAATACTCTTGTTGCCAGGTGATAAAATCTGGATTTTGGATCGTCGCCAGCGTTGCACCTTTTCGCACATATTGCCCTGGCTTAACATTAATCTTTGTAACTTTCCCAGCAACCATAGAGCTGACATTTGCTTTATTTTGCGGAGGTAATTCGAGCAAACCATTTACTTTTAATGAGGATTGCAAATTTCTATTTTCAAAATTACCGTACTTTAATCCGATCTTTTTAATTTGCTCCTTAGTCAATTCTACTTCTTCTCCACCTTCCTCTTCGTGCTCATGAGGATCCGCTTCGGCAGCCTCTACATGGTTTCCATTTTCATCGTGTACATGTCCATCTGTGTTATCATGACAACTCCAAAACAAAACACTTAACAATATATTTACAAAAACTATTTTTGATATTAAATTTTTCATTTTTTGATATTTTCTTTTTTATTAAAAAACATAACTATTTGATTTACAATCAATTATGCCTTTATTTGGCAACTCCTAAATAATCGAGTTGTATTTTTAAAAAATGATATTCCTTCAACATTTCGAGATAATTAATTTCATATTGAATTCCTTGATCGAGACTTTGAAGATATTCTAAAGCGGTTGCTTGTCCTGCTCGAAAAGCTGATTTGGCAAATTCTTGGCGACTACGAACAGATGGAAGAATTTCTTTTTCCAAGTATTCCATCGCTGTTTTTTGCTTTTCTAATTGCATTGTTATTTTTTCTCTTTGAATTTCTAACTGTTGCAAAATAGCTTCCTTTTTCGACTCCTGAACTTGTACTTGAATTTGAGCAGCTTCGATTTTTTTATTTTGACTTTTCTTAAACAGCGGAACATTCATTCCTATTTGATAGCCAAAAAATGGAGCAGTTCCTTGGACAGTTTGCAACCGTAATCCAGTTTGAAGTTGAGGTAATAATTGAGCTTTCTTCACTTCAATTTGTGCCTTGGCAACTTCACTATTTTGATTTTGAAATTGTACCATTGGATGATTGGAAAAATCTTTATTTTCGATTTCAGTAGGCAGGGGTAATTTTTCCAAATCCACATCGACTTCTTCTTCTGACCTCAGCCAATTCCGAAAATTATTATTTGAAATAACTAAATCTTGTTTCGCCATTTCCTTTTTCCATTGCGCTAATTTCAATTGGTCTTGTGCAGTCAGCAACGGTAGTTTTCCAATCGAACCTGCATTAAACCGTTCTTGGTTCACTTCCACAAAATCATCGTAAACTTCCGTCAAGTCGCTCAGGAAACTTTGTTTTTGTTTTTGAAAAACCAAATCATAAAATGCTAACTTAGTTTGATAAGCAATTTCTTGCTCAGTTAATTTTAAGGTACTTGCCGCTAAACTTGCTTGCTGTTGATATAATTTTTGCTGTGTCTGATTTACTTTTGGTAAATAAAAATTCTGTTGAGCACCGATTGAATGTATTCCTTTACTATCATTAAAATCAAATTCTTCTCCCGTAATAAAAATATTAGTAGCAGGTAATGTTGATTTTATTTCACTCAATTTATTGGCTCGCTGAATTTGCAATTGATTGGTTTTTATCACGGCGAAGTTTTGTTGACTCATTGCTATCGCTTCTTCCAAAGATAATTTTGAAACTTGTGAATGACCTGTTATAAAGAACAATAACAATACACTTACAAGTGATGTAGTTTTATTCATTTTCCATTTCTTTTCAGAAAAATAATATAAGATGGGCAAAATCACCAAGGTTAAAAAAGTCGCAGAAATCAATCCACCAACCACCACGGTCGCCAAAGGTTGCTGTACTTCCGCTCCAGCAGAAGTCGAAATTGCCATCGGCAAAAATCCCAAGGAAGCAACCGTTGCAGTCATAATCACCGGTCGCAATCGAACTTTTGTACCTACCAGAATCCGTTTATTCAAATCCTTCATTCCTTCTTTTTTCAATTGATTAAAATAGGCAATCAAAACAATTCCATTTAAAACTGCTACTCCAAACAAAGCAATAAATCCAACTCCCGCAGAAATACTAAAGGCCATTCCTCGAAAGTACAATGCCCAAATTCCTCCAATCGCAGACATCGGAATTGCGGTAAAAATGAGAGCAGATTGGGTAACCGATTTAAAAGTTAAATACAACAAAACAAAAATCAATGCTAAAGCTGCAGGTACCGCAATCATTAGTCTTGCGCGTGCATTTTCCAAATTTTCAAAAGCTCCTCCGTAGGTAAAATAATAGCCGGAAGGAAGTGATAATTGATTGGCAAGTGTTGCTTTAATTTCTTTGACTAAACTTTCCACGTCACGCCCACGAGTATTGACTCCAATCGTAATTCGACGTTGAGTATTATCTCTCGAAATCTGAGTTGGTCCTTCTTGAAATTCAATAGTTGCTAATTCTTGCAGCGGAATTTGATCGCCATTGGATAGTGGAATAAAAAGGTTTTTGATATCATCAATACTATTTCGATAGGGTTCATCTAACCTCGCAACTAACTCAAATCTTTTTTCTCCCTCAAAAATATGCCCCGCAACTTCGCCTGCAAATCCAGTTCGAATCGTTCGATTAATCACCTCGGCACTCACTCCGTAACGAGCCATTTTTCGGCGATCATATTTGGCGACCATCTGTTGGAGACCTGCGGTTGCTTCAACTTGAATGTCTCCTACTCCATTGATCTCTTCGATAATATGCTCGGCTTCCTTAGCTGTTTTTGCTAAAATTCCTAAATCCTCACCGTACAGTTTTATCGCAATATCTTGTCGCACCCCAGTCATCAATTCGTTGAACCGCATTTGAATCGGTTGGGTAAATTCATAAATCACACCAGGGAATTTATTCATCTCCATTTCCATTTTTTCAAACAACTCTTCCTTCGTACTTCCAGAAACCCATTCCGATTTTGGTTTTAAAATCACAAAAATATCTCCTGCTTCAAGCGGCATAATATCGGTGGGAATTTCAGCAGTTCCGATTTTCGTTACGACTTTTTCTACCTCGGGAAATTTATTTAAAAGTATATTTTGCAGTTCAGCAGAGACTTCCACACCTTTTGCAATAGAACTTCCTGGGGGTAGAATTTGATGCAAAGCAAAATCTCCTTCTTCCAACGTTGGAATAAATTCACCACCTAATCGACTAAATTGTAACAAGCTAATTACAAAAATTGCCACAGTAGCTAATAAGAAAACAGATTTGAATTTCAAAGCAAAATCTAAAACTGGTCGATAGATTTTATATAGAAAACCAATGATCCGATCAGCTATATTTGTCTCATTAGAAATCTTTTTCTTTAAGCACCATGATGACATCATTGGCACATAAGTCAATGATAAAATCAACGCTCCAAGTATAGCAAAACTTACCGTCTGTGCCATTGGTCGAAACATTTTCCCTTCGATTCCGATCAGTAAAAGTATAGGTAAGTAAACGATCAAAATAATGATTTCTCCAAATGCTGCCGACTGTCGAATCTTAGTCGAAGCTTGATAAACTTCTGCATTCATTTCATCGGCAGAAAGTTGTTCGCCTGATTTTCGGATTCCTAAATGATGTAAAATGGCCTCCACGATTATAACTGCCCCATCGACCACTAATCCAAAATCAATGGCTCCTAAACTCATCAGATTCGCAGAAATCCCAAACACTCGCATCATCGAAATCGCAAATAACATGGCCAATGGAATCACCGAGGCAACGATCAATCCCGCTCGCCAATTCCCTAATAACAATACTAATACAAAGACCACAATCAATCCTCCTTCGACTAAATTGGTGATAACAGTAGTCATGGTTCTATTCACCAATTTGGATCGATCAAGATAAGGTTCGATGATTACTCCTTTTGGCAATGATTTTTTGATTTGTTCCATTCTTGCCTTTACTCGCTCTGTTACTTCTGCTGAATTTTCGCCTTTGAGCATCATCACTTGACCTGCGACAACTTCCCCAATTCCATTCATCGTTACCGCCCCAAATCGAGGCGCATGACCGATCTTCACCTCTGCTACATCTTTGATCAAAATCGGTAATCCACCTGTGTTTTTAACCACCACATTCTCAATATCCTCCATCGAATTCAATCGACCTTCTCCTCGAACAAAATACGTATAGTTTTTTTTCTCAATATATGAACCACCCGTATTTGCATTGTTATTTTCAATCGCAAGAAATAATTCTTCCAAAGTGACATTCATACTTTTGAGTTTGTCAGGACTGAAAGCCACCTCGTATTGTTTCAAATAACCACCACTACTATTGATTTCAATGACTCCTTTTATTCCGGACAACTGTCTTTTGACGACCCAATCTTGGATGCTTCGTAATTCTGTCGAGGAAAATTCATCTTTATGTTCTTCATCTGCATAAATGACATATTGATAAATTTCGCCTAAACCAGTTGAGATGGGACTCATCTCTGGTTGCCCTAGACCTTTTGGAATTTCAGCTTCAGCAGCTTTAATTCTTTCACCTATTAATTGTCGAGCAAGGTAAACGCTGGTACTTTCTTCGAAGACCACGGTGATGACAGAGAGTCCAAATCGAGAGATAGAACGCACTTCTACCACGTCTGGAACATTCCCCAAAGCCATCTCTAAAGGAAAAGTAATTAATTGCTCTACCTCTTGTGCAGCAAGGGTTGGCGCATTGGTGATGACCTGTACTTGATTGTCTGTAATATCTGGAACTGCATCAATTGGTAAGTGTTGCAAAGAATAAACTCCCCAACCAATCAAGCCTACCACAAAGAGACTAATCACCAATTTATTATGTATCGAAAAATGAATAATTCGATCTATCATATTAAATTATTATTGAGAAGTAGCGAACCATAATTAGGCATAAATAGAATTTAGAATTCTGGTTCGATACTTAATAAAATTCAGAAGCAAACGTATCAAAACGTTCTCCCCAAAATGTAAATATGTTGTTATAAATTTTGTGGTCAAAGAATAGAGACCACTCCTAGAAAAGATATTTAACTAAATGAAGGTGGTTGAATCAATGATTTAATAAAACCTGTGAGGTAAAAATTATTTTGAAATGATAAATCATTTAAAACGGTTGGAAATGAAATATCTGAATTATCAAATTTGACATCGCTCGAAAAAAGCAAGACTGAAACGTGTGGAGATTGGCAAGGTAAATTTTCGTGATCTTCAGTATCATCATGTTCATGATTTTCAGAAGATAAAACATGCGCTTTAACAAACTCAACTATACAAAAATCTTGACCTTGTGCTACGGCGCCTCTTTTATGTAATTGATAATGTTCCAACATATCAGACACATGCAATAATTGGCTAAAATCCGTCTTCGGAATTAGGCTACCAATGAGCATGTAAAAAGCTAAGATGAGTGGAGTGATTTTCAATTAATTATTTTTTGTAAGACAAATATAGATATTTTTTAAAATAAACTATTCCTATTTTTGGTATTGAACGAAATTTATTGGTTTATGTTTTTGATAAGATATTGTTGCATCAACAAAATTTGATTTCAAAAATAATATTTCAAAAAATAAATTTCTGGCTCAATAAACTTCTTAGAACTTCCAGATTTTAAAAATCTGGAAGTTCTTTCATACCATTTCATTTAGGGTAATATCTAATAAAAATAATTTATATCGAACAAACTTAATCAATATCTCAAAATCTTAATCGCCTCACTTTTACTTTTATCCGAATTTAAAACCAAACTTTTGATTTCCTCTTTTCCATTCCAGATAGAAATGGCAGCAGTATTCGGCGGCATTTTTCCTAAATTTTCAGCATAGAGA
>JBGCCY010000017.1:0-53652 GCA_045104975.1 Saprospiraceae bacterium
TGGAAAAGACGGTGTAATTACTGTGGAAGAAGCAAGAGGAATTGAGACTTATGTGGAGGAAGTTATGGGTATGCAATTTGACCGAGGTTACTTGTCTCCATACTTTGTGACGAATGCAGAAACGATGGTAGCTGAATATGAGCAGCCGTTGATTTTGATTCACGATAAGAAGATTTCTAACATGCAAGACATCGTGCCTATCTTGGAAAAAGCAGTAGGCGCTGGTCGTCCACTTTTGATTATTGCGGAAGATATCGATTCTCAAGCATTGGGAGTTTTGGTAGTAAATAGATTGAGAGGAAACTTGAAAGTTGTGGCAGTTAAAGCTCCAGGTTTTGGAGACAGAAGAAAAGCGATGTTGGAAGATATTGCAATTTTGACTGGAGGAACTGTGATCTCTGAAGAGCAAGGTTATAAATTGGATCAAGTAGAGTTGACTCACTTAGGTAATTGCGAAAAAATTACTGTCGATAAAGATAACACAACTGTTGTAAATGGTAATGGTCAGAAAAAAGCGATCCAAGCTAGAATCAACCAAATCAAACAACAAATCGAAACAACTACTTCTGATTACGACAAAGAAAAATTGCAAGAGCGATTAGCTAAGTTATCAGGTGGTGTTGCTGTTCTTTACATTGGAGCTCCTACAGAGATCGAAATGAAAGAAAAGAAAGATCGAGTAGATGATGCATTGCATGCAACTCGTGCAGCTATCGAAGAAGGAATCGTTCCTGGTGGTGGTGTTGCATTGATCAGAGCAATCTCAGCTTTGGACAAATTAGAAGGTGCTAACGAAGATGAAAATATAGGTATCACTATCGTAAGAAAAGCATTGGAAGCTCCGTTGCGAACTATCGCTGAAAATGCAGGGGTAGAAGGTTCAGTAGTATTGATGGAAGTACGCAAGAAGAAAGCGGCTTACGGATATAACGCAAGAACTGACCAATATGAAGATTTGAAAAAAGCAGGTGTAATCGATCCAACTAAAGTAACTCGTATTGCTTTGGAAAATGCTGCGTCTATCGCAGGAATGGTGTTGACTACTGAATGTGTAATCAATGACAAACCAGAAGCTGCTGACGCTGGAGGACATTCTCATGGAGGAATGGGCGGAGGAATGCCTGGTATGATGTAATCAAACGATTAGCTATAAAGCAAATCATTTATATAGTAAAGAGGCTATTGATTTTCATATCAATAGCCTCTTTTTTTAGGGACATTTTTTATCTTTCGTCAATTCTAAAACTTCCTCAATAACTAGAGCATCTATCATTTTATCGCCTTCCATAGCTGGAACTTTTTTGATAGAACCTATTAATTTTACATATACTTCAGTTCCTCCATCTACAGTTCGTAAATATTGTTTTTCCAAATTCAAATATTCGCCTTTCATTTCTACCGGCATTTTTACTTCCCGATCACAAGAAACAAACATGTTTGCATCGGCCATGTAGGAATACATTCCTTCAAAAACCTTATCCACTTTTTCAGGAACTGGCTTTGCAATGGGTTGCTCGATAGGCGTTTTTTCTTCTTCTTTTGCAGGAGGTTGTTTTTGAGTGGAATTCGAGTTGGAGTTTGAATTGCATGACATCAAAAATGTCAGAGTTAAAAACAAGATCGTATTTTTCATAAAAAATAATTTACAAATTAGATAGTGTTGTTTCTCCTATTTCCATTTCTTTTTTTTTAGAAAAAACATAAAAGGATTTTGTAGGTTTAACACTTATTTCATTGGAGAAAAAGGACATCCAAATATCGCAATAAATGAATAAAAAAATCATTACACTCCTTGTAATTTTCACCATGCTTTTTTGGGCAGTCAATTTTCATATGGCTAAAATTGCCTTGAAGTACTACTCCCCTATGGCTGTTGCAGCTATTCGATTTTTCTTTGGAGTACTGGTACTTTTTCCAATCATGTGGGTGCAATATAAATCACCTAAACTACCTGCAAGATTTTCCAAGACAGATTGGTGGTATATTTTTTTGACGGGCTTCTTTGGTTTCTTTCTCACCATCCATTTTTTCAATAAAGGACTTACAACGACGAGTGCCATAAATAGTTCTTTGATCATTGCAACAAGTACAATCCTTACTGCCCTTTTAGCTTTTTTTTGGATGGGAAAAAAACTAGTTAAACTTCAATGGTTGGCTATTTTGATTAGTTTTTTGGGAGTAGCGATTATTTTAGTCAAAGGTGATTTAGCTCAATTACTCGATTTAGAAATTGCGGAAGGAGATTTTTATATTTTGATGATGGCGATTGTATTTTCTATTTCTCAAGTGTTAATTGAAAAGAATTTATCACATGTAGATTCCATTGTGACCACCTCGTTTGCTTCTTTGATTGCGTTAGTTCTATTTATTTTAAGCTCTTTGCCTGAATTAATTTCGACGGAAGTTCCAACCGATTTTTCATTTTGGGGAAGTATTTTATTTATGGGGATTTTAGGTACAGGTGTGGCCTATGCTTTCTTTTATAAAGGGGTGGTGGTTTTGGGTGCGACTAAATCTTCTTTGTATATGAATTTGATTCCGCTGTTTACGGTCTTGACTGCTTTTCCATTTGGGGAAATAGTAACTCCGATTCAATTGGTTGGAGGAGGAGTTATTATTTTTGGATTATTAATATTTGGATGGTCACGGAGGAAGAAGACCGCTTCGCTGTCAAATGACAGATCGATCGTTGCACTTCCTGTCAGAAGTCAGACTGACGATAAAAGTTGATTACGTTCAATGAAAATTGGTGTTTTTCATTTAGCTCTAAACTTTTATGAATCATTCTTCATTCACGCCAATGCTTTAAAAAAAGCTCAGGAACAAAATTCCTGAGCTTTTTTTTTAATATAACTTCCTCTCATCAGTCTGTCCTCTGACAGGAAGTGCAACGACCGATCTGACCTCTGTCAGCGAAGCGGTCTAAAAAAAATTAGTTAAAATTTCCAAATGGATCGTCTTCTTCTTCATCGTCAAACATACTTGCTAATGGATCTGCAAAAGACATCCTTGATTCTAAATAATCTTTACTAATTATATTGAAAGAAGCTAACCCATGTAAAACTAACTCCATGTAAGTATGAATATCTTCTTTTGGTAAACCAAATTGTTCAACAAATTTTTTCAATCCAGCTACCTTTTCAATTTCTTTTTTAAATTCTTTTTCTCCCATATCATTTAGAAAGTCCACTTCATTTCCTCCTGAAAACCATGCTCGAATCGTACCGTAAGGATCAGTCATTTGTCCCTTTTTCAATTTCTCAGGATTAGGGAAGGTAACCATAAATTCATCCTTGATAGCAGCAGACATTAATTTCATCGCTACGTTGTAAGGACCTTCTTGTTCGCCTTCATAAACCAATTCCACCTTTCCAGTAATTGCTGGCACCACTCCCCAGAAATCAGTAATTCGAACCCTTGTCTTTTTATCATTATTAATCAACATTCTTCGCTCTGCAGTACTTACTAAATTTTCATAACCTGAAATACTTAACCTTGCAGACACTCCACTTTTTTCATCAATGTATTCACTTTCTCGAGCTTGAAATGAAATTCTCTCCATCATAATCTTCATCATCTCAGGTACTTCAATTTTTTTCTCTTGATCTTCTGAAAGATTTGCTTCTTGACTTGTAATAGTTCGAGCGATCTCCATTGTTTTTGGATAGTGTGTCAAAATCTGACTTTCAATTCTATCCTTCAGCGGTGTGATGATACTTCCACGATTCGTATAATCTTCTGGATTGGCAGTAAAAACAAATTGCACTTCCAATGGCAATCTCAATTTAAATCCTCTAATCTGCATATCTCCTTCTTGCAAAATATTAAATAACGAAACTTGTATTCTTGCTTGCAAATCAGGCAACTCATTGATTACAAAAATACATCGGTGGGAACGTGGAATCAAACCAAAATGAATCACTCGTTCATCTGAATAAGGTAACTTCAATGTCGCCGCTTTAATCGGATCAACATCACCAACTAAATCTGCAATGCTTACATCTGGCGTGGCTAATTTTTCTACATATCGATCTTCTCTGTGTAGCCATTCGATAGGTGTATCGTCTCCTTTTTCAGCGATAAGATTGAAAGCAAATTTTGAAATAGGTGCCAACGGGTCATCATTCAATTCACTTCCTGCCACGACAGGTACATATTCATCGAGCAACTTTACCATCAATCGAGCCAGTCGAGTTTTTGCTTGACCTCTCAACCCTAATAATAAAATATTATGCTTTGATAAAATCGCTCTTTCCAAATCTGGCAAAACAGTATCCTCAAATCCAAGTATGCCTTCAAAAACGGTATCTTTCTTTTGCAATTTCTTAATCAAGTTAGCTCTTAATTCTTCCTTGATTGATTTAGGTTGGTATTTAGTCGCTTTAAGTTCTCCTAATGTTTTTACTTGCTTCATTCTATGTAAACTATTTACGGAATTATTTTTAATGTTAAATTTATAGTAGAGTAAAAGTACATATCAATGAGAAAAGGAGATTGTTTTTGTTCAAAAAAAAAAAACGTGAGATTTAACCTTATCAATCCATAGCATATCTCTTCACTACCATTTTTGGATTAACCCTATCTTCTTGCCCAAGTACATAAACAAAATCATCATCAGCCCCTACTATTTTATTAAAATAAAGCTCACCTGGAATAGAAGCCACTTTAACAATCTGAAGTCCAGCATCAACCATTTCAAATTCGTAAATATCGTTTTTTGCATAGAAATAAACGGTTTCGTTAGATTTGGAATACAACAACTCTAACTTAATTTGCCAATCAAAATCAAAATCTATTTTTTCTTTTAAAAATTCATTATTTGCATCAAAACTTAAAAACTCCTGATTCACATAATCAAGAAGATATAATCTCCCTTCATAAAAAAAATCCAAAACATGAATCGGTCTAGATTGAACATTTAAAAAATAAGATACCATTTGTTGAAGCGCATTATCAACTATTAAGCGAGTCAAATCACCATCCCAAGTACCATCTGCTACGATATTTATTCGTTCGGATCCATAAGCATAGTTGATACTATTCTCATCTGGATTAGCGATAGCTCCGCTGTAAGCACCAATTATTTTATTATAACTACTTCTAGCTAATCTTGCAGCTTGCTCATCAAAGATAGTTGCGATTTTTTTTCGTTCTCCCTTGTTCCAAATCCGAACATAGTTTTTCATTTTATTATGCTTAGAGAAATTTTCAAAAATTAAATTAGCATCATAAAATGCGATACATGGTTTCAACTTATCATCAAATTCTGAAACAAGTATTTCTGCTTTAATTTTTATTTCATCCTCAATTTCTAATTGAAAACAACTCTTTTTGGCCATCACATATAAGCTACCAAAGCAACTAATATTAAAAGCACTAATTTTCTTCATCTTTTGTTTTTCCAAAAAAATTCCCTCTTTGTCATATCTAAATAAATATCGCTTACCCTTTTCAATGGCTATCAAAAAAAAAGATTCTTCGAACAGCACCATATCTAAAATAGTCCAATTACCTTTTTTAAATAAATTTAATTCTCTCTTTTCAGTTACGATAACCTCTGGAGCTTCGTTGATTTTCTTTTTTAGAGAAAAATCGAATCTTAAAATATTGGAAGGATTATTTAGAATAGTGGTATCTAAAGTTTCATAACCTAAGTACGAAACAAAAAAACGATAGGATTTTAGTGGCTCATCGAGTTCATAAAAATATTCGCCATTTTCATTGACGACATCATATAAACTGTCTTGCAAAGTAATTAATGCCCCTTCTGCATTTTCTACTCCGTCCAATAAAACACGTCCTTGAATAATTGTTTTTTGAGCAGATAAAAATGAACTGCCGGAAAGGAAAAAAAATAGGAGTAATGTAAAAGTGTTTAAATTTTGTAGCTTCATATTTTTGATGTTTTGAAAATAAAAAAAGGCATCTGATTTTTATCAACCTAAAAACTTGCGAATATAATTGGACACTAGTTTTGCATGAGTATGTAAAATCCAATGGTCTGCATCTTCCACTTCTTTGACGACCAAATCATCACAAAATTCAGGAAGCGATTTTCGAACCTCAGGTAAAAAAGCAGTATCGTTTTCACCCCAAATCAACAAATGAGGAATCGATACTCTGAACCTATCTCTGGAAGCTCCATAGAGAGGAGTTTCAGGTAAAGGTTGACCAATCACAGGTACGATGATGGGAGATGATTTATACCAATTGAACATGGCTTGCAATCTTTCCGCTCCATTCCAAGCTTCCCGAAATCGTTGTTTGATTTCTTCGGTCAACCAACTTGCAGTAGCGTGTCCTGTAATTATTTCGAAGGGAAATTTAAAATCATTTATAGCAGATTTTATCCCAGCATTAGCTTCCCTAAGTCTATGAAAATATTGACTCGCCTCAGCTTGAGCTGGATGATCAATTAGTGCTTCTTGCAGACAGATTGGGTGAGCACCATTTACAATAATAAATTTATTGATCACCTCTGGAAATTTAAATACCAAAGCATAAGCGATAGCTGCACCAAAATCATGTCCAGCTAAATTAAATTTGCGGAAGCCAAAAAATAATTGAGCTAATGTTATCATATCAGCGACCAACTTCTTTGCAGAATAATTTTCACTTCCTTTTGGCGCATCACTTTTATTGCAACCTCGTTGATCAGGAACTACCATAAAATATTCATTTCCCAATTCTTTCATCACCTCTTCCCAACTAATCCAAAATTCAGGAAAACCGTGTAGACATAATAATGGTTTGCGATCATCTTCGATCGGTGAACCTTGATAAACTAAACCATTATGGATAACATGAAGAGTAATTCCGTTAACCAAAATGAATTCAGAAATAAAACCAGTAGGTAAGTTTTTTTGTTTCTTCATTATTGAAAAGAAAATATTTTTTATTGAAATTATAAGGTTCCTCAAAAAAACAATTTCGTCTTTAAAAATAGAGTGTATTCTCTATTTTAAGAACTAATTGAATGACAGAATATTTTTTTGAAAGTTGTCAGTTTTAGTTTTTTCTCGCTAATTAAGAATAAGGAATGATATTTTAAATTTCCATTTTCAATAAGGGAAGGAACATCAAAAAAAGGAGCAATCAATGAAGTCACTAATACAATTACCAAAATGATAAGTGGTAATAATTTAATATTAATCAAACCTAAAATTATTCCCTGAAAAATAATTATTACTAAACTTGAGAGACCAATTTTTAATTGAAACTTCTTTTGTTTTTTTTTGAGAAAATGAATAAAATCTATTTTTCAATTTTTATGATTTTTGTTCTTCATGAGTTGGATCAAATTTTCTATTTTATTTTTCAGCTCGGTACTAATTGGCAGTTCATCATCAACATTTTTTGGCGTTTCTATTTTTAACTGTTTAAGTATGTTAAAAAATAATTCTTTTTCGTCTTCTTGAATGTTTACACCTTTCCAATCATTAACTTGATCCAAGGTAAAATTCCAATTTATGATCCAAAGTGCATTTATTTTATCTCCAATTTGTTCAAGATGAGAAATAATATTTCTCCTGATTATCGAAACAAATCGATTCTTTCCAGACGAATCAGAAACTTCAATGAGAACTTCTTTTGCTTCTTGCTTAAACAATTCATACCATTCTATATCTAATTCTTTTGCGGCCAATTTTAATTGTTGTTCTAATCCTGGGCCTGGGATTTTGATATTGTACTCATCTTCAATTCTTTTTGATAAAGGCTGAGTAAAAGTGCATTTACCTTCCGATCCCATTTCATAAGCGTACAAAAAAGTACCTATTCCTTGATAACCATAATCCGCATTTGAGGAAGTGTACATCCCTGCCCTTTTAATAAATGCAAAAATAAATTCTAGATCATAATCTCTCATTTTAATCTTTTACGCTGAATTAGTATTACAGATATTTGAGCATAACATTACATTTACAATATTTCAAATCTCTTCCTCCTACCCTTTTTTAGCATACCACTTCGCCAAAATATCCTTTTCTCTTTTCATAAAAGACTGCTCCCCATATAATATATTGTCTCGTCTTTCTTGAGTGACCGCTTCTGAATACCACCACTTTTTAGTTGCATTAACTGTCTCGGATAATGATCTGAATTGAAGACCCGCCTTGATGGCTTTGCTATTTTCACTTTGAGACATTCCAGCATATTGTGGCAATTGAATAACCCAAGGTTGGATACCAATAATTTCATTTTCTTTTAAAAAGTCGAAATCATCAATTTGAATATAGTTGACCGACGAATTATAACTTGCATGGATACCATGTACGAAAGCATTGGTGGTCATATCAAAACCTGGCCCAGAACCATTATAAATTCCTGCTGCTTTATTCTCCAGTAATCTTATCATCCACTCAGACAAATCTCTAACATCAATGTATTGAATGACTTCATCTCTTTGACCTGGAATTATTATATCACCTCCTTTTTCTAATCTAGCTAACCAATATGGAAAACGATCTGTACGATCACCAGGTCCAACAATTAAAGCAGGTCGCACTACGATAGATCTATCTACTCCGAAAGCATTAATAGTAGCCAATTCTGAAGTGGCTTTCATCACACCATATTCATAAACTGGTTTATCTTCTTCAGGAGTATTTTCAGGGACTGCAGTAACCAACGGTCGGTTTTCTGAAAAGTCTTTGCCCGTATAAGGATAATAAACACTAATCGAAGAGGTGTACATATAAAGCTCAACCTGATCTTTTAGTAATTGAGCGGTATCTTCCGTCCATTTAGTTTTACGTCCTGAATTATCAATGACCACATCCCATTTTCTATTTTTTAAAGCTTCCAAATTATCTTCTCGATCTCCCACTAATTTTTCAACTTTAGAAAAAAGTGCTTGATGGATTTTAGGTATCGTTTTACCTCTCGTAAAAATTGATACTTCATGTCCTCTTTCTAAAGCGTAGGCAATTTGATGTGGCCCTAAAAAACTAGTGCCTCCAAGAATGAGAATTTTTAACTTCTTTTCATCCTTTTTTGCATCTATCAATTTCTGGATTGGCTCGGAATTTATTATTGGAGCTACTCCTAAAGCCAAACTTATTTCTAGAAATTCTCGTCTACTTTTTTTCATAATGATTAACTTAAAATTTTAGACAACTTAATTCTTTGTCAGAAAGATACCCAAAAAGAATAATATCTTAATCTAGGTGCATTATAAATTTAAGAAAATAAAGATGAAATTATCAATCAAAGGAAAGAAAAATATGGTCAGGACGAGACACTATCAAAAACGAAAAACCTCTCCATCTCTAATGAGTTGGAAAGGTTTTTTTTTCAGTATTTTTTAGGGCAAAATTATTTTGCTACCATTTCAACTTTCGCTTTAACTGCTGCTTTCTTAACAGAAGTCATTGTAGTTTTACAAACTTTTTGAACATCCCATCTTGAGCTAGTTGCTACAACTTGACCATTTCTAGCCACGATGTTGAAATGGTGTTTACCATTTTTTGCAACTTTAGCATCAAAACGTTCTGGCACTTGACTGTTCTTTCGAACAGATTCGATACCATTGATGCAAGTTCTTTTAGTAGAATAACCTTGGCTCTTCATTACGATATCGCCTTTGTTATTTCTTAATCGGAAATAGTGTTTTTTGTCTTTTGGACTTTGAAAAACTTCAAATTTCATAGTGTAAATAAAATTTAATTATTAAATAAATAAAAACAGCATGCGTAATTTATTATTAGCAAACTATTTACATATTTAACATATTACAAATATGATACCATTTCGTATTGGTTGACCGTGTTCTTCAATCCAATAGACTCCAAAAACTTTAAAACATTTGGCGCAGAAGCATCGATATTATTAGATCTTATAGAAGAATGTAGTGTAGAAATATGAGAAAATAAAAACTTACCAACACCCTGATTACGAAAATTAGGAAGGACTCCAAATTGAGGAATGTCTCCATTTTTATTATTTATAATCGCAAATGCAATGAGTTGATCTTTTTTTTCGACTCCAAAAAAGGAGTAAAGTTCCTTACATGTTTTAAGAGCTAAATTATTATTTTCCCAAGCTGGTTCAAAATCGTAAAAAGATTTGAATGATTCCCATTCTGGATTCTTTAATTCTTTTATTACTAAATCTTGATTCGATAGTGGCGAATCAATTTTTATTTCCCCTTTAAAACAATGGAATCCTCTTTTGATTTTTAATCCTACTTTTTCATATACATGAACTGCTTTTAGATTTTCCTGTATTACTTCTAAGGCTAAAGATTGAATTTCATTTTCGATAAATTTAGGCATCATGAATTGATACATCTTTTCCGTTAATCCATTTCCACGATGAGTTGGAATAACTCCAGTTCCGGCATTAAAAGCAGTTTTTACTCCATTCCTTTCTCTTACTCCATTTACAATAAACCCAACTAATTTGTCTTTATCCATTACGCCTGAGGATAAGGAAAAATCAATCCCTGCTCCTTTCCAACGTTGTTGGAGATAGGATTCAGTTGCACTAAATTTTATAAAATAATCTGAAAAGGCTTGATTGAAACAGGCAGTTAAATCTGAAAGAGAAACTTTCTCAAGAGTGATGATCTCCATGACTTGGTAATTTTTAAGGGGTAAGAAAATTTGAGTTCTTTAGCTCTTAAAAGAATATGATAGTACGAAAAAAAGCCATCACTATGGATTGATGATGGCTTTTTTACTGGATATAAAAATAATAAAAATTATCTCTTCGCAGGATTCTTTTGTTGATCTCTTTTGATTATCTCATCCATCACTTCATCCAATTGATCTGCTCCAATTCCTTTCATAATGATCTCTTTATCCTTATTTAAAATAAACATCATCGGAGTAGAACGAACATTATAATATATCTGAGCGCGGTTAGATGGATCATAAGTATTCAACATGTTCTCCATATTTTTATGCTCATCGATGTAATCCCAACACTCTTTGTATTCGCCAGTTTTTGGTTTACAGATGGTCATGATTGACACTCCTTTAGTTTTATATTTTTCATGGAAATCAATCAAAAATGGCGTCATCTTTTTACAATGTCCACAGTCGGATGCCCAAAAATATAGGATAGAATATTCTGTATCAAAATCAAATAAATTATGACTTTTCCCATTCCTATCTTGAGTCTTGATGTCTCTTGCTTTTGTTCCAATCAAAACGGGTTTTAACCTTCGAGCATTATCACAAATTTTTGCTAACTGTTCTTCCTCTACCCAAGGCGCTAATCCATTACAATAATAATTCTCTGCGATATGAACATAAACTTTGTCTTGCCCAACTACTTTTGAACTAGCATATTTATTCAAAAAATGAATCAAGTAATATTTATAAGTTTCCTCGCTTGGTTGCATTCTCTTCAATAGATAATCAATAGAAATAATCATCGAGTCAGGATGCTGTGGAGTTAACTTTTCCATATAATAAGTCACCCGTTCATATAAGAATGGGGTTCGCAATATTCGAGAATCTCCTAGATCAATATTATCAAAATAATGCTTTTTGTAAAAAACATATCGCTTAAGTGAAATCTCTTTCTCACTTCCCTCAAAAGTTGGAATTGGAATTTCCATTCTAGGTTTGATCATCACAGCTGACATTGATTTTGGATGATCATTAATAATATCTTCATGATATTTTTTTACTTCAGCATCAAGAAGTTCTAATTTTTTAATCGCAGCTTCTTTTTTTGCAACATCAGGATTATTTTTGTCTTCAGCAATTTTCTTTTGTTCTACTATTTTTTCACTTAAATAATTTAAGTAATCGTAGAATATTTTGTTGTCTGATGAACCATTGATTTTAGATCCTGCTACAGGGTCTTTAGCACTAGTTTCAATAGAAAATTTTTGGTGATCATCATCAATCAAAAGTTGAAAATATTGATTATCAGGTGGCATGATAACTAAATAAACACCGCCTTTTAATGGCTCTTCTCCAGTAAATGTAAAGTATCCATTTTGATCAATATCAACCGTATCATTGATATATTGTTTGTCTCCATAATGATAGCCTAAGTATAGTTGCTTCTCAGCAAAATCATTAATTTTGATTTTGATTTCGTGACCACCATTAGCGAAAATTGAAAATGTAATAAAAAATAATGCGGAAAGGGTAAGCAATATTCTTTTCATATTATTTTGTGATTTTTTTGAATCTAAATTTTGGGAAAAGATTCCCAACTATTGAAAGCACAAATTTGACACCTTTATTGTAAAATTTGAATAGAAAATGAAGGTTTAATAAATCATTAACAAAATTATTAAAATTCAATAACACCAAGGTACTCTAATCTAAAATCATCTAAAAAGACAGATTTTGGAAATTCTATCAATTTTTCTTCATTATCGAAACTTCCTATTACTATAGAATTTACCTCTTGGAAATTCTTAATAATAATTCTTTTCTCAAATTCTGAAGTCCAACTTTCAGAATAGGAATATTCTGAAAATTTATTTTTTATTGATTTGTCTTCATTTTCAAATCCAATTTCTAAGAAATCATAATCTATCCATGTTTCATCCTGACTTTTTGCAAATTCAGAAATTGGAATTGAATCATCCTCAAAATAAGATTCCTTAAAAAATGAATCAAAAATCATCTTACTACTAAAATTACCAGCCCAAAATTGAATCTTCATCTTTGATACCTTAAAAACAAACTACCACTCCAAAATCATTTCCTCAAAGTCTCGATCTACATTAATTTCAAAAACCTCTTTCTTTTTATCTTTTTCTTTTGAAAAGGTTATAGACTCCTCTCCTACTTTTACGCTTGTCAAATCTTGAGGTAATCCATGAATCATCACTTTAAATGTTGAACACATTTTCTCAAATTCACCTTCTCTTTTTTGTAAAACCGTCAACTTATTTTCATCTCCTGTAACAATATAATTACGTAAAGTAGATTCCCCCTTTTCATAACCATACCCTTCTCCCTCATCTAGATAAAATTGACTTTTATTTTCTCCATTGATATAGTAGACATGTAAATAAATCTGAGGTTTTTCTTTTTCACCAACATATTGTTGAGATTCAAAACTAGGAATCACCGCTCCCGCTCGAACAAAAACTGGAATTTCATCTAACCCCGTTTGTGCCCAAAATTCAAGGTTCGATTCTGCTTTCTCATCTGTCCAAAAGTTAAACCAATCCCCTTTTGGCAAAAACATCCAACGCCCATCTACTTTTGGCTGAGAAATTGGACAAACCAAAATATGGTCTCCCAAAGCAAACTCTTCCATTCGATGTAATGTATCTTTTTCTTGTTGCTCCAAAAATGCTAAAGGTCTTAACATTGGTGTTCCCTTCGTCGTGTACTGCCAAAAAGTAGTGTACATATATGGCAATAGTCGATACCTAAATTCAATTGCTCGTCGAGACAATTCTGCAATATCTTCCCCAAATGTCCAAGGCTCTTGTTCACCATGATCCCCTGAGGAATGTGTTCTGAAAAATGGATGAAAAACTGCCATCTGCAACCAACGCAAATATAATTCACCATCAGGCTGATCGATAAATCCACCAATATCTGAACCGATAAATGACATCCCTGAAATAGCTACCCTTTGACATTGCTTGTTAGCAATTTTTAAATGTTCCCAAGTCGCCAAATTATCGCCAGTCCAACCCGAAGAATATCTTTGTCCACCCGCATAAGTTGATCGAGTGATTACGAATGGGCGTTTGTCAGGAGCATTTTGTTTGAGTCCGTGAAATGTTCCACGAGACATTTGCATTCCATAAACATTATGCGCTTTTCGATGACTACATGGATTACCATCATAATCATGACGCACATCTGGGTAAAAGGTTTTATCAGATTGCGTGAAATTATCCGCTAAAAATATCGCAGGCTCATTCATATCATTCCAAACACCATGCACCCCTAAATCTGCAATCATTTCTTTGTACAAACCAGCCCACCAATCTCTCACTTCTGGTTTGGTAAAATCAGGAAAGAAGCAATCGCCTGGCCAAACTGGTGCAACCAATAATGGTCCATCTCCTCTTTTGCAAAACATATCTTTTTCCAATCCTTCTTTACAAACCCAATAGTCTTTATCTACTTTAATACCTGGATCAATCATCACCACCGTTTTAAAACCGTCTTTCTCTAACTCCTTAATCATTCGTTTTGGTTCTGGGAATTTTTCTTTATCCCAAGTAAAACATCGAAACCCATCCATATAATCAATATCCAAATAAATGGCATCGCATGGAATTTTTCGTCTCCTAAATTCAGCAGTAATTTCTTTCACTTGAGATTCAGGATAGTAACTCCATTTACATTGATGATAACCTAAAGCCCACATAGGTGGTAACTCAGGTTTCCCAGTCAACTCAACAAATTGCTCCGCCACATTCATCAATTCTGGGCCATAGAAAAAATAATAATTCATCTCTCCACCGCTCGCCCAAAAACTAGTAACATTTGCTCGTTCATGGCCAAAATCGAAAAAACTTCGAAAAGAATTATCGAAAAAAATACCATAACTTATATCGTTATGAATACCATAGTAAAATGGAACATTTTTATATAAAGGATCAGTTCCTACTCCATAGCCATAAGAATCTGTTCCCCAAATCGAATAGCGATTTTTTCGCATATTCGCTTTTCCTGTTTTATCACCTAATCCATAAAAATTTTCTTGACTTTGCAATTTTTTACTCATTTGTACAATTGCTCCTCCATTAGTATTATCATCTTCCCAATGAAATCCTTTTTCGTCTTCACAAATAACCGTCCCAGATTTATCCATCATAATGACTCGTAAATCTTCTTTGTTAATTCTACAAATGACTCGTTTGGTGGTGATTCGATAGTGATCTTCTTTTTCCTTGAATTCAACTTTAGGTATAGTAGGTTGAAATTTTTGATCAATAGCATAAGAAAAATCATTTTCAAAAATACCATTAGCAGCATACCTAAATCGAATCATCTGATCTGTCAAGATGATTACTCGAAGCTCTACCTCATTTTCACAAACAAAATAAAATTGATTCTCTTCCTGACGAAACGAAGCGATTCGCAAAGGAAATTTCTCATTTTCAGTCCTTATCATTATATCTTCTTTTATAAATTCGTTCATCGTGATTTAATATTTTAAGTAGTTTACTCTAAATAGATTAGACATAAATTTAATACAAAATTTCATTCCAAAAATTAAAAGTTATCGTAATATTAACTTAATTAAGTATTGAAAAGCCAAAATTAAAAATTAAGAATAGAGTACAAAATCAAATAAGAATATTTTTTCTCATTTTGAATAATCTAATGTTTTTGTACTTTTAATCAAAAGTATGAAATTCAATATACTTTTTGTTAGAACTACACTAAGCAAATAAAAATTTATATTTTTGTGCTTGAAAAAATTAGTTCAATTTTTTTTTTCAAAAAAACTCCTTTTAATTCGTAAAACAATCTATTCTGTGATGAAAAAACTAAAAGTACTTAAACTAGGATGGGAATTTCCACCTCTTATTAGTGGTGGTTTAGCAATCGCATGTTTCGGAATTGCAAAAGCTCTAGCCAAACAAACTGATTTAACTATTATTTTGCCGAAGGCGAGCCAAGATTCAATTTTAAATAATGCGAATATTATTGGGCTAAATAATATTGATGTTGAGATCAGCAATTCCATTACCCATTCACAGGAAGAAATTTATAAAAAGTATACTGCTTTTGCTCGGACACTTTTTGCACCAGGTATGGAAAATGTTTCCCCCTACCCTTCTTTAGAAGAAACTAAAACTGAAGGAACAAGTTCTACTTCTACACATTTTCAAACATCTACTTATTCTAATCAATTTTCGGAAACCACTACTCATTCCACCTTTTTGAGTCGATTTCAATTGGATGAAATGTATGGTGATGATGTGCAACAGAAAGTAGTGGAATATGCAGAATATGTTGCTGCTTTGGCTACCAATTTAGAATTCGATGTAATCCATGTTCATGATTGGATGACCATGTTGGCTGGAATAAAAGTGAAACACCAAAGTGGAAAACCTCTTGTCATTCATGCTCATGCGCTGAGTTATGACCGTGCTGGTCCTGATGCTCGTGGTTGGAATTATGATTTGGAAAAATACGGAATGGAAATAGCTGATGCTGTCATTCCCGTTAGTTACTACACCGGAACCATTGTTGAAAAACATTATGGGATTAATCCTAAGAAGATTTTCCCTGTTCATAATGGAGTGGAACCAGTTGAAACGTTTACTGAAAAAGCCACTTTCCCAGAAAAGTTAGTTTTGTTTTTAGGAAGAATTACTGGCCAAAAAGGACCTGAATTTTTCTTAGAAGTTGCTTCCAAGGTTATTGCTGAAAATGATAATGTACGATTTGTGATGGCAGGAAGTGGCGACCAACTTAAACGAATTATTGAAACTGGAGCTTATCGAAAAGTTGGAAATAAATTTCACTTCACCGGATTTCTCAATCGAGAAAAAGTCAATAAATTATTAGCAATGGCTGATGTTTATTGTATGCCTTCTGTTTCTGAACCATTTGGATTGTCAGCTGCCGAAGCGGCTCAATTTGGAATTCCATGTGTCATCTCTAAACAATCTGGCGCAGCAGAAGTGATGAAACATGCATTGACTGCAGATTTTTGGGATGTAGATTTGATGGCAAAACATATTACGGATTTGTTGGAAGATGAAGAACTTCGTAAGAAAGTAGTTGCTGAAACTTTTGAAGATATAAAAACTTGTACATGGGAACATGCTGTGGACGGAATCATGAAAGCTTATTCTCATGTTTTGGGATATGATGTCAAAGGTGATCCACCAGCTGAAATAGAAATCCAACCTCCAACGAATGTTGTTACAACTGAAATAAAAACAGCTCCAATATCAACTGAAGATATTCAAAAAGATGATTTGAAAAAAATAGAAGGAATAGGACCTAAAATTGAATCGTTATTAAATGAGGGAGGTATTTTTTCTTATTCAGATTTAGCTCATGCAAAATTTAGTAAATTAAAATCTATATTAGCAGAAGCTGGAAACCAGTTCAATTCTCATGATCCTAGCACCTGGGCAGAACAAGCAGATTTGGCTACTGAAGGAAAATGGAAGACGCTAGAACAGTTGCAAGATAAATTGAATGGAGGAAATAGGTGATCAGATGATTGACTAGATAGTCAAATTGAATTGCTAAAAAATCAGTTTTTTATAATTTTATTTCTTGATAAATATAGTTAACTAAGCACAAAATTTCAAAATGAGAAACGTCTGTTTATATTTCAATCTGCACCAACCTAATCGATTAAAACCTTACG
Organism: Saprospiraceae bacterium; assembly: GCA_045104975.1. GTDB lineage: Bacteria > Bacteroidota > Bacteroidia > Chitinophagales > Saprospiraceae > CAJQQY01. The sequence goes on from JBGCCY010000017.1 coordinate 17,281, forward strand.
ATTTTTTCAAAATTGGACATGATCATTTTTATGAAGATGATAAAATGAATAAGGATTTTTTGGATAAGATCTCTAATGATTGCTATTTACCTATGAATGCAATTATGATGGAAAACATCAATCGCTTAGGAAAGGATTTTAAGTTTTGTTTGTCTCTATCAGGTACTTTAATTGAACAAATGGAAAACCATCGTCCTGATGTTTTACAATCATTTATTGAGCTGTCAAAAACAGGGCAGGTAGAATTTATTGGTCAAACTTATTATCATTCGCTCGCTTATTTAAACTCATTACCTGAATTCGAAAGACAAGTCAAAAAACATATTTCCAAAGTCGAAGAACACTTCGGACAAACGCCAAAGGTATTTAGAAATACTGGAATGATTTATTGCAATGACTTAGCAGGGCGATTGGAAAACTTAGGATTTAATGGAGTGATGGCTGAAGGTTTACCTCAATATTTACAAGGAAGATCTCCTAATTTTTTATATACTGCTCCTCATACTAAGAACATTAAAACCATTTTAAAGAACGATAAACTATCTGCTGATTTTACTCATCGATTTGCTGATCAAAGTTGGAATGAATATCCATTGACTGCTGAAAAATATGCCACATGGATTGCCAACGATGAAGGAGATTGTGTGAATATTTATATGCCTTACGAAACGTTTGGACAACATTTATCAGCAGAAACTGGAGCATTCGATTTTATCAAATACTTACCGAATGAATTAAAAAAACAAGAGGTCAATTTCCTAACGGCATCTGACCAAGTTGAACAATTGGGAGTAAAAAATGTCTTCGATGTACACCTTCCTGTTTCGTGGAGAGACTCTGAAAAAGACCTTTCGGCATGGAGTGGAAATAATATGCAAAAGGAAGCTTTGCAAAAATTATATAGTTTGGAGGAAACAGTTATCAATTCAAAAAATGAAGATTTAATTCATGTTTGGAGTAAACTACAAACATCAGATCACTTTTATTATTTGAATACGAAAACTGAGAAAGATGGAGAAACAAGAGATTATTTGAGTCCCTACGATTCACCTTATTCAGGGTATATTTTTTATATGAATGCCTTGGCCGATTTAGAAATTACTTGCAAGGAGAAAAATTAAAAAATCTAAATCCAAAATTCAGTCAAAATCAAAAACCATTATTCACTAGGAATTTGTGTTTTTGATTTTGATTGTCATTTTAACTTTGATTCTTCAGGTTCTTTATAAAAAAACTGCAAATAAACCCCAGCCAATAAAGTGATCGCCGCTGAAGTAAAAAATGCCATGGGGAAATTAGCTGCATCATTGTCATACATCCACGCAGAAAATAACGCTCCACTTCCAATTCCAACTTCCAAAGCAATATAAACTGTTGCCATTGCTCTACCTCTTTTTTCATCAGGACTAATATCAATCACCCAGGCAAAAACTGCCGGTGAAGCAACTCCCGTAGAGAATCCTAAACATCCTGCTGCCATTAATAAAGTGGTTGAACTGTTGGCCAAACCTAATAGCACTAAAGATATCGACACTAAAATTACAGCTACTTTTATTACTATTATTCTACCATATCGATCCGAAACTTTTCCTGCTACAGCTCTTGACAAAACTGAGAAAATTGTAAATCCTGTAAATAATAACCCTTTGTTCGCCAATCCTAAATGTTCTGATTGATCTGGTGTAATCGTCAACATCACCCCAAAACACATATAAATAAAAAGCGCAACTATCGCAGGAGGAATGGCGGTAGGCTCAATGATTTCATTCCTTGATATCTTGAGCAAAGAAGGTGTAAACTTCTGTGGTTTTTCCAACGTCTCTTTTAATCCCATCAAAATTCCGATGGAAATTAATGCAATAAATGAAGAAAAATAAAAAGCTATATCCATCGAATATTTCATCGTGATATAACTTCCGATGGGTGGAAACATCGACGCTCCCACATTCATACTAATTCCCAAAATCCCCATCCCCTCGCCTCTTCGCAACACAGGAATAATGTCTGCAGCATAGGCAGTCGAAGCGGTCGGCTTAAAACCGGTAGAAAATCCATGTAGAAATCGAAGAAATAAAAATCCTCCAACTCTAGTCAAAATTGGATATAATAAACTACAAACTACACAAACCAATGTTCCAATTATCATCACCGGAACTCGTCCAATGGTATCACTTAATTTTCCGCTAAAAGGCCTAGACAATCCTGCTGATAGGGTGAATAATGCTATGATTAAACCTTTATAATCTTCTCCTCCCAAACTAGTCAAATAGGATGGTAATTCAGGTACCAACATATTAAAACTCCCAGCAAAGAGTACATGACTTAGACAAAGTAAAAGAAAAGTAGTAGTGAAAAGTTGATCGTTTTTTTCAACCATCCGCGAAAATAGAATTAGCTAATTTACTGACCTAATTTTAAATCATTTATTATTTTAAAAAGAGTTTTTTTCAAATTAATTCCAGTAATATTATTTTGGTTCTTAGTATAATCAAATAATAACATTATTTATGAATTCAAAAGAAATAAAGTTAATTGGCGATACAATTACAATCATTAAACAACAAAATAGAATTTTAAAATTAAGAGAAGACGAGGTGAAAAATGAAGGATATTTGGAAAAAAGAATTTTCCAAAAATAAAATTCATAGAATAAAAACAGATTTGGATTGGATAAAAATTAGAAGGAAAAAAATTGATGATTGGTGCACTCAAAATCTTTTACTCTAAATCAAATATTATTCTTAGGTTTAATCTTGACAATACTCTTTTTCTCATAAAATATAATTTAGCAAAATGAAAAAAATTCTATGCCTCCTATTTACTATCACAATTTCATTCTCAATTTTTGCAATTGAAGGAATTTTAGTAAAAACGACTTACTATTCTTTTCAAAATAAATGGTTTAAAACGATAAGTTCTTCTGCTCCAAGGTTAATTCAATGTGATACCGTTTATAAAAACCAAACCCTATTCCTAACAGCTATTGCTGGAGGATTTGCCTTTGATAAAAATGATTTGGCAGATGTGGATTATTCAATTAAAGTTTTCAATCCTGATGGTTCAATTTATTTTTCTCAAAAAAAATTAGAAGTAATAAAAGGTAAGGTTGAGAATAAAAACAACTTGCAAATGAGTAGAAGTATTTTGCAAGCAAATTTTTCAAGCAATGATTCTTTTGGAATTTACAAAATTGAAATTCAGATATCTGATAATATTACCAAGGAGGTAAAAAATTTAACTACAGAAATTATTTTAGTGGAGCTACCTCATTACAAAAAAATTAAAATAGATCAAGAAAATTTTAATTCATGGATTGACCGATATTTCGAACATCCACTTCCAGTAACAGCTGTCAATAATTATATCTTTTACTCTAAAAGCCCGCTTGCTGAAGATGATTCAAAATTCTTTCCCATTTTTAGCATTTTTTTAGAGATTTTTAAAAACAACAAATATCTATATCCTCAAGTTTTAGAGGCCTTCAAAAATGAGGATGAAAAAACGAGAACCTACCTTATCTATCTTATTCATTATTCTCAAATGGGAACTACAGAATTTTTCAGTCAATTAGAAGGAACAGAAAAATTAATTTACTCCGAAATAAAAGATTCCAAACTTCCAGAAATTTATGGAGAAATTACCGACCCTTCTCAGTTAGATATGCTGTGGTCTACTTTTACTGCTAGTGGTGGTTATGAACCTATTTTGAAATTAATCAAAACATTAGAGTATACTAAATTTCAAGGAAAACTAGACCAATTTAAAACTTCAAAACAATCTGACGAAGATCGAAGATTAGCCATTAATAATGCTATCTATGATTCCTTAGTTTGGTCATTTTCAAGCAATTGTCAGCAATATCAATTAGTGAAAAGTTATGCAAAATGGGCACTCCAATTTGAAGATCTCTCTGAAGTTCAAAAAAACGAATTAAAAATATTACTTGATAAATTATAACAAAAATCACATGATCGTAAAACTCACCGAAGGAAGTCTAAAAACCAAATTCGGACTCTTCCAAGAAATACTTTATTACGATGGTCAAAAAGAATCCATCGCATTGATGATGGGCGAACTCCAAGATGCCGAAGACATTTTATGTAGAGTTCACTCCTCTTGTATCTTTGGACATTACTTTAATAGTATAAAATGTGATTGTCAGGACCAAATGGATATTTCTCAAGAGCTTATTCAACGACAAGGAAAAGGCATCATCATTTTACTTGACCAAGAAGGAAAAGGTAACGGACATTTTGCCTTACTCAATAGTGTCAAACACAAACGTCAAGGCGTGCAACAAGCTGATGCTTACGAAGCAGTTGGATTTAAAAAAGATGCCAGAGATTTTTCCAGCGCTGCTAAAATTCTAAAAAATATCGGCGTTAAATCTATTCGTATGTTGACAAATAATGATAAAAAAATTAATACATTGAAGGAGCATGGAATTGAGGTGGTGGGCATTCAAAAAATTGAATTGTAAAGAAATCGAAACAACTTAAAATCAAAATATGAAAAATTTATTCATTTTAATCATCATTTTCCTTAGCGCCTCTTTATTTGGGCAAAGTCAAAAAAAGATAAAAAAGAGGACCGACCCAATCGTAGCGGAAGGGAAAATGCTATTCAAATCTGAAATGGCTTCATGGTATGGAACTGATTTGTTTTTGGAAAATTATACAGAGAAACAAAACATTGGTGGCTATTTTTCCTACACAAAAAATGACACCTCAAAATGTATTTTTTTCTCCCGAACCGAAGTACCGATGGTGATTGGCGATATCTCTTTTGATAGCACTTACAATATTAAAACAGCCAAATTAGATTTAGAAAAAAGAAAATTTAGTGATTTAGAAAATGATTATTTTGAAATAAGAAAATTAGCGCTTGAAGCAGCTAGTTCAGATACTCTTTTTAAAACTTATAAAAACACCAACCTAAATTTTATTCCAATTATCAATGAAGGGAAAAAGAAGGTCTATGTTTTAACTGGTCCAACACAAAATGGGGTGGTTATTTTTGGAAATGATTATTTGATTTCTTTTAATGATAAAAATGAAGTCATTGAAAAAAAAGAACTGCATAGGAATATTATTCCAATGTATTATGGTCAAGAGGAAGAAGGTGAAAAAGCAGTTGGTGGAATGCATTCTCACTCAGAAGAAACTGGAGAATTTATCACAGCTACTGATATTTGTACTTTGATGTTGTATGGAAAATATACTTCTTGGGAAACTCATAATGTGGTTTCAAAAAAATATTTAAGTATATGGGATTGTAAAAAAAATACTTTAGCAGTTATTCCTAGAATGGTACTTGATAAAATAAATAAGGAAGAAGAGAAAGCAAAAAAGAAGAAAAGACGAAAGAAGCGTTGGAGAAAAAATAAAAAAGATTAAATCGAAAAATTAAATAACGTACAATGAAAAAATTTCTATCTCTCCTAACTCTCTGTTCCATTTTTACTACGTTCTCTCTCGCCCAAGAACCATTCGAAGGGATTATCACTTATAAGGTTGAAACAACTTTAAAATATAAAGGCCACCCTTATAATCAATACTATTCTACAAAATATGGTGATACCATTAAAATGCACATTCATAAAAACGGATCAATAAAAAGAGAATATTTTAATTCCGGAAAACTAGGACTTGATTGGACAATTTATGATAGCATAAAAAATATAGAATATGCAAAATGGCACAGTATGGATTCCATTTTTTTTTATGAATGTTCGGAAGTTGTTACAGAATTAAAAGAGTTGAAAAGAGACAAGGACACTTTAATTCAAGGCAAGAATTGCATCTCAATCACGGCGAAAGAATACGAACCAAAAGGAAAAGAAAACGTTATCAAAAAATTTTACTTTAGTGGCGATGAATCACTAGCTCCAAATGTATATAGTAAATATAAGGATGGATATATGGATAGAATTTATAATCTCAGTAAATCTCATTTTATTAGAAAAGAAATGGATTTAAAATTTACCTATCTCATTTTTGATGCTGTAGAAATAAAAGAACAAGTGATAGATTTAAAAAAATTCGAAATTCCTGTTGGACATATTTTAGTAGACTATTAATTAAAAAATATTTTAATAATAAAATAAATGAACCATAAAATCATTCTAATCCTACTTACTCTTTTTACTTTTTCGTGTAGCAACGACCCAGCTACAACAGTAGAGAATCAAAAAGACTCCACCGCAGCCTTCAATAAAATGCTCGACGAATATTACGAGGAGGGTTTAAAATTAAATCCAATCAATGCAACAACGGCTGGAGACAATCGATACGATCATCTTTTTCCAAATTTTTTGTCTGATGAATATCAACAAAAATTAAAAACATACTATACTTCGTATTTGGAAAAATTAGAAAAATATCCTGATAAAGAATTATCAGAAAGTGCTCAAATAAGTAAAGCCGTTTTAAGATGGGATACCGAAATCAATTTGGACAATATGAATTTCCCAATAGATTTATTTCCAATCGATCAAATGTGGACCGTCAATCTGATGATTGGACAATTGGCAAGTGGCGCTGGTGCTCAACCTTTTAAGACCGTCGAGGATTATAATAAATGGTTGCAAAGATTAGATGGTTACTTAGATTGGATGTCTTCAGCAGCATCCAAAATGAAAGAAGGAATCGAAACAAAACAAGTTTTACCTAAATCATTAATCGTAAAAATTCTACCTCAACTCGAAGCACTTACTAATGAGAACATAGATGATCATTTGTTTTACCAACCAGTTAAAAATTTCCCAGAAAGTTTTTCAGCTGAGGAAAAAACAGCTTTGACTGAATCTTATAACAATGTAATTACAAAAAAAGTAATTCCTGCCTATCGGAACCTGCACAACTTTATGAGTAATGAATATTTGGCTGCAGGAAGAACTTCCAGCGGAATCGATGCCATTCCAAATGGAGATAAATTTTACAACCATCAAATCAAAACTTACACCACTACCAATATGACGGCGGATGAAATTCATCAATTAGGTTTAAGTGAAGTTGCTCGGATTTTGTCAGAGATGGAAAAAGTAAAAAAGGAAGTAGGCTTTGAAGGAGACATCAAATCATTTTTCGATCATGTCAGAAATAGCAAAGAACTGATGCCTTTCAAAAATCCGCAGGAAGTGATTGATAATTTCAATGCAATTCATGAGCGCATGAAACCGCAGATTGCGAAACTATTTGATGTCAAACCAAAGACTCCTTTTGAAGTTCGAAGAACAGAAGCGTTTAGAGAGAAATCTGCAAGTGCTGAATATAATCCTGGTTCACTTGACGGAACTCGGCCTGGAATCTTTTATACTCCAATTCCTGATGCTACAAAATATAATACTTACTCAGACGAATCTTTGTTTTTGCATGAAGCCATTCCTGGGCATCATTACCAAATTTCTTTGACCCAAGAAGATACTGGTTTACCAAAATTCAGGAAAACGCTTTGGTATAGCGGATATGGTGAAGGTTGGGCTTTGTACTGTGAGTCACTTGGAAAAGAGTTAGGTTTGTACACCGATCCTTACCAATATTTTGGGATGTTAGGAATGGAAATGCACCGAGCAATTCGACTAGTTGTGGATACTGGACTTCATTCTAAAGGATGGTCGAGAGAACGTGCCATTCAATACTCTTTGGATAATGAAGCGGAACCAGAGGAAGGAATTATTTCTGAAATCGAACGGTACATGGCGAATCCAGGACAAGCACTTTCTTATAAAATTGGTCAATTGAAAATTAGAGAATTAAGAAATAAAGCGGAAAAAGATTTAGGAGAAAAATTTGATATTCAACAATTTCATAATCAAATTTTGGAAACAGGTTGTGTGCCATTGGCTGTTTTGGAAAACAAAATTAATAATTGGATTACTTCACGTAAATAAACTGTTTACTAAATTTTAAAAGCAAAAAAAACACCCTTCAACTCAATTGAGTTGAAGGGTGTTTTTTTCGAAAAGCAAATCTAATTACTCACCACCGATAGGAATCATATATCCTACTGAAATAGTAAAGTTATTAAATTTATTTGGCTCATAACCATCTGGCTCATTCTCAAGATTATTAGAATCAGTCAAACTAAGTCCAAATCGTGCATCTACAATTAAAGCACCTGGTCCCATTGGTGCTTGGACACCAGCTCCAACATAAACTCCTAAATCTAAACGGTTAAATGTATCATCAACATAAAAATCATCACCCATGTAATTTTCAGGCTCATCTCCAAACATAATTTTTCCATCACCAGATTCAGTTTCACCAGCAACAGTTATTTCTGACTTAACTTTTCCACCTACCGCATATGCTAAATATGGTCCAACATTTCCATAAAACCTTAAATCTTCTCCAGTTGTAAATCTCAACAAAACAGGAACTTCAATAAAGTTAAAAGTTGATTTAACTTCTGAATTAGTACTGATTCCAAAAAAATCAAATTCACTAGTTGATTTGTTACCTTTTTGTTGTAAATTTAATTCTGCCACTACAGAAAGATTTTCATTTACACCGAACTCACCAATCAAACCAATTAAAATTCCAGTTCCTCTTTTGTATTCTGCAAACTCGCTATCTTCTAAATTAGAAATTCCAGAACTTGTAAAACCTGCTTTTAGTCCAATACTTGTTTGGCTAAATCCTAAATTTGCCATCAATAAAGCAATGACTACAATTATTACTTTTTTCATTTTTAGTTTTTTTTAAAAATTAAATAATGCCCAAATATCTATTTATATTTCCATATCTACTCTAAATTTTCGACCAAATTTTAATCAATTTATTTTTACATCATTTCACAAAAGATATTAAATATTAAATTAGATTATAAATTTTACCGATTATTTGGCAAGTGTTCGTTTTTATTCGTAAATATTTTTAAATAATACATTACTCTATGATTTTATACTAAGACCTTTTTCACCTAAAAAAAAAGCAAATGAGAAAAAAAAGAAAAAATGAATTTCTAAAACCCAATTCTATCATTCCAAATGAAGAAGATTATGATAATTTAATCAAAGCAGAAGACGAATATGATGAAAGTGCAAGACTTAAAAAATTGGTTTTGCTTTTTGCCATTCCTTTGTTTTTCATTTTGGGTTTTCTTTTTAAATCAAAATTTACCCCAGAAATCAAGCATGAAAAATTGGAAGAATTTCAAGCTTTGAAACAAGAAAAAATTAATAAAAAAAAATTAGCAGAAGCTAATCAATTGATTTTCGATGCGGAGGAAGCATTTAAAAAAAATGAATTTAACAAAGCTGTTTTTTTATATAGGCAGGCAATTAGTTATGAACCTAGAAATATTGAAGTCTACGAAAAACTACTTTTAACTTTGGAAGAATCTTGCAAAAGTAAAAATGAAATCCATTGCAATGCGATTGAGAAGGCAAAAGAGAAGATAGAAAAATTAAGAAGTAAAAATTAAGTCATCATTTAATTTTATTCGATAAACGGTAAACGATTGATGGGCCTTTATTAAATTTTATCTTGAACCAACTCAAATAGTTTTAACAAAAAAAAATCTTTTTTTAAAAACTAGACTTAACTATTTTTTTTACAAGAAACTCATTCGTGTCTTCAATGTATACCCGAATAAAGTAAAAACCATTTTCCCAATTCGAAGAAGATATTTGAAATTCTCCCTCCGAAGAAAAAACTTTTTTCTCGATACATCGACCCATCAAATCAACCACTTCAATATCAATTTCTTCAGTGGTTTTATTTTTTATAACAATATACTCACGGCTAGATACTTCAAAGATTTCTATGCCTTTAATTTTCTGTATTTTACGTGTACTAACCGTAGTTCCAAAAATTTCACAATCAGAAGGGTATGGATAAATTTCAATTGGTTCACTTGGAGTCAAGTCTTTTCCATCAAAGGCAGCATAATCTTTTCCATATCTAGTCGCTCGAAAAAGATCAGGTTTAACTAAAGGATCTCCTTGGCTCACCACTCCAAATGCCCCTACTGGAATTCGGTAGTGCCAAACAAGATCCCCCTCATAAGTTACTTCATAAATATTTCCACCTTTACTCTCCGCTATCAAAGTATTTCCATTAGGCAACCGTTGTGCTCCTGAACGAGTTGGGGAAGAAAGAGATTCGACAGGGTCAGCTTCGTAAGTCCAAAAGAAGTCAAGAGGTTTAAATGGTTCAGTTGTGAAAATTGGATAATTATTATCATTGTCCAACGCTGGTATAATCACATCTACACTAGAATAATCTAATCCTGGTTTATTGTAACCATTATTAAAAATCATAATCTTATTTTCATCAGGTGAATCTTTTGGAATCCATGAAGCATTATGTGGTCCATATAATTTTTTATCAAAATCAGTTCCCCGATGATAAACTTGGGGATTCCCCCACCTATATAAAATATCGCCACCTTTTTCTGAATTCCCTCCCGAATGAACCGCAGCTTCATTGGTAGTCGTACTGTGATCGATAATATATAATTCACTCATATTTCGAGAAGTCAATAATATTTGATCTAACTCCTCATTATAATCAATTCCATTAAAATGAATCCAATCTTGATCTTCTGCTCCAAAATTAATATTCAATAATTCTGGATGATCCGCTACTATTCCATAATTCATTTTAGTTGAATCAAAATCTTGTACTAAATGATCCCAAAAATGCCACTCCCAAACTACCTCCGCCTCGTTGCCTCCAATTGGTTTAAGTTCAACAACTTTTTCAGACCATACATCTCCACTTGATAATGATGAATCACGACCTGCTAAAATTGCCTCAGCATTAGTTTTTCTTTCCCAAGCAATTACCAATATATTTCCGTTTGGCAATGGTTCAACATCATGATGTTGGTGATAATCTTCACTTAGATATTCATAGGTCCAATTATATCCTCCATTCCAACCAAAAAGTGAAATTCTACCTCCTACTCCACCTTGATTAAATGAACCATTGGCTTCTCCAGTTTTCAATAACTTTCCATTTTCTAATAAATAAACTGACTCTGCTGCAGGGGTACCATCGCCTAGCTATGTGTTCACTACTCTGCCACAGTTATCAATTAAATAGGTCACCGTTCCATTCTTAGGAGCAAATAGAGTATAGCCTTCATAAGCAAGAGAATCATATACAAACAGTCCAACTGTTTGTTGTGAATTTGCGTAATGGCTGACAAAAATAAATAAGATGAGTAAATATTTTTTTTGCATAATAGGCAGAAATTTTTCCTTTAATTATTCTAAAGACAATTTCTGTTTTAAAACTTAATAAAAAAAAGAATGATGACATAATACCTTTGAAATGTATGGGACTTGCTAAAAAATATTTTTTCAAAAAAATTCATTCAAAAAAGAAACCTTTAAAAATCTAAGTTTATTTTTAATTCGTTGCTTATCTTACGCCCTAAAATTAAACACATTATGAAAATACAATTAAATTCATGCGACGCAGCTCGCCCAGATCGAAGAAATATTACTGCTATGTTTGAAGAAGTGGCAGACGATGTCGACAACTCTTTAGCAAGAGAATACACAGAGTATTTATTAGATGGATCAACAGTTGAAATCGAAGTGTCAATGAATACAAGTTCTGCTTTTAGAGCATTGAGAAAACTTCAAATTGATTATGAAATCATAGAAGAGTAAAACTGACGATATTCATTGCAAGTTTGACGTTAAACGCTCGAAATTCGATGCTTATAATTTGTTCTGCAATTCTTTTAGAATAAAAAAATGAATCTTAATCAAATTACCATCCCTTCTTTAGATCTGACTCGATCAATTCCTTTTTATGAAAAATTAGGATTACAATTGATTGTAAAATCACTCCCTCATTATGCAAGGTTTGTTTGTCCTGATGGTGGTGCTACATTTTCTATTCACCAAGTTGAGGCGTTGCCAAAAGGAGACGGAGTCTATGTTTACTTCGAATGTCAAGATCTTGACGAATACGTAAATGCATTGTTAGAAAAAGGAATCGAATTGGAAGAAATGCCAAATGATAAAAGTTGGTTGTGGCGAGAAGCGAGGCTAAAAGATTTAGATAACAATCAATTGATTTTATATTTCGCAGGCGAGAATCGATTAAATCCACCATGGAGAATTAATTAAAGACGTAACCTACATCTTCTTTTTTCGGAATTAATATATCCAATAAGAATATTCTCCCCTTCATTTTACCAAAATAAATAGTTATTTTTATACCAAGACTAATCAATTCTGATGGGTCAAATAACTCTTTAAAACCAATGAATACCTACAAAATTATCAAAGGAACATTTCATGTTCGAGGTTATTCTCCTGATGGAGACTCCATTCGATTTGCTGCTGACAATCGTGACCATTGGGATTTTTTGGAATGGAAAACCACCAAAGACAAAAAGAAAGTAAAAAAACAACTCCGTATCGAAGCCATTGATGCGCTCGAAACTCACTATTCAGATCTCCGTCAACCAAATGCTTTTGCCATCGCTGCATTGGAACGAATGTTGGAACTCATTAACATTACTGAGGTCGATTATAATTTGTTAGTGACTAAAATTACTGCTGCTAATGATGGTACACCAGGTTATATCGCCACTTCTCATATTGATGTATTTGGAAGACCAATCAGTTATGTTTTCCCAGCAGATGCTGACCTGGAAGATGGTGCTGAAATCTTAGCTGCCAATTTACCTTTTAAGCAATCCATCAATTATATTTTGGTCAAAGAAGGAATTGTTTATCCTACTTTTTACACGACGACAGAACCAGTTGCTGTTGATCTTTTTTTCCAAAGAACTAGATATTCCAGAAGATCCAGGAGAGGAATTTGGGCAATTGACAGATCTATGGGATTTAAACTTTGGAATGTCGAAACCATTCAGAGAGATGTCGTAATTTTCCCAAAATTATTTAGAAGATTTGCTTCCTTCTTTAGTCATCGATCGGATATCAATACCTTTATGGATTTCTTAAAAGACAATCCTGATCCGATTAGATTAAGAAATGGAACCGTCACTAACTTGAGAAGTTTAATGTATAAAGATGGAAATAAATATGGCCTATTGGTGGAACCAGAATTCTTTAATTTTATTCCGAGAGGTTGAGTTTAGGTAAAAATAGTTGTTACTTTATTATTGTAACAAAGCAACAACTATTTTTTTCAAACTACCATTGGTCTTCCATTTTTCCAATTGGGATATCAATCTATTATCAGTAATAGTTGCCCCATTTAATTTTAAAGTTTCTTGATAAATTTCTAATAGCTTTTTGGTATTTCTAATTGGTTCAGCTGGAAGTTGTATTAACATTTCCGTTATCAATATTTCCAATTTATGCTGATGCTGCGCTGAAATTTTCATCAACGAACTCATCATCATATCCGTCATTCGTTTGAGTGGAAAATAATCTATGGCTGCCAATTTCCCGATAATTTGACCTAGGGTAATATGGTTAATTGAATTTTCATTAACTCCCTTTATCCAGATTTCTGCACAGATTTCACGAATCGTTTTATCACTACAAACCATTCCCGTTGCGACAAACAAATGAGCGATTTCTCCGCCACCAATCCAATTTTCTAACAATACATTTGCAGAAATTAATTTTAGTTTTTTATCCTCCTCTTCCCAAAAAGTAGAATGTCTCATACTATTGATATCAACTTGCGAAAGGATAGGTTGCAAGTTTTTTGGAGAAAGTGAAAACAACCTAGAAATATCATTGGCATAACCTAGAAATCTCGACTTATCCAAATAAATCCATTGCAGTAAAAAGAAATTTTTCTCTTGATATTTTTCCACCGAACTATTCGGCTTATCTTCGATTGGACTATATATATAATTATCTTTTCCATTGATAAGAAGTCGGGCTTCTAAAGCTGGTTTCTCTCCATACTGCTTAGTTTTACTATCGTAAAAATACTTCTGGATTTCGACTTGCTCAAAATCGATATCAAATTCTCCCAACCATTTTCTATTCACCTGATAGGTCGGAAATTGCGTCTGCAATTGCTCCAAATCCAAAGATGGATATTTAGCATAAATTGCCATTTTCCATTCATTGAAGTACGCTGATTTTTTAGGCGGAACAATGGACTCTTGTAAAATGAAAAGCATTAAATCTAGCCACTCCCCTTTTAGTTTTTCTTTGGCGAGTTTAATATTTTCTTCTTTGTTTTCAGGAGCTAGCCGAGAAATCGCCATTTGCCAATCTGCTCTGTTAGGTGTCTTATTTTGTTGTTGATATTGACTTAATCTTTTGATGTAGGTTTGAGGATTTAACCAATATGGTTGATGAGTTGGAGTGGAAAGAAGTGGCAAATTATCTTTTGATTTCATCTTTTCCATCGCGGCTTCCAACAAAAATTTAAAAGGAAAATAGTATTCTTCTTTTTGTCCAATATTCCAATATTCTAGAGAAATGGTAGGAGATTCATACCTCGCCCAATCTCGTTTTTTCTTCTCTTCCTTTTTATTTCTTTGGTTAATAATTTTTTGAAAACCTTCAGACTCTGGATATTGTCCCATCATCCAAATCATATATTCCAAGAAAAATTGCGCCAATAAATTTTCTAAAAATCCAACTCTTTTATTGACGTTAAAATTGAAAATCAACTTTTGTGCCCGCTGAAAAGCAGGCAACAATTTTTCGACATTGTTCTTATTTATTTGATCATGAAATTTTAAAATTGCAGCGGGTAAAAAATCAAAATGCCAAGAAGCATTTCCATCAAAAACTTGACTGACTAAAAAAACAAAATCATCAAAATTATTAGGTAATTCAATTTTGTTTTCCTCAGAAATCAACATTGGTTTTACGACTACGAAATCCTCTTCAAAATTATCTGTAAGACTTTCTGAATTTATTCTTTGAAAAAAACCTTGAAGCATTTCTTTCGCTTCTGACATCATTTCACTCTCGTACATAGTCAATTCTGAAACTAATTTTTCATCATCTACACTTCCATATTTTTCAATTATTTTACTCGCTCGATGTTGGATAGATTTATCAGTTTGTAAAAATGCGCCACAACATAACAATGCAATTACACTTTTTAATTTAGATTCTCTTTTCCCTAATTTTTCCAAAATCATCAACGTAGAATTGACGATTGATTTAGTTTCGGAAGCAATTAAAATCGGTACATTTTCTAAAAAAGATTTATCGTCAAACCCTTTTTCCAAAACCAATTTTTTACAAAGCTTTAAAACTTCATTGATAGATTTAGTTTGAGTGGAATTAAATGCTTGGAATAAATCACCTTGCATTTTTAGTAGTTCTTCCATGGTAGGATTTAGTCGCAAAAACAAATCAATGTACCAGTTGATTAAGTTGCGATTGAAGTTGCGAGTCGTTGCATTGATTGATTCTTTGAGGACTCTTTGGCGAGGTAATTTTTGCTCTTGAATTAATCTTATTATATTTTTATTCCAACTAGCATCTTCTTTTATTTTTTTATCATTAAAATTAATCCATCGATCGGAATAATAAATATTAGTCTCATATTGGAAAATTAACCAAAAGTGTTCCTGGAGTGTGGCTGGATATTTCTCTAAATTTTCAGGATGGTAATGATATTTAAATCGGTTTTTCACGATTGGATCTTTTCCATTTTGGTAATAAATTGACTTACATAATAAATTGACAATCAATGACTCATCATATTTCACCAAACCTTTCTCCATCTTTTCCATTAACCATAAATAAGTTATTTCAGAAAAAACCTCCCCTTCATTCGAACTGATCACATAGTCACTCAACCAACTAGGAATATAAAAATCCAATACCCCGTCAATTACATCAGTTTCAAAAAACCTAAATTTAGAACTATATTCTTTTTGATTAAGACAAACATAACCAGCATATTTCAGAATCGTCTTTTGTTCTTTAGTTGCAAGTTGACTCCAAGTATTTCCTTCCTGAATATATTGAGTGAGTCGATTGATTTCCTTTTTTAAAAATGGAACCAACTCTTTTTTATCTTCCTTTGTCATTTTTTTCAAAAAAGGAATAATCGCCTCCACATTTTCTGCTTCAATAATTTGAGTAAATTCTTCTTGGGTTTTCATAAAAAAGATGAGTTAAAATAGTTCTAAGCAATTATTTTTTTGACGGCTAAAATATGTTTGCAGATGCCACGCTCCCCTTGATTTTGACTGTACCAAGTACAGGTGCAACGTTGCTGTTCACCTTCAAGTACGACTAAATGTTTGACGCCGCTTCCTTCCACATTTGCTTCCACTCTATTTTCACTTTTGGAAATAATTTTCACTTTTCCTTCTGCAATTAATTTCTCCGCATTTTTCAATCTTGGATTTAGACTCAAAATTCGATTCAGTTTAAATGGCAAGCGTCGATAGAAAAATTCATTTTCATCCAAATCAAAACCAAGCATTCCCATCGCCGAAAGTCGCCCTGAAAGGTTCTCAATTTTTTTCAAATCCAAATCATTTTCTATGGCTAACAAAGTCGGATTGAAAGTTTGATTGGCAAAACTGAATTTATCAAAATGAGTAATTAAAGTCTCTGGTACATCTTCAATCAAGGATTCTAATGCCGCTCCTTCCCCTGAAAAGCCTCTCCAAAAATCACGAGAAAGCGACATCGAAAATCGAAGATTTCCAAAATATAATTGCCAAGTTGTTGATTGATTTTTATGATGAGAAAAAACGTGAAGTGCATCCGCCAAAGGAACTAAATGTTCGAGCAATCGCAATCGATGAAGCCCGCCAACACAGATCCCTTGAGTGGATTTGATCGGAGAAAACTGAGGACGAGTTCCTCGCTGGATGAGATAGTAATCCGTTTTGATTTTTCCTTTGGGAATACTTTTAAAAAGTTGGATCGCTTGGATTCGATTGAACTTCATTTTCAATTCACTATCCGCCATAAATAATTGAACGGTGGTCAATCCTTTGATCCATTTATTGGGTAGCGGAACTTTTCGTTCCACAATTTTTTCTCCATTTTTAGACAAGGAAACTTCTTTTTTCCCAACTGATAAAACCACCTTTTCTTGCTTTCGAATATTTCCCAAAGCTGCCAACATCGGTTCGTTAAAATCTACATTGGTCGTTCCATTTTCCAAAAACTCTCCATCATGGCCGTTCGGCAAAACATCTACTCTTGCATAAACTCCTGCACAATGCGAAAATCCTTCGAACCGAATCTTCTCATTTCCAGCAGTCACAATTGGATCTTTCAAAAGTGCTAATTGAAAAGGAGATAGATTAAAACTTGATTTTACAACGTTGGATAAGGTGAGCAGACATCGAGCCGTCAAATATGGATTGGTCAATTTCCCCCAAAAAAAACAAGGTGCATCTTTCGCTTGCACCTCGCTATATTTTGATAAAAACAATTCATCATTGCTTTTTCCTTTCTCTAATGTTGAAGGAGATTGATATTGATAAGAAATAGTTTCTGACATAAAAGCTTTAATTTCATTAAAAATATATACGCAAATATATCAAATTAATTTACAATTTCAATATTCTGATTACACTTTATCAAAAATCAACCATTTGATTCCCAAGTCAAAATCAATCTTATTCAGCCAATTCAGCCAACCTCACTTCTCCAATATCATTATTTTCATCATAAATCAACTCAAAAATTTTCCCAGCCATTTCTCCATTCGCACCTGGATGCCCTTCCATATATTTGGCAAATTCAAGTAATTGATTAAATCCAACCACCTTACGACCACCTTCATGTTTGTAAGTTGACTTAAGACTAATTCCATCTAAGGTTTTAAAATAAAATTCCATTTCCGTATCAGTAGCAGAGGTCGTTCTGAAAACTGCAAACTCGGAATTCTTAGCTGTCTTTTTATATTTAGCATTTACATCTGTGTGACCTTTTGGAGTTGGAGCAGGTGTAATCACCGTTTTTGAATCTTTAGCAGGAGTTGTATTTTTTATGGAGTTGGTTTCTGTTGAATTAGTTTCAGTAGTTTTTGTTTCAGAACCACAACTTAAAAAGGTCAACATTAAAGCAAAAATTAAGAATCTCATATTTAGGTTTTTATTAATAAAAGAAAATGAAAAGTACGAAAATAACTGGTTATTAGGTTATTGAGTTAATAAGTACTTGGACATAAGAAATGATAAGTTATTCACCCAATCAGCTAATAACTCAATAACCAAGTAAACACGCTAAATATTATACCAAAATTTATATATTTGTTCCATGAAAATTCTCAACAAACTCCTTTGGCAAAACAATAACATCTGGCAAATC
Source organism: Saprospiraceae bacterium (assembly GCA_045104975.1). Taxonomy (GTDB): domain Bacteria; phylum Bacteroidota; class Bacteroidia; order Chitinophagales; family Saprospiraceae; genus CAJQQY01. The sequence continues at coordinate 35,486 of JBGCCY010000017.1, forward strand.
GTCGGTGCGGTGATTGGTTCATTTATGGGTTTATTGTTACTTTTACTGTCCATTCAATTTTATATGGATTTAAAAGATTTGACTGAAAGTGAGGATCAATTTGTGATCATCAACAAAGAAGTAAGTTCCTTTGGAGCAAAAGCAAAATTCACTCCTGAAGAAATACAAAACATTGAAAATCAATCATTTGTAAAAAAGGTTGGTCAATTTTCAGCTAGTAATTATCGAGTAAGCGCAGGAAGTGCGATGCTAAATTTCCGTACAGATTTATTTTTCGAAAGTGTTCCTGATGAATTTGTTGATGTCCAAAGTGCTGATTTCAAATGGTCAGAAGGTGACGTAATTATCCCTGTGGTGGTGGCACGAGATTATTTGGCTTTATATAATTTTGGATTCGCTGCAAGTCAAGGACTTCCTAAAATTCCTTTTGAAAGTATTCAAGAAGTTTCTCTAGATGTAAATATTAGAGGACAAGGAAAAAGTAAAAACTTCAAAGGTAGAATTGTTGGTTTTAGTGATCGAATTAATTCCATCATTGTACCTCAAAGTTTTATGGATTATTCTAATCAGAATTTTCAAGATTACGAACCTAAAGGTTCTTCCAGGTTAATCGTTTTGGCAGACAATCCTTTCTCTGATACTTTTAGAAGTTTTATGAGCGAAAATGGCTACGAGTTAAGTTCTGGAAGATTGATCGGTGGCGAAACCGCAGCTTTAATTCGGACGTTGATTTCAGCAGTTGCGGTGATTGGTTTTTTAATTGTATTGCTTTCTGTTTTGGTTTTTGTTTTAAACTTCCAACTCATGGTTTCCAAATCCAGCGGTGATATTAGTTTAATGCTTCAACTAGGTTACAAGCAAAATCAAATTGGCCAAGTTTTGAAAAAACATCTACTATCCTTATTTGGAATGGTGATGATATTGACTGTCCTATTTTATGGAATCATTCGATTTTTCATTATCAGCTTTTTCACCAAACAAGGAATGGAACTTGGATTTGTTCATCCTGCCGTTATTGTGGCAGGTTTACTTTTTGCAGGTGTCTTTGTTTTTATCAATTACAAAAATATTGAAAGTAGTATTCGGAACCTTTCATCATAATAGATTTTATTCTAAATGAAACGGTATAGGCACCCGTAAAACGTCTAACGTTCAACGTAAAACGAATTAAGTCTAATGAGTGCTTCCAAAAAATATTTTTTATTAACGATTGTGTTGACGAGTTGTTTGATTTTTTTCTTTTATGGAAAAATCATTTTGTCGCCTAATCAATATTTATTTGCTCCCACGGGAGACGGATTGACAGCCTATTATAATACTTCTTGGCATATTGAATTTGATAGTTCCTACACCCAATTTACAGGTTCAAATTATCCCTTTGGAGAACATACTGTTTACTCCGAATATCGTCTATTAATTTCAAACTCGATCAAAGTTATTGGGGAAATCTTCCCAGCCATCAAAAACCAAAACGTAGGCATTACCAACCTTTCTATTCTTTTATCCATTTTGTTCTGTGCCATGTTTATCTTCCTGATTTTCAATGAATTAGGCGTAAAAAAATGGTTAGCAGTCTGTGCAACTATAGGAATAACTTTTCTTGCTCCACAAATCGGAAGATTCGATAACCATCTCACATTAGCCTACTTGAATTGCTTCCCAATGACTTGGTATTTCATGATGAAATTCTTTAAATCTGACCACAAAAAAAAGTGGACTACCCTACTCTTTTTAAACAACTTAGGATGGTTTTTTATTCATAGTTATTTGGGATTAATTGCGGCGCTATTTTCAGGAGCATTTTGGCTAGTTTATTTTTCAAAAAATAAAAACTGGAGAATTATAACAAACTATTTACATTTTTCTATTCAAGTTTTTTTTCCACTCATGGGTTTTATGGGATTTGTAAAAATGACTGATACTCATGTCGGGCGAACAGAAAATCCTTTAGGTTTTTTATTGTACAATGCAGAACCTGATGATATTTTTATTCCGCATCATGCTCCTCTCAAACCAATTTTAGATTCCTTTTTTGACATTCATTTAAAATGGGAAGCATGGTCTTATGTTGGAATTTTGACGACAAGTATTTTGTTGATTTTGATTTTTCATTTTGGAAAAAAGGCTTTGGAGCAAAAAAGGATTTATCCAAAATTAAGTTGGATGCAAAATGATCATTTGAAAATTGCCTTTCCTGCAAGTTTACTTTGTTTGATTTTTGCATTTGGTTATCCGTTTAAAGCATTCCCCATTTTATTGGAATGGATTCCGCTCATCAAAAACTTTAGAACGACAGGGAGGTTTGGATGGATTTTTTATTTCGTTGCTACGGTTTCGGTGACTTATGTTTTGCAGGAATATTTAGAGCAATTAAAGGAAAAAGGGAAACCCGTAATTGTACTGTTATTAATTTCAATTATACCATTACTTTACTTCGTGGAAGGATTTGCTCACCACTTAGAGATGTCAAAAAAAATCACAACTAAACTCAATGTTTTTGAAAAGGAGAATTTGGGAAAAGATTACCAAGAAGCATTCGAAAAAATTGATCCATCAAGGTACCAAGCGATCATTCCTTTGCCATTTTATTATTGTGGTTCTGAAAATTTTAGTCGCCCTATTCATGATCATTCCTCTGAAGTATCTAAGATCTTTTCCTATCAAACCCAACTTCCACTTTTAGCTTTTGATGTTGGGAGAACAAGTATTGAAGAAAGTAAAAAAATAGTTCAGGTCATTTCTCCTAATATTTATAAAAAACTGATCATCAATGATTTACCTTCTGATAAACCATTTTTAATTATCGAAAGTGATGAATTAACTGACTACGAAACAGAACTAAAAAATCGAAGTTCTATCCTATTTGGGTCTAAGAATTTTCGAGTTCGAGAAATATCAAGAGCAGAATTATTGGATTTGGATTCTACCAAACTATTGAGTGAATTGGAAGATTTTAAAATTTCTTTAGGAATGAAGGAAGAAATATTTCATACTTCTACTCCAATTTATAACAATATACTTACTTCTGATTCTACCTCATTTTTCTATCAGAATAATTTCAGTAATTCCACTAGTAAATTCGCGAGATATAGTAAAGGTGCTTTTGAAAAAACAAAACGTGGAGAAAATGAATTAGCCAAATTTGATTCCAATACATTTGTTAAGAATAAAACTTATGTGCTTTCCGCTTGGTTTTTTAATGGTCAAAATGATGCACTTAATGATTGGTTTAGATTTATTGTGGAAGAGCGAAACCCGACAACTGGAGAATTTAAATACACCACTTTTTTTCCTGAATTTTCGGAAGTGATTGATGGGAATTGGAGTTTGGTGGAAATGGATTTTCAGGTAGATTATCCAGAAAATGAAATTCGGGTTATCACCATTGGAAAAGCATTGACTTTGGATTTACCACTTTATATTGATGACTTGATGATCCGAGAAAAAGGAGTTAATGTTTTTGAAGAGTACATCGGATATGAAGGAGTTTTTTATGTGAAGAAGAATAATCACTATCAAAAAGATATTTATAATTTCCCTGATGAATAATGAGTTTCATTTTAAATAGACAAAGTATCGGGTCCCTCCGAAGGGATTCGATACCTAACTCACTCAAAAACCCACAGAAATTTTTCCTATCTAAAAACCCTCTTGTAAAACTCCAACAACTTCTTTTCTTCTTTTTCCCAAGTCCAAACTTCTCGAGCTTCCTTACAATTACCTTTTAGTTTTTTATAGAAAATAACATCGTGTAACAATATATTTACAGCCCTAACAATAGTCTCTTTTTCCAAGTCATTAATTAAAATCCCAACCTCCTTTTCCTTTATCAAATTTTGATATTCTGGAAAATTCATGTGAATCGCAGGAACTTCTGCTTGCACAAAATCAAACGTTTTATTTGCCAATGAATAATAATAATTTAAACTATTGTTCTTGAGTAAATTAATTCCAATAGTTGCCTTTGGTGTTACTTTTCGCAATTCTTCAGGTAGTAAAAAACCAAGGAATTTAACCTTGTTTTCAATTTGTAATTGTCTTGTTTTTTTTCTTAAAAAATCAGATAAATCACCTTCCCCTGCTAGCCATAATTCGGCCTCATTAATCTCGGTCATCGCCTCCAATATTTCTTCCAAACCTCGTCCGACATTAAGTGCGCCTTGATATAAAATGATAGGTTTCTGAAAAAATGATTCCTCCTCTTTCAAGACATTAATTGATGGCATATTTCTAATGACTTCGAATTGAGTTCCATATTTTTCTTTCAATACTTTCGCCAAAGAATAACCTACAGTATAACAATATGCACACGTTGGAATAGTTTTTCTTCCAACCCATTCCCAAACCTTTTTCACTAACGGTCTTTCAATAACTTCTGGCACCTCCGTAAAAAATTCATGTGCATCATAAACCAATTTCCTTCTCTTCCATTGACTAATATAAAAGGCAGGAAGGATCGTATCTAAATCAATTGCACAGACTGCATCAAACTTTTTTTTCCATAAAAAAAATAAAAGACGGAGATTATATTCGAGGTAAAAAAACTTCCCTTTTTGAAAAAAGCAGTTGAGTCGTTTCTGCTGAAAAGGTTGAGATTGGAGAGGTTTAGATTTTGTCAATTTTCGCCCAACAAGTAGGACTTCATAATTATCTCTAACAAGACTTTTACAAATCCGAATCATCCTTTGATCGTAAGTCAAATCATTGATGACTGTAAAGATAATTATTGTTTTTTTCATTTCTTCCAAACGATTTTATCTTCCACTTTATCCAAGTCGCCTTCATCGATCAGAAGTTCTATAGTTTTTAATACCTGAGCATGTTTCTTTGGAGAGAATGCCTCACATAACTCATTGATAGTCAATGGCTCTCGTTCTAATTGTTTGATAATTTTAATTCTGTAACTTTCAAAATCATCTTTGGATAAATTAACTTTTGTGCGTTCCAAACAAACATCACAAACACCACATTTCGCAGCATCTTTTTCCCCAAAATAAGATAATAATTGTTGCGATCGACAAATAGTATTTTCAGCATAAGCAATCGTTTTTTGCAATCGTTCCAAATGCCTTTTTTTCCGGAAATTAAACCGCTCAAAATCAATCGTTAAATTAATCGGATCTACCTTTTCTTGTAAAAAAATAAGTTGCGGTTTATCTTTTTCTGGGCGAAAATCTATGATTCCATTCGCCGCCATTTTCAACAAAACCTGCTCTAAATCTTGGTAATCCATCTGTAGATTTTTCGCCATCCATGACAAATGAATTCCTACAAAATCTGTGAATGCGCCATGATAACTTCGCAAGATTAATTTTAAAATCCGATCAGCTTTTTTATTCCTTAATTGATAATCATATAACTCATCTTTGCGTACTCGAATGCGAACACTCGCTGGATTGAAAACCGCATCAGTCAATGAGATCCATCCTTCCTGCTCCAAAATTCGCATGCAATTATAAGTAGTTACCGTTTGTAATTTAAACTTATTGACTAACTCAACTAAGTCAAAATCAAAGCTATCCGCAGCACTTCCTCCTATCGCTAATTGATAATAATTTCCGAGTGCTCGATAAGTTTTTCTGATCTCATCCATCGAAGGATATGCTTGCTCATATTGATAAATTAAATTAGATTTATCCGACTGATGATAGAGCAAAACCGCATAGGATTTTTGCCCATCTCGCCCCGCTCTTCCTGCTTCTTGAAAATAAGCTTCCAATGAATCTGGAATCTCCAAATGAACAACTAATCGAACATCAGGTTTGTCAATTCCCATTCCAAATGCATTGGTACAAACCATGATTCGAATCTTGTTATTGATCCAATCTTCTTGCTTCTGACCTCGCACTTCTGTACTCAATCCTGCGTGATAAAAATCAGCAGTCACTCCTCTATTTTTCAATTGCTGGGCAATTTCTTTAGTCTTCCTTCGACTACGCACATAAATGATTCCAGAGCCAGCTACATTTCTTACAATTTCGTTTAGCTTCGTCAATTTTCCTTCCTCATGCAAAATGACATAGGCCAAATTTCCACGACTAAAACTTTTTTGAAAGACATTCTCTTTTTTAAATTCTAATCGTTCTTGGATATCTTTTACTACTTCCGAAGTGGCTGTTGCAGTCAATGCCATGACTGGAGTTTTTGGCATTAATTCTCTGATATTGACAATTTCCAAATAAGGCGGACGAAAATCATATCCCCATTGTGAAATACAATGTGCCTCATCTACAGCCAATAAGTTCACAGTCATTTGTTCGATTCGTGCCCTTGCCAAATCAGAAGCTAAACGCTCAGGAGAAAGGTAGAGAAATTTTATTTTTCCATAAATACAATTATCAAAAGCACGGTCAATGTCTTTGTAGTGCATCCCCGAATAAATGGCAACTGCTTCAATACCTCGTTTTTTTAGATTATAAACTTGATCTTTCATCAAAGCTATCAAAGGAGAAATAACAATACAGATTCCTTCTTGCATCAAAGCTGGAACCTGAAAACAGATAGATTTACCACCACCAGTTGGCAATAGAGCAAGCGTATCTTTTCCATCCAAAACTGATTGGATAATTTCATTCTGCATGGGTCGAAATTCATCGAATCCCCAATATTCTTTTAGTATTTCGTTGGCTGATTTTGGCAAAAGATTAGATTAGGTTGAACATCAAAAAAGCATATTTTATAAAAAAACAAAGAAACAGCTATTTTAGGAAAAAGGGAAATTCAATAGTTGCTAAACTGACAATAATACTTGAAGATAAATCAGACCTGAAAAATAATATATAAAACCCAAACAAAAAAAAGCACCTATTTTAAAAATAGGTGCTTAAAACATTATCTATGATAATGATAATCATCAAAAGTATCTTGATTATTTTTTCATTTATTTAATTTAAAAAGTTGGACATCCCATCGGTTTTCTTCTTCGATTTCCGAAATTATTAGAACTTGATAAGTTATAAGAAATCGTTAACCCTCCGATTGCATACCAATCTTTGTGTTCATCATTTCCTCTTATATCACCTGTTTCTCTTGGAGTTCCTGAAGGATTAGCCAATTGAGCAGAGACCTGTCCATATCTTTCATTCATGATGTCATCGTTCACATAAGTAGTACTTACATCATCTAAATAATCTGTAGTGGTTTTCCTCAAACCAGCTTCGAATCCAATATTAATCTTGTCAGTCAAAGCCACTTTTAATCCGAATCCAAATGGAAATGCAATCGCTACTTTTTTATAGGGCTTTCTTTCCGGAAATTCAGGAAGTCCTTGCCCCTCGGTTCGCAATGGCTGCAATTCTACCCACTCTCCATTATGCAAAGCTTTGGGGTTAAAATTTACCACTCCTACCCCAGCAAAAACATAAGGACTAATTCTTTTGGTCATAAATATTGGATCATATCCTAAAATATTATATTCTAAAGTAAGAGCCGATTCAACGAAAACAGATTTGAATTGAAGATTTCTTGCCTTACGGCCAGGATCTTGAGAATCGTAATCTCTTGCCGAAAGTCGACCTACAGAAATTCCTAATTTAGCAGTAAGATTATCGTTGAGATTATATCTTATAAATCCACCAATAGAGTATCTGAACTCTCCGTGACTTATTCTTTGCGTGGTTGGATTTAGATCACCAGAATAGGTTGAGTATCCTCCGATTGCACCAATTTCTAAATATTGAGAATTGGAAACTACAGGTAAAAGAAAACAAAATGCAATAATGTTAATTAAATTTTTCATGTTAGTGATTTATGGTTTTGTTGCAAAAACACATCGTGGCGAAATCGTCAACTATTTGATTTTAAATAAATTATTTTTGAAATCAGCAATACCAATTTTATTGGATAATTAGTCCTATCTATTGGCTTATCTGATTTTTATAAGTGAAGTGTTCTAAGATATTGTGGAGGGGAAAAGAGGGGAAATAAAAAATGCCAGAATCCATTGTAATTGGATTCTGACATTAGATATTCAAAAATCGTTCTCAAAAATCATTTTTTCAAAAAAAAAAGAAAAATGTTGATAATTTTTTTGAACTGTTTGTTTTAAAAAGTAGGACAGCCTGTTTTGCTTTTTCTTCCTCGTCTTCTACTTCCAACAAGGCCATTATCTAAGAAATTTTTTGATAAGGTGATTCCTAAAAATGCATACCAATCAGATACTTGATCATTTCCTCTACCGGTACCAGCATTAATTGGCTCACCTGATCGATTCGCCAATATGGCAGAAAGTGGATTCTTTTCTACCAAAAGAGATTCCTCTACATAAGTTTGACTTACATCATCAAGATAATCCGTAAAGGTCATTCTGATTCCTCCCTCTACTCCAAGGTTCCAAGTGTCACTCAATGCAAACTTTATTCCTCCTCCCATTGGAATGGCAAAACTATTTAAATTGTACGGCTTTCGATCAGGATAGGCTGGAAGGCCTTGACCTTCGGTACCAAGCGGTTGAAGTTCCACCCATTCTCCGTCATATTTTGTTTTGGGGTTGTAGTGAAAAAATGCAATACCTGCAAAAACATACGGAGACCATGGCTTCTCTAGGTTATATGGTTCGTAACCTAAAATGTTTATCTCAAGCATTAAGTTACCTTCAAAAATATTAGACCGAAAACTTAGATTCCGAACTTTTGAAGTTTCTATAGTTGACTTTGAATCTTCAGCAGAAAGAATTGCGTAATTAAATCCAGCTCTTGCTACGAAGAACCTATTGAAATTATATTTACCAAAAACTCCCACCATTGGATTAATTTGGCCTGGATTTAGTCGATTGTTACTAGGGGACAAATCTCCTTGATAAGCTGAAACTCCAAGAGTTATTCCCAACTCTGAATGTTGGCCAAATGATAAAAATGGAAGAAGAAAAAGGCTTAGAGTTAAAATTATGTTCTTTTTTGTCATGATGTGGTTAAGGTTTTTGCAATTTCTTTTTGAAAACTGAAGATCAGTTATTGTTTATAATCAAAAAATAGAAAAAAGTAATCTTTTTAGAACTTCAAGCAATTTTATTTATTTGAAGGTGTCTTTATTTTAACAAAAGAACTAATTTTTTTGTTATCCCATAATATTCCATCAATTTTGGAAAAAATTATATTTTAAAAAAGACAATTTGAGGATATAAAATTAAAATCTAATAACATTAGTCCTATATTGTGCGTTTTTTAACGGATTTTATGCCCATTTGTTTAGATCACAAAATTAACTAATTACATTTTTAAAAAATAATAAATATGAATTTGACACGAATTAGTCTCATTTTTTACATTCTCATGCTAAGTATTGTTTCTATCAATGCTCAGAGCCCTGCTCCTCAAGGATGGTGGCGAATGGATGCAAAAATAGATAATTACAATGGAGTAAGTATTGAAAAAGCATATGAGACCATATTAAAAGGAAAGGCTTCTCAAAGAGTTATAGTTGCAGTAATTGATAGTGGAGTTGATGCGAAGCATGAAGATTTGAAAAATGTTATGTGGGTTAACAAAGGTGAGATTGCTGGAAACGGAATTGATGATGACAAAAACGGTTATGTTGATGATATTTATGGTTGGAATTTTTTAGGAAATAAAAACGGTAAAAACGTTGAACACGAAACATTAGAAGTAACTCGATTATATGCTAAGTACAAATCTAAATTTGACAATGCTAACCGAGATAAACTTTCTAAAAAAGACAAAAAATTGTATGATAAATATTTAACATACAAAGAAGAAGTAGAAAAGAAGCAAAAAAGTGCTCAAAAACAATTAGATGAATTTAACAGCTATGCTCCTTTTGTGATAAGTGCATTAGAGGCTTTTGGAAAATCTATGAAAGGTAAACCTTTGACTGATGAAAATTTAAAAAATATCAAAACAGAAGATTTAAGTGCTGAAGCACAACAAGGTTTTGCTATTTTTCAAAATATCAAAGATCAAGGTTTAGCGGTAGAAAGTGTAGATGAAATCATTGACATTTTTGGTCAAGAAGGAGATCACTATCGTGGAAGAGCTGAATATATGTACAACCCTGATTATGATTCTCGAAAAATCGTTGGAGACAATTATTCAGATTCTTATGAAAAAGGATATGGGAATAATGATGTGATCGCTTCTGATCCTATGCATGGAACTCACGTAGCTGGAATTATTGGAGCCGATAGAACGAATAACTTAGGTATTAAAGGTATTGCCAATAATGTTCAAATTATGGCAATCAGAATCTTGGCTGATGGTGATGAAAGAGATAAAGATGTAGCCAATGCAATCATCTATGCAGTTGATAATGGCGCAAGTGTTATCAATATGAGTTTTGGAAAAGGTCATGCATGGGATAAGAAAGCAGTCGACAAAGCTGTAAAATATGCTGAAAAGAATGATGTTCTTTTAGTGCATGCTGCTGGTAATGATGGAAAAGATAATGACTCAACTGAAAATTATCCGAATGACTCTTATGTAAAAAAGAGATTCCTAAGAAAGAATAAAGTTAAAAATGTAAAAAACTGGATTGAAGTAGGAGCAGCTTCTTGGGAAAAAGGAGAAAAAATCGCAGCTCCATTCTCTAACTATGGTGCTGATAAAGTAGATATCTTTGCTCCTGGAATGCAAATTTATTCTACCACTCCTGATGGTACTTACCAAAATCAACAAGGAACTTCTATGGCTTCACCAGTTGTTGCAGGTGTTGCTGCAGTCTTAAGATCTTACTATCCAGCATTGACTGCTGAACAGGTAAAAGACATTATCATGAAAAGTGCAGTTCCTGTTTCAGGTCAAGTAATCAAACCTGGAACTGATGATGAAAAAGTTCCATTCAAAAGCTTGGGACAAGCTGGTGGTTTGATCAATGCTTACGAAGCACTTCAATTAGCCGCTAAGACGAAGGGAAAGAAAAAAATTACTTCACCAAAAGCTTAATTATAAGTTTTTCAGTAAGCAGTTTTCAGTAAGCATTATGCTAACTCGAAACTGCTTACTGAAAACAACTTCCCTGATTATCATCTTGCCTCATCCAATATTAAGTCCAAAGTTACTTTTTCATTATCTCTCAATACAGTAATTTTAATCTCATCATTTGGTTTATAATTTTCCAAAATAAGTCTTAAATCATTTCTAGAATTAATTGGGAACTTGTCAATTCCAACAATCACATCACCTAATATAATTTTTCCAAATTGATCTCGATACGTTGGTTTTATTCCAGCTTTTTCTGCGCCACTTTTTTCATTTACATTCATTACTAATACACCTTTGATTCCCATCCGAGATAATGCTCGCTCAGGTGCTAATTCAATTCCTATCGTTGGTCTTAAAATTTTTCCATGCTCAATTAATTCTGGAATTACCCATTTGACAGCATCTACTGGAATGGAAAATCCAATTCCAGCATAAGCTCCCGAAGGACTATAAATTGACGTATTGACACCAATCAACTCTCCCCTTGAATCTAGCAATGGCCCGCCTGAATTCCCTGGATTAATTGCTGCATCTGTTTGCACCGCATCTTTAATTATTGATCCATCCACTCCATTTATTTCTCGCCCCAAAGCACTAATCACTCCTGTGGTCAAGGTTTGATCAAACCCAAAAGGATTTCCAATCGCATAGACAGATTGTCCAACTAATAAATCATCAGATGAACCAACTGGTATCGGTCTTAATAAATTATCAGGTGCATCTATTTTCAAAACAGCTAAATCTTTTTCTGGTGCATAACCTACTAAGGTTGCTGCCCAAGTGGTCTGGTCTGCTAAAGTAACTTGCGCTCGATCTGCCCCTTGAATCACATGAAAATTAGTAATGACATGCCCGTCTTCATCCCAGACAAAACCAGATCCCGTTCCTCTAGGAATTTCAGTTACATTTTGAGACCAATAATCTCTGCGAACATTTGACGTGGTTATAAATGCAACACTTGGAGTAGATTCTTCAAATAACTTTATGGTTGCTAACTCGCTAGCATTCAACCCTTTACGTTTAGCGATTTCATCAACACTTTCTTTTTCTAGCATGGGCATTGGTTGAATTAATGTGGTATCTTTTGCCTTCCAAGAACTACCTAACAAAAATCCACCAACTAATAATAATGCACCAAAAATGATTTTGAAAAATGATTTCATAGTAATTTTATTTTTATAATACTCAATATAATTTTTATAATACTCAATATATAAGAGATGCAAAAATAAAGGATAATTCACATTTTTGAAAGTGAATTTATTATCTTACGCCTCCTAAAACCAACGAAAATTAAACATAATAATTTTACGATGTCGGAACAAACTAATACTGATTCTTCTAAATCTTTTACTGAATTTTTAAGTAGTATTTGGGATTTTTTCTATAATCTTTTGGATCTAAAGGATGGTTTAGATAAAGAAGGAACTATCATTAATATAAAAAGTAATAAGGAAATGAAAGGAGCCAATGCTTGGCTTTTGATGTGTTCCATATTGATTGCTTCACTTGGATTAGATTTAAACTCACCTGCTGTAATTATCGGCGCCATGCTTATTTCTCCTTTGATGTCTCCTATTTTAGGAATTGGTTTGGGCATTGGAATCAATGATCGAAATACTTTAAATGTTTCTGCCTATCATTTAATGATTGCTATTGGAATTGCGTTGGTGACGAGTACTTTATATTTTTCTATCACAAGTTGGTTAGAGGTAGGAAAAGGTTTTACTGATGAAATAAGAGGTAGAACAGGTCCAACTATTTTGGATGCCATGGTTGCTTTGATTGGAGGATTGGCAGGAATTATTTCTAGTTCTCGAAAAGATAAATCCAACGCTATTCCGGGTGTCGCCATTGCAACAGCTTTGATGCCTCCACTCTGTGTTACGGGCTATGGAATTGCACAATTTTTTGGTTATCTGATTGGAGCCGAAAATATCAATTTGGACTTTGCCAATATTATGTTCAACTCATTTTTCCTTTTTGTATTGAACGCCACGCTAGTTGCCTTGGGAACTTATTCTATTGTCCGATTTATGGATTTTCCATCTAGATCTTTTGCATCAACCAAGGAAGAAAAGCGATCTAAATTCATTTTATATTTCACGAGTTTTGTGCTTTTGAGTGTGAGTGTTTTTACAACTTATAGAATTATTGAAGACAATAATAAATTAGAAAAAATAGAAACGTTTATTCAACAAGAACTTAACGATAGCAGAGTTATTACTAAAAGTATTACTAAAAATTTTGCCAGTCAAAAGTTTGAAGTAAGGATTAGTTGTATGGGAAATTTGGATAGACAACAACAAATTGATTACAATCAACTACTGAAAACTAAATATAAAGTGGATGATGCAATAGTTACTTTTACTACTCCGAGCAATGAGGAACTCAATAGAATTGAAGCAGAAAGTGATAAAGAAATTGTGAGTGTGAGAACTGATATTGCCAAAATTAGTAATCGACTTGATTCTTTAAACCTTTATCACCAAGAAGTACTGACCAAGGCAGAAAATGAAAAAATTAATAAACTCAAATCTATTGCTTTAAATAATTTTGAGTCTTTGGAAGACATCAAATGCTACCTTCCTATTGATAAAAATGATCCTCCTTCAGTTGCCGTCCAATGGAAAAAGAAACCTTCGCCCAGAGATATCGAAGAAGAAAAACAGAAAATTAAAACTTTAGTTTCCACCTTGATGGAATTTGATACTTTGATTTTGACTAGCTACTAAACAAAAAAACCTTCCAGGTTTTTCAAATCTGGAAGGTTTAATTTTTATTTATTTTCTTGGATCACGCCCACTTTTCTGTAGCAATCATCGCCTTGGGATAATCCAAACCTAATTTCAAATGAAAATCAATTTGTTCATCATCAGATAGAATATCTGGTCGATGTATTTTCTCCACCGGCAGTTCAGAAAGTTCAGGTAACCAATTTTTTACATATTCTCCTCCTGGGTCATATCTTCTGGCTTGCGATAAAATATTAAAGTAACGATTCTCTCTTGGGTCACTTCCCACACCAGCAATATAATTCCAATTCCCCCAATTCGAACATGAATCATAATCAATCAACATAGATTCAAAATACTCCGCTCCCATTTGCCAATTCACCTTTAAATCTTTTACTAAAAAACTCGCTACATTTTGTCTTCCTCGGTTAGACATAAAACCAGTTGACGCTAACTCACGCATATTGGCATCAATGAATGGCACCCCAGTCCTACCTTCTATCCAAAGCTGTAATAAATCATAATTATTTTCCCAAACAGAATCAATCTCTTCTTTCGTTCCTCCTTTTTGAAAAATTTTATTCTCATGCTTTTTTCCCATAAATCGAAAAAAATCTCGCCACATTAATTCAAAAAACATCCAATAAGTCGAATCATTTTTAGTGCGCTCTGCCTCGTATCTTTGTAGCTCCCAAAAAATTAATTTTGGAGAAAGACAACCTTGCGCCAACCATGCAGAAAATTTGGAAGAGTAATTAGCACCTAATAATTCATTCCGAGTTTTTTTATAAGTAGCAATGGCATCCGTATTCCAAAAATAGTCTTCCATCCTTTTTAGCGCAGCTGTTTCTCCTCCCTTAAATTCAAACGAAGCACGTTCATCAATCTCCTTTTTCTCATGACCAAAATCTGTAACTGTTGGTATTTCACCAATTTCGATTTCAAAAGTTAATGGTTCAAATTGCTCTGTAGGTGCAGCTAAAGGTTCTCTAATTTTCACAAACCGTTCGACCTCTTTTCTAAAACTACTGAAATTGTCTGGACAATGTGGAACTGGAAATGGAAGGTCTCCTGTGTAATACAACATTTTTCCTCTCGAAAAAATAATCTCTTGACCAATCGACCATAATTTTTTTTCTAAAGCATCCTGAACAGTAACTTCTTCTTGCGTCCTTTCTCGGTTACAAAATACCCATGACGATTTTATTTCTTGCGCAATATTGAAAATTTCCTCTTCAGGTTTTCCAACTCTAACGATCAAATTACTCCCCAATTTTTTCAATGAGTTACGTAAATCTTCTACGCTTTCGATGATAAATTGAGCCCGATGTCTATCTGTCTTTTTAAAACCAAACTTCGTTTCTCCGTTAAATACTCTTTCATCAAAAATAAAAACAGGAACCACTTCTACCCCACTCCTCAAAGCATGCAAAAGAGATTCATTATCATGTAATCTTAAATCTTGGCGAAACCAAACGATGACTCTTTGCTTTTTCATACGAACATATTTATGGATTTTGAAATCGTTAATAGTCTAACAATTAAAACCTCATTAAGTTGGATTTTTTTGTGATTTTTAAGACGGGGGAAGCATTTTTTTCTGTTTAACTTTCTCTTACAAAAGATAAATTCCTCGGAAAGCAAAGGTAGGAATTAAATCTTTTGAATGGGTAGGAAAACTCATTCTAATATCAATTCCCCAGTTATTATTTAGAAAAAATGTTCCGCCAAAATTCACTAAAAAAGAATGTTCTTTTTTCCAAATAATTTGATTGGAAACATCAATATTCTCTGCTTCAATTTTATAATCTAAAAGTTGTGCAAATGTAAAACCTGCTCGCAACCATCCTTTTCGATCACTCCATTCATCACTTTGGGAAAGTTGATAATTGAGTTGAACTGGCACCTCAATAAAATTCAATTTCACTTTAGAATAATTCAAATCTGGAAAAAAGTCTGCTTTCAAATAATCTCCATTTTGACTCCAAAGTAATTCTAAAGAAACATGTAAATGTTTTGTTACACTAGCAATTCCAATAGCTCCAGCATTCCACCCAATATAACTATCTAACCCTTCTCCTCCTAAATCCGAAGAATTCAGCCCTGCTATTATTCCAGCATTAAATCTTTTTTTGTGAAAAAAATCTTCAGAGTTCTCATTCTGAGAAAATAAAAAAAGAGGAAAAAGAAGGGAAAGTAAAAGTAGAAGGAACCGGTTATTTTTTTTCATTTAAAATATAAATTATCTCAATATTCACAAGGTGACTTAAAATCACCTTGTGAATAATACGCTAACATCAACTTTTAATTTACATGAAATTTACCTGCCTGCTTTCCCTCTTCATTCACCACTTGGTAAACGTACATTCCACCTGACCAACTTGATAATCCTACTTCCAACTCTTGACTACCTTGAGGTAAATTAATTGATTTTAAAATCTGACCTTGCAGATTATATAAATTCAAAGTGGCATTTTTTCCTAAATTTTCATACCGAATATTCAATTGATTCTCGACATTAAAAATCTGAATTTTATTTTTCTCAAATACGCCTTCTTCAACTGAACTTGATTCACCTGTAAAGGGAGATTTTGCCAGTCCATTAAATTCTGAATTTGTGAGAGAAGATAAAATAGACGTAAAGTCACCAGCAAAATAAATCTCTTCCTGAAACACTTCGGCAGCTCGAACTGATTTATTAAATTGAGCACCTAATCCTTCCCATTGTCCCTGAGAATTAAAATCTCCTCCAACTTGAATAAAACCTACGGACGAAATCAATGCAATATAAGGTGCAACATCACCAAAGGCATAAATTGCTTCGTTGTGTTCTACGAAACCATGAAACCGGTTTTCACCATCAGCAGCATCTAGTTGTTCAAACATTTCATAAGAAAAACCTCCTCCTTGTAAAATGCCCAAATCATTTTCATACTCTAAACTTCCTGAAATATAAACTTTACCATCACTTCCAAAAAACACATTCTCAATTGATTCTAAAGCATCATCAAATCCAATAGTCCAATTATTATTATACCAATAGGAAATATTTTTTGTGCTCATACTATTTACATTTACATCTGAAATATCAGGGGCAGTTTCTGTATATTTTCCTCCTATAATTAGGTGTTCATTTTTATTGACCAAACTTCGAACTGGTCCATTTACTGCAAATGCATCTAAAATATAATCATAGGAAGAAGTGTTAGAATTATATTTTTTCGCATAATTATTCCAATCTGAATTTGGAGCAATTGGTAATTTTGCTAAATACTTGAAAGAGTGATTATCTATATTTTGAAAATCACCGCCTGCAATTAATTCATCATTTTTGAATAATAAACTGTACACAACTCCATTCATTTCTCCTTTTTGTAATCCTTCCCAAGATGTCCCATTCCAAAATGCGATATTTGAAAATGCCTCATCTCCATTCAAAATAAAATCTCCACCTATGTAAAATTTTCCTTCTGAATGGGTTGTAATAGTATGAATCACTCCATCCACTCCATCTCCAAACGTCTGCCAATTTTCGCCATCCCATGCGATAATGCTATTCGCTGCAATTCCATCCACCTCTAAAAAGTCACCTGCCAAAATGAGAAGATCTCCATTCCCACTCGTTTTCATCACATTAATTTTCCCTTCCACTCCTCCTCCATTTCCTACTTCTGAATAGGATTGGTCAGCAGGTGGATAACCTGGTTGAATCCATGCTAACTCTTCTGTGGTAAATCCATTTTCATTTGCCCAAGAATTTATTTCAGGAAATTCCATTTCTAATTCTGCGAGGTAAGCAAAGTTGTTTTCCCTTTTTATTTTTTCTACCAAATCTGTCGCTCCACTTTTTTGAATCAAATGTCCAACCGCACAAGCAGTCTCTAAATGATCAACAAAATAAGGTTGACGATTTTGATGATATATATTTTTTGGAAAGACACCACTTGCTGCATATTTTTTCAGAATATCTAGGAAGTGATTTCGATTAGAAATTTGATTAGAGGTCAATTTTGTAACAATACGTTCCCGTAAAATTTGCTCCACCAAAAACAAGTGTATTTGAATTCTAAATTGATCAGAAGGAAATGAAATTTCATTTTCCAAAATCTCTAAAGAAACATTTTGCTTCGACCATTCTTGATTAACTTCATTCAAATGTTGAAAGAGTGTTTGCTTTTCTTCAGGCTGAATACTTTGCGCAAAAATGCTATTGACATAAACCAATAAAATTAAAAGGAGTACATTTTTTAATGTAAGAAAAGGAAGGGTAATTACTTTTTCCATAGGGAAGGGTTTTGGTTAAAAATTAGGACAAGCTAATTTACAAAAATTAGCGCTTATTTTCATCCGGAAAAAGTAAATTTATAATCTTTTTGGAGTTTTGATTTTTGCCACAGATTTTTAAAATTGATATGATCTTATCCCAACTGTTTTGTGGGAGAAATCATAATCATCATATAGAATCATAAAAAACAAAAAAAAAAAAAATTAGTGTAAC